>JBNARI010000005.1:0-85233 GCA_049718765.1 Bacillota bacterium | reverse complement strand
TGGACAGTTCAAATCGGATTCACTGGTCGATTCAAATCGGATCTACTGGACAGTTCAAATCGGATTGCGTGGACAGTTCAATCGGAATACGCAATTTGCCTTTCTTCACCGATGCGCACTCTAGCCACCTGAACACCTCACAGTCCCCCTTGCAATCCTGCTCCTGCAACAGCTCGTAGAGGAACTCCACTATGTCATCCCATGCCTGATCGTGCCCGGCTGCAAACCCGTCGTCAAAACCGCGCGTGTACGCCTCTCGGGCATTCACTACGGCTGCACTCTCGCCACCTCTATGCACCAGCTGCTCGAGCCACTTGCCGAGCGAAACCCCCTGGGCACGAAGTATAGCCTGCAGTCGTTCCTTCGTTTCTGCAGTAACCCGGCATGTCAGTTTCGGGTGAGTGCGCTCGTATCGCTCTTGGCTCGGTGGCTTCCTCGACTTCTGCGCTGCATCGCTAGCCATGTATATCCCCCCTCGGTGCAATGCGCTCATCTCCATGCGGTCCGTAGCGCGGACTATATCGTCGTCGATATGGCCTCCGGCATCTTCGCCTGTATCGTCGTCTATATTGTCGCCTGTATCGTCGCCTATAGCGTACACCAAAGGGTCTCCCAAAGGAATCACGTAAGGATACCCACAAGGAACGTATCAAGGAATTCGCGCCCCTGCTCGTGCAAGCCCAATGGCTGATAGATCCACGGAACTATAAGCACAAGCATGGCTGCCCAGCACGTGCTAAACTCTTTGGCCGGAGGTGTGACCATGCAAACCTGCGAAATCCCTATCGCAGAGATAGAGCTTGATCCCGACCTCTACCCCCGCAAACGTCGCGATGACGCTGCGGTGGCTCAGCAGCGCCTGGCAATCGATCGCCTGCCGCCAATACACGTGGTCCGCACCGCCTCGGGCAAATACCTCCTCGTTGACGGGAACCACCGCTTGGCGGCTTATCAGCTGGAGGGCAGAACCGCGATCAAAGCCATCGTCCGAACCGACCTCCGCACTCGCCGCGATATACTCGTCGAAGCCATCCGCCTCAACGCAAGCCATGGCACGCAGCTCAGCAGCAAGGACAAGGAGCGCCTGGCAAGACGGCTGTTTGGCGAGTACACGGTTGACGAACTGGCTGACCTCCTCTCGGTCAGCCCAAGAACCGTGCGCGAGTGGACCAAGGAAGAAAGGCAACTTGCAGATTTCAAGCGCGACCTGCAAATCCTGGATCACTACCTCCGTGGCGAAACCCCTTCTCAGATCGGCGAAATACTGGGGATCCCCAAGTCTACGGTAGAAGAGGTGCTCGCCCGCTATTCGCACGAAGCTGGCAAGCTTTCCGAAATCGTGAGGATCGCCACAGCCAAAGCCACGACTGAGCTCGAGGAGAAAAAGAAGCAGCTGGTCCACGAGATCTTGGGTGAGTACTTCATCGACCCCACATGCCCGCCTCCCAGCTGGCAGGACTACTCCGTCTGGTACTTCGACGGGTGCGACCCGCATTATGGCTGTGACTATCCAGGATGGCTTGCAGGCCAAATCGTGGAAAACCTTCTGTGGAGCTACACTCCCGTTTTCGGCAACGTCTACGACCCATTTGCGGGAGGCGGCACAACTTGGGACGTTTGCAGGGCAATGTTCAGACGGTGCTGGTGCTCGGACATATCGCCATATCTTAAGGGCGAGATCTTCAAGCACGATACAACCCAAGGGTACCCGCAGTTCCCAAAGGGGTACAAGATGCACCTCGTCATACTCGATCCGCCGTACTGGACGCAGCGACAGGGAGATTACGGACCCGAACCAAACAATTTCGCAAACATGCCACTTCATCGCTTCTACGATGAGATGGAGAAGGTGATCGCTGGGGCAGTGGACGTTCTGGCCGAAGGTGGCAGGGTTGCTCTGATCATCTCCCCAAGCCTCGTGGGAGATAAAGAGTACGACCACGCATTCGAGTCGTATTGCAGGGCAATCCGCTACCTCAAGTTCGAGCGCAGGTTCATCGTGCCATACAGTAAGTGGCAGTACGAAGCCCACGACGTCACCCGCGCAAGGGAAACGGGAATCAGGTTGCCGCTCCACAGAGACCTCATCGTGTTCAAAAAGCCATAGAGCTCGCTAGAATGGCCCAGGATCGATTTTTTCTCCACCCGATAAGAACTTCTAAGACTTCTATCGTGCGACATATTCTCCTTCGCCCCTGGGGCATTCTGACGAGCTGGATGTCGTACTCATGTCCAATCCTGCAGGACCCGTTCCAGCAGCTGGAGGGCCTCCGGGTGCGTTGTAAGATCCTCTTTGTCCAGGGTCACAACCTTGACGCGTTTGCGCTCCCCGGTTTCGCGATCGCGCAGGGCAACCCCAACTTGCAGCTTACCCGCCTCCGGGTAGTAGAAAAGACATACTTTCCGCGTCCAAGCCTCGATCGGTTTCTCTTTTTCCCAGTATGGGTCACCGGCATACCAGCGTTTGCTTTGACTCACCAGACACACCTCCCCACCCACTCATAGTTGTTAGAATAGGGCTGCAAAGAAACGTCACCTTCGTCACCATTGTCACCCACCCTACCGCCGCAAGCATTTTGCGGGTGACGTTCGGGTGACGTTTCGAGTGTGGCGGGACGTTTTGCGTCACCCGTAGCGTCACCCTGTGAATCGTTGCGCCCCAAGGCTTCTGGGCTCTCGGTGACGTTGGTGACGCTGTTTTGTACCATTGTTCTAAGCAGCACCGCACGACGTCCGTGCGCTTCGCGCACAAAATCCACCTCCACACCGACCGTCCGCAGGGTGGAGGCAAGCCGCCGCAGCCTGTTGCTCAGGGCTCTCGGCGATGCAGGCCATGCCTTCGTCCGCCGGATGTGCTCATCCACTTCTTGCGACAGCCTTTGCAGCAGTTCGGTGGCTGTTCCTCGCCACCCGCCTGCCTGGGCCGCTGCCATGATTGCTTGCGCCAAAGGATTGTCGGTAAGCCCTGCTTCCGCAGCAGCCTGGCGATTTACAGCGTACGCCTCAATGAAGGTCCCGACGGGCCAGGGCAAGGCCGTTTCTGCGGCCACGACCCACCTGGCAAAGTCGGCCATCCTGGGCAGGCGGCCGAGACGAACGGAGCTTACTTCCCGCAGCGCGACAGAAACGGCATCCAGTAAGGCCCCTAATATGTAGAGGTGGTCCGCCTCAAAAGCCTGCCAGAGATCTCCTTCCTCGCGCCGCTCGTGCTCGGGGATGGGCGGCAGGGTGATGATTATGGCGCGGTCGCGCAAGTCGTCCCTGTCGGCAAGTTCGTCTATGCCGTTAATGATGACAGGCCGCTTTGCATCAATGAGAATCTCCTCTACGTCTTGGAAAAGCTCCCGGGTTCCGAAGCCGCCGCCCGTGCTTAGACGGCAAATAGCGTCGGAGAGCCAGGCCGGCAGGCCGCTGAGATTGTCATAGGCCACGACCCAACCATTTCGAGCGGCGATCATGAGGTCCCGCTCTTCCCGCGGGATAGTCCTCAAGGGTGCTACGTTGGGGTCAATCAAGGCCCGCAACACCCTGGCGGTCAGGCTCTTGCCCGAACCCTGCTCTCCCTGGAGAATAAGGATGGGGTACGGTCCGGCAGGGTGCAGGCTTCCGACCAACCACCCCACCAGAAGCACCCACGCCTCGTCATCCAAGGAGGGATTCAGGTACTGCCGCAGCAATTCTAGTGAGCCGCCCCGTGCGGGCTGTGGTAGAGACAATATTCCGCGCGGTCTCCGAAAGCGAACGGGCGGGTCCTGGACCACTCGCCAACCCTCTGAACTTATCTCAACCGCCCGCCACTGTTCATCGGCCAGGTCGAGGTAGAGCCGGTCGCCGGCGGGAGCCAGGCGCACATACACAGGGTACTCCGCCCCTCCAAAGAGGGCGTCACCTTCCAGGACAGTCAAAGCATCCTGGAGAGCTTGGCTGCCAGGCGCACGTCCCTCTGCCTGGTAAAACCTACGAGCCAGCCAGCGACGGAAGGCCTTACTTCCCAGGAGAAGGTTCTCGCGGTGTGCGTCTACGATGACGGTGGCATACGCCTCCCGCTCCGGCGAGTGCCAAAGCTCAGCTTCGTGTCCGATCTTGACCAACCGCGACGCCTGCGAGTCTTTCGGCCTCCCTTCCAAGTCGGCACCGGCGGCGGACTTCGGTTCAGCAGGTGCGGGTGTATAGCGGGCGACGCTTCGGGCGATTGCTTTGACTTCGTTTTCGGGCAGCGGTGGCACGCAACGTCTGAGGTTTTCTGCCAGGAGTGCTGCTTCGATGGCTTCCTGGCTCATTCCGCGCCGCCGCATAGTGCCAGCAAGGCTAGTTAGGGTACTGTTTCGTTCCCCTTCCTGGATGGGGTCACCGTCTGACTCCACCTCCCGGGCAAAGGAAGGGCGCAGCAGCTCTAGAAGCCAATCAGGACATGGCGCAAGTGGCACATCGTCTGGCGATAGGCCATCCGCCCATTGATACCTGCAGCCAGACGGATGCAGTGATGGTGGGGCCAGCACGTATCCTCCGTCCCCACGGAAGTCTAGCCCTGGCAGCCTCCGCGTGAAGTTCTTGCACCAGAATCCCGGGTATTCAAAATAACGATGCAACCCCCTCCCGGTCCTCACGGTCGGGGTGGCTGGTAAAAGCTTACCCTTAAGACTTTCCTGGCCTTCTGGACCGTCCTCATCCAGCACGACGAGGCTGGAGACAGCCCCCGTGACAACGGCGACCTGTGCCTCGGGCCAACGGGCCCACCAACCCCGGACCTCATCCTCAGTGGGACGTTGGTGCTGGCACGGTTCCCAAGGAATGAGCGGCCGCTTCGTCCCCTTGGCAATCGGGATTACACACCAGCCGCGAGCGAGGTAATCCAGCGCAGCTTTGAGAAGGTTTGACCTTTCTTGACCTTCCCGTTCTCGTGGTGATAAAATACTCATGACAATACACCTCCTCGTGCCCGCCCGGGTCCGGCAGCCGGGCGGGCAGTTTGTTTTGCCAATTACTTTGTCGCCGGACTCTGCTGCTCGGCTAGCCAGCGCGCAAGCCCATCAACGGGAACGCGCCATACCCTGCCAACTTTGATCTTCGGGAAATCCGCGCGGTGCAACAGCTCGTACGCTGTCCCCTTTCCTACTTGTAGGATTCGCTGCAGTTGTCTGACCGTGAGAACAGCTGGCAGCTCCGCCGGCGTATTCATCGTACATACCCCCCTTCCTCCCTCGATCTTCGCTCTGTGAGTTTAGCAGACACGTTGCATCGTTGCTTGGACAGTTGGGGGCTTAAGAGTGATACAAAGCGCCCCAGGGTTAGGGAAACGCCTGTATAAAGCAAGTGCAGTGTTCAAACGGTCCTGTGGCTATCGCTCGGTATGATACGTTTTTTTGTGAGATCTAGCTGGACAAACGGGTCAGTTGTTAACCAGATGCACCAACTTGGTCTATTTTGGCTTCCATGGGCAAAAAAGGCCAGTTTGGAGGGTTAAACTAGTGGACTGTGTGACGGGGGCTTAAACGTGTCTAGCTGGGCGAACGAAGCGAAATACAATGAAATCCGTCCAAACTGACATAATTCCGCCAAGAGGAAAATTCAGGTGGTACAAATGTACCACCTGAGCGTACAGACTGACATAATTCCGCCAAAACGGGCTTGTTACAAACCTGTTAACGTAGTTAACAAGTACAGACTGACATAATTCCGCCAAAACCGGTTCAGGTGAATTTCCCGCACCATCTGTGGTGGTGGTGGATTGGAGAGCAGTGCACAATAATAATCAATTTTTGGGCCCCCACCCAATTACCCAGTGAGTCACACAGCGGTGATGGTCTCAGGTTTATCATTTGTTAAACCTGCCCCGCCCAATTACCTAGTGAGTCACACAGAGCCAGGGCGCGCCTGGGGAGAAAGCACGGTTTTGGCGTGGCAACTGGAGTGCTCAAGGGGTAAGCATGTTGCAACCGTGTTGCAACCCGGGTGAGATTTGGCGGTATTTCGCGGGAACCAACGGAAATGCAATGGCTGTAAAACCCCCGCTAGCCGTGACATTATGGTACTGCAGATGACTAGGTGAGATAGCCCTCTCGTTTATGGGGTTCAAGAGGTCCCCGGTTCGAGTCCGGGCAGCCCGACCAGCTTATTACCCGGATCCGAAGTCGGGCGAGAAACGACAGAATGGTAGGAAGCGGGTCAATGTCCTGTTCGTGCGAGACGGCGCCGGTAGTCTCATTGCATAGGCTACCGGCGTATCTTGTTCATGGCTGCGCCAATTGAGTCAATTGTGAGTGCACCTTTCTTGCATCACCTTTGGCTTTGCAACGGTATAAACGCCCCGCATAGTGCCCAGCTCTGAATGTCTCGGTCTGGCACTAGTGGCTGCCGACGATCTTGCGTACGGACGTACGGGCTTTTTGGCTTGATAAAGAGAATAAGGTCACTTACTCATCGCATGCCAAGCTAGTTGGCAGCGTCCCGGCCTCATTCGAGGACATTGAAGTTATTCCTGTAGTGCTCAAACTCCGGGCGAGGCGTAACGTTATTGTCCGCTCCGACGCCGCAAAGGTTGATTGAGTACAGTCCTCGGTTGATGCCGCTCTTGTTTTGGTGAGCAAGCCGCACGAGTTCCTCTGATGGAACCACCAAATGGGTATCGGCTTGCTCGGAATAGAAAACGAAGTCGTAGTTTGGCCGAGGGTTGGGAATCTTGATCGCAGCGAAGCGTCCTGCGTTCTCAGGCTGGCAATCCTTAGAGTGTGCCTTGATTTGGATGTCAAGATACCTCAGTCTACCGTTTTTTGATGCCGAATGATTCAGTCTATCCGTTGGTCGTCTACCAGCGTCTGGTTAACTTCAAAGCCTCGACGAAGCAACTCGGCGCTTACCAAAAGAGGCCTACTGCGATACATTCTGCGTTTTTACGGTGGCTTACCCACTCAGACTGTTCCATCAGACTAATCAACGGTAAGTCCTTGACGCTATGCTTGGATCTAACATATGGGCCAGGCCACCAAAGCACACCCACGTATCGAAGCCGCGCTGCGAACAACGGAAAAAGCAGTGAACCGAGTTCCATCAGCGTTGTCACCTTGAGCTCAGAGGGAGCCCAGGT
This sequence comes from Bacillota bacterium, assembly GCA_049718765.1. GTDB lineage: Bacteria > Bacillota > Sulfobacillia > DUMF01 > DUMF01 > JBNARI01. The sequence goes on along the minus strand of JBNARI010000005.1, from coordinate 78,149 downwards.
AACTTGGCTCGGGTACGCAGCAAAAGCAAGGATTCAAGGATTCCCCTCAAGCGCCCTTCTTCATGTTGGAGGAGAGAGCCTGGCTGCCAGAGTAGGGACCCGACCTAATCTTCCACAGCTTGCCCCCAAGCCTCACGAACACGTTCTGGTCTTGGTCCTTATACACCTTGATCAAGCCAAAAAGGTAAGTCCGCCGCTTGAAGTAGGGCACAGCAAACCACCGCCTGATGATAAGCACTTGAGCGGTCGGTTTCGCTACTAGCTCAGCCTGCTCCAAGCGACCATACGTGAGGAGCTGGCGTCTTCGCCTCCGCTGTTTGGAATTATTCGACAGATGGCTGTTCTTTCCTTCTGGGCTGAAGGGCTGTGCGGCAGTTGGGGTTTCCATCCGTGGTATCATAGAGAGTGCGTGCTTGTATGAGGTGGCACCATATGGAACATGGAAGCTACGTTAGGGAAATCCGTCTTCGTGTGCTCAAACTGGCTTGGCCAGCAATGCTTGAAATGAGCTTGCACATGGCGCTGTCGGCAGTGGATACTGCCATGGTAGCTCGGCTGGGAGCCGGGCCCTTGGCTGCCACTGCTCTTGCCGCTCAGGTGTACTGGACCATAGCCATGCTGGCCGGGGCACTCAACGCTGGTACAACTGCGTTGGTGTCAGCGGCCTTTGGAGCAAAGGATTGGCCCCGGGTCTACATGCTGTGTGCAGAAGCTCTGCTAGCGGCCATCTTTGCTGGGGCCGCATGCTGGATGGCAGTGCTAGCTGCCCATGGCTTCTTGCCCCTGGTGCTTGCTATCGAGGCTGACGTGCTAGCACTGTGGAGCCAGTACTTGACCACCTTGGCTTGGGGATCTATCCCCTTCCTTCTGTGGATCGTAGGGAACGCTGCACTGCGTTCTACAGGCGACACGATGAGTCCCCTAGCCGTTGCCGGAATCTCTAACGCGTTCAACGCAGTTGCAGACTGGTGCCTGATTTTTGGGAATATGGGCTTGCCAATGCTGGGCGTGCGCGGAGCTGCGTTGGCCAGCGTGTTGTCCATGTGCCTGGGTGGCACACTCACACTGGTGAACCTTTTGAGACGAGGCATCCTGCCCTGGCCCGGCGAACAGGAGAAGCTGACGATCAGTCGAAACGAAATGCTAAAATTGGTTTCCTTGAGCCTTCCAGCATCGCTGGAAACCCTCCTCTTGGACGGGGCCAGGTCGGTGCAACTGATCATCATGTCCTCTCTGCCAAAGGTGGAATTTGCAGCTCACCAGATTGCTGCCACTTGCGAATCTGTTTCATACATGCCGGGCTACGGCTTGACCATCGCTGGCGCAGTGCTGGTGGGACAAAGCCTGGGCGCTGGAGAATGGAAGAAGGCGCGGGACAGCGGACTGCAGGCCCTGCTGATTGCAGCTGCCACAATGGGAGGGATAGGACTAGCATTCGTACTTTTCCCAGGCGCTTTGGTGTCGTTCTTCGCGGCAGAACCGGAAGTGCTTTCAGGTGCTGCTCGAGTACTGCGCATTGCCGGCCTATTCCAGCCCTTTGTAGCTGCTACCGACACCTTGGGCGGCGCTCTCAGGGGAGCAGGCAACACCAAATCACCGCTTAAGGTGACCGCAGTTGCTGCATGGGCTTTCAGGGTGCCACTCACTTTCCTGGCTGTAAGAGTGGCGGGCCTGTCGTTAGCTGCAATTTGGTGGATAAACTGCTTGGACTGGGTACTCAGGGCGGGTTTCATGTGGAGATTATTCCAATCCGAGGTGTGGTCAGATTGCGCGAGAACTTTGGATGGCAGATAAGACGTTGGGTGGTTGCATTGTGCGGCTTTCTGGTGCTAGCAACTGGGATCAATTTGACGTTGCTTGGCAAGGCAGCAGGCATTGATCCTTGGAACGTGCTGCATGTTGGAATATCCCGCCATTTCCCATTGACGGTAGGACAAGCCAACGTTGCCGTGGGTTTGTTGCTTGTTGGGGTTGCTTGGCGCCTGGGCGTGCCGCCCACGCTCGTAACTGGCGCAAACGCCGTGGCAGTGGGCTTCCTCGTGGATGTGGTTCGGGGGGTGTTGCCAGCTGAAGCTCCCAAGACTCTGGCAGGCCAGTGGCTGTTCTTACTCTTTGGCTCTGTGCTGAGCGGTATTGGGATAGCAATGTACATGAGCACTGGCTTAGGAGCTGGCCCTAGGGACAGTACAATGTTGGGGTTGAGCCGGTTGCTTCGGTTGCCCATTGGCTACGTTAGGATTGTCATGGAAGTAGTTGTAACTGCTATCGGCTGGGTGATGGGAGGACCTGCCGGACTCGGAACCGTGGCCTCCGCCTTAATCGTTGGTCCGGTAGTACAGTGGAGCTTGGGCAAACTCCGTGCGCTATCACAGCCATCCACCATGTGCCGCTGAGGGCCCACGACGGGGTTTCGTTGTCACTGCATAGGTGCTATGGTATACTACTTTAGGCGCCGGCGGGCTTGCTCGCACGGCCAAATACACACGGTACCAGACACGGCTGGACGGTGCGTTACGCCCCAGTCGGGATGAGGTACCGGAGGACTAACCGGGAGGATGATGTATGGCAGTAGTTTCCATGAAGCAGTTGCTCGAAGCAGGGGTTCATTTTGGACACCAGACCAGGCGCTGGAATCCCAAGATGAAGCCCTACATTTTTACTGAGCGCAACGGGATTTACATCATTGATTTGCAGAAGACGGTCAAGATGTTGGAAGACGCCTACGCTTTCTTGCGGGATGTCTCCTTCAACGGCGGCAGGGTGCTGTTTGTTGGTACGAAGAAGCAGGCTCAAGAAGCAGTGGCTGAAGAGGCAACCCGTTGCGAGCAGCCGTACGTGAACCAGAGATGGCTTGGCGGCATGCTCACCAATTTCGTCACTATCAAGAAGAGAATCCAAAGGTTGATCGAACTCGAGCAAATGGAGCAGGCTGGGGATTTTGAGAAGATGTCCAAGAAAATGGCCACGCGCCTGCGGCACGAGCTCAACAAGCTGCGCAAGTATTTGGGTGGCATCAAGGGGATGAAGGAGCTTCCAGATGCGTTGTTTGTGGTAGACCCGAGGAAAGAGAAAATTGCCGTCAGCGAAGCCAGGCGCCTAAAGATCCCCATAGTGGCCATCGTGGACACCAACTGCGACCCTGACGAGGTTGACTATGTGATTCCAGGCAATGACGATGCTATCAGGGCGGTTAAGCTAATTACGTCTAAGATGGCGGATGCCATATTGGAGGGGCGCCAGGGCGTTCAAATAGGCCAGGGTGAAGCAGCGGCTGAGGAGTCGTCGCCAAGCGCCACTGAAGCTGCGTCCGAAGAAGAGCTGTCAATGGACCTAATTACCGAAGTCACGGGAGAGGATGATGTCAGTGAGTGACGCTCAAGTGATCAAGGCACTAAGAGAACGCACCGGTGCAGGTGTCATGGACTGTAAGAAGGCACTTGCGGAGTGCGGTGGGGACATTGAGAAGGCTGTAGAATACCTCAAGATCAAGGGGATTGCTGCTGCGGAGAAGAAGGCTGGACGCGAGGCCCGCGAAGGCGTTATTGAGGCTTACATCCACATGAACGGCAAGATTGGTGTGCTCATCGAATTGAACTGTGAGACAGACTTCGTGGCCCGCAACTCTGAGTTCAAGCAGCTTGCCCACGACTTGGCTATGCAGGTTGCTGCCGCGAAGCCATTGTACGTATCCCAAGCTGACGTACCGGAAGAGATAGTTACCAGAGAAAGGGAAATCCAGCGGGCCAGGGCACTGGAAGAGGGAAAAAGCGAAAAGGTAGTGGACAAGATTGTTGAGGGAAGAATGGCCAAGTTCTTTGCTGAAGTATGCCTTTTGAATCAACCGTTCATCAAGGATGAATCCACTACTGTTGGGGACCTCATAAAGCAATACATTGCCAAGATCGGCGAGAACATAACCGTAAGGCGGTTTGTGAGGTTCGAAGTGGGAGAGGCCTGATTCCCAGGAGCGTGGTACCTTGTGGACAAAGCTGCTTACAAGAGGGTAGTACTCAAGCTGAGCGGTGAGGCCCTAGCAGGTGACAAGGGTCAGGGCATAAGTTACGAGATGATTGACTTGATCGCTTCTGAGATTAAAGAAGTGGTCGGTATGGGCGTTCAGGTGGCCATTGTGGTCGGAGGTGGCAACATCTGGAGAGGATCAGAGGGCGAGCGCTACGGAATGGACAGGGCGACCTCTGACTACATGGGCATGTTGGCCACCGTAATAAACTCTCTTGCCCTGCAGGATGCCTTGGAAAAGAGGGGCGTGGACACTAGGATTCAGACTGCCATCGAAATGCGTGAGATAGCCGAACCGTACATTAGGAGGAGAGCCATCCGCCACCTGGAAAAGGGGCGGGTGGTGATTTTCGGTGCGGGCACAGGCAATCCATACTTCTCCACGGACACCACTGCAGCACTGAGGGCAGCCGAAATCGAAGCAGAAGTCATATTGATGGCAAAGAAGGGCACCGACGGGGTTTACGATGCAGATCCCAACAAACAGCCCAATGCTACCAGGTTCGACGAACTAACGTACATGGACATCCTCAAGAGAGGCTTGAAGGTCATGGACTCCACTGCCACGTCCCTTTGTATGGACAACAAGATTCCTATCATCGTATTCGATATTGGCCGCAAAGGAAACATAAGGAAGGCCATTTGCGGGCACCAGATTGGAACTTACGTCGGGAGGGAGAAGAATGGACAAGCAAATCCTCAACGACGCTGAGGCACGCATGAAAAAGGTGGTTGAGCTTTTCAGAAAGGATATTGCAGCAATACGTGCCGGGAGGGCCAACCCAGCGATTTTGGACAAGGTTACTGTTGACTATTACGGTACGCCCACTCCGGTGAGCCAGGTTGCCAAGGTAGCGGTGGTGGAAGCGCGCGTGTTGCTGGTGCAGCCATACGACAAGAACATGGTGCCTGCAGTGGAAAAGGCCATTCTCAAGTCGGATTTGGGAATTAACCCAGTGGTGGATGCAAGTGGGATAAGGCTTGTGATTCCGCCACTGACCAAGGAACGTCGCGAAGAGCTGGTAAAAATGCTGAGAAAGAAGGCCGAAGAGCAGAAGGTGGCCATCCGCAACATCCGGAGGGACGCAAACGATCAGATAAAGAAACTTGAGAAGTCCAAGGCGCTCTCCGAAGACCAAGCCGAGAGGGCCCTTGATGACGTGCAGGAGTTGACGGACAAATACGTAGCAGAGATAGACAAGCTCACCCAGGCCAAAGAGAAAGAGATAATGCAGGTGTGATTTGTTTGCCTTTAGAAGTGGCCCAAAGGGCACTGGAGGCGCAAGGCCTGCACGTGGTCAGCGTTCGTGTGCTGAAGAGCTACGGTGAACATGGATCAGGTCAGGGGGAACTGATAGTGGTCAGCCAACGCCCAGCAGGCGAGGGGTGCGTTGAGCTTTGGTGTTGCCAAAGGCCCCTGGGTCCTGAGGGGATAGTTACTGGATGAGCACCCACGAAAACAACATGCCCAAGCATGTGGGCATCATCATGGACGGAAATGGGCGCTGGGCTGAGCGTCGTGGCTTGCCTAGACAAGCTGGGCACAGGGCTGGGGTAGAGGTAATCCGCCAGTTGATCCCAGCTGCGGTGGAATTGGGTATACCCTACCTGTCCCTGTTTGCTTTCAGTACAGAGAATTGGAGCCGCCCGGAATCCGAAGTGCGTTACTTGTGGCAGCTGCTTGAATGGTATGTGCGGGAGTTCCGCGAAGAGCTCAAGGGCTCAGGGGCGAGGCTGCGAACCATCGGCAGGCTCCAGGAATTGCCCCCAGACGTGGTGCAAGCAATCCGCACGGCGGAGGGCAGCACGGCAGATGGCGACAAGATCCAGGTGATACTCTGCCTCAACTATGGCGGGCGTGCGGAGCTCCTGGATGCGGTAAAAGGTTTGGCCAAGGACGTTGCCAGAGGAAAGCTTGACCCAGGGGTCATTGACCATGCCCAGCTTAGGAGTTACTTCTATGCGCCCGACGTGCCCGATCTGGACCTGGTGATCCGAACCAGCGGCGAGTACAGGCTATCCAACTTCTACTTGTGGCAAGCAGCGTATGCCGAGATTTGGGTCACCGACGTGCTGTGGCCTGACTTCACCGCTGAGCACCTGAAACAGGCGATTGGGTGGTTCCAGGGCAGGCAAAGGCGTTTCGGGGGCTTAAAACCGTGCTGAAAGACCGGGTCATATCTGGTGTGCTGGGCGCGCCTGTGGTGCTCCTACTTACGTGGCTTGGGGGTTGGCCTCTGGCTTGCTTGGTCGGGGCCATAAGCCTGGCAGGAGTGTGGGAGCTCGTTGGGCTGTTCGAGCGCCGCGGGGTAAGGGCCAGGAGAGCTTTGGCCATGGGAGCGAGTGCAGCCATCATAGCCGGAGCCACTGGGCGGGACTTCACGGTTCAGGGGATTGTGCTTGCGGTAGTCACTCTGGTTGCCATGGGGATTGAGGTGTTTCAGGATTCCACTAACATTGGCGCACCTTTGGTTACAGTCTTCTGCGTGATTTACGTTCCGTTCCTGCTGAGTTTCCTCCTCAGGCTTCGGACACTCTCAGCGGTTTACGCCCTGCTCGTGGTGTTGTGCACTTGGGCCACTGACACAGCTGCATATTTCGTGGGCATTAGGTTTGGAAAGCGCCGTGTATTGCCCAACATTAGCCCGAGGAAGAGCGTAGAAGGGGCCGTTGGGGGCGTGGTGGCTGCTGTGGTGACTGCAATGGTTGTGGCTCACGTTGCAGGCATTCCCTATAGCAGCTTGCTAGCTGCGCTTCTAGGGGGGCTCATAGGGGTTGGGGCAGAGCTTGGTGATTTGGCGGAGTCGGCCATCAAGAGGTTTTGTGGTGCCAAGGACTCTGGACAAATCATTCCAGGCCATGGGGGAGTCTTGGATAGGTTCGACAGCATGATATTCTCGGCTCCAGTGGCGTACATAGTACTACAACTGTTGACCGGGTACTTGGTTCCTTGAGGGTGGTTGAGTTGAAGGAGCTTGGTGTTAGCTTTCTATACGTCGTGGCAGTAATTGCTGTAGCGTATGTGGCTGGCAAGTTCATTATCCCGCTTACGTGGCCTTTCGTGATTGCGCTTGTGCTGGCCTACATGATTGACCCACCTGTTACCATGCTGGAAAAGAAAGTGAAGTTGAACCGCAGCCTCGCAGTATCCGTGGTGCTCCTATCAGTGACGTTGCTCATAACCGGGCTGGTGTCGTTGGGAGTATCCCGGTTGCTCGTTGAAGTGTCTGAACTGGCGATTCAGGTACCGACGCTCCAGGCCAAACTGATTGCCTTAATGGAGCAAGTTACCCGTGAATTGTCCAGGTACCTCCCCCAAACTCCAGTGGGGATGGAGATGCTGATCAGGGGGCAGCTCGACCGCATCTCGGGCTGGGTTGAGTGGTTGCTTGGTCAAATCCTTAACCGGGTTGCAGTTGTACCGGGCATTGTGGCTGGGATCATAGTGGTGATAGTGGCCACGTTTTTCATGAGCCGTGACAAGAGTGCGATTAACCGGGAATTAGTGAGGCTTGTGCCCAAAGAACTCAGGCAAAGGGTAACCGAGACCCAAGCGGAAATCGTGACCACGATTGTAAGGATTGTGAGCGCCCAGGTGAAGCTGGTTGTGTTCACCACGGTAATCACCATTGTTGGGTTTGAGATAATAGGTTCAAAGTATGCAGTGGTGCTTGGGTTACTTTGCGGCCTCCTTGACGTGCTGCCCATACTCGGGCCTGCACTTGTGTTTGTGCCATGGGCAATTGCGTGTTTCGTGACTGGCGAAATACTTCGCGGCGTTGCGCTGCTTGGGCTGTACGGCGGGATATGCTTGTGGAGACAGGCTGCCCAGGCGAGGTTGGTGGGCGAAAGCATCGGGGTGCACCCTCTGACTACGCTCATTGCGCTTTACGTGGGAGTAAAAGTGCTGGGGCTACTTGGCTTAATCATAGGTCCATTGGTGGTCCTAATAATAAAGGTCATGGCAAAAAGGGGGGTGTTCCCCATCATCAAGCGCGGGAAGGATGGGACCGTTTGAGTTGAAGCGTGTGAGCGTAGTTGGTTCGACTGGCTCCATTGGAAGGCAAGCGCTGGACGTAGTTCGTCGCCACAGCGATCGGTTCAAGGTGGTTGCCCTTGCGGCCAGGCGCTCTGTGGAAGAGCTTGTCCGTCAGGCACTGGAGTTTCGGCCGCACCTTGTTTGCGTAGAAGATGAGGAACAGGCAAAGCTGGTCGAGGGACAGCTTGCCGACGCCAGGATCCGCGTGGTCGCTGGTCCTGGCGCGGCTGTGGAAGCCGCGTTGATTGAAGAAGCAGACGTGGTGCTCCTTGCTTCTTCTGGGCTTTCTGGGCTAAGGCCAGCAGTGGCCGCTGTCACCAGGGGCAAGGTGCTGGCCCTTGCCAACAAGGAGTCCATCGTGTGCATGGGGACTGAGCTCCTCAGGAAGGCTGCGGCTTACGGCACGCGGATCGTGCCAGTGGACAGCGAGCACAGTGCCGTGTTTCAGTGCTTGGGTGGATCATTGGTTCCTGGGAAAGAAGTAGATGGCATAATCCTCACCTGTTCTGGTGGGCCGTTTTGGAACGTGCCCCAAAGCGAGCTGGAGTCGGTGGGTGCCAGGGAAGTGCTTCGACATCCCGTTTGGCGCATGGGACCCAAGATCACAGTTGACTCAGCCACCCTTATGAACAAGGGGTTCGAAGTGATCGAGGCTTCAGTGTTATTCGGTCTTAGCGCGGATAGGATCAGAGTGGTGATACATCCCGAGAGCATCGTGCACGCGATGGTGCTGCACCGGGACGGATCCGCGCTGGCGCAATTGGGCTGGCCCGATATGAGGGTGCCCATTCAGCTTGCCCTGAGCTACCCCGAGAAGCTGGAAGGCCCAGCTGAGCGCTTCGATCCGGTGCGCGTGTCGATCTTGAGGTTTTTCGAGCCGAACTTCGAGAAGTTCCCATGTCTCAAGATGGGGTTCGATGTGCTTGGGCTCCCCGATAGCTACCGCACGGTGCTTGTGGCAGCGGACGAAGTTGCAGTGGAGCTGTTCCTTGCTGGGCAGCTGTCGTTCAAAGGGATCCCAGAAGTGATCGCCAGGGTAATGGACCGACACGTGCCGAGTTGGAGGGTGACTGAGCTTGACCAGGTGGAAGAGATAGCCCAGTGGGCCAAGAAAGCCGCGGCTGAGGAGGCGGCCCGGCTGTGAGCACCGTATTTGTTGCGGTTGGCGTCATAAGCAGTCTTTTGGTCTTGCATGAGCTGGGCCATTTTCTGATGGCAATGCTTGTTGGGATAGAAATACTCGAATTCGGAGTGGGATTTGGCCCTGAACTTGTGAGCTACAGGGGCAAGCACACCCGATACGTGCTACGGCTTGTGCCCTTCGGTGCGTATGTCAAACCTCTGGGAATGGATCCAGGAGAGGGGGCGCTCAAGGAAAGCGCGTACTGGGCAAAGCCCGTGGGACAAAGGGCGCTTTTCGTGTTGGGTGGTCCTGCAGTGAACATGCTTCTAGCAGTGTTGGTTTTCTCGTGGGCGTTTGGGGTGTTTGGAAGGGTTGAGCCCACACTTCAGGTGAATGAGGTGATGCAAGGTTTACCTGCTGAAAGGGCGGGAGTGCAACCAGGCGATTGGGTGGTAGCCATAGATGGATTGAAGCTCAACGCCTGGGACGACCTTGTGTCTTACGTAAGGGCAAGGCCAGGCAAGGCGTTGACCCTAACCTGCAAGAGAGGGGATCAAGTATTCGAATTGGACATGGTGGCTGCCGTGGATCCGTCTAGCGGCGTTGGCATAATTGGATTGGTGCCCCAGGTGCAAAGGGTCAGGTTCGGTCTCCTTGGCGCCTTGATCGCGGGAGCAAAGCAGACGTGGGATGTGACTTACGCCCTGTTTCACGGCTTGCTTCTCACCTTGGCCAGGAAGGTCAAACCCGACATAGTTGGGCCAGTGGGTATTGGGCAAATTGTGGCTGAGGCTAGCAGAGCAGGTGCCGAAAGCTTGGCATTCACTGTTGGGGCGCTCTCTGCTAGTCTTGGTTTCAGCAACCTGTTACCTATCCCAGCGATTGACGGCAGCCGTTTGTTATTCCTGACACTAGAATGGCTGCTCGGCAGGCCCATAGATCCCAGGAAGGAGAATATGGTGCACCTTGTGGGTTTCATACTGCTGATTGCCGCGGGAGCCGTAATACTTGTGAGGGACATAGAAAGGCTAGGGATGTGAGGCAGGATGGGCTCGCAAAAAAGCGTGGTTGTGCGAGGCGTCAGGATCGGGGGCGACAATCCTGTAGTGGTCCAAGGGATGGCCAAGACACCCACCGATGATATAGAGGCAACGCTCAGGCAAATTGCAGCAATTCATGGGGCGGGTGCCCAAATTGTGAGGGTTGCCTTGCCCAACAGGTCCACTGTGGGAGCGCTGAAGGCCATACGGGAACGTACTGACGTACCCCTGGTGGCGGACGTTCATTTCGACCCGGATCTTGCGGTTGAGGCAATCCGGGCTGGTGTGGACAAGGTTAGGGTTAACCCTGGCAACATTGGGGGCAAGGGCGCCATGGAGAAAGTCATAGCTGCTGCCTCCCGCTTTGGCGTGCCCATCAGGCTTGGGATTAACAGCGGCTCATTGGAGCGGTCGGTGCTGGAAAGGCATGGTGGCCCCACTGCTGAAGCTATGGTGGAAAGCTGCCAAGAGTGGATAAAATTCATAGAAGACCTTGGCTTTGACAACCTGGTTGTGTCGTTGAAGTCGTCCTCTGTGGCTGACACGGTAAAGGCATACAGGTTGGCCGCGAGCAGAATTCCCTACCCGCTCCACGTGGGTGTGACTGAGGCGGGTGCCGGCAGGGCTGGGGTTGTGAAGTCAGCCGTTGGCATTGGGGCGCTTCTGCTCGAGGGCATTGGAGATACTGTTAGAGTCAGCCTGACCGGGGACCCAGTGGAGGAGGTAAGGGTGGCCTACGAGATCCTCAGGGCTTGCGGTCAGCCCGTTCCTGGCGTTGAAATAATCAGCTGCCCCACTTGCGGGCGGTGCCACGTGAATTTGCCAGCCATTGTGGCAGAGGTGGAGCGGCGTCTTGCCCACGTGAAGAGGCCCTTGCGGGTGGCCGTCATGGGGTGTGCTGTCAATGGTCCTGGCGAAGCCAGACATGCTGACGTTGGGATAGCCTGCGGGGTTGGCCGAGCGGTGCTCTTCGCCAGGGGACGGGAGGTTGCAGTTGTTCCAGAAGAGGAGGCGGCCAAGGCGTTGGCAGAACTAGCGGAGGAACTGGGGGAAGGTTGATTGTTCTGTGTGATCGTTCCTGCCTTCAATGAAGAGAAGACCGTTGGGGCTGTAGTGCGTGCTGCTTGGGCAGCTCCAGGGGTTTGCGAGGTGGTGGTGGTTGACGATGGTTCAGAGGACCGCACCTCAGCTGTTGCCAGAGCTGCTGGCGCAAAGGTGCTGAGGCTGAGCCGCAACATGGGAAAAGGTGCAGCTATGATGCACGGAGTGAGGAACACCCATGGGGACCCCGTGGTGTTCCTTGACGCTGACTTGATTGGTTTAGAACCCCATCACGTTAGCGCCCTTGCTGAGCCGGTAATAAACGGCGAAGCCGAAATGACCCTTGGGGTGTTTGAGCGGGGCAGGGCTGCCACGGACCTAGCTCAGACAATTGCACCATTCCTCTCCGGGCAACGGGCAGTTCGAAGGGAATTGCTATGCCAGCTTTCAGAGATTGAGATCACCAGGTTCGGGGTGGAGATTGCGCTCACTAGGTACGCGCGGGCTGCAGGGCTCAAGGTAGTGGAGGTGCCACTGAAAGGTGTAAGCCACCTGATGAAGGAAGAAAAGATGGGCTTTGCCAAGGGCTTGCAGGCTCGCCTGAAGATGTATCTGGACATCCTCAAAACTGTGCAAAAGGGCTGAAACCAACGGGGAGTGCTTCGAGTTGGCGTCGGTGTTAGTGCGTCCGGACATGGCGCGCCTTTCAGAACTTGCCGGCTGTCCCAGGGAAACCATGGAACGTGCGGCCCTGTGGCTGCGGGGCATAGAGGTGGACCCGACAGGCAAATGGAGGGTCCACCTGATTTCCTGGGATAAGCCTACATCCCAAGAAGTGGACGGGCTCCTCCGCGTGCTGTGCCGCATGTGTACTGCGCAGGTAGAGCCAGTGTGGGAAAACGTCCAAGAGCTGTGGCGCCGAGTGGTCGAGCTTGTTCAAGGCCAAAACCCAGTGCTGGGAGACGTGCTTTCCAAGTGCGACGCTGAATTTGACCTGGGAACAGTGCACTTGAAGCCCAAAGCGGGAGTTCCTACCGAGTTCTTGGATCAGCACGACTTGCTGGAGTGCGTTGAAAGTTGCTTGAAGCGAGTGATGGGTGGTCAGTGGAAAGTGCACGTCCAGGAGAACTGCGGTGCCCCGGCGTGCAGGGTGCAGGACCTCAAGGTGGGAATGCAGGCCACCCTCAGGGGCATGGTGCTTTTCCCCACGGAAGTGCCGTTCCGGAATGGCAAGAGGGCTGTGCGGTTCGGCCTCACAGACGGGTCGGATACCGTGTTTGTCAAGGTGTTGCCGGGTTCCGCGGCTGAGAAAGTTGACTTGCAAGAGGGGGGCTGGGTAGAGGTATCCGGCACAATTGTGGAGGACAAGTACGAAGGGGAAGCCGTTTGCGTTGCGGAACGTGTGCGCAATGTGGAGGCCCATTTCAGGAAGGACACATGCCAAAAGAAAAGGGTGGAGCTCCACTTGCACACTGTAATGTCAGCTATGGATTCTGTTGTGGCAATACCCAAGTTGTTCAACCTGCTTTCTGCGTGGCAGCACCGTTGCGTGGCCATTACAGATCATGGTGTGGTGCAGGCTTTCCCTGGTGCTTTCGAAGAGGCCGAGCGTACCGGCATAAAGCTGATATTCGGCGTAGAGGGCTACCTTGTAGATGACAACTGGCGAGACCAGAAGCCTCACCACGTCATATTGTTGGCAAGGGACAAGGAGGGTTTGCGTCAGCTCTACAGGTTGGTGTCCGAGTCCCACTTGCGCTTCTTTCACAGGGTGCCAAGGATTCCCCGTGCCTTGCTCCAGGACAACAGGTCTCACCTGCTAGTAGGTTCTGCATGCCAGGCGGGGGAGCTTTACCAGGCCATACTCCAAGGGAAAGGCCTGGTGCAATTGAAGGAAATTGCAGGGTTTTACGACTACTTGGAAATCCAGCCGGTGGCAAACAACAGCTTCCTCGTGGGCGAGGGCAAAGTGCGCGACGAAGACGAGCTCCGTCAAATAAACCGAACCATCGTGGAGCTGGCCATGGCACTAGGAGTACCTGTCGTGGCCACCTGTGATGTCCACTTCCTGGAACCCCAAGAAGGCGTTTACAGAGAGGTGCTCATGGCGAGCAGGGGGAACGACCACGCGGAGCAGCCCGCACCCCTATACCTTCGCACCACCCAAGAAATGCTGGAAGAGTTCAGCTACCTGGGTGAAGCATTGGCACGGCAAGTGGTGATTGACGGTCCTGCGGCGGTGGCGGAAATGGTTCAAGCGGTGGAGCCCGTTCCAAGGGGCTTACATGCTCCCAAGATTGAAAACGCGGACCAAATGATTGCGCAGCTAGCCAGGGAAGAGGGGGAGAAACTTTACGGGTCGCCGTTGCCTGAACCAGTGCGCCAAAGGCTTGAGAAGGAACTTGACGCCATCCAGAAGCACGGTTTCAGCGTTATATACCTGATTGCCCAGAAGCTGGTGCACAAGTCTGTGGAAGAAGGTTACCTAGTTGGCTCCAGGGGTTCAGTGGGATCTTCGCTGGTGGCCAGGCTCACTGGAATCACAGAGGTGAACCCGCTGCCTCCTCACTACCTGTGCCCTCAGTGCAAGTACTCAGAGTTTCCAAATTCTAGCCACGGGTCGGGCTTCGACCTTCCACCGAAGCAGTGTCCCCGATGCGGGGCCCAGATGCTTGGCGATGGCCATGACATTCCTTTTGAGGTGTTTATGGGGTTCAAGGGAGACAAAGTGCCCGACATCGACTTGAATTTCTCGGGGCTGATCCAATCCACCATTCACAGGTACGCAGAGGAGCTGCTGGGGCGGGGGAACGTCTTCAGGGCCGGCACAATTGCAACTGTGGCAGACAAGACCGCCTACGGCTTGGTTCGGGCTTACGCTGAGTCTAAGGGCCTGGTGCTGAGGAAGGCAGAGGTCGAACGTCTCGCCCGGGGAATAACAGGGGTCAAGCGCACCACGGGCCAGCACCCAGGCGGGGTAATGATTGTGCCTGCCGGATGCGATGTGCTCGAGTTCACTCCCGTACAGTACCCCGCAGATGACAGGGAATCGGGAGTGGTGACAACCCATTTCGATTATGAGTCCATATCCAGCCGCCTCGTGAAGCTGGACATTTTGGGCCACGATGACCCCACTGCCCTGAAGTTGCTGCACGAGTACACAGGGATCGACCCATTGACCGTCCCTTTCAATGACCCCATGACTTTGAAGCTATTTTCGAGTCCTGAACCCCTCAACTTAAACGGGAGTTACTCGGTGGAAGTTGGCACGTTAGGCATACCCGAGTTTGGCACCAAGTTCGTCAGGCAAATGCTCGTGGAAACTAGACCCCAGTGCTTTGCGGACTTGGTCAGGATATCTGGCCTGTCCCACGGTACAGACGTTTGGTTGGGCAATGCTAGGGATTTGATCAAGCAGGGGATTGCAAGGTTAGGGGAAGTGATTTGCACTAGGGACGACATCATGACCTTTCTCATCTCGAAGGGCCTCGAGCCAAGCCAGGCCTTTGCCATTATGGAAAACGTCCGCAAGGGGAAGGGTTTGTTACCAGAACATGAAGCCGCCATGCGAGAAGCAGGCGTTCCTGGTTGGTACATTGAGTCCTGCAAGAAGATCAAGTACATGTTCCCTAAGGCACACGCAGTGGCCTACGTAATGATGTGTTTCAGGATTGCTTATTTCAAGGTGCATCATCCCAAGGCTTTCTACGCAATGTACTTCAGCCTCCACTCGGATGCCCTTGACTACACCTTGCTCAAGGGTGGCCCCAGGATTTGGGCGCGCAAGTGCGAGGAGATTGCTTCCAAGGGCAGCGAGGCGTCCGCGAAGGAAAAGGAAACCCAAATGTTGCTCGAGGTTGCTCAGGAAATGGCTGCAAGGGGCGTTCAGTTCCTTCCTGTGGACATATACGTTTCGCATCCCTGGAAGTGTATAATAGAACCCAACGGAATACGGCTACCCCTTGTGGCAATCCCGGGCCTTGGCACAGCAGCTGCGTCCACCATTGCTTCGGCCCGGGGGGAGAAACCCTTCGGCTCAATTGAGGAGTTCAAAGCTCGCACCAAGCTGTCCAAGAGCCTGATTGAACTGCTCAGGGCGGAAGGATGCCTTGCGGGTGTGCCAGAAACTAGTCAAATGAGCCTATGGCGATCCTGAAGCTGCAGTGGCAAGAAATCCAAGTGAACAGGTCAGAGGCATTGCGCTACTTAGGTTACAGGCAGGGCGTAAGCCTTCTCAGTGAAGCGGTTGAGGGCTTGCTGAGGGAAGGGCTGGCGCTTGTGGAAGGAGCTGCGCGCCCTGCTGGGAGTTTCTCTTGGTGCGAGGTGGATCCCGTCAGGTACAAGCTCTCCGAAAAAATCAAGGAGCGCGTTCGGGGAGCTGTGCACCTGGTCTGTTTTTCAGCCACCTTGGGTGCCGACGTGGACAAGGTGATTTCCCAACTGTTCCTGAGCGAAAGCCATGCCCTTGCTGCAGTGACGGATGCGTGGGGTTCGGCAGGTGCAGAGGCGGTGGCGCGCCGCGTGCAGCTGGAAGTGGGCCGAGAGGCAAGGCAAAGGGGACTCATTGCCAAGTTCCGGTTGAGCCCTGGGTATTCGGGCTGGCCCCTTGAGGCAAATCACGTCTTGCTCCAAGACTCCCACGGTTGGGAGCTGGGGATACAGGTTAGGTCTGAAGGGCTGCTGTTGCCACGCAAATCGGTGCTGGGGATCATCCCCCTGTTTCCAGCTGAACCAGAGCGAGGGGATTAGCGGTGATAGAGCGAGTGATTGAAGTTTCCCGCTCACGTCCGGTGCTGATGGACGGGGCCATGGGCACGATGCTAGTTGGGTTAGTGCGCCCAGGTGAGCCTGTTGAGCTGGCCAATCTCGAGTTGCCTGAGCATGTGTGTACAGTACACAGGCTCTACCTTCGAGCTGGGGCAAAGGTGCTGCTTGCCAACACGTTCGGTGCAAACCCCTTGAAGCTGTCCCTGACTGGGCATGAGGGGAAAACAAGGGCCCTTAACGTGGCTGCTGTGCAGCTTGCCCGCAGGGCATGCCAGGAAGAAGGCAGGTCCGATGTGACGGTGCTTGCTTCCATGGGCCCAACGGGTCAGCTAATGAGCCCTGTGGGACCAATTTGTTTTGACGCGGCCTACGAGGCGTACCGAGAGCAAGCACGGGCCCTGGCGGAATCAGGCGCCGATGGGGTACTGGTGGAGACCATGTCGGACTTGCTCGAAGCCAAGGCGGCAGTGCTGGCATGCCGCGACGAGGGCTTGCCAGTGGCCTGCACCATGACTTTCGAGGGTGGGAGCACCACCATGGGGGTATCCCCCGAGTGCGCCGCCATTACCCTTGAGTCCCTTGGCGCCCTGGCGGTGGGTGCAAACTGTTCAACTGGTCCTGATCAGCTTGCGGCCGTGATTGCTAGGATGAGGAGGATGAGCCGGGTACCGCTGATTGCGCGGCCCAATGCTGGCGTTCCGGGAAAGAACGAATGGAAAGACCCACAAGCGTGGTGGACTGCTACAGCGAAGCTCGTGGAGTTTGGGGCGTCGCTCATCGGTGGGTGTTGCGGTTCCACACCTGAGCACATTAGGGGTTTGGGTGAGAGTTTGGCTAAGCGCATGGACATTGAAGCAAGGGAACAGGCTCAATCCACAACTGGAGAAGCCCTGCAGATTTGCGGTTCAGGCAGGGCTGCCAGGTTGGAACTGCTCGGGTCTCCTGTGATCGTCGGGGAAAGGATAAATCCTGCCAGGAAACGGGCCCTCAGGCAAGACATGGTGTCAAAAAAGTTTGAACTTGTGATGACCGAGGCAAGGCAGCAAGTCAAGTGTGGAGCTGTGGCCCTTGACTTGGCTGCCGACATTCCAGGGCAGGACCACGCTAGCCTGATGCGTTCGCTGGTTCACGCTGTGCAAGGCGTCTGGGATGGTCCGTGCTTCATAGACTCTTCGCACCTCCAAGCGCTCGAAGCGGGGCTGAAGGAGTTCAGAGGGAGGCCAGTTCTGAACTCGTTACGGCTGGAAGAGCCCCTGTTCAGCGTCGGCGCAAGGTTGGCAAAGCGTTTTGGCGCAGCGGTTGTGGTATTGCCCAGCACAACCCAGGGGGTTCCCGACAGTGTGGAGGGAAGGCTCTCATTGGTGCGGGATATGCTCTCCAAACTTGAGGGGGTTGGGGTGCCACGGCAGTTAGTGCTGGTTGACCCAGCAGTAACTCCCCTTTCCACAGATCCCTTTGCGGCAGAGAAGTGCCTGGGGTGTATTAAGGAATTGCACCGCCAGGGTTTACTCACTTGTGCAGGAATAAGCAACATATCCCATGGTCTACCTTCAAGGCCAGTGCTCAACGGGGCATTCCTCACTGCTGCATGCAGTGCTGGACTGGACGCCCCAATTGCTGACCCCTGTTCACCTGAAATACAGCAAGCGCTGGTGACGGGGGCACTACTGGCGGCTCGAGATCCAGGCTGCCAGGGCTACATTAAGGCTATGGCTGCGCCAGTCGACCGTTCCCAAGAGGCCAGCGACCCTATGGGGCGGCTGCGCCAGGCGGTGCTGGACGGGAACGGCGAGGCTGCGGTGCAGTGGGTGATGGGAGCGCTTGAAGCCGGCTTGAGCCCGATAGAGGTGCTTGAAAGTGGCGTTACCAGGGCAATGGAGGAAGCTGGTAGGCTATTTGAGCAGAGGGTGTTCTTTATTCCGAATCTGCTCCTTGCAGCAGAAGCTGCAAAGAAATGTCTTGAAGTGCTGAGGCCCAGGCTTGGGACGTCCCTTCGAAAGAGGGCCAGGGTTGCCATGGCCACAGTTGAAGGGGACATCCACGACGTGGGCAAGAACATAGTATGCGCGGTGCTGGAAAGCAGGGGCTTCCAGGTGGTTGATCTAGGGAAAAGCGTTCCGATAGCTGCAATTGTAGACGCGGCATCTTCGGCTGACGTGGTTGGCCTAAGCTCGCTCATGACCACCACCCTTCCTGCAATGGAACGCACTGTCAGAGCTGTGAAGGCTCGCTGGCCCAACAAGAAGGTTATCGTGGGTGGCGGAGTGCTCACCCAAGAATACGCCGTATCTATTGGCGCAGACGGATACGCCAAAGACGCTGCAGGAGCGGCTGAACTGGTGTTATCAATAACTGGCGGCTCAAAGCAAGGGCTGGAAGAAGGAGAGTAAGAGCGGTGGACCTTCGGTGCAAGCTGAACAACGGCAAGTTCACTGTCACTGTGGAAGTTGACCCACCCCGAGGGTGGAATCCCACACCCACGCTGGAGCAAGTAAGGTGCCTTCAGGGATATGTTGATGCGATCAACGTTGCGGATTGCCCTATGGCGAATCTCAGGATGAGCCCGATTGCCCTTGCCCACCTGGTTCAGGAGGTGCTGGGGGTTGAAACGGTGTTCCACCTTACTTGCAGGGACCGAAATGTGTTGGGGCTACAGGCGGAACTGCTTGGAGCTGCGGCGTTGGGGGTTAAGAACCTGCTGGCGCTGTCTGGAGATAGGCCAGAACGGGGAGATCATGCAAGTGCCATGCCGGTGTATGAGGTGGACTCTACTGGGCTGGTTGCGCTGGCCAGCAAGCTCAACCAGGGTTTGTGTTATGCCGGTAGGCCCCTGGACTGCCCAACCCAATTCTTCATTGGGGTTGCTGTCAATCCCAACGCAGTTGTGAGCTCTGACGTGGAGCTGGCAAAGCTTAAGGCTAAGGTGGAGGCCGGTGCCAGGTTTGCTCAGACCCAGCCAGTATTCGACGTTGAGGTCGTGGAACAGTTCCACAGGATAGCCGAAGGTTTAGGCTTGAAGGTACTCTACGGGGTGCTCCCATTGAAAAGCAGCAAGAGCATGAATTACCTGAAGGCCAAAGTGCCTGGAATTGTGATTCCCAAAGAGGTAGAAGAACGGATGCTCAAGGGGTCGCCCAACGAGGGACTGAAGATTGGTGCAGAACTCATATCCCAAATTCGTCGCCTGGGAAGAAGCGTCCATTTGTTCCCAATTGGTGACCCGTTGTTAGCGGTGAAGGTACTGGAATTGGCGGGCTAGATTGCGTCCAAGCGTTGCTTGATGGTTCCTGCCAGTTGGTGGTATACTAAGCCTGAGCAGGTTAACGGTAAACTGTGGTCGATTTGGGAGTGGGTTTAACACCCACTCTTTGTTTGAAGAAGTAGGGGATTGTTATGGGTGTTCGCGAGATTGAGGACACTGTATTCCAGCTGGCGCAACCCATAGCGGACGCCGCTTGCCTAACCCTTGTCGACGTAGAGCTGGTCAAAGAGGGCGGGAGGAGAATCCTGCGGGTAACCCTGGACAAACCTGGGGGCGTTACCCTGGATGACTGTGAGCTCGTGTCCAGACAGCTTGAGCAACTCCTTGACCAGGTGGACCCGATCCAAGAGACCTATTACCTGGAAGTGTCTTCACCTGGCCTTAACCGGAAACTCAAACGGGACAGGGAGTTCGCCGCTTTTAAGGGGCGGAGGGTAGAGGTCAGGACCTACAAGGAGTTTTACGGGGCCAAGAAGTTCGTTGGCCGGCTGGATGCTTGTGACCCTGACACCATTTCAATTGTGGAAGAATCCAGCGGTGAGCTTCGCCACTTCGACCGAAGGGGCGTTTGTTCTGTGAGGCTCAAAGACGACATAGACGACATTTCAATGTTCGAAGAGGGGCGGCACCCATGAGCGAGGACTTGATAAAAGCTTTAGATGACCTTGAGCGGGAAAAGGGAATAGACAAAGAGGTGCTGATTCAGGCAATTGAAGCCGCTCTCATTTCCGCTTATAAAAGGAACTTCGGCACTGCTCAAAACGTGCGCATAAGGATGGACAGGGAATCGGGAGAAGTAAAGGTGTTCTCCAGACGCACAGTGGTGGAGCAGGTGAAGGATCCCAGGACAGAGATTTCCCTGGATGAGGCCAGGAAGATGTCCCCTGCTTACAAGCCGGGAGACGTTGTGGAAACGGAAGTCACTCCCCGTAACTTCGGCAGGATTGCCGCTCAGACTGCCAAACAGGTGGTGCTCCAGCGGATCAGAGAGGCGGAGCGCGGTGTGATTTACGAAGAGTTTTCCAGCAAGGAAGGGGACATCGTCACTGGGACTGTTCAGAGAGCCGACAGCAAGAACGTGGTTGTGGACTTGGGTCGGCTCGAGGCGTTGCTGCCGCCCAACGAGCAAATCCCTTCAGAGAAATTAGAGCACGGCGACAGGATCAAGGTTTATATCCTGGAAGTGAAGCGCACAACAAAGGGCCCTCAGGTGAGCATTTCTAGAACCCACCCAGGTCTGCTCAAGAGGCTGCTTGAGCTGGAGGTGCCAGAAGTACACGAGGGCATCGTGGAAATAAAGGGCATTGTGAGGGAACCTGGAACCAGATCGAAAGTGGCGGTACGAGCCAGGGACCCCAACGTTGACCCAGTGGGAGCTGTAGTTGGTCCCAAGGGACTGCGCATACAAAACATAGTCAACGAGCTGCGGGGAGAAAAGATTGATGTGGTTCGTTGGGATGAACAGCCTGAAAAGTTCATTGCCAACGCATTGAGCCCCGCGAAGGTGATTTCAGTTACCTGCGATCCCGTCACACGCGTTGCGCGGGTTGTGGTACCAGACAACCAGCTGTCCCTTTCCATAGGCAAGGAAGGGCAAAACGCAAGGCTTGCCGCTAAGCTCACGGGATGGAAGGTAGACATAAGGAGCGAGAGCCAGGTGGTCAGGGAATCTGAAGAAGCCGGGCTAGGGAAGCAGGTGTGATCGTGAAGCAAAGGAAAGTGCCAATTAGAAGTTGCGTCGGCTGTGGGGCAAGGAAGCCCAAACGGGAACTCATCCGAGTGGTTCGGATGCCTGACGGCCAAGTAGTGGTGGATCCCACGGGCAAGAAGTCAGGCAGAGGCGCATACATTTGTGCTTCTGGCTCTTGCCTAATGGAAGCAGTGAAGTCGGCAAGGCTTTCCAAGGCGCTGGAGGTAGATATGCCCCCCGACTTGGTAGAGCAACTTCAAGCGAGGGTAATGGAAGTTGCCAAAGGGGGTGGCCAAAATGTCTGACAAGATTAGAGTTTACGAGCTGGCCAGGGAACTTGGGATCAGCTCCAAGACCGTAATTCACGTGCTGGCCCATGCAGGGATACAAGTGAAGAACCACATGAGCACCCTCTCCTCGGAAGCCGTGCAGCTGGTAAAGGATACAGTGGCAGGCAAAAAGAAGGCAGAACAAAAGAGGGAAGCAAAACAGGCTAAGCCGCGCCCTGCACCCTCTGAGGCACGTGGGGCGCAACAGCAGCAGACTCAACAACACGTGCAGCAGCAAGCCTCCCAACAAGCGCAACAGCAAAAGAAGGGTCAGCCTGGGGGCCGGTCAGTCGATGCTCGGAGCAGCACTATCAGCGTCCAGCCAGGTAAGCCTGGAAACGTGCGAAGTGGTGCTGCAGCGGCCCCGATGCCTGCTGCTCAGAAACAGGTAACTGTACGACAAACCCGGCCTGCGATGCCAGCTCGCCCAGCGGGAGTTCCAAAGACGCTCCAAGCTCAGAAGGCGGCAGTCGAGGAAAGGCCGAAGAGCGTTACAATCGAGGGTTCTCTGACAGTGAAGGAGCTTGCCCAAAAGACGGGGATTCCAGTAACTCAGCTCATCAAGAAGCTCATGTCCCTTGGGGTTATGGCAACCATTAACCAAACCCTGGATGCGGACACGGCGGCAGTCGTTACTGCAGAGCTGGGCTTCGAGGTGGTCCAAAAACAGCCTGAGCTGAGCTTGGAGGAGAAACTTCGCCAGGAACTAAATGCGCCTGATCCTCCTGATAAGCTCAAACCTCGTCCGCCGGTTGTCACCGTGATGGGTCACGTGGATCACGGTAAGACGTCGCTGCTGGACGCAATTCGCCAAACGAGGGTTACTGCTCAGGAGGCTGGAGGGATTACCCAGCACATTGGCGCGTCCACGGTTGAGGTGAACGGCAGGAAGATCGTTTTCCTTGACACCCCCGGCCACGAGGCCTTTACAGCCATGAGGGCAAGGGGGATCAAGGTGACCGATATTGCGGTGCTGGTAGTGGCTGCTGACGACGGGGTCATGCCCCAGACTGTTGAGGCAATAAACCATGCTCGCGCAGCCAAGGTACCTATAATCGTGGCGTTGAACAAAATCGATAAGCCCACTGCCAAACCTGACAGGGTGAAGGGCCAACTTGCAGAGCTTGGGCTAGTTCCAGAGGACTGGGGTGGTGACGTTATTTGTGTGCCGGTTTCTGCCAGACAAAGGACCAACCTGGACCAGCTCTTGGAGATGGTATTGCTTGTGGCGGACATGTTGGAGCTCAAGGCAAACCCCGACAAGAAGGCACACGGGGTGGTCATAGAAGCCAGGCTTGACAAGGGCAGAGGTCCAGTCGCCACCGTGCTGGTCCAAGGGGGCACCCTGAACGTGGGCGATGCCATAGTATGTGGTACAACATACGGTAGGGTGCGCGCCATGATGGACGACAAGGGACGGCGCATCAAGCACGCGGGGCCTTCGGTACCTGTGGAAGTGATTGGGCTGGCGAGCGTGCCAGGGGCAGGGGACGTGCTGCAGGTAGTGGAGTCTGAAAAGGTGGCCAAGGAAGTAGCCGAGCTTCGCGCCAAGAAGGCTCGTGAGCAACAGTTCCTTGCATTCCACAGGGTGAGCCTGGAGGAGCTGGTTGATAAGGCCAAGGAAGGCGAAGTGACCGAGCTCAACGTTATTGTGAAGGCAGACGTGCAGGGCTCGATAGAAGCGGTGAAGCAGGCCCTGAGCAAGGTAGATGTGCATGGTGTTAAGGTGAACGTCATTCACGCTGCGGTTGGTGGCATCACTGAGAACGACGTGATGCTTGCCGCTGCCTCCCACGCAATCATTGTGGGGTTTAACGTAAGACCTGACGCCAATGCCGCCAAGGCAGCGGAGCAGCACAGGATAGAAGTGCGCACCTACAAAGTGATATATGAGCTGATCGACGACATCGAGAGCGCCGCGAAGGGCCTGATCAAGCCTAAGAAGCAGGAAGTGGTCCACGGCAGGGCAGAGGTGAGAGCCACATTCAGGGTGCCCAAGGTGGGCACTGTAGCGGGCTGCTACGTGACCGAAGGTAAAGTGATCAAGGACATGAACGTGCGGGTGATAAGGGACGGCGTGGTGGTATATGATGGGCAAATTGCCTCGCTTAAGAGGTTCAAGGAAGACGTAAAGGAAGTGCCTGCAGGGTACGAGTGCGGGGTGGGCCTTGACCGGTTCCAGGACATAAAGGAGGGCGACGCGCTGGAGGTTTACAGCATAGAAGAAGTCCGCGCGTCTTGATTGAGGTTGTTCATAGGGAGCCTGGAAGTAATAATCACGATTCCGTGTAACGAGTCACTGAAGGGTAAGAGAAGGGTCGTCAAGAGCCTGCTGGACAGAATCAGGCACAGGTACAACGTTGGGGTGGCCGAAGTGGGCTATCTGGACTCTTACAGCCTGAGTGCGTTGGGCGTAGCAACTGTATCCAGTGACAAGCAACTGTTACAGCAGGTTCTGGAAGACGTCCTAAAATGGATTGAGCACAATCACGACGGCGATGTTGCAAGCTACAACATTAGAATAGTTTAAGCGGGGGATAACCTATGGCCATGCGTGCGGAGAGACTCGCTGAAGCCATGAAGGAAGAAATATCCCTAATGATCCAGCGGGAACTGAAGGATCCCAGGATTGGCTTTTGCAGCGTGACTAGAGTTGAGCTTTCCAGCGATTTGGCTCACGCCAAGGTGTTTGTGAGCGTCCTGGGAGGAGATGAGCAAAAGAAAAAGACTATGGAAGGGCTGAAAAGTGCTTGTGGTTTCATTCGCAGCGAGGTGACTAGGCGTCTGGGCATTTACCATGCCCCGGAAATCTCGTTCAAGCTGGATGAATCCATTGAAAAGGGTGTGGAAATATCCAAGATACTCAACCAAATAAAGGGAGATCAGAATGCCAGCACCTCTTGATGCCACGTATATTCGGGAAATAGTGGAGGAAATTGCAAAAAACACCCGGTTTCTGGTTTTCACCCATGAGGTGCCCGACGGTGATACCATTGGAAGCTCTTTAGCTTTGGCTGCCGTTCTCAGGCAGGTAGGTAAACAGGTGTTTGTGGTTTCTGCAGACGGGGTTCCCGAAGTGTACAGGTTTCTGCCTGGTGCAGCCGAAGTGCTTTTGCCGGAGGAGGTGCCCCTGGGATTCGCGCGGGGGTGCTGCGCGGTGCTGGTCGACTGTGGCGAAATGTCCAGAAGCCGTGGAAGCGAGGAGCTTCTGCAGGTTGCACATACTGTGATTAACATCGATCACCACGTTTCCAATACGCGGTTCGGCCACATATGGTGGGTAGACACGACTGCCTCGTCGGTGGGGGAAATGGTTTTCTACCTAATAAAGGCCATGGGCTGTGAGCTTTCTCCAGCAGTTGCCACTTGTCTTTACACTGCGGTATGCACAGACACGGGCAGTTTCCGCTATTCCAACACAACTGCCCGCTGCCTTGAAGTGGCATCAGAGCTAGTCAAAAGCGGAGCCAAGCCCGACGAGGTTTCGGAACATGTGTATGAAACTAAGTCAGTAAGCAGCCTCAGACTGCTGGGGGTAGCTTTGGGCAACCTGCAGCTCCACCCGAGTGGCAAGATTGCGTGGATAACCCTGAGTTTGGACGAGATGGCTAAAGTAGGGGCCTCCGAGGAAGAATCAGAGGGTCTTGTGAACTACGCCAGGTCTGTTAGAGGGGTGGAAGTGGGGATTGTTTTCCGGGAAACGCCCGGTGGTTCAATTAAAGTAGGTTTTCGCTCCCGCAAGCACGTGGATGTGGCCAAGCTGGCGGAGGAGTTCGGTGGTGGTGGCCACCCTAGAGCTTCAGGCTGTACCATTACCAGCCAAAAGTTGGAACACGTGGTGAGGGTGGTGGTGGACAGGGTGGCTGCAGTCTTGGGATTATGAAAGGACTCAGCGGGTTCATAAACGTGCTCAAACCAGTGGGACTTACCTCACACCAGGTCGTTGCTAAGGTGCGCAAGCTTGCGCCTCCTGGTACCAAAGTCGGGCATACGGGCACCCTGGACCCAGCGGCAACAGGGGTGCTCGTTTTGTGCCTTGGGCGTGCTACGAGGCTGGCAGATTATGTGAGCAACTTGGACAAGGTTTACCGCGCTGAGTTTACCTTTGGGGCGCGCACCGACACCGATGACGTGAAGGGGAAGGTGCTGTATGCACCTGGGGCAGAAGGCTTGACTGAGGAGCACGTACAGGAAAAACTGGGACTCTTCAGGGGGGTCTTCTCACAAAAGCCCCCAGTTTTCAGTGCGGTTTCTGTTGAAGGGGAAAGGTCGTACCGCCTTGCTCGCAGGGGCCAGCAGGCTGAGTTGCCTACGCGCTTGGTAAGGGTGGATCAGTTCCAACTGCTCAGTTTCCTTCCAGGCCGTTTTGCCAGAGGGGTTTTTCAGATTCGATGTTCCAGTGGCACTTACGTGCGAAGCCTGTGCCGCGACCTTGGAGAGGAGCTTGGATGCGGTGGGTTTGTGTCGTTCCTGGTACGGGTGGCTGTGGGTGACTTCCACGTGGACCAGTCGGTGCCATTAGAAGAGCTTGAAGCCTGCCTTCCTGGCACTGGCCTCAGGGGTTACCTGGTGGGCATTGACTCGGCCCTACAATACATGCCACGGGTGCTTTTGCACGCTGACGACACCAGGAGGGTCCGGAACGGCAACTCGCCGCGCGCCCGGGTTGACTTCCCTGATGGGACCAGTGTGCTGCTGTGCGGGGAGGGTGGCGAGGTATTCGCCATTGGAGTTGTCTGCAAGGGAATGATTCGAGTGGAAAAGGTACTATCATGAAGCTGTGCGGAGGTGTGCAGGTGGTTGCGGCCGGGGCTGAATGTGCGTTGGCAATAGGTTTCTTTGACGGGGTGCATGTTGGTCACCAAGAGATCATCAGGCGGCTGGTGGAGTACTCCCGGCAGCAGCGCCTAAAGAGCTTGGTGCTCACCTTCGACCCCCACCCTCTGGAAGTGCTTAGTCCAAAGCGTAAGGTGGAGAGGATAACCACTCTGGAGAAAAGGGTAGAGCTCTTGAGGGGCCTGGGGGTTGACTTGGTGTGCGTGAGGGAATTCGACCAGCAGCTTGGGAGCATGACCCCAGAAGGGTTTGTGGACCAAGTTGTGGCAGGGGAGCTCAATGCAGCAGCAGTGTTTGTTGGATTCAATTTCACCTTTGGGTGTGGGGCTGCGGGCACAGCCAGAGACTTGATGAGGCTGTGCTCCTCCAAAGGCATCTCAGTTCACGTTGTTGAGCCCGTAGTGGCTGACGGGCAAGTGGTGTCCAGCAGTTTGGTGAGGGATTTGATAAAGCGTGGGCAAATGGATTGTGCGGAAAAGTTTCTTGGAAGGCCCTTTAGCGTTGAAGCTAGGGTCGAAGAGGGAGACGGCAGGGGCAGGA
This sequence comes from Bacillota bacterium, assembly GCA_049718765.1. Taxonomy (GTDB): domain Bacteria; phylum Bacillota; class Sulfobacillia; order DUMF01; family DUMF01; genus JBNARI01. The sequence continues at coordinate 51,462 of JBNARI010000005.1, read as the reverse complement.
CCATTGGTTTCCCAACAGCCAACCTAATATGGCCTGAGGGTATCACTATGCCCCGCAGGGGCGTTTATGCGGTGGAAGTGATGGTCAGTGGAGGAAAATGGCTGGGGGTGGCCAACTTTGGACCCAGGCCAACGTTTAGGTCCAACGCAGAACTGCTGGAGGTGCATGTGCTCGGCTTCTCTGGTTGGCTTTACGGGACTCCAGTGGAAGTGCGTTTCAAGAAGTGGCTGAGACCGCAACGTGCTTTTGCCGACGCTGGGGCTCTGGCAAGGCAAATTCAGCACGACATAGCTGTGGTCAACAAGCTTTATTCCAGCTCGAGCTAAAGTTGTTGCTGTTCACACCGCAAGTCCCGTATGGTAGAATCAAGCAGTGACAACGCTTGCGAGGAAAGCCGAGTGCCTCCAACGACTTTCTTGGCAAGCGAGTAGAATAAATAACGTATGGAGGTGTAGCACTTGGCAGTTGCCAACAAGAAGGAAATCATACAGTCCTTTCAGAGGCATCCTCAAGACACTGGGTCGCCCGAGGTGCAGATAGCTTTACTTACGGCGCGCATTGAGCAGCTAACTGAACACCTTAAGGTACACAGGAAGGATTTCCATTCCAGAAGGGGATTGCTTAAGATGGTGGGCCACAGACGCGCGCTGCTCCAATACCTGGAGAGGACTGAACCCGAGCGTTACGCTCAGGTGGTGGAAAGGCTTGGATTGCGCAAGTAGCAACAGGTTGAAATGGAAGCGCTCCCGAGAGGAGCGCGTTTTGCCAGATGGGGGTCAGGAGGGAGTCTCGTAGTGAACCTGCTAAGTTCGGGTGGTAGTTCGGCTTTGCTGTTCCCAGGGTACCGCACTTTCGAGTACCCGCTGAGCGGTCGCAGGCTTGTGATTGAAGTGGGCAAGATGGCCAAACAGGCTGCCGGTGCCGCATTGGTGCGGTATGGGGACACAAATGTGCTTGTGACGTGTTGTTGTGCTCCGGAGCCCCGAGAGGGAGTAGATTTCTTTCCGCTGACGGTGGACGTGGAGGAAAGGCTGTACGCTGTGGGGCGGATTCCAGGAAGCTGGACCCGCAGGGAGGGGCGCCCTCCTGAAAAGGCCATACTTATGGCGCGCCTCACTGACAGGCCCCTGCGACCCCTGTTTCCTGAAGGTTTCAGGAACGACGTACAGATCATTATCACCATACTTTCTGTGGACCATGATAACCCACCAGAAATTGCAGGTATCCTCGGCGCTTCAACCGCGTTGGCCATCTCAGAAATTCCTTTCGGCGGGCCCATCGGCGCGGTGGAGGTTGGGTTGGTTGACGGGAAGCTTGTGGTCAACCCAACCCAGGAGCAGGCGGCTAAGAGCCAGCTCAAGTTGACCGTTGCTGGCACCAAAAATGCAGTGTTAATGGTAGAAGCTGGCGCTGACCAAGTGCCCGAGTCCACCATGATCGAAGCCATCATGCTGGGCCACGAGGAAATTAAGCGCCTGGTGGAGTTCCAAGAGCAGATCCAGGCGGCAGTGGGAAAGCCCAAGGCCAAGTTCCCAGTGTTCGAGGTGCCGCCAGAACTATACGATGCGGTGAAGCAGTTTGCGGAAGAGCCCCTGGCCCAGGCGCTCAAAGCCCCTGACAAGCTGGCGCGGGAGGCGGCGATAGATGAGATCGAGAAACGCACCCTGGAAGTTATGGCAGAAAGGTTCCCAGAGAAGGAGTTAGAGACCCTGGCAGCCCTGAAATCTGTGCTAAAGTCCCTTGTCAGGACGGCAATAATAAAGGATAAAGTCAGGCCTGATGGTCGCTCCCCAGAGCAGATACGCCCAATCCATTGCGAAGTTGGGGTCCTGGCTAGGACTCACGGGTCTGCGCTGTTCACTAGGGGCCAAACCCAAGTGCTGAGCGTTGCTACCTTGGGGGCCTTCTCCGAAGTGCAGGAGCTTGATACCGTGTACGTGGAGGAGTACAAGCGCTATATCCACCATTACAACATGCCGCCTTTCACAGTGGGCGAAGTGCGTACTCTCAGGGGACCTGGCAGGCGGGAGATCGGTCATGGCGCCCTGGCGGAGCGCGCCTTGCTTCCGGTTATACCCCCCGAGTCCAGTTTCCCTTACACCATCAGGGTTGTGTCAGACGTGCTAGAGTCCAACGGCTCAACGTCCATGGCTTCAGTGTGCGGCAGTACCCTTGCCCTTATGGATGCTGGCGTGCCAATCAGGGCGCCAGTGGCTGGCATTGCCATGGGGCTTATTAAGGAAGGCAACCACATAGAGGTGCTAACTGACATTCAAGGAATGGAAGACGCACTTGGTGACATGGACTTCAAAGTTGCAGGCACGAGGGAAGGTATAACTGCACTTCAAATGGACATCAAGATTCCTGGAGTGGATGCTGGAATTCTGGAAAGAGCTCTAAAGCAGGCCAGGGAGGCCAGGCTGTTCATATTGGACAAGATGAGAGAAGCAATCCCTGAGCCCAGGCCTGAGCTCTCTCGATGGGCGCCCAGGATTGTGGTTATGCAAATAGACCCGGAGAAGATCCGCGAGGTGATTGGTCCGGGCGGCAAGATGATCAACAAGATCATTGCCGAGACATCCACGAAGATAGACATTCAGCCAGACGGCACGATCTATATTGCCAGCAACGATTCAGAGGGAGCTCAGAAAGCTACCAAGATGATAGCTGCGCTCACCAAAGAGATCTCAGTAGGAGATGTGTTCCTTGGCAAGGTGACCAGGATAACCAACTTTGGAGCATTCGTGGAGATCTTGCCAGGGAAAGAAGGCCTGGTGAGGCTTTCGGAACTTTCCTCGGAACGAGTAAGGCGGGTTGAAGATGTGCTCAACGTTGGCGACGAGACCTTGGTGAAGGTGATAGAGATAGACAACATGGGCCGGATCAATCTTTCCAGGAAGCGCGCTACAGAGGAGGCTTCGCCCAAGCGGCCCCACGACTACAGGAGCGAAGGCAAGAAGAGATGAGCAAGGTTGGTGCCCATTTGTCCATTGGCAAGGGGTTCGCAGCAATGGCCAGGGAGGCCGTGGCTTTGGGCTGCGAGACAGTACAGGTGTTCTCAAGGAGTCCCAGGGGAGGCAAACCGAGATCCCTGGAACCTTCTGACGTGGAGCAAATGGGCCACATCCTGAGCTCTAGCTCTGTTGGCCCTCTTGTGGTGCATGTGCCTTATTTCGTGAACCTTGCGTCTGAGGACGACCGCACCCGGGGTTACTCTGTTGAGACCCTTGCCCTGGATCTGGTGAGGGCAAAGGAGCTCGGAGCAGCCTACGTGGTTACCCACATAGGCCATGGGCCATCGGGGAATGACTCATACAGGAGGATAGCCCGGGCGGTTCAGGCTGCCTTCGACCAGGCAGGAGACGTTGGCCAAGTGATGCTGTTGCTTGAGAACAGTGCAGGTCAGGGGGCCGAGCTTGGCTTCCGCTGGGACGAGATCTCAAAGGTGGTAGAGCTTACCTCCTATAGCGTTGGTGCATGCCTAGACACGTGTCACGCGTTCGCTGCTGGATACGAGATCAGGAACCCCGAAGGTGTGGAGCGGCTTCTAGGCGAAATAGACAGTGCTGTGGGGATTGCCGGACTCAAGCTGGTCCATGCCAACGACTCTGTGGGCGAGCTGGGTTCGAGGCTTGACAGGCACCAGCACATTGGGGAAGGCAAGATCGGCCTGGCGGCCTTCAGCATACTGCTTCACTGGCCCGAGCTACGGGACGTGCCCTTTATACTGGAAACACCTGTTGACGACCACACGTCGAACCACAAGAACTTACAGGCGTTGAAACGCGCCAGGGAGGCGAAGCTTTGGTAACCAAGGAGATTGGGCCTGGCGGTATGCGAGTTGTCACCGAAAGCATACCGTTCGTTAGATCTGTTTCAGTTGGAATATGGGTGGGTGCTGGATCCCGCCACGAACCCGAAGGGTTGGGCGGGATAACTCACTTCATTGAGCACCTTTTATTCAAGGGGACGCGACGGCGATCGGCCCGTCAAATTGCCCTTGAGGTGGAAAGCGTTGGGGGGGCAGCTCAACGCTTTTACCACCAAGGAAAGCACTTGCTTTTACGCCAAGGTGTTGGATGAGCATTTGCCCATTGCTTTCGACGTGCTTGCCGACATGCTTATGGAGCCAACGTTCAAGCCTGAGCACATTGAAATGGAAAGAGGAGTTATCCTTGAGGAGATAGCCATGTACGAGGACACCCCCGACGAGCAGGTGCATGACCTCTTGCTTGAGGCGTGCTGGGCAGACCATCCGCTTGGCAGAAGCGTGCTTGGAGAACGGGACACTATCACGGCCATTGGCCGAAACCAGATTCTGGACTACTATAGCGCTACATATGCGCCTGACAACGCTGTGCTTGCGGTGGCCGGAAACACAACTCACGAGCAAGTGATAGAACTGGTTCACAGGTACTTTGGGGATTGGAAGCCTACGGGCAGACGCCCAAGGACCTTTGATCCCCCAGTGACCCGACTAGAGAGGAAAGTGAAGACGAAGCAAACGGAACAGGTACACATTTGTCTTGGCGCTCCTGGCTTCCCCGTGGAGCATCCGGAGAGCTACGTACTTCACGTGATAAGCTCCGCGTTGGGGGGCGGCGCAAGTTCTAGGCTGTTCCAAGAGATCCGAGAAGAAAAGGGCTTGGCATATTCCATTTATTCCTATCAGGCTTCCTTTTCAGATGCGGGCCTGTTTGGGGTGTATGCAGGCGTCAGTCCTAAGAACGCTGCGTACGTTGTAGAACTCGTACTGAAACACCTCAGAACGATCGCTTCGGACGGCATCAGCTGGGAAGAGCTAAGGCATGCCAAAAGCCAGGCTAAAGGCAGCGTGGTGCTGGCCCTGGAAAGCACCAGTTCGCGAATGATCAGGCTTGGTAGGTCTGAGCTGGCATTAGGCAGGGTTGTGGGGATTGAGGAAGTAATCCGCCGGTTGGAGAGCGTAACCCTGGAAGATGTGCGACGGGTAGCTGGAATGCTTTTCGGCAACGGCAGGCTCGCACTGGCGGCCATTGGGCCGGTGGATGGTAACGGTGGTGAGGGTGGGATTTAGGTGGACAGACTAAACCACATGTTCAAACTGCAGGAGCAGCTCAACCAGATGATCCGAGAGAAATGGGGGTTGGACTTCCCCAAGGACGTGTGGGTGGAGAAGAACGCTCTGGCCTTGATGCACGAAGTGATGGAGTTGCTGGACGAAACCGGATACAAGTGGTGGAAGCGCAAAACCGAAGTCTCTAAGGAACGGGTACTTGACGAGCTTGCCGACGTGTTGCATTTCTTCTTGAGCCTGTGTCTTGCCCTTGGAGTGGAGCCTGACGAGATTTACCAGGCCTACGTTGAAAAAAACGCCGAAAACTTCAGGAGGCAATTGGGCCTGTCCCAAAAGCAGGGATATGTGGGGGAGTGATTCAGTTTCGAAGCACTATCCAAGTGCCAGCGGCAATGAGTGCTACCCCAACGAGCTTGAACCCAGTAAAAGGCACCTGCTTTAGCCCAAGTAAGCCGAAATGGCTCAGAGCTGCAGCTGTCAACACTTGAGCAGTGACTATGCCGGTGGTTGCTGCAACGGTGCCAGCGCTAGACACTGCAAAGGCCACCGCTGCAATTAAGAAGGCGCCCACTACCCCGCCCAATGAGAGGTACCATGGGAAATCGCCGAGAGGTGCTGTCTTGCGGACAGCAGCAATTGTCAGCTGGGCTGGCACCAGCGTAGCCAAGCCCACAGCGTGCACCACGAGCGAAGCGCCCACCACGCCAAGCCTTTTGGCCAGTGCAGCGTTTAAGGCGCCTTGGAAAGCCATGGCTGCTCCGCTCGACGCTGCTACCAACATTGCAATGAAGTGACTGGTCAACGCTGCACCTCCGGCGCTTAGTATGTCCCCGCACGTGAAGTCGAAACCTGCCGAACGAAAGTGCTAGGCTTGGGGGCCACGAAGTGTTAGAATCTGACATAAGATTGCCAATACCGAGGTGCGTTGGGCTTGAGAAAGAACCAGTCCTTTAGCGAAACAGTCTTGGTATGGGAAATGGAGAACTTGCGGGAACGACTGCACGGTACCATCAAGAACGGACTCGACTCGTGGAACGTACAAGCAGCCCTGGACATTAGCCAAAAGCTTGACGCGCTCATTGTGAGGTACATGAGGTCCCGGCTTTCAGATGAAGGCAAGAAATAGGTCCTGGATTTAGCGGGACGGTATATCCCCCCTAGGCGGCGCATAAGCGCTACTTAGGAGGGATTTTGGTGTTGGGTCTGTTGCTGTGGCTGGTTCCAGTAGGGGCGGGGGTGATTTTGCGCTTACCCAAGGCCAAGCTCATGGGTGAGGCCGCTGAGTCACCCTACTCCATCGCAATCAAGCAATTGGTGGCAGTGGCCGGCGGCATCTACATTTCCCTCACTGCCCTGTGTTCGTTCTTGGACCTAGAGGTGCCCAAACGAGTTTGGCTTGCCGGTGCTCAGGTGGATCCAATTGCGGTGCTTGCCTTGTGTCTGGCGGCTTTGCAGCCTCTGGTTCCCACGGGTAACAGTGGCAAACGCTAATATGCCTTCAGCTTGCGTGGGATAATAAGCCCTTGAAGGTAGAACAATTCCAGGGGAGGTCGTCAGGTGGAAGCACAAACTTTGATTGGAGTGTTCAACTCCCGAAGCCAGGCGGAAAGGGCAGTTACTGAGCTCCAGAAAAGGGGGTTGACCGGCGAAGAAATAAGCGTGGTCTCGAGGGAAGACAGATTGCACAGCGACAGGGACAGAGGAGGACAGGACCTTTCTGAAGGAGCTTACACTGGAGGCGTGCTTGGAGGGCTTGCTGGGCTTTTGGCTGGAGCCGGTGCCTTGGCCATCCCGGGAATTGGACCGGTGATTGCAGCGGGGCCGATCGCAGGGGCAATCACTGGCGCAGTTGGGGGTGGCATTGCGGGCAGCCTGATCGACTTGGGAATTCCAGAGGAAAGAGGCCGATACTACGAGGATAGGGTCAAACAGGGAGATATACTGGCAGTCGTGAAATCGTCACCAGACAAAGTGAACGACGCTGCAAACGTGTTTAGGCGGAATGGAGCTCAGGACGTAGAGACCCGTTAACAGAGATGCCCAACGCCAACTGCCCGAGGGACAAGAAACCCACGGGCAGTTTTTGTGTGCAAATGCCCTGCCGTCTTATGACAGGAAGGGCGCTTTGACTGCGTGCCTAGGTCCAAAAGGTAGAGGTAGCCGACCCTCCGTGTCAATCCGGTATAATAAAGTGGATGCCCGAGCCTAAGAAGGATTGTATGCAATACAAGTGAGGCTTCAAGTGGGGCAGCCGTGCTTATTGTGCAATTCCTTAATACTCGGCTGGCGCCTGCAGGCGCTGGGTGTGCCTTGCACAATGCAAGAAGCGAACGCACATGAGATCAGTAGAACTAGATAGGAGAGGAAAGGATGGCGGAAAGGGTAAGGGTAATTCCCTTGGGCGGTTTGGGCGAAATTGGCAAGAACATGACCGCCATTGAGTTTGGTGACGAAATAATCGTTATTGATGCTGGTTTGGCTTTCCCCGAGTCAGAAATGCTAGGCGTGGATTTCGTGATTCCAGATATTTCTTTCTTGCTGGAACACAAACACAAGGTGAAGGGCATTTTCCTCACCCATGGTCACGAAGACCACATTGGAGCTTTGCCCCATGTGCTTCGATCCCTTGACGTGCCTGTGTACGGTACCAGGTTGACCCTGGGTCTGGCAAGGGCCAAAACTGCGGACCAGGGGGATTGGGGTACCTTTGACGCCAGAGTGGTTGGCGTTGGACAGAGTGTGAAATGCGGAGCTTTCAAGGTGGAATTCTTTAGGGTGAACCACAGCGCTGCAGATTGTGCCGGGCTTGGCATTCACACTCCAGTGGGTACCATTGTGCACATGGGCGACTTCAAGCTTGACCAGACACCAGTTGACGGACAGGTGACGGATTTCCACAAGCTGGCTGAATTTGGGGCCAAGGGAACGTTGCTACTTTTGTCTGACAGCACCAACGCCGACAAGCCTGGCTACACTCCTTCCGAAAAAGTGGTGGGCAAGACCCTCAACAAAATCATGGCTGAGGCATCGGGTCGAGTGCTGGTGGCTTCCTTTGCCAGCCATCTTCCCCGAATCCAACAGGCAATCGACGCTGCTGCTGCCAATGGCCGTAGAGTTGGCGTGGTAGGTCGAAGTATGGAACTGGTTGTTCAAGTTGCCATGGAACTGGGGTACCTGAAGGTACCACCTGGATTACTCATGGACGTAGACCAGCTTGACCTGCTGCCCAGGTCCAAAGTGGTAATCCTAACCACTGGCTCCCAGGGGGAACCGATGTCGGCACTTACGCGGATTGCCAACGATGACCACAGGAAAGTGAGGATCGAGCCTGGAGATGTGGTGCTCATTGCAGCCACGCCGGTGCCTGGTAACGAAACCATGGTGACTAGAACCATAGACAACTTGTACAGGCGGGGGGCCAACGTAGTGTACGAGCCCTCCGCGATGGTACACGTTTCAGGCCATGCCAGTCAGGAAGAGCTGAAGATGGTGCTCAACATGGTTAAGCCCAGGTTCTTCATGCCAGTGCACGGGGAATTCAGGCACCTGGTGCACCACGCCAGGCTTGCCAGGGAAGTAGGCATTGCCTTAGAGAACATCTTTCTGGGTGAAAACGGCAGCGTGCTCGAGCTCACAAGCAATGACGCACGCTTGGCGGGTAGGGTTACTGCTGGCAACGTGCTGGTGGATGGCTTGGGAGTTGGAGACGTCGGGACGGTAGTTTTGAGGGACAGGAAGCAGCTTGCAGAGGACGGCATTGTTATCGTGGTAGTTGGCCTCGACACCGAAACGTCTCAGCTGATATCAGGCCCAGACATAGTGTCCAGAGGTTTCGTGTACGTGAGAGAGTCCGAAGAGCTGCTGGAAGAGTCCAAGGAGCGGGTGCGCGCGGTGTTGTCTTCTTGCAGCGCTAGGAAAGTGACAGACTGGAGTGCAATTAAGTCAACGGTAAAGGAGACCTTGAGCAGGTTCCTGTACGAAAAGACAGGGCGTCGTCCCATGATACTGCCCATTATCGTAGAGGTATAGCCGCACCGGATGGAGCAAAGGTGGGCTCCGACCGGTGTGCTATAATCTTATGGGCGATTCCGGTGCAAAGGGAGAAGAGAATTGGGGGTGACTTGGTGGCCAAGTCCATTGTTTTCGGCCTCCTAGGGGGCCTGGGCCTCTTCCTGCTGGGAATGCAGATGATGAGTGAGGCCCTCCAGAAGGCAGGTGGTGACAAACTCCGACGAACGCTCGAGTTCCTTACCAAGACTCCTGCCAAGGGCATCGTGGTAGGAACGGTGGTCACTGCGCTAATCCAATCGTCCAGCGCTACTACAGTGATGGTAGTAGGTTTGGTGAACGCGGGGCTCATGAGCCTCAGGGAAGCAGTTGGGGTGATAATGGGGGCAAACATCGGTACGACCATCACCGCCCAGCTGGTCGCCTTCAAGCTCGGAGCGTATGCCTTACCCGCAATTGGGATTGGTTTTGGGTTGAGCTTCTTGGGGAGGACAAGGGCTCAAAAGAACTTCGGTCAAGGGTTACTCGGTTTCGGGATTCTCTTCCTGGGAATTGACTTAATGGGGGAAGCTGTGGCTCCCCTCAAGCAATCTCCCACCTTTACCAGCATAATCACCTCGTTTGGAAATGTTCCGGTACTCGGAGTTTTGAGTGGAGCTCTCTTTACCGCAATCATTCAGTCGTCAAGCGTTACTACCAGCCTCCTCGTAACCATGGCGTCCCAGGGCATAATGACTGTGCGGGAGGCTGTACCCGTCATCCTTGGGGCAAACATCGGCACGTGCGTCACTGCGCTTCTGGCTTCTATTGGCACTTCGGTTGCAGCTCGACGGGCAGCTCTGGCCCACCTCTTGTTCAACGTGATTGGTAACGTTGTGTTTCTTATCTTCCTTAGCCCTTTTACACACCTTGCATCTATGCTTGGATCCACCGCAGCTCGCCAGGTAGCAAACGCTCACACCGCTTTCAACGTTGGCACCACGATTCTGCTGACGCCTCTCTTCAGCCAGTTTGTGAATTTGGTTACACGCCTAATGCCAGGGGCTGAGCAGGCAATAGAATTTGGGCCCCGCTACCTGGACGCAAGGTTGCTGAAGACTCCCTCGCTTGCTCTTGCCCACGCAAAGAAGGAAGCGCTGCGCATGGCGGAAATCGCCACGGACAACGTGGTCACCAGTATGGCCTTGTTCCTTGACCAAAAGAGGGTTGACGTTGACCGCATATCCAAGCAGGAGGAGCTGGTAGACCAGCTTGAATCGGCCATCAATGAGTACTTGGCCAAAGTGGCTCAGGTCAAGCTGTCAGACGAGCAAACAAGGATGCTCACTTCGTTGATTCACGCCGTCGATGATCTTGAGCGCATTAGCGATCACGCCCAAAGCATTGCGGAGCTGGGGGTATACAAGAGAGAGGAACGGTTGCCCTTCAGCGACGAAGCGATGAAGGAGCTCACAGAAATGTACAGTCTCGTGCTGAACACCCTCAAGAAATCCATTAAGGCGTTTGAGCAAAATGACAGCGCGGAAGCTGCAACAATTGCAGAACTGGATGACATTGTCGACGACATGGAGAAAAAACTCAGAAAGGGGCACATCAAACGCCTCAACGAAGGCAAGTGCTATCCTGCTTCGGGCGTGATTTACCTGGACCTCATCAGTAACCTTGAAAGGGTGGGTGATCACGCTGTTAATATTGCCAATGCTGTGTTGGGGAAATACTGAGCCATGTCGATTGGACAAGCAGCTTTGTTGGGTCTGATTCAGGGCGTCACGGAGTTCATACCTGTATCCAGCTCGGGACATTTGGCTGTGCTGGAGCACCTGCTGGGTGTCAAGCCTCCTGGAGCATCGTTTGAGATAGCGCTACACATGGGCACCCTCGTTGCGGTGCTTGCATACTACCGCAGGGAATTGGCAGACCTGCTGCTGGGGTTACTTGACCCTGACCGCAGGGAACAAAGACATTTGGCCTTGGCAATTGTTATCGGGTCCGTTCCCGCAGCAATAGTTGGGGTTGCTGCAGAAGCATCAGTTGAGTCAGCGTTTGCTTCGATGCGGTCGGTCGGCGTGGGGTTCTTGATAGGGGGTACGCTCATGCTTTTAGGGAGCCTGGGACGTGCCCACAACGGGCCAAGGCGAGCTAGGGTGTCAGCTGCGGACGCGTTATGGGTTGGCCTTGCCCAAAGCGTTGCCCTGTTGCCTGGCGTGTCCAGGTCTGGATCTACCATATCCGCTGGAGTGCTGCGTGGACTCTCCAGGGAAGCTGCTGCCAAATTCAGCTTTTTACTGGCAATACCTGTGGTGGGAGGCGCTGGTGCCTTGAAGCTCCTGCGTCTTTGGCATGGTCAAGGCACCCTGGGAGTAGAACCCCTAGCTCTCGCAATTGGCCTCGTCTCCTCTGCCATCAGCGGTTACGTATCCATTGGGGCGTTAGTCGGCTGGTTGAAAAAGCGCAGCCTGAGGAGCTTCGGCTGGTATTGCTTGTGCGTGGGCCTCGTATTTGTCTGGCTCTGAGTTAGGAGTGGAGTTGACGTGGAGCGCGAGCGCACACTGGCTGGGAAACTTGTAAGGGAAGCGCTGGGAATTGGCCTGTTTTGCCTTGGATGTTATGCGCTGTTGGCCGGAGCAAGCCACAGCCCGGAAACTTCAGGCTGGGCTGGGGTGTACCTGAAGAAGGCCATGAACCTCATGCTTGGGGAGCGCACTTGGTTTCTTATTCCTTTTGGCCTGCTGGCCACAGGTGTGTGGATGATGGCATACCCTGGCAAGAGGCTGGACTGGAGCAGGGTTGCGGGAGCTTTGGTGCTTGTTGCAAGCGTGACTGGGGCCATCCACAGCGTCGTGTGTGAGCCCGGCTCTGAGCTACGGGCAGCCCTTGCAGGTCAGGGTGCGGGCGTTATTGGTGGGGGAGTGGCTTTCACTTTGGGCAAGGTGTTTGGGTTCGCTGGCAGGTGGTTGGTGCTCTTGACCGGGGTTGTAGCGTCACTGCCCCTTGCCTTCGGTGTGTCGCCTGCAAACCTGTTGGGCCGCGCAGGTCATTGGCTGAGTGAGGTTTACCGGGAAACTGTGACTGCTATCGCTGATTACGTTGCACCGGAAAAGGAGAACTCCAAAGAGCCTCAAGAGCAGATAGGTCAGAATGGGGCGACGAGCTCTAAACCCTCCGAGGTGCCCGAGCAACGCATACCGGAGCCGGAAGAACGCCAGCCAGCCACAAGACAGCTGACGGTAGGGGCCGATCTTGGATACAGGCTGCCGCCCCTGAGCTTGCTGCAAAAGTACAAGGTAAGACCTCCCAAGGCTGAGAAGAACGCCGACGACAAGAAGCAGCTCTTGGAACAAACCCTTGCCAGCTTTGGCGTGAGTGCCAGGGTTGTGGACGTATCCCAGGGACCCTCCGTGACCAGGTTTGAAGTTCAACCAGCACCTGGCGTGAAGGTCTCCACGATAGTGGCACTAGCAAACGACATTGCCCTGAGCCTTGCTGCACCCAACGTGCGCATAGAGGCGCCTGTTCCCGGCAAGTCAGTGGTAGGTATCGAGGTACCCAACAAAGAGATTGCCGTGGTTCACTTGAGGGACATACTTGCCTCCGAGGAATTCAGGTCTTCCACTTCAAAGCTTACGGTGGCGCTTGGAAAGGAGATTTCTGGGAGGCCAGTGGTGTCTGACTTGGACAAGCTGCTCCATTTGCTCATAGCTGGGGCTACGGGATCGGGCAAGAGCGTGTGTCTCAACTGCATAATCTGCAGCCTGTTGTATAAGGCTACTCCTTCCGAGCTGAAGTTCGTGATGATCGATCCCAAGATGGTGGAGCTTTCGGTGTACGACGGGATCCCCCACCTGCTGGCGCCAGTAGTCACAGATCCCCGTAAGGCGGCTGGCTGCTTGCGCTGGGTTGTTCAGGAAATGGAGAACAGGTACCGTATGTTCGTTCAGGCCGGAGTTAGGGACATTGCCAGGTATAACCAGGTGGCCGGGGAAAAGGATTTCATGCCGTACATAGTGGTGGTCATCGACGAGCTTGCAGACTTGATGATGGTTGCTCCCGTAGACGTGGAAGACGCCATATTCAGGTTGGCTCAAATGGCACGGGCAGCTGGCATACACCTGGTGGTTGCCACGCAGCGGCCATCGGTAGACGTGATCACGGGTACGATAAAGGCTAACATTCCATCGAGGATAGCATTTGCCGTGTCGTCACAGGTCGACTCGCGGACTATTCTAGACACAGCTGGGGCTGAGAAGCTGCTTGGCCGCGGGGACATGCTTTTCATGCCCCTGGGCGCGCCCAAGCCCATCAGGGCTCAGGGTGCATTCGTGTCTGACCGTGAAGTGGAGCAGCTGGTGGGCTACTTGCGTGATCAGGCGAAGCCAGAATACAAGGTGGATGTGTCTGAGTTGGACATCAGTACTTCCCAAGACAAAGTGGATGAGGACGACCCTCTGTTTCCCCAGGCGGTGCGGGCAGTGATTGAGGCTGGTCAAGCGTCTGTGTCCTTGCTTCAAAGGAAATTGCCAATCGGCTACGCCAGGGCAGCGCGCCTTATAGACGCAATGGAAAAGCGAGGATTTATTGGGCCATACGATGGGTCTAAGCCCAGGGAAGTGAAGATCAAGCTATCAGAGTACGACCAACTGTTTGGTAGCAGGAGGCGCCAAGATCGTCAGTGATCGGAAATGGTACTGCTGTCAACTGTAGCATGAAGCAGGGCTGAGGTCATGTCTCGCTGCCGTATTCCCCGTAAATGAATACCGGAGTACCTGTGTTTGAGATAATCACACGACGAAGGTGATTTGCAGCACGTCCTGTCTGCGGGACCACTCAACGCGGTATATCACTTTCTTGAGCGCATTGCGCCTCACCTGAGCTGGCAGTTCTGGGTCGTCCATGAGTTCCAGTATGGCTTTGGCTCTTGCAGTAACTTCTGCCAATCTCGACTGACCATTTTGTTGCCCCGAGGATGTGCTCCCCTGGGCCGGCTGGGCGGCGATTCCAGAGCGTTCCGCCTGTAGGTACTGTGTGAACTGCTCGACAGTTATGGCTCCTGCCACGTACAGTTCAAACTGGCGCTTCAGTTGGGCCTCGGTTTTGCTAGGGTTCGCCAGTGCGGGCTCCACGGTCTCCTGCCGTTCCGCGATTGTCAAGTGGTCCAGGCCGAAGAAGCCTGCCAACAGGTCCCGCAGCGCGGAAACCACGGCAGCTTCAGCAAGCCCCATTGGAATGTGATTGTAGTAGCAACCTTTGTGGTTATGGTAGCCGGAACACGAAAGCTGCCGGGCGTGATGGGGCAAGGTGTTAGAACACATGGAGCTGCCGCAGTCCATGCAAAAGGCGAGCCCCTTTAAGGCATAATCTTGCTGGGGATTGCGGCCCCTGCGACGGGCCCTCTGGGACAGCACCTGGTTTGCCTTTTGGTAAACGTCTGGCTGAATGATGGCAGGGTGGGAGTCTTCCACCACTACCCATTCGTTTGGAGTGCGCCATGTCCTTTGGCCTCCGCGGCCCTTCCTCACGTTCCACACAAGGCAACCAACGTAGAAGCGGTTCCTAATCATGTTGCGAAGCGTGGCAGTGGACCACCTTAAGCCAAAGCGGCCATATTTGGCTTTAAGCTCGCGAGCTAGTTGGGCCAGACTCCAGTCTCCTGTGGCGTATTGCTGGAATATGAGCCTGACCACTTCTGCCTGTTCAGGCACCACCCCAATTGTGCCGTCGGGTTCAGTTCGGTATCCAAAGGGCAGCTTTCCGAGGGCTTTGCCTCCGCGCAATGCCTTTTCCTTCATACCCTTATGCACTTCCTGGGACAGGTTGAGGGAGAAGAACTCGGCCACCACCTCCATGAGGCCTTCGAGCAAACGTCCTGTGGGCGTGTCGTCGAATTGCTCTGACGCGCACACCACGTGCACGCCGCATTCCCTGCGCAGCAAGGCCTTGTAAACGATAGCGTCTTCTCGGTTTCTGGCGAAACGGTCCGTCTTATGGACCAGTATGACATCGAATGGCCTGGGTTGGGAGCGAGCTGCTTTTATCATGAGCTGGAATTGGGGCCTAGCTGCGGTTCTACCGGACGCGCCTTCGTCCACGTACTCTGCAACAACTTCCATGTTGTGTGCGGATGCGTAGTCCAGAAGCAGCTTTCGCTGTGCCGCGATGGACAGGCCATCCCGAGCTTGTTCATCGGTGGAAACCCTACAGTAAATGGCTGCCCTCAGCAAGCGCATCCCTTCCCAAACGTCCTGGTGAAACATATATCCGTGGGAATCTGGGTTATTACACGGTAGGTGCTTGCCACACGCGGTTGGATTATAATGGGTGTACTTGAGATTGTGTGATAAAGGAGGCCGGGCTCCAGGGACGCCATGACCAGCATAAAGGTGATTACGGATAGCACGTGTGACCTTGACAGGGACTACTTGAACGCTTTGGGCGTTGATATGGTGCCCATGGCGGTGAGCTTTGGGGACGAGACTTATTACGATAGAGTTACCATTAGCCCTTCAGAGTTTTACGCCAAACTCAAGAAATCCCCTGTGTTACCCAAAACAGCCCAAATCCCGCCCTCTGATTTCGCTAGGCAGTTCCGCCAGGCAATTGCCCAGGGGTACGCTGTATTGTGCATTTGTTTTTCGTCCAAACTGAGCGGCACTTACCAATCCGCGTGCGTGGCAAGGGACACTGTGGATCCCGAGCGGATCACCGTGGTGGACTCTAAAGCCGCTTCAGTTGGAGAAGGGCTCATCGTAAAGGAAGCAGCCGTGATGGCTCGGGAAGGTGCGAGCATGGAGCGTATCGTGGAGAGGGTGACCTTTATGCGTGACCACATGGAGCACATATTTGCGGTGGGATCCCTAGAAATGCTCAAGAAAGGCGGACGCATTTCTCCAGCTGCGGCTGCTGTAGGTACTATCCTTAACGTACACCCGATTCTCCAGTTTGAGGACGGCGCAATAGTACCTTTGGACAAAGTGAGGGGCAAGAAAGGTATTCTTAACAAGATGCTTGAGGTGATGGAAGAAAGGGGCGAGAACCTGTCTTCACAGGTGATTGGCTTGAACCACGCCGACAACGTGGAGCTTTGCATGTCCCTTAAACAGGCAATCGAGGAGCGGTTTGGCACCAAGCATTTCCTTATTTCCCAAATCGGGGCCACCATTGGTAGCCACGTGGGTCCTGGAACAGTGTCGGTGTTCTTCTTGCGATCGCCAAAGAATAAGAGGGCTATGGGAGGCAGGTCATTGCAGTGAGAGTGGAGATATCCTTCGTGGATAAAAGTGGCTGTGCAAGGGGGCGTCCGGACGCCGGCGAATTGAAGCAGATGGCTCAGAAGTACTTGCAAATGCTGCTTTTAGGACTGGCGGAGCAATACCCCGAATGCGAGCTTTGGTTTTGTGGCAAGAAGGTAAGACCAGAGGACTCGTGGCATGAGTATTGGAGTGAAGGGCGTACCGATTGGCACTAACGGGAAGAGGAACTCGATGTGTTGGTTGAGCAACCTGATGCATCCGTTGGATATGTAATGGCCAATGGACCATGGCGCGTTCGTCCCGTGGATACCGTAGTTGCCGTTGGGAATGTTGAGGCCCATCCAGTGGCTGCCCAGGACTTCCCAGGACGGGTTGACCACTTTTTCTCTTATTGCCCAATTGCCAGCGGGGGTAGGGGTGGCTGGCTTGCCCAGGGCACACGGGAAAGTATACCAATCCTTGTCATACAGCACCAGGCTGAGTTCCAAGGTTGACCTATTGATCTCTATCCTCACGTAGGAAGGAGAGACGCTCATGTTCCATCATATGGTTGGGACAGCGGTGTCTGTTCTTCTGTTGGCTTGCAGTTTTGTTATCGGGTTGGGTGTGCCAGGCTGGACCCATGCAGCGTCGCCTGGGGTGGAATGGGTAGTGAGGCGATGGGGTATAGAAGCCCAACTTCAAGTGCGTTCCAATCCTGGGGTTTGCCAAGACACATTGTTCATGTCGCTGCGCAGTGGCGAGGTACTTGCGGTGCAGCTCCAGACTGGGCAAGTGGTCTGGCGAGTCAACAGTCATGGCATTGTGCGCGGAGGTTTTGCGGTGCTGGGAGGAAGCATCGTCTTTGGCACCGACCAGGGTAAGGTCACCTGTCTTGACTCTTTTACGGGAGCGGTGAACTGGGAAACGGACCTGGGTGACCCTGTGGTTTGTGACCCAGCCTTTGACAGCAAGAACATTTACGTAATTGGCCAGAGTGGCACTGCGTATGCCTTGCTGGCCGTTACTGGTGCCACTATGTGGAAGGCAAGCCTAGGTGACCTTCCTGGTGGCCCCCCGGTGGCCACGGGGGACACAGTGTATGTGGTAACGGCTGGCGGCGGAACTGGGCGCGCCAGGGTATACGCCATTACAGCAGCTACTGGCCAAGTGCGGTTGCTTGCACAGCTTGAGGGCTGGTCAGGAGGGTATATCCAAGTGCAGGGAGATACCCTATTCGCCATCACTTCGTCAGACGAGGCTGGCTCAGTGTGGGCTTTGGATACCGATTCCGGACAGCCGTTATGGCGGTTCCGTGACAGCTTTAGCTCAAGGTGGGGCTCGATGCTTGTGTGTCACGATACGCTTTATGCGGGGAGCCAGGGGAGGGTGGTTGCGCTGGACGCTGCTACCGGTGACCTCAAGTGGCAATGGACTGGCGAAGCCCTGGTAACCAAAGTGGGCAAGAGGAAAGCAACGTTTTACCCCAACGTGATTGGAATCTCTTTGGGCCAAGAGCCCGAATTGGTGGTTACGCTGTACTGGGAAGCTGCGTCCTGCGGCAAAGTGCTTGCTTTGGACGCCGTAAGCGGACACCTTGTTTGGGAAAAGGGATTCACGTCACAATTTGCGTCCGGAGCCCTGGCCTGTGGCCGAACCGTGATCGTACCGTTGGTTGACCAGGCAGTAACCCTGGGCAGACCGGGTATAACGGTCCAGGGCAGGCAGGTGGTGGACCCCGAAGCTCCGATCTACCTTTGGGGTCAGGTTATGTACGCGCCATTGCGAACCCTTGCTCAGGCCATGGGTTTTGTGGTTGACTGGGATCCCGGGAGTTGGCAGGTGAAGTGTTCCTCGGGGGAGGTTCAGGCATGGGTACCCGTTGGCGAGTGTTATATAATGGTTGGCGGAAAGCGAGCGGAAACTCCGGGTCCCGTCACCATAGCTAACTCACGTGTAATGGTGCCCGTTAGGGCGTTTGTGGAGGCGGTTGGGTGGTCCATTTCTTGGGACCAAGCCAGCTTAACTGCCCACGTTATTCCAGCAACGTACCCACAGGGACGGTGAAAAATGCGGTGGAAAAAGGGAAAAGGACAAGCCTATGCATTGTGTACACGGGGGATGGCAAGGGGAAGACCACTGCTGCCTTCGGCCTTTGTATGCGCGCTGCAGGACATGGCAAAAAGAGCCTGGTCATTCAGTTCATGAAGGGGTCAGGGAACAAGTACGGCGAAGCAGTGCTAGCTGCTGAGCGGATTCCCGAAATCAAAGTGGTGAAGTCAGGCCGGGACTGTTTCGTTTCCCGGGACAAGCCTCATCCCGACGACATTAGGCTTGCCGCAGAAGGCCTTGCCCTCGCCGAGGAATCTGTGGCGTCGGGACAATATCATATTGTTGTTTTGGATGAGATAAACGTGGCTATCGATTATGGCCTGGTGCCCATAGAAAGAGTGCTCCGCTTGATCAATAACAGAAACCCAGCCACCCATGTGGTGCTCACGGGAAGGTACGCGCGTCCCGAGATCATTGAAGCAGCCGACACAGTTACCGAAATGCGCCTGGTCAAGCACCACTACTACAACGGTGTGCCGGCCCTGGAGTCGGTGGAGTTCTGATGGCTTCAGCAAAGAAGCTGCTTGTCTGCGCTGTTGCGATTCTACTGTCGGTGGCAATCTGGGCAAAGTTTGCGCCTGCGGAGCTTTCCCTAAAGGGCATCAAGGTGGTGGGAATTTGCCTTGGAGCCCTGATACTCTGGCTTACTGAGGCAATCCCGGTAACAATGTCGTCCATCGCCATAATCCTCACCCTGTGCCTGAGCGGCACGTGTAGCCTTGAAGAATCCTTGGCAGGCATGGCCTCACCATCAGTCTTCCTCATAACTTTGGGGTTTATGATTGCGGAAGCGGTGAACCAAACGCCAGTGGGGAAGCGGCTGGCTTTTGCAGTCATGGGCAAGTTTCCCCCAACGCCGAAAGGCTGGCTTTTAGGCCTTTTCCTGGTGCAGCTGGTGCTCAGCTTTGCGATTCCTGGCTATGGGGTGCGTACTGCACTTCTGCTTCCCCTTGTCCAGAGCCTTACTGATGAGGCGGAAAGGTTGGGCCTTGGTGAACGGTTCACCAAGACGATGCTCCTGGGTCTTGCGTACGGTGGCACAGTGACTGGACTCACTACCCTCACTGCAGCTGTCTCCAACGTGTTCGCCGTGGATCTGTTCAGGACCTTAACTGGAGTAACCATTAGCTATTGGGACTGGCTGAAAGTGGGGGTGCCCTTGACCGTAGCGCTCCTGGGGTGTACCTGGCTTGTGCTGGGTCAGCTGTGCAAGGTGCCTGCGTCTGCTTCCCTCCAACTCAAGAAACTTCTCACAGCTGAACTGCAGCGTATGGGCAAGGTCAGCACCCAGGAGAAGAAGTGCCTGGCAGTGCTTGCCCTGGTGGTGGGGTTGTGGGCAGCCGAGCCGATTACTGGCTGGCACTCTTCCCTGCCGGCCGCACTAGGGGTATTGCTTTTAGCAGCACCAGGCATAGGGGTGGCCGAATGGCGCAAGCTTCTTAACATAAGCTGGGATATTGTGCTGCTCGTAGGGGCATCGGTGTCACTGAGCAATGCCCTCAACTCCAGTGGAGCCGCGGCCTACCTTTCCAGAGCTCTCTTTGCATCCGATGCTCTCCGGGCCAGCCTGTTCACTCCATTCGTTGGTGCGCTTCTCATTAGCTCTGCCCTGGTGTTGTACCACCTGCTCATGACCAGCAGCCTGACTGTGATTGCCACTACCATGCCCCTGCTGGTTTCCTTGTCGGTTTCCACTGGACACAACGCTGTGGGGATGTGCATGCTTGCCGGGGTTGCTTCCTTCTACGGGTTCGTGCTGGTTACCCAGAACCTGCCAAACCTTACCGTATATTCAACGGGCAAGTTGCAGAACAGGGACTTGTTTGCACCCGGCTTAGCCTTGAGCCTGGTGTCAGTGGTGGTTACTTCGGCCATATCCGCAGCCCTATGGCCTGCCCTGGGCTTTGCCCCATGGTGAGGGCCGCCGGGGTGCTTGGAGGTGCAAGAGCTAGAATGGTAGTTGCAGGGAATCCCAACGTGTCGCGCCTGGCGGATCTGGTTTGTTCGGCAAACCATTTCGTAGTGCTCACTGGTGCCGGAGTGTCCACTGAAAGCGGCCTGCCTGACTTCCGGGGCAGGGGTACTGGCCTTTGGGAAGAGGTGGATCCCATGGAAGTGCTTTCGGCTGATGCCCTTGAATACAGGCCAGACCTTTTTTACACCACAGGACTTTCTTTGTTGGGGGCTTTCACGGAAGTTGAGCCCAACGAGGCACACAAGGCTCTGGCACGGTTGGAACAAGCAGGATTGTTGAAGGCAGTGATCACTCAGAACATAGACAGCTTGCACCAGAAGGCAGGCTCAAGAAGGGTAATCGAAGTGCACGGTCACCTGAGGGAAGCCACGTGTATGGAATGTGGGCGCAAGTTCCCCTTCTGTAAGCTAGCTGAGAAGGCCAAGGCTGGGGAAGTTCCTCCCAGGTGCGAATGCGGGGGCAAGATGAGGCCAGACGTGGTGCTGTTCGGAGACCCAATGCCGCCTGCGTTTGCGGAAGCTGTGGAGGAAGCCAACCGCTCTGACTTCATGCTGGTGATTGGTTCTAGCCTTCAGGTCGCGCCTGCTGCGTACCTCCCTAGGCTGGCCGGAAGGCTTGCCATCATAAACATGGAGCCCACTCCTTACGACTGGCGGGCAGAAGTTGTCATTCGTGAAAAAGCTGGGCTTACCATGAGCCAACTCATCCAGGAACTAGTGGAAAGGGGCGTCATTTAGCAGGCCTCCGGGCTCCAATGAATCGCTTTGCATAGTACTGCTTGGTTAGGGGCGTAATGACCACCTGGCCCCTGGCTGAGGACGCGTGGATGAATTCCCCATCGCCCAGGTAAATCCCCACATGGGAGGGTCCAGGTGCGTAGGTGGTAAAGAACACCAGGTCTCCGGGCATTAGCTCCCGGCGTTCCACGGCAATGCCACACTTAAACTGGGATTGTATGTCCCTGGGGAAAGGGACCCCGGCAGCGTTTACCACGTAATAGGCAAAGCCAGAGCAGTCAAACCCTTTGGGAGTGTGGCCTCCCCAACTGTATTTCACCCCAAGCAGACTCTTTGCAGTGGTCACTATGAGCTGGGCAGAGTCAGCCGGGTATCGGGAGCCGGAAGCAGCAGCCATGGCGCGCCCCAGGGCAGACAAGGTGTTGGAACCAGCCACGCCGTCAACAACTAGCCCATGCTGCCGTTGGAATGACTTGACTGCGTCGGCAGTTCCAGCCCCAAAGATCCCGTCAATTGGCCCCCTATAGTACCCCAATACCTGCAAGCCTTGCTGGAGTGAAACTACGTCTGGGCCCCTGGCGCCGGCCTTGAGGGAAGCTGCTGCAGCTCGGGCTTGAACTGGCAAAGTCAGCCCGGCACACAGGTACATGGTTACTACCACCGGTATGATTTTGACGAGCTTTCTTAGGCAACGCATTCCACTTCATTTAGTTCTCTGGAAAGGTGATCATTTCCTTCAGGGGGAAGGAGTTTTCCCAAAGATGTCGAACTATGAGACAATCAGATAATACCGACAACAGAGGATCCGCCAATGCACCCAAACTCGGAGAAAGGTTTGCACAGAATAAAGAAGAGCACTGTAGCCGACGCAGTGATGGAGGAGATTAAGCGCCTCATAGAGGAAGGAGCGCTGCGCAAAGGGGATAAACTCCCTCCAGAGCACGAGCTGGCTAGGCGACTTGGGGTGGGAAGGTCGTCTGTGCGCGAAGCGCTCAAGGGCCTTGCTGCTGCTGGACTGGTCTCGAGGAACCCAGAAGGCACGTTCGTTAGCAGCTGTGGGCAGTCCCTTGTAGAACCCTTGCGCTACAGGGCAATACTTGAGAACATGACCTTCAGGGAATTGCTAGAGGCCCGCAGGTTACTGGAACTGGAGTTCGCTGCCCTTGCGGCTGTCCGGCGAACCCCAGAGGACATTGGGTGCCTGAGTGACGCCATCGCCAACATGAAGGCATCCATTGAAACAGACGTTTCACGGTTTATCGAAGCTGACCTCAAGTTTCACATGGGCATAGCCAGTGCGGCCAGAAACCGCGTCTTGTACGAATTGTTTGCTGCAGTGAGACACCTGCTGGCTGAAGCCCACTCGAGGCTTGTGGAGGAGTGCCCGACTATCAAGCAGTCCTCGATTGAGCATCACAGCCGTATCTTGGAGTACATTGCGGAACGGAATCCGGACAAGGCTAGGAACGCCATGGCAATGCACCTGTCCGAAGTAGAGACCGTTTTCGACAAAGTAGTCGATGAAGGTGCACCACTGATGGCTGGAGCTTTACGCTGTCTAGAATAGGTCAGACCATAATCCGTTGCAGATTTGCAGATCAGTGCAACTTGTTGACCGGTCGCCGCAGAGACGCGAAACCCGCATGACTCGACAACGGACCGCACGTAGTAGGCATCTCGTAACACATCCTGCAACTTTCTGCCCTCTTGATCAGCAAGGGAGTTAGCCTGAGTCTTGTTGTATGCCATGTAAGAGCAGGCACTCATCGAGGCAAAGGGAGTTGTGGCCCTGAACAGCGCTGATTTTGAAGCTCACGTCCTGGTGGGAGAAAACGGCGCAGGGAAGTCGACCCTCATCAAGGTTTTGTCTGGGGTGTACAGGAAGGATGCCGACACGATCAAGGTGTGCGGGCAGGAGGTGGAGATCCAGGACCCTTGCCATGCCTAAAAGCTCGAGATAGCCACTATATGCCAGGAGTTCAATCTCGTGCCTTACCTGAGCGTTGCCGAGAAGGTTTTCCTTGGCATGGAGCCCCGAGTGAAAGTGGGCAAACTGGCTTTCATGAACTGGACTCAACTACTCAGGCAGAGCCAGGATCAGCTGGGGATGCTTGAAACGGAGTTGGATCCAGCTGGGTTCGTTGGCACTGGAAGAACTGAGCCGGCGAGGACCCTATTCGGCCTGGGCAGAACTACTGGAGGGAAAGTAGGTGACAATCTCTTGCCCCAGGAGGCAATCAGTCTTGGCATTGCCTTCCTGCCAGAGGAAAGGAAAGTGCATGGCCTTGTGCTCACCATGTCGGTGAAGGACAACGTCACCCTTGCTTCCCTGGGTCAGTTGTGCTCAAGAGGCCTGGTGAGCTTGGGTAAGGAATTGGAGGTTGCGGGTAGCTTTGTAGGATGAACATGAGGACGCCCAGCTTATTCCAGAAAGTGCTCCACTTGAGCGGAGGAAACCAGCAAAAAGTGGTTCTTGCAAGGTGGCTATGCGCCTGATCTGATGTGTTCATCTTCGACGAACCAACTAGGGGGACCGACGTGGGCCCAAAGGTGGAAGTGTATCAGCTCATGAACGAGTTGGTGGCCAACGGTGCCGGCATCCCGATGATCTCCTCCGAGCTCAGGATTTACGTGATGAGGGCTGCCAGGATGGTGGCCGAGATGGAAACTGCCAGGGCCAGCCAGGAACGAATCCTGAACTACGCCTTGGGAGTAGAAACTATGGTGAATGCTGGCTACAGGGGTGATTGGAGTGGTGGAACCTGAAGTGGCGCGCCGGCGGTGGATGGGAGGGTTGTCGTGGAACAAGGCAGCACTTCCAGCTGCGATACTATTTTGGTCCCTGTGCTTTGGCTCGATCAACCCAAACTTCTGCATATCCTCCAACCTTACCAACATGGCCAGGCAGACGTCGATCCTGGCTATTGCCTCGGTGGTGCAGACCATGGTGATCCTCACCGGTGGCGTGCACTTGTCACAGGGATCAGTGCTGGGCCTCATGTGCGTTGTGGCTGCCACCCGAATCGTAAGCCGGGGCATCGCCTTTGGCATTGTGGTGGCGTTAGCCTTGGGGCTTGCAATTGGCATGGTGCAAGGCTCCCTAGTGGCGTACCTGAAGCTGCCTGCGTTCATAGTGACCATGGGCGGGCTGTCTTTCTTGCGAGGAGCCGCATTCACATATACCAATGGCATGCCGGTAACGGGCCTTCCGGACTCTTTCGCCTGGTTGGGAGTTTGGAGTGGGGTACGTGTTCCTTACATGGACCGTGGCAGGCAGATACCTTTACGCGATCGGCGGCAACGAGGAAGCCACATTTGTTTCAGGGATCAACGTGGCCAGATACAAGATAGTCGCCTATTGTTTCAGCGGAGTCGGTGGCACCAGCTGTAATTGGCGGCACAAGCCTGAAGGGAGGCGAAGGCACAATGGTGGACACGTTTTTCGGCGTGCTGCTCATGGCAAATCATTGGCAACTGGCTGCGGTAACGCCAAACACATTGAACAAGAGAAACCTCAGGTAGCGTAAGGGGGTGGTAATGACTTTGCGGGTGCAGTCGCACGCTTGGGCTCACTGATCGCTTGTTCGTGGTCATCAGGAAAAGGAGGTATGGAAAAGTGCGTCGGTACAAGCTTGTGTGGCTGTGTGTTGCACTTGCGCTCGTGTTGGTGGCTACTTCGGGTTGCACAACCTCAAAGCCAGCCCAAACCGAGGCTCCCAAGAAGCAGGAGGCCCCGGCAAAGGACCCCAAGATCGCCCGGGCCTACGAATATTCCAAACCAGGCGATTCTCGAGAAATGCCGGAGCCGCCCAAACCCGACAAGCAGTATACCATAGGAGTAGCCTTGCCACACCTGGCCAATCCGCACTTCGTCGCCCAGGCTTATGGCTATTTCGACGAAGCTGCCAAGTACGGGGCCAAAGTTGTGCTGTTTGAAGCTGGAGGCTACGCCAACTTGGAGCGCCAGGTCAAACAGGTGGAAGACCTCATTGCGATGCCCGTGGACGCCATCATCCTGGTTGCCGTGAACCTAGAAGGCACAGTTCCGGTGGTGGACAGCGCGGCAAAGGCGGGCATCCCTGTAATCAACGTGAACGTGATGACCAAGAACGAGAAAGTAGTCACCAGGATTCGTTCTGACGACGAGCAGATTGGGCGAATGCATGCTGAGTACATGGCCAAGAAGCTAAACGGCAAGGGCAACGTGCTCATGTTGGATGGGCCTGCCGGCACAACCTGGGCAATGTACAGGGCCAAGGGGTTCAAGGATTACATGCAGCAAAACTGCCCCAACATAAAGATCATCGCAGAAAGGTTCCTGGATTCTGATCCGGCGGCGGGCATGAAGGAAATGGAGGACGCCCTGCAGGCCTACAAACAAATCGACGGGGTGTTCACTGGAAGCGATTTCCTGGGTGTGGGTGCAGCCCAGGCCATCGCTGCTGCGGGCAAGGCTGGGAAGATCGTGGTCACTACCACTGACTCCCAGGACGATTGCATTAAGGCCATCCGCGACGGACGCATTACCGCAACAGTGGTGCAGTCTTCCACCATAATGGGCAGGTGGGGCGTGAGGGCTGCCATTTGGACGCTCCAAGGCAAAGCGGACCAGCTGCTGAAACAGTACTGGACTCCCCTCACTATTGTAGACAAATCCAACGTGGACACCTTCAATTTCGAAGGGGTATCGAGACCTCCTGCAGGCTGGAAGATACCAACTAGCTGATACCCTGAGAACGGGGGATGGCGACAGACGCCATCCCCCGCTTTATGACTGGACCCCACACTCCCAACTGCCCTGAATGGCCCCAGATGGGCTAAGCCTCAGCACGTAGTGCACACTGTTTTGGGCCGCTTCCGTATGTTTGCGTGAGCAGGCGACAGGGGCTGTTGGTACTCCACAGACCACATTCCAGGCTCATTTTGGAGCAGGAGTTTGAGGTCCAAAGGAGAAATAGTCATTGTACGCAAGATATTAGATCTAGAATTGTTTAGCATTTTGCCAAGGAGGTGAGCCAATGATTTCCATGGTGCCCCTGAGAGTTGGGGACACCATTTGCGTGGGCATTTCCCTTGCGCTTCCCAAGACAAACCTGTTGGTTGCAGTGGCACCCAAGGGATATGTGATGTGCGGGCTTCTGGACGTGGTCAGGTTGGATGGACTCCACAAGGACCGCAAGATTGTGGCTGCTAGAGTGACGGGTGTCTCCTCTCCTGAGGATATTCTCACCGCAAAGGTTGACGGGGTGACAGCTGCTGCCAGGGAGCTTGGAGTGGTAGAGGGCATGTCCGGGGAAGAAGCTCTGAGCAAGATGGTATAATTTATTGTTCAAAAGGGGGGTACTGTCAACATGACCAAGGAAAGGGCGCTTGTGGCGCGACGCATGGCCGCGGTGTTATTGAGTGCATTCTTGTTGGTGACAGTTGCGGGTTGTTCTGGAAGTCAAGTCAATAAGTTCCCCACCAAACCCATTGAGATGATAATCCCCTGGCCTGCTGGAGGGGCATCGGACCTTGCCGCCAGACTCATTGCAAAGTACGCCGAGAAGGAGCTAGGCGTGGGCATCACTCCCATAAACGTTGCAGGTTCCAATGGAGCCCTTGGTTGGGCTCAGGCTGCCAGTGCCAAGAAGGACGGCTACACTATTTGCCTTGTGACGTTCGACATATTGACCAACCAGGCGATGGGCACTTCGCCGGTAAAGTATGACGACTTCGAGTACCTGCTCCAGTTCACAGCGCAGCCCTTTGGAATCATGGTACACGGGGATAGCCCGTACAAGTCACTGAAAGACCTAATCGATGCAGCTAAAGCCAAACCGGAAACGGTCAAGATGGGCACTACTCCTCTGGGAGGGGTGTTCCACCAGGCAGTGGCATTACTGGAAAAGGCCTCTGGTGCGAAGTTCTCGATAGTCCCGTTCAAGGGCTCCCCTGACCTCAACGCTGCGCTCCTTGGAAAGCACATTGATGCACAGATGAATACCATTTCCCTGGCTGACCAGCACATCAAGCAGGGCACTATCAGGCTTCTGGCAGTGACGGCTGAGAAGCGTATGCCTGACTATCCCGACGTTCCTACCCTCAAGGAGTTGGGTTACGACGTAGTGTATGAGTCGTGGAGGGCCATTGCCGTTCCCAAAGGGGTTCCATCAGACGTTAAGAAGGTCCTGGAAGACGCCTTCGTCAAGGCGTACAAGAATCCTGAGTTCATGGATGCAGCAACCAAGGCAAAATACGATCCCTTCTTTAGGGACGCAGCGAGTTTCAAGGCGTTCCTCGATAGTCTGTATCCCAGGGTTCAGCAAGTAGTCAAAGACCTGAACCTTACTGGCAAGCAATGACCGCTCTGGTGAAAGAGGGGCTCCCACCGTGAGGCGAAACGCACTGAATCCTGACACGATTGGAGGACTGTTGGCCATTGGAATAGCGCTGCTGTTCTGGGTTTCAAGTGGGGGACTGCCCGCGTTTGAAGTGAAACTTGCAGGACCCAGCTTCTTTCCTAGGGTTTGTGCAGGCCTCCTGGCTCTATTGGGAGCAGCCTTGATGGGGCTCAGTTTGAGAGCCCCATCAAAGGCCGAACATGCCCCAAAGGCCAGTGTGAGAAACCGGCGCAGCGCAGTAACGGTACCGCAGGTGGTACTGCTGTCTGTAGTATACTACTACACCATTCATTTATTGGGTTTCATGCTATCAACGTTCCTGTATGCTGCCACGCTCACCCTAATGGCGCAGGAGCGACCCAACATAAAGTCTGCAGCGTTGAGCTCTTGCCTCATAATGGTTGTGGTCTACATGGTATTCTCGTACTTGCTTCATGCGTCGCTGCCTGCGGGTGTTCTTTTCAGGTAGCGCGGGAGGGGGTAGAACTTGTTGCCTGACCAATTGATAATGGCCTTGGAAGCTGTGTTTCGACCTTCCAACTTCCTGATCATGGTGCTCGGGTCCGTGATAGGTATTGTTTTCGGGGCCGTGCCAGGGCTCACCGCAACTTTGGCCATTGCACTGCTCATACCTTTCACCATGAACCTGGACCCAGTACCTGCCCTCTTATTGCTTATCGCCATTTACTGCGGGGGCATGTACGGTGGTTCCATCACCGCAATCACAATCAGGGCACCTGGGACGCCTGCTGCAGCGGCCACCGTGCTGGACGGATATCCCATGGCCAAACAAGGCAAGGCTGGAAAGGCAATTGGCACAGCGCTGTTGGCTTCTACTTTGGGCGGGCTTGTTTCTGCTGCAATCATGGTGTTCCTTTCTCCGCCCCTTGCCAGGTTTGCCCTGGCGTTTTCCCCGGTGGAATACGCTGCAGTGGGCGTGTTTGGCTTGACTGCAGTGTTTGCAGTGTCCGGAAAGTCGCTTTTAAAGGGCGCGGTTTCTGCGGTATTCGGGTTACTCCTTTCAACAATTGGAATGGACCCCATACTTCCGGTGCCTCGCTTCACTTTTGGAAGCCTTGAGCTGTCTGGAGGAATTCCCTTCTTGCCGGCAGTCATAGGATTCTTCGCTATTGCTGAGGTGTTCAGATTGGTGGAGACTCCTCCCGCCCAGCGCGAAATAGTGCGCAACATTGGCAGCGTTCTCCCCAATTGGGACGAGATTAAGAGAATAGTCCGGATTGGGCTGAAGAGCAGCCTGATCGGCACGTGGGTAGGAATCCTGCCTGGTGCTGGCGGGACCATTGCTGCGTTCATGGCTTATGGTGAAGCTCGCCGCAGTTCCAAAAACCCTGAGCTGTTCGGCACTGGGATCTTGGAAGGAGTTGCCGCGCCAGAAGCAGCCAACAACGGGGTCACAGGAGGTGCCATGATTCCCATGCTTACCCTGGGAATCCCAGGGGACGCTGTCACTGCAGTGTTGCTTGGAGCTTTAACAGTGCAAGGGCTGCAGCCGGGTCCAATGTTGTTCAAGGAGCACCCTGAGGTCGTTTACCCCATTTTTGCCGGGATGATCCTCGCCAACATTATCATGCTGGCCATAGGTTTCCTGCTCATAAAGCCAATTACGCTGATAGCTTCGATCCGCAAGGAGTACCTTGTATCAATAGTGGCAGTGTTTTCCGTGATAGGGGCGTTCGCTGAGTCCGGGTCCACCTTGCAGGTGATGTTTGCAATTGCCTTCGGGGTGCTTGGGTACGTCATGGAAAAGTACGGGTTTCCTGTGGTTCCAATCGTGCTTGCGCTGATTTTGGGCCCAATGATTGAAAACGCAGTGCGCCAGTCACTCATACTGTCCCAGGGCTCATGGACGGTGTTCGTAACCAGGCCAATAAGCGCGGCCTTGCTTTGTCTGACTGTGGTTACAGCGGCGTTCATGGCAAGGAGGCAAAGGGAATCCCAGGCGTGAAGGGAGGATTGCATGGTGAAACAGGTTGCGGAGATTGCGCGGGACGTGGAGATTGTGGCTCGCGAGGTTAGAGGGCACTGTGCGGCAGGCATAAGAGTAGGGGACAAGATTGTGCTGCGAGGCGCCAACGTGTCCAAGGAAGAGTCGGGACCGATCTGTGGTTACGCTTTCTGTTCCCTCTACCCGGCGGTATTTGCAGCGAGGATGGGTGTGGACTACGCCCACCTGGGGCTTGATGGCAGGCTTTGGCAGTGCGTGGACCCAGGTCCACCCCATACGTCGGGAGGAACGGTGCTTTTTGAAATCAAACCCCTTAACGAATAGGGAGGGTGAAGTGAGTGGCTAGTGTGGCAGCAACCATTGCGCAGGTGCTGAAGGCAGCAGGGGTTCGCTACATGTTTGGTTACCCTGGAGGGGAAGTGGTGGAGTTCCTGGACGAAGCCAGGAAAGAAGGCATCCAGTTCATCCTCACCAGGCATGAGAATGCAGCCGCATTTGCGGCTGGGGTTACCGGACAGCTCACAGGGATTCCAGGAGTGTGTGTTTCCACGCTGGGCCCTGGGGCAGCAAACATGGCAACTGGAATCGCCAACGCTTGGATGGACAGAGATCCACTAATCGCGATTACTGGGCAGATTACAATAACCCGCGCAGCAATTGCCACCCACCAAGTGATGGACCTTAACGCATTTTACAGGCCCATCGTGAAGTGGAGCGTGACCGTGGAGCCAGCCAGCGCTGGAGACATAGCCCTAAAAGCGGTGAGGACTGCGTTGTGTGAGAGGCCTGGCCCTGTGCACCTTTGCCTCCCAAGCAACTTGGCAAAGGCGGAGGCAAAGGCTCCTTCGCACTGCTCGAGAGTTCGACCTAGGGACCTCATGAGTGGTGCACCTGCAGAAGCGGTGTCCAGGGCAGCGCACCTGATCGGGCGGTCCAACCGCCCAGTGGTACTAGCTGGAATCGGCGCGCTGAGGGCCAATGCCGGAAAGGAATTGGCTAGATTTGCAGAGCAAATTCAGGCGCCAGTGGTGGTAGCTCCTAAGGCCAAGGGTATCATCGGGGAAGACCACCCTTTGTTTGCAGGTGTGCTCGAAATGTTGGGCGACGAACTGGTGCTCAGGCTAATTGAATCGGCGGACTGCATTGTGTGCTGCGGACTGGACGTGGTGGAACTGGACAAGCCGTGGACTTTTGGAGCGCCAGTGGTCCACGTAGATGCTTTGCCCAACGTTGACGAGTTCTACCACGCGGAGGAGGAGTTAGTAGGCCACATTGGTCTTACTTTGGGCGCTTTGAGGGAAGCGGTAGGCCCGGCGGCCAAGTGGCCCATTGAGTCCATTGCCGAGCACAGCAAACAGCTGTGTGGCCTGGTAAGGCGCAAAGCTCAGGGCATGGCTCCTTGGGAAGTTGTAGATGTGGTACGTAGGATGGCCCCAAAAGACACAATTGCGAGCTGCGATGTGGGGGCCCACAAGTTCCTCATGGGACAGCTGTGGACCACCTATTTGCCCAACAGCTTCCTAGTGTCGAACGGTCTTTCCTCTATGGGCTACGGCCTGCCAGCCGCCATGGCAGCTCAACTCGTCTATCCAGACCGCCACGTGGTGGCAGTAATTGGCGATGGCGGCTTCGGCATGTACGTGGGTGAACTGGAGACGGCGGCCAGGCTTGGGCTGGGCTTGTTAGTCGTGGTGATGTGCGACGGCTGCTTGAGCCTTATTGCCATGAGCCAAGAAAGAAGGGGATTGCCCCATTACGGAGTATCCTTAAAAGGGGTTGACCTTTCAAAGGTGGCAGAAGGTCTCGGTGCCAAGGGCATGGTGGCTGAAACGCCCCAGCAAGTTGAAAGCGCAGTTGCCCAGTGGCTTGAACACAGGCAACTCACTTTGGTGCAAGCAATTGTGGACCCGAGCGCATACAGGCTTAGGTGAGGTGTTCTGATTGTTGGGGTCTTTGGATCCGCTCCCTGGTGCTCAGTTGCTGACGGACCAGGCGTACCAACGGATAAAAAAAGCCATCCTTAGCCTTTCCCTTTCTCCAGAGCAGCCCCTGGTGGAGACTGCCATTGCCCAGCAACTTGGTGTTTCCAAGACACCTGTGAGGGACGCCCTTAGGAGATTGGAAAAGGAGGGGCTTGTGGTTTTCTACCCATATAAGGGGTTTTACGTTGCTCCGATTTCCAGGGAAGACGTTCGCGAAGTATACCAGCTCAGGGGTGTGCTGGAGGGCTTTGCTGCACGAGTAGCTGCCCAAAGCATGTCCCAGGATGACCTTCAAGCGCTGGAACAGTTGCTTAGGCAGGCGGAAGAGGCACTAGCACAGTCGAAAGAAGCCCAGTGCAGAGAGCTCGGCAAACAGTTTCACAGGGCTCTGGTTCATGCTGTACGAAACAGACGGCTTGAGGCAATTCTAGGCAACCTGAGCGACCACGAGGAGAGATTTTACAACTTGCTCTTTGGGATACCCGGGAGGTTACAGAGGAGTTTGGCTGAGCACTGGGAGATATTCAGGTTGATTCAGATGGGCGACGGACACAAAGCTGAAGCTGCAGTGCACGCCCATGTGGATAGCTTCTTGCGGGACTTCCTCGCAGACGAGAACGTCAAACGGTTGACGAAGCCATGAAAAGGTGGTATCCTGGGAAGCAACCTGGGTGCGAAGGCGATGACGGGGAAGCCCACACCTTCGGTCGCTCCAAGAGAGGGCACAGAACAGGTGGGAGTGTGCCTGGGTGATTGGTGCTGGGGTGCGCCTTTGAGCTTGAGGCCGAAACCGCTGGGAGTAGGTTTTCACGGGAGCGCCCGTTACAGCGTGTAGTTATTAGGGAAGAGGGAAGGGCAGGTCCATGCTTGCGCTCTTCCGAAGCAGAGTGGGACCACGGCGGCGCCGTCTCTGTGACGAGGCGGCGCTTCTTATTTAGTGCACTCTCAACAAAGATACCGCGCACTGGGGGAGACAGGGCCTATGTTTGAGTACACAAGGTCATACATAAAAGCGGCCATTGAGCGGGATCCAGCTGCCAAGAGTGCCATTGAGGTGCTGTTGTGTTACCCAGGGGTCCATGCGCTAATAATTCACAGGTTAGCCCACTGGCTATACAACAGGAAGCTCTTCTTGCTCGCGCGAATGGTTTCGCAGTTTGGTCGCTTCATATCTGGCGTAGAAATCCACCCAGGAGCAAAGATTGGAAAGGGCGTTTTCATAGACCATGGCATGGGTGTGGTGATTGGAGAAACTGCTGAAGTGGGCGACAACGTCACTATCTATCAGGGGGTTACCTTGGGGGGGACCGGTAAGGAGAAAGGGAAACGACATCCCACTGTAGAAGAAGGAGTTGTGCTTGCTGCTGGAGCAAAGGTATTAGGATCCTTTAAAGTTGGCAGGTACTCTAAGGTAGGCGCAGGTGCTGTTGTATTGAGGGAAGTGCCACCATACTCCACGGTTGTTGGTGTACCTGGCAGGATTGTGAAGAGGGAGGGCGTGAGGGTAGATGAGGTGGACTTGCGCCACGATGTGCTCCCCGACCCCGTGGGAAAAGCCATCGATTCGCTCAGCGCAAGGCTGGCTGCCTTGGAGCGCGAGCTGAACGAGCTAAAAAGCCAACTGGAACTGGTGTGGCTTAAGGAAGGAGAAAAGGCATGACTGTCCCTGCTGATGTGACAAAGCTCATTGGCAATACTCCCGTGGTCAGGCTTTCTCGCTTCAGACCCGGTGAGCGAGCCGAAATCATGGCAAAGCTAGAATGGTTCAACCCTGGAGGAAGCGTGAAGGATAGGGCAGCCTTGTGGATGATAAAGGACGCAGAAGAGAAAGGCTTGTTGAGGGAAGGTGCGACCATCATAGAAGCCACCTCAGGCAATACGGGCATTGCGTTGGCGATGATAGCAGCCTCCCGGGGGTACCACCTGGTACTCACAATGCCCGAGAGCATGAGTGTGGAAAGAAGGCAGCTGCTGCGCGCGTACGGAGCACAGCTCGTGCTGACGCCTGCCGCCTCTGGAATGAGAGGGGCCGTGGAAAAGGCCCTGGAGATCAAAGAGCGCCACCCAGAATACTTCATGCCCTTCCAGTTTGAAAACCCGGCCAACCCCAAAGCCCACGAAAGCACCACTGCAGTGGAAATTCTTCGGGCAACCCAGGGGGAACTGGACGCATTTGTGGCTGGTGTGGGAACCGGTGGTACCATAACCGGCGTGGCTAGGGTACTGAAGCAAGTGGTGCCCCGGGTACAAGTGGTTGCAGTGGAGCCTGCAGAATCGTCCGTACTGTCTGGAGGTAAGCCAGGCCCTCATCGCATACAGGGCATAGGCGCAGGCTTCGTGCCCAAGGTGCTTGAACTTTCCCTGGTGGACCAAATCGTCACGGTGACTTCTGAAGAAGCCTTTTGCACGTGCAGGGAGCTTGCCATCACTGAGGGTCTTATCGCGGGCATTTCATCGGGAGCGGCCTTGGCTGCGGCGGTTAAGGTGGCCCAAGAGCTTGGCGTGGGTAGGCGCGTGCTGGTAATGTTGCCTGACGGAGGCGAAAGGTACCTTAGCGTTGAAGGGCTGTTCAACAAGGGATGATTGGAGGCAACTGCAATGTACAGGCTGCTTGTGGCCGACATAGATGGCACGTTACTAGGCCCAACTCACCGAATTGAGCCTGAGGCGTTTCAAGCAGTGTCATTGGCTCGTGCAAACGGATTGGAAGTAACCTTGGCTACGGGCAGGGCTTATCCTGCGACCCTGTGGGTAGCCAAGGC
Source organism: Bacillota bacterium (assembly GCA_049718765.1). Classification (GTDB taxonomy): domain Bacteria; phylum Bacillota; class Sulfobacillia; order DUMF01; family DUMF01; genus JBNARI01. The sequence continues at coordinate 17,255 of JBNARI010000005.1, read as the reverse complement.
TCTAGGAATCGTTGCGCCTTTCGTGTGCGCAGGTGGCGCAACCATTTGCGATACTCAAGGACGCGTCTGGCGCGACTTAACACTGGGTCCTGTTGTGATTCGCGAGGTAATCGCTAGCCTTCCCGCTGAAGTGGATGTGGTTGCCTTCACTCACCAGAAGGCATTTGCAAGCAGTGCCTCTGAGAGCGTCAACAGGTACAGCTCTGCCTTGGGGATGGAGTTCGAGGTTACTTGCCCGCTGATTGTGGCGGATCAAGGAGTCAGGGTACTCGCCGTACGTGGCAAACCTGAGGTGATAGGTGCTCTAAGCCAACAGCTCATGCAGGGTTACAGCGATGTTGCCGAAGTGGAGCGGGTGCTCCCTCACATGGTGGAAATCCGGGCTAAGGGCGCGTCCAAGAGGGATGGGCTGCATCACCTGGTTCAGGTGCTGGAAGTGCCCATGGAAGAGGTAATCGCGGTGGGTGATGGGCTTGGCGACGTTGGAATGGTGGCGAGCGCAGGGTTCGGAGTAGCGGTTGCCAACTCCTGTGAACCCCTAAAGGCTTGCGCCCGTTACGTGGCTCGAAATCCCCACTACCTGGGCGTGCTCGAAGCGGTGAAGCTGCTGTGCGCTTCGTGACTTGCCATCTATCACTTGGCGCGCACCACCACGTTCCTGGGTGGTCCCAGCTCACCCATGCGCCCAACCTCAACTCCGTTCACGCTGAGCGCAGTCATCCACGGTTTGCCTGACCTCACCCTCACTTCCTTGGTGGCAGTTGCTTGGAGCGAGCTGCCCACTGACAGGATGCCCTGGTACATTTCTTTTCCATCAGCGGTCAAGCTAATCCAGCATTCTTTGTCTTCTGGAAGATCACTGCTAATTGCAATTTCAACTTGTATTGGCTCGGCTTCCACCTCATACACGCTGGTTACCCCAGTTTTCTCCACAAGGCGTACTTGGGGCTGGCTTATGGGTGAAATTGGAGGGCTAGCCGGTGCGGGTTCTGGTGGCGCTTGTTGCGGGGCCACCGCCTGGCGAGGGCGGGTGAGCTGCAGCACCACTGCACAGCACGTCAAGACTACCAGCACAACAAGGGCAGCACTCCACAATCGTGACCCTCTTGGGCGTCTCACCAGGGGCTGGCGTACCACTTGGGGTTGCATGGCAGCTACAGGCGCCGTGTCGGTACAAGGGGCTGAGCCCAGGTATTGAATTAGCAGCCTTGAGCCTTCCAGCCCCAGGTAATCTGCGTAAGTCTTAACGAACAGCCTGAAGTAGGATGGGTCAAGGCCTGGGGTGGGTTCTCCCTTTTCAATGTTGCACAGGTGGAGCTTACGGATCCTGGTGTCTTGTTCCGCCTGCTGCAGGGAAATGCCCTTTGCTTCCCTGGCTCTTCTTAAAATCTCACCGAGTTCCTTCAATTCCCACTCACCCCGCGCCGCGCACTGTTGCACTCCAATGAATGCCGTTCTATACAAAATGCCAGAATCCTGCTGGTGCCTCCCGCCCATGGCTCCAAAGTCACAGGCAACCTCCTCCCTGCGTACAATGGGGGAACTGGGGGACGCCCAATGCGCCAGTCTACGCCCGAGATCCTGGCACAGGTGGCACAGGGGGCCATTTCTCCCGCCCGAGCATTACAGCTCCTTGGAGCAGAAAGCGCTACCATGGGGGAGAAAGTGCCACCCATCAGCCAATGTCTCCAGGAACTAAATCAGCTGGTGGGGCTGAAGGAAATAAAGGAGCTCGTGGCGGAGCTCTACGCGTACATAGAAGTGCAGCGTCGTCGGGCCAGGTTTGGCCTAACTTGTCAGCCAATGTCCCTCCACATGATATTCTCTGGGAATCCAGGCACTGGGAAGACCACAGTTGCCAGGGTACTTGGTCGAATGTTCAAGGAGCTGGGAATACTGAAGAAGGGGCACGTCGTTGAAGTGGAACGTGCCGATTTGGTTGGAGAATACATTGGCCACACTGCCCAGAAAACCAGGGAGCAGGTGCATCGAGCGCTGGGCGGAGTGCTTTTCATAGATGAGGCGTACTCTCTCGCAAGGGGCGGAGAGAAGGACTTTGGCCGGGAATGCATAGACGTGCTCGTGAAGTCCATGGAGGACCACCGGGACGAGCTAGTGTTGATTCTTGCAGGATATAAAGAGGAAATGGCCAAGTTCCTAACATGCAATCCCGGTCTCCGCTCCAGGTTTCCCATTCAGCTGGACTTTCCAGACTACACCGCAGAGGAGCTGCTGGAAATAGCTGAGATCATGTTTGCCACGAGGCAATACCGTATGACCCCGGAAGCGCGCCAAGCTTTCCTAAAGAAGATAAAGCAGAAGCTCGTCACAGAGGTTATTCCTGGTAACGCCAGGACCGTGCGCAACATGGTTGAAAGGGCAATTAGGTATCAGGCGGTGAGACTTGTGGAGTGCGGGAACTGCACTCCAGAAGAACTGATGACCATCGCCGTTGCGGAGGTAGAGCGCTTGTGACGGAATGCGTGATCGTGGGCCGACCTAGGGTGGGGAAAACCACTCTTTTCGTCAAGCTTTGCGCCATGTACGGGAAGAGAGTGCCTGGGGGAATTGAAAGGTGCGAGCTGAGCGTTGCCCGGGGGAGAAGAGGGGTTACGCAATTCAGCTTGGTCGATACTATAGGTCTAGTACCATGGATACCTTCCGATCCAACCAAGAGGTCCCAGCTTGCCCAGGCGCTCCAAGCCCTAGCTTCCGCTGGGTTAGTGCTGCATGTGGTAAGCGCGGTGTCAGTGGAGAGGGGATTCAACGGGACAGAATCTGGGATAGACCTGCTGCTGTACAGGTATGCGTCGTTGCACAAGCGTTACCTTGTGGCATGCAACAAGATGGACCTTCCAGGTGCAGCCACGGGATTCAAGAGCCTTTGCAAGATAGTTGGCACAAGTTCCGTCGTGCCGATTGTAGCTGCCAGCGGTTCAGGGTTAAAGAAGCTGGTCCAACGCCTTGCTGGTCTTGTCTAGTCCGCTACGTGAGTGGCCTACTCAGTGGGTACCCTGTTGCCTTGGCGGTGTATACGCCTTGACGGACTTTTCAACGCGTCCTAACATCTTAATTGCGGTTTATTCCTCATCCCTGATGGGGTGACGTAAATCGAAAGACCAGGAGGTAACAGCGCATGCGTGCACCGCGCTCGAGACACGTGCTTGTGATGGCATCTATGGTTGCACTGTTGGTTACGAGTTTGCTCTCTCCCAGAGCTGTGCTGGCTCAGTCTGGGCTTGTGCTGTTTACGCCGTATCCGGGGGTGACCTCTAAGCCCGGAGACGTGGTGAGCTTTTCCATAGACGTAAAAAACACTCTTGACACGCCTTGCTTGGTGTCACTCACAGTTGCTTCCTCGCCGGAAGGTTGGCAAAGTGTGATCAAAGGCGGAGGGCGACAGGTACACCAGGTGCTGGTGCTGCCTGGGGAATCTGTGCCGTTCACTCTCGAAACAAAAGTGCCCTTAAACGTCAAACCCGCAACATACAAGCTGAGCGTGAGGGCAACTTCGGGAGGGAATTACGCCTTATTACCCTTGGAGGTCAAGATAGACCCGCAGGCGCCATCAGCTACCAGATTCGTTGTGGACTATCCTGTGCTGCGTGGTCCAAGCGAAGCTGAATACGAGTTTCGGATAACCCTCGTCAACGATAGCACGGAGGACCAAATGTATAGCCTCTCAGCCAACGCGCCTCAGGGTTGGCAGGTCACCTTTAAACCCTCATATCAGGACAAGCAGATAGCCTCGATTTCGGTCAAGGGGAACACCACTGAGGGCATTACGGTTAACGTTAGGCCGCCACGGCAGGTAAAGGCTGGGGAGTATCCGATTCAAGTAGCTGCCACTGCGGCCAAGACGTCGGCCCAAACTGAGCTGAAAGTCATCATAATGGGTTCATACGGGGTGGAGCTTACCACTCCCAGCGGCAGGCTCAACGCAAAGGCGGAGGCAGGCCGGGAAAGTCCGGTTACCTTGCTTGTCAAGAACGTGGGGAGCGCTGATTTGCGGGACCTCACCCTATCCTCAAGTGCGCCCAGCAACTGGGCGGTTACCTTTGAGCCCAACAGGATTGACGTGTTGCCTGCAGGGCAGTCCCGAGAGGTAGTGGCCAAGATACGGCCAGACAGTCGCGCCATTGCTGGCGACTACGTGACCTCAATTTCGGTGAGCTCGCCTGAAGCGTACGACAGCGCCGAACTTCGCGTGACTGTGCATGTGTCCACGTTATGGGGCCTTGTGGGCGCCGGGATAGTCCTTGTTGTGGTGCTCGGCGTGTACAAGGTATTCGAGACATACGGGCGGAGATAACCATGAACCAGGGAAACGTGGTAATCAGAACCCGGGACCTAGTGAAGAGGTATGGGTCCTTTGTGGCCGTGGACCGGCTCAACTTGGAGATTTACGAGGGAGAAACCTTTGGCCTTCTCGGGCCAAACGGTGCTGGGAAGACTACCACCATTTTGATGCTGCTAGGCCTCACCGAGCCCTCGGAAGGTTCGGTGCAAGTGGTCGGGTTGGACCCCACGAGGGATCCTCTTGGGGTCAAGAAGGTTGTCGGCTACCTCCCAGACAGAGTAGGGTTCTACGAGGACCTCACCGGGAGGGAGAACCTACTTTACACTGCCGCCTTGAACGGTATCCCTCGCAAACAGGCTGAGGAGCGGGTGAAGGAGTTACTTGAGCGAGTTGGTTTGGCAGAAGTGGCAGACCGCAAGGCGGGTGGATACTCCAGAGGGATGCTCCAGCGCCTTGGTCTTGCCGACGCACTGGTGAAGAAGCCGAGGATCGTTATACTTGATGAACCAACTCTGGGCATAGACCCAGAGGGCGTCAGGCAAATGCTTCAGTTCATCACCCAGCTGAGCAAAGAGGAGAAGGTTACGGTGCTTCTTGCTTCACACTTGCTCCATCAAGTGCAGCAAGTGTGTGATCGAGTGGGGATTTTCGTGAGAGGAAAGATAGTGGCGCTTGGGCGCGTGGAGGAATTGTCGTCCCAGCTGTTCAAAGACGAACCCTACGTTCTGGAGGTGCGCGCTCAGCCCACAACTGAAGAGTTGATCCGTAACCTAAAAGGAATAGCTGGGGTGGACGCTGTGGAACAGGCTGGGGATACCCTGCTTCTCCACTGCATGAGCGATGCAAGGGGAGAGGTGGCCAAAGTCATATACCAATCAGGAGCGTCACTCCTCCATTTGGCTGTCAGGGGCCGGAGCCTCGACGAGATCTACCGGCGATATTTCTTGACTGCCGAGGAGCAAACCCATCGGAGGGCTGGTTGAAGGCATGCATGCGCATGAAATGAGTGTTCGGGCAGGCGGCAAAGCGGCCTTGCACAATAGCTGGATCAACAAAGTCACGTCAGCCTGGGCCAGTGGACTTGGAGCTGTAACCCACAAGGAGCTGGCCGACCACCTTGGGGGCAAGCGCTTGTTGATCTTACTTGGCTTGGTGGCTGTCACTGGGTTATCAGCCGTGTACGTGGCTGCTTCTACCATCAGGGAGTCGGCCATGGAGGCGGTAGAGAAGGGATTTGTATTCCTGCTGCTGTTCAGCACGTCTGGAGGGTCACTTCCTTCGTTCTTGAGTTTCCTCGGCTTCTTGGGACCCTTGCTGGGGCTTGCCCTTGGCTTCGACTCTGTCAACGGCGAACAGACACGGGGTACTTTGAGCCGCATCCTCTCACAACCTATCCACCGTGACTCAGTTATAAACGGCAAGTTCCTTGCAGCTCTTTGCGCGATAAGCCTTGCGTTGGTGGCTCTCACGTTGCTTGTATCGGGGCTCGGCATAGAGCTAATTGGAATCCCGCCTTCCAGCGAAGAGATACTGCGGGTAGTCTGCTTTGTGCTGCTTACGATTGTTTATGTAGCCTTCTGGCTTAGCGTCTCAATCATGTTCTCCATAGTTTTCAGACAGGCGGCCACGTCTGCGCTGGCTGGAATGGCAACTTGGCTTTTCTTCACCGTGTTTGCTAGGCTCCTTGCAGGGCTTGTGGCTGATGCAGTTGTTCCGCTGCCGTCTGAGCCGACGGCGCTTGAGTTGCTGCGTCACCAGAGAATAGAAATGGCTCTCTCCAGGTTATCTCCTACTACCCTGTACTACGAAGCCACATCCACGTTGCTCAGCCCACACATGAGGGCCCTGGGCCCAATACTTGTCGAGCAGCTTGAGGGCGCAATTCCTGGTCCGTTGCCTCTCAGTCAGAGTCTGCTCTTGATCTGGCCGGACGTGACAGGCTTGATTGCAGCTACTCTGCTTTGCTTTGCAGCTTCTTACGTGCTGTTCATGAGGCAGGAGATTCGCGCAATATGACTCAGGCTGAGGGGACGGAGCTGTCTGGGACCAGCCCCTCCAAGCTCGGGTTAGATACACATACTTAGGGCGCAAGGCAAGTGTCGGGTCAGTGCCAAAGGTGCCTTGCAGGCCACACTCATAGGGCCAATTCTTTTTTGTGAAGGGTGTATCTCGTGGAAGAACTGGTAGGGACTCTACTTGAGGAGCTGGGAATTAGGCCGGATTCCACTGTTGGGGCGGCAGCTATCCAGGCTGCTAGAGACGTACAACCCGTGGTCTCAGCTATTACAGCAACGGCAGCAAAATGGCAGGTTCGCATAACCCAGCTGTTTAAACGTCACAGGCTAAGTTCGGAACATTTTGCACCTACCACGGGCTATGGGTATGGAGACAGGGGCCGTGAAGTGCTCGAGGCCGTTTGGGCAGACGCCTTTGGAGGAGAAGCTGCCCTGGTGCGCCCCCAAATAGTGTCCGGTACTCATGCTATTGGGTTATGCCTTGGCGCTGTGTGTCGTCCAGGAGATCTGCTGGTTAGCGCACTTGGCGAGCCATATGAAACAGTGAAAAGCGTGATCGGGCTAACCGGGCAGAGGGGCAGCCTTGCAGATTACGGTGTGCGCTACTGTGAAGCGCGGGGCGAAGAGGAACTGGTGAGGGCAGTTGAGTCTGGAGCGGCTGCAGTGTTTATCCAGAGGTCTGGGGGATACAGCCAGCGCCGCGCGCTTTCAGTAGCCCAGATTGCCCGGCTGGTCAGTGTGGTCAAGGGGGTCAACCAGAAGACCGTTTGTATTGTGGACAACTGCTACGGTGAGTTCGTGGAAGAGCTCGAACCCAGCCACGTTGGCGCCGACCTCGTAGCTGGCTCCCTGATAAAGAACCCTGGGGGTGGTCTTGCCCCGACGGGCGGGTACATAGTGGGTAGGGAGGAATTGATACAGCTAGTTGCCGCCAGGCTAGTTGTGCCTGGGTCTAGGGACTTGGGGCCTTCGCCCATTGGATACAGGCACTTTTATCAAGGCCTGTGGATTGCACCACAGTGCGTTGGCCAGGCTTTAATCACTGCGTGTTTCAGTGCTAGGTTGTTCGAGTTACTGGGATTCCCAGTGAGGCCAAAGTTCGACGAGCCCAGGGGAGACATCATTCAGGCAATAGGGCTCGGGGCAAGGGAGCGGTTGCTGGCGTTTCTCCGCGAGGTCCAGGCGCGATCGCCTGTGGACTCCCACGTTGCTCCTGAACCCTGGCTAATGCCGGGATACCAGCATGAGGTGGCAATGGCCGCCGGCACCTTCGTGCAGGGAAGCTCCATAGAGTTCAGTGCAGACGCCCCTGTCATGGCGCCATACGAAGTGTACTTGCAGGGCGGTCTCAGCGCCGCTCACGGGATTTGGGCTGTGATTGCAGCAGCCAAGGTTATAGTTTCCTGAACAAGCCGGTCACCTTGCCAAGCACCTTGAACTGCTGGTCAGGGGACACAACGATCTTTTCGTAGGCTGGGTTTTCCGGTTGGAGGATCACCCTGCCTGAGTCGAACACTACCCTCTTCACAGTTGCCTCATCCCCAAGGAGCACTACAGCGATGTCCCCGCTTTGGCAGTGATCCTGTTGCCTCACTACCAGAACGTCTCCATCCATGATTCCCGCCCCGACCATGCTATCTCCTTTGACCCTGAGCAAGAAGTGGGAACCTGCTTCTCCCAGTTCCCGTGGGACTGGCATGTAACCTTCGATGTTTTCCACTGCAAGCACGGGGGAACCTGCAGTTACTTTCCCAACGAGGGGAATCAAGTTTGAGACTCCTTCATCTTCAACAAGGCGAATGGCCCTCTTGGTCCAGCGGTCCCGCACCAGGACCCCCATGGCTTCGAGTCTTTTCAGCTGGGCGTGCACTGCTGATGTGGACTTAAGTCCGACGGCTCGGCAGATCTCCCGCACTGAAGGCGGGTAACCGCGCTTAGCCATGCTTTCCCTAATGTAGTCAACTATTTGCTGTTGCCTGCTGCTGAGTTTAGCCAAGTTATCACCCTCGTTTAGAGAGTAACATACGGGGTTTCGAGGATAAAGGATTACTGCAGGCGATGTAGAAATGTTATGGAAAGACAAACAGCGGTTGACCCCAAAAGGGCGTTTGTGGAAACCAAGCGTATTGGGGGAATCCACATGAATCAAGGGCTATCCGCACACAAAGCTGCAGACAATTTGGCTGCAGCCACTGACTCACTGGCGAGAATTGACGCATGGTACTTGGATGAATACCGCAAGCTGGAACTCAGGGTCGAACGCACCAAACGCGCTTGGGAGGAATTTCAGCGTACCGGCTCAGTTTCGGACGAAACCGCTGTGCCAAGACAAGTATTGGAGTCCTGGAAACGGTGCAAAGCGCGGGGTCTTGACCCCGGTTCCCGCGTAAGCTTCTGCCTGAGTCCAAGAGAGCTTGCTGAACGGAGGCAGCGCAACAGGCTCTTGATAGAAACCGCCACTCCGTTCCTTCAAACTCTTGTGGAGAGCATAAGCGGCTCAGGCTTCAGGGTAGATCTGTTCGACAAGGACCTGTTTCTACTTGCCCAATTCGGCGATGAAAAAACTCTGCAGGAGGCAGCAGCGCGGGGTTCCGCACCTGGTGTGAGTAGGAGTGAGGACTGCTCTGGAACAAACGCCATTAATCTGGCAGCCCATCTAATGAAACCTGTACAGCTTGTGGGGCCTGAGCACTATGCCAAGGCATTGCACCACTGGACGTGTTCGGCCACTCCAGTTTTCGACCCTCAGGGCAATTTCATAGGCGTAATCAATATGGCTGGTCATTACAAACTGATGCACAAACATACGCTGGGAATGGTAATTGCCATTGGCAAAGCGATTGAACAAAGCCTGCAACAACGGCAGCTTATTGCCGCTCTTGAAGAATCAAATGAATACTTGAATAACGTAATTCACGCTGTATCTGACGGTCTCTTGGTGGTAGACCCGCTAGGGCGAATTACCACTCTCAACAGATCAGCAGCCCGTTTCCTTGGCATTGAACCCAGGGAGGTGCTGGGGAAACCGATCGATAGCCTCCTTGGGGAAAGCAACCCCTTCAGAGAAGTGCTGAGAACGGGGGTTCGGATAACCAATCAGCAAATATCCTTGCGCGTCAAGGAAGGACACCGCATGTTCGTGGGTTCGTTCGAACCAGTCATGAGTAGCCAAGGTCTGCGCGGCGTCATAGGTATCTTGAAGCATTTTGACGATGCCCGCAGGTTCGTGAGAGATGTTGCAGGGTTCAAGGCATATTTTACCTTTGATGACTTGGTTGGACGCAGTCACCAGTTCAAGAAAGTAGTGGATCTAGCAAGGCAAGCCGCAAAGTTACCTGTTACCATACTGCTCCAGGGAGAGAGCGGCACAGGCAAGGAACTGTTTGCTCAAGCAATTCACAACGAAAGCGCTTTCAGAAACGGTCCCTTCGTGGCGTTGAACTGCGCAGCTGTTCCCAGAGAGCTGATCGAAAGCGAATTGTTTGGATATGAAGAGGGTGCGTTCACTGGCGCCCAAAAAGGGGGCAAGCCTGGCAAATTCGAGCTGGCCGAAGGTGGCACGATCTTCCTAGATGAGGTCAACTCGATGTCCTTAGACATGCAGGCAAAGCTCATGCGCGTGCTGCAGTCAAAGCGAATTGTTAGGGTTGGAGGCGTGAGGGAGATTCCCATAAACGTGAGGCTAATCTGTGCAACAAACAGGGACCTTTGGCAACAGGTGCAGGAGGGCAGCTTCAGGGAAGACCTTTACTATCGCATCAATGTGTTCCCGATCAACATACCTCCGTTAAGGTCCAGAGTTGAAGACATTCCAATACTTGCCCATCACTTTGCCTCGAAGGTGGGGCAACAACTGGGAGTGCAACTAGAGATTCCTCAACCAGCGTTGGACATCATGATCAGGTACAAGTGGCCTGGAAACGTGCGTGAGCTGGAAAACGTAATAGAAAGATGCTCAATTCTTGCTATGAGCCGGGCTAGTTGCAGAATAGAAGTTGAAGACGTGATGACAGCCCTTGGTTTGGGCGAATTGAAGGATGTCGCAGGCTCTCATGGGCCCAACCTCCAGCGTGGTGGGGCACTGAGCCGAGCGGAAGTAGAAGCAATAATGAACGCGCTTCGAGCCTCAGGTGGGAATCTCTCTGAGGCAGCCAGAATACTGGGAGTTGCTCGCACCACACTGTATCGTAAGATTAAGAGGTATAACCTGAATAAGGCTGCCAAGGACTGAGGACTTTCAGGAGTACCTCGAGCTTCGAAAAGGCAGCATTGTCCTATTACGCTACGTCTGTAGCGAATTGGAACACTCTCGAGCCATCACCACTCTCTGTGTCACCCACAGGTTCTGTCCTTCCGAAAAGTCCCCGGTGCATAGAAGGTTCTGATTGTTTAGGCACAGATCTTGCATGAAATTAGCGGTTGACGAGGCCGGCTTGTACGGAGTGGCGAGTGCCATGGCTAGTCTAACCGTATGGCTACATCCAGCAATCCATTCGTATTTGCAGCGAATTGGAGCTCTTGAAGAACGCCAAGGCAACACCATAGCGATCAAGGGTTTACCCGAGGGAACAACGGTGGGAGATCTCCTGAGGCGCCTTGGGCTGCCGTCTGGTGCAGTAGGGGTTGTAATAATCGACGGCCAGGTGGTGACTAGCGACAGTGTGCTGCCTGCCGAATGTACCGTTCACATTTATCCCGCATTTGAGGGCGGCTGAAAGAATCAAGGTTGTGTCTAACACACAAGTGCAGAAGAGGTGAACCAAATGCAACTGACTGGTATGTGCGGAAAGGTCTTGTGGGTGGACCTTTCTGAAGGAAGTGCCAAGGCACTCGAACCGGGTGGGAAATTCTATAGAACGTATTTGGGTGGATATGGGCTTGGTCTTTACTACCTGCTACGGTTCTTGCCCGCCAAGTGCGATCCACTGTCCAGCGACAACATCCTGGTATTCTCGGCAGGGCTACTGGCTGGTACCGGATCTCCCTGCACCCCAAGATATGTGGTGTGTTCGAAGTCCCCACTCACAGGGGGGCTGGCAAAATCCGAGGCTGGCGGGTTCTGGGCACCGGAACTCAAACGGTGTGGCTTCGACGCAATAGTGGTTGCAGGCAGGGCAAAGCACCCCGTCTACCTCTGGGTTAGCGACGACAAAGTCGAAATCAGAGATGCGAGTAAGATCTGGGGTGCCACTACCGGGGAAACAGAGGATTTCATAAGGGAAGATGTTGGCGAAGAAAGAGCGAGGATTGTGGCTATTGGCCCGGGAGGAGAGAACCTCGTCAGATTCGCGGGGATTGCAAACGATTTGTCCCATTTCAACGGCCGCAACGGGACGGGAGCCGTGATGGGCTCGAAGAACTTGAAGGCCATAGCAGTGCGAGGGTCCCGGACTGTAGATGTCCATGACAGACAGAAAATAGGCGAGCTTGCACAGGCAATTGGCAAATCGTGGCGAGAACACCCCTTAAGTTGGGCTTTGCACGATAGAGGAACGCCCCTTGGAATGGAAAGCAACAATGCGGCTGGTTGGCTCCCCACGCGGAACTGGTCCACCGGCGTGTTTGAGGAAGTGAAGCAAATTGGTTCTGATGCCCTAACGTCTGAATTCCTTGTGGAGCGAGGCGGGTGTCACGCCTGCCCAATCCGGTGCAAACGAGTGGTAGAGTTGCAAGAAGATGGCCTCCACGTGGAACGACGGTACGGGGGACCGGAGTACGAGACCCTAGCCTCCTTGGGCTCCAATTGCGGCATAAGTAACTTGAAGCTAATACTGAAGGCCAACGAACTGTGTAACAAATACACCATTGATACGATTTCCACTGGCATGGTGATTTCATTCGCCATGGCCTGTTACGAAAAAGGGCTCATCTCCAAGGAAGACACTGGAGGAATGGAGCTCAAGTTCGGGAACGAAGAGGTGCTTCTACCTCTCATTGAGCAGATTGCGCACAGACAGGGCTTCGGAAAGTTTCTGGCCGACGGAGCTGATGCCTTCGCTACCCGCGTGGGGAAGGGCTCTGAGGAGCTCCTGCTGACCGTAAAGCATCAGGAAATACCAATGCACGACCCAAGGGTGAAAACAGGACTAGGGCTGCAGTTTGCATTAGCCCCCAACGGTGCGGATCACTGGTTTGCTCAGCATGATCCGTTCTTCGTGGCAGAAGACAGCCTTGGGTTGCACGCCATAGCTCCTCTTGGGATCATCGAACCGGTACCGGCTTTGGATCTGGGCCCAAAGAAGGTTAGGTTGGTGCTTTACACCAGCTTCCTCAATGCTTTGTATGACTGCCTTGGAGTATGCATCTTCGGTTACGCGGCAAGAAGCGTAACTCCCATCAATTACCTGGTAGACTTGGTAAAGGCTGCTACGGGGTGGGAGACAAGCCTTTGGGAACTGGTCAAGGCAGGGGAACGGGTAAATACAATGGCAAGGCTTTTCAACCTGACCCATGGCATTTCCCACGCCGACGACAGGTTACCATCCTTGTTCTTCCGTCCCTTCGTGGGAGGGCCTCTTGACGGCAAGAACGCTTTGGATAAGGACACATTTCAAACGGCAGTTCGCATGTATTACGCTATGGCAGGCTGGACCCCCGACACGGGAGTACCTAACAAGTGGAAATTGCTTGAGCTGGGACTTGATGAGTTCTGCATGTTTGAGGAGGTAGGATCATGACTTATCCCTTTGTAATGCCAGGAGTCTGCTATGTGGGAGTCGGAGCCCTCAAGAACCTGGGCGACGAGTTGAAGCGACTGGGGACAAAGCGTGCCCTGCTGGTCTGCGATCCAGGTATCGTACAGGCTGGCGTATCCGAGCAAGTAGTGTCGATCATGAAGAAAGAGGGGGTGGAGTACGAGATCTTTTCCCAAGTGGAGCTTGAGCCCAGCACAGACAACGTGGAGGAAGCTGCCAGGGTAGTAAGGCAAGGGCAGTACGATGTGGTTGTTGGTCTGGGCGGCGGAAGTTCCCTTGATGTTGCCAAAGGAGCAGCTGTACTTGCGACAAACGGCGGTAGTATCCGAGATTACGTCGGCGTCGAGGTAATCCCCAAGCCTGGGCTGCCCACAGTATTGATCCCCACCACCGCTGGCACTGGTGCTGAGGTAACCCTGAACGCTATCTTTACTTTCCGCGACGAGCAAGTCAAAAAAGGTGTGGTCTCTAGACACCTTAGAGCAGCAGTTGCAATCGTGGATCCAGAGCTAACTCTGAGCTGCCCTCCCAAGGTTACTGCCGCGACAGGTATGGACGCTCTCACTCATGCAATTGAGTCTTACGTATCCATAAAGGCAACACCCCAAACGGATATCTACGCGTTGGAAGCAATTCGTTTGATTGGCCGGTCCCTCAGGAGGGCTGTAGCACTGGGAAGCGACATCAAGGTTAGAACTGACATGGCATGGGGCAGCTTCATGGCAGGCGTATCTCTGGCCAATGCTGGTGTGGGGGCTGTTCATGCCCTTGCCTACCCCCTGGGTGGCAGATTTCACGTGAGCCACGGGGTGGCCAATGCATTGCTCCTGCCGTACGTGCTTGAATTCAACCTCATAGGCGCGCTGGAAAAGTTCTGTAACGTGGCGCAGGCTCTTGGAGAACCTGTGAAGGACAAGAGCCCTCGTGAGGCGGCCCAGGCAGCCGTGCGCGCTGTGGTTCAGTTGAGCCAGGATGTGGGCATTCCGCAACGTCTGTCCCAAGTGGGAGTCACCGAGAAGGACCTGGAAGTACTGGCCGACGGCGCAATACGCCAGACCAGGTTGTTGTCCAATAATCCGAGAGTGCTTAGCAAAGATGACATTTATGTCATTTACCGGAAGGCCTTGTAATGAATCCTGTGACCGATAATTCATATACGGAGGGCGGTACCATGTCTTGTGGCTACACAGATGAAGTCGTCATTGAACTGTTTGGCAAGAAGCTGCATTTCCTAGAGCTCAACCGTGAGATAAGTCCGCAAATGCCTCACTATCCCGGCCACATGAAGACTTCTTTCTGGTGGCACTTGACTCACGAAGAGTGCCAGAAGCGGTTGGGTAACACTCCATTTGAGGGATATGCAGTCAAAGGCATTGTCACCTGTGACCATGTGTCCACTCACGTTGATGCAGTGTACCATTTCAATAAGCACCGACCAGACCTGACTGTTGACAAGATTCCCTTGTCCACTATGATCACTCCAGCCGCATGGATTGATGTGTCTCACGTGCCTCCGAGAACCCACATCAAGCTCAAGGATGTTAAGGAAGCCCTCGCCAGGGCCAAGGTGACCCTAAAGCCTGGAATGACACTGCTTTACTACACTGGAGCTGACAAGCTGTGGAATGATCCCCTCAGGTTCGTTTCAGAGTACCCCGGACTTGATGCAGAAGCGACTGCTTGGATCCTGGACCAGGGAGTAGTTAACGTATGCACCGATGCCACCAGCCTTGACAATCCTGCTGACATTACTTATCCGAATCACACCATTCATGGCCAGCGCCTTGTTGTCCATACCGAAAACATAGCCAATATGACACGAATACCAAGGCATGACAACTTCTACTTTGCAATGTTCCCCCTGAAGTTCGTGGGGCTGACTGGAAGCCCTGTTCGAGCATTTGCAATTTGGGAAGAGTAGGTGACTCAAATGAGCGTGGTTCGTGCAGACCTGAAAGGACGAGTAGCCCTCGTAGTAGGCGGAGGACGGGGCATAGGTAGGGCTATTGCTGTGGCGCTAGCTGAAAACGGCGCAGAGGTTGCCATTGCGGCCAGGACCGGATCAGACCTGGACGAGACCAAGAGACTCGTGGAGCAGGCTGGGTCCCCGTGCCTGACCATAGAAGCGGACGTAACGCAAGTGGCCCAGGCACGTGCACTTGTTGACAAGGCCTACGACTGGCAAAAGCGTCTGGATATCCTAGTGTACAGCGCAGGTATCAACATCCAGCGCTACGCGCTTGACGTCGAAGAAGAAGACTGGGACAGAGTGCTCAACACTAACCTAAAAGGGGCATTTTTCGTGTGCCAGGCAGCTGGGAAGAAGATGATTCCTCAGGGGAAAGGCAAGATTATAAACATTACCTCGCAAGTGGCTTTTGTGGGCTTTTTTAGAAGGGCTGCTTACTGCGCGTCAAAGGGGGGATTGACCCAGCTTAGCAAGGTGTTAGCCATTGAGTGGGCACCCTATCACATCAACGTGAACTGCATAGCGCCTACCTTTGTACTCACTCCGATGACTGAGCCCATGTTTAAAGAGAAGGAGTTTTACGAGGAAGTAATGAGGAGAATTCCCCTGGGAAAGCTTGCCACAACAGAGGACATAGCTAATGCAGCGGTATACCTTGCTTCTGACGCCTCAGACATGATAACTGGAGCCACTATTTTGGTGGACGGGGGATGGGTCGCGTGGTGAATGTGTCTCGTGAGTACTGTGTAAACAAGCAGTTGTCTGGAGTGGTTTCGACTTGGTGTCGCCGCCAATTCACCAAGCTCTGAGGAGGTAAGAGCATGATAAGACGTCTGAGTGATTGGTTTGCAGGCATGATGGAGAAGTATCTCCCAGATGCATACCTTTTTGCAATCCTGCTCACGTTCTTGACAGTCTTTCTGGCACTCGTCTTTACGGGCAAAGGACCGCTCGACATTGTGGATGCATGGTGGAGCGGCTTCTGGAATCTGCTCGCGTTCTCCATGCAAATGGTGCTGATCCTTGTCACTGGGCATTGCCTGGCTCTTGCACCTGCAATGAAAAGGCTGCTTTCGGCAATTGCAGGAAGCGCGAAGTCTCCTGCTCAGGCGTACATCATCGTGAGCCTGGTTATGGGAGTCTGCTCATGGATCCAGTGGGGCTTTGGCTTGATAGTGAGCGGCCTGCTTGCGCTGGAAATGGCGAGGAAAGTACGAGGTGTGCACTACCCTCTCCTGATTGGTGCAGCCTATGCAAATTACGTCTGCTGGCACATGGGTTTGTCAGGGTCAATACCTCTTACTGTAGCAACCGCTGGGAGCCCCGCAAACTACCTGGAGAAGCTTGCGAAGATGGTTGTGCCGATCTCCCAAACTGTGTTTGCCCCGTGGAACCTGATACCCGCCGTGATCATAATCCTTTCCACGCCATTCCTGATGGCGAAGGCCGCACCTTCGGCCGAAAAGGTCAAGGCACTCGATCCCGAAGTGCTTGCCAAGGTTCAGGCAGAGGAAGAGGAGGAGGAAAGGAGGCGTAAGAACTTTGTGCCCCGCACGTGGGCAGAGAGGATTGAAAACAGCGTCCTGGTAAACTACATTTTCTGCCTCATCGGAGTGGTTTTCTTCGTCCGTTATTTTGCCGTCAAGGGGTTCAGCCTCGACCTCAACATAGTCAACGGGCTGTTCCTCTTTGCCGGCCTCATTTTGCACAGGACTCCGATAAACTACGTACGCGCTGTTGAGAGGGCAATCAGGGGTGCCGGTGGCATTGTGCTCCAGTTCCCTCTCTACGGGGGCATTCAGGGAATCATGACTGGTACTGGACTGGCCTCAGTGATTGCCAACTGGTTTGTTGCCATTTCTTCTAAGACAACGTTCTACATGCTACAGTTCTGGGCGGCTGGGATTATCAACATGTTCATTCCCTCTGGCGGTGGCCAGTGGGCTGCCCAAGGTTCAATCACCGTGGAGGCAGCTCTCAAGATGGGCATGGATCCTGTGAGAGCGTCCATGATGGTTGCATGGGGTGATCAGTGGACCAACATGATTCAGCCGTTCTGGGCACTTCCATTGCTCGGGCTTGCGGGGCTGAAGGCTCGGGACATAATGGGATACACGACGCTCAGCCTAATCTGGTCTGGGATCGTGTTGAGCATAGCAGCACTTTTGGTGGCTGTCTTATAAGCTGTCTTGCGATAAGTCTCGGCTTCGTGAGGCTGATGCTAAGGCCCGACTTTGAAACCTCTGGCCCAAGAAATCCTTGCAGCGCAAGGGCTG
>JBNARI010000004.1:0-96503 GCA_049718765.1 Bacillota bacterium | reverse complement strand
TGGAGATTTACAACGCTCTGGGGATACCGACAGAGCCAATGAAACCGAAGAAAACGTGGGTCAAGCCGACATAGTGACTATGGCTCAAACGAAAATGCACCCTAGCTGGGATTATGGATTAATAATGCGGAAGTCGGGCTAGGTACCATCTTGGCGGATGGTTGTCAAAGTAGTAAAGAGCTAGCCTTGCAGTATTGCCAACCCGCTCCACCAAAACGGGACAGCTTATGCACAATTTTCATAGCTTGCACATCTGTCCCTCTGGCCCCCTCGCAACTACTATTCCTACAGTTATCCACAGCCTAACCAATTGCCATAAACATGGAAATTTGCAAGGGGAAAATCTGTATCGCCTTCAGTAGGAGCATCTTGGCCATGTGGACATTATCCCGCTAGGTGAAGTCAGCTCTGTGTTCATAAGGAGGAGCTGCCTTTATTTACATTTTTGTATCTTGGCTGTTGACGTCCCATTTTGTTGCACAGAATGTATCTTCTGTTAAACAGAATTGGCAGAAATAACCATAAGAAAAGCCGGCAATTTTTTGTTTTTTTGTTCAGGTGATTGATTAAAAAATTAGCCTTCAAAACGCGTAGAAAGCCCACAGAGCCACGGAAAATGTTCCACAAGGCCTTTTGTATTGGCTATTGCCAGCAATACAGTTACCTGGTATGCTTTTCTCGGAGGTGATACTGTGGGCATGAACTCGTACAAAATGACGCTGCCCGTGCCACAAGACTGGCATAGACGCGTGAAGGCGGAAGCAGCCATACGTGGGCTGAAACTCAACCGGCTGATCATGTCGGCGGTTGATGAGTGGCTGAAGCGAAATCCCATCAAGGAGGGCAACCGGGATGGCGAAGAAAAAAAGAGCTAACGGAGAGGGCTCCATTTTCAGGAGGCCAAATGGTTTGTGGTGCGGCCTGATAACGGCGGGTCGCGATCCGGCAACTGGCAAACTGAAGCGAATGAGCTTTTCCGGCAGGACAAGGGCCGAAGTACAGGTAAAGATCGCCAAAGCCTTAGCTGATCTACAAGCGGGGACGGCTGTCCTGCCTACGAAGTTGACTGTTGGGCAATGGCTGGACTGCTGGCTGGAGGAATATAAGAAACCCAGCTTGAGACCCACGACCTTCGACAGCTACGAAGCAATGGTGCGTTGCCATCTAAAGCCCGCTATAGGGCACATTCCCCTGAAGGATCTGCGTCCTGAACACCTGCAGCGGTTGTACAACGATGAGCTGGCAGAGGGGACCTCCCCCAGGACGGTTCGTTACATCCACGCAGTCATTCATCAGGCCCTCAGGCAAGCGGTAAAGAACCAGCTGGTGGGTCGGAACGTTGCCGAAGCCACCACGCTGCCAGCCGAGGAAAGAAAGGAGATTCACCCTCTGACCTTGGAACAAGTCAATCAATTGCTCGCCTCCATCCAGCAGGACAGGTTATATCCAGCTATCCTGCTGGAGCTCGCCACGGGCTTGAGGCGCGGCGAATTGTTAGCATTACGATGGCAGGACGTTGACCTCAGGGCAGGAACGCTCACCGTAAGGCGGAACCTCGTGCGGATCAGGAACCACGATGGAGGTGGGGCGAAAACCAGGCTGGTGTTTCAGGAACCCAAGACCCCACAAAGCAGGCGGACCATACCCATACCCGAAGACGTGGTGGCTGAATTGAAACGGCACAAGGCCAGGCAGAACCAGGAGAAGCTGCTGCTGGGTCAGGCGTATCAAGACAACGATCTGGTGTTTTGCTTGGAGGACGGGCGCCCGTTAGATCCAAGGAACTTCACCAGGCATTTCGACGCGCTGCTTGAGAAGGCAGGACTGCCGCACATACGCTTCCACGATTGCAGGCACACATTCGCCACCGCGTTGTTGGAGTTAGGCGAACACCCGAAGGTAGTGCAACACATATTGGGCCACAGCCGGATCGCCATGACCTTGGACACATACAGCCACGCTTCGTTGGATCTGGAGAAGCGCGCAATGGCCAGGCTGAACGAAGCCCTGAGAGAAAGAAAGGTTCCCTCCCAAGCGGAAGGGAACTAGCCTGCCCTATAGCCTAACCGTCAGGTGCTGTTCCTGACGGTTATTTTATTGCTTTCACTGGGGTTTTGGGGCGCGTTGCAACACGGTTGCAACATTCTTGGGTTGCTGCAGCACCCCCGATCCCTGAAACCCTTGTCATTACTGGTCGGGCTGCCCGGACTCGAACCGGGGACCTCTTGAACCCCATTCAAGCGCGCTAGCCAAACTGCGCTACAGCCCGACCAATCTGGCCGAGGTTAATTATAATCCTGCAGCGAAACCCAGTCAATTTTGATTGCCCTCACGTCACTGCCAACTCGCTGCACACTCGAACCGTGTAGGTGGACCCACGCCATAAAGCTACTGCTGCCGGGCCCTCTGGACAAGAAGATCAATCAGACGGCTTCCACCATTTGCCTCTATTTGCAGACGCAGATGAAGTGTGCTACCACATCCAGTCAACCCGAATGCCAATACTTCTTTAACCGCGATGCAACCCTTCCTGGCACTAGAGCCTCCCGTCCATGCCATCTTATGCAGTCCCATATCCATTCCTAGCTCACAAGCCGTCTGCAAAAGCCTTTGTTGCCAGGTGCAAAGTAAACACACAAAAACCGACGGCTAGAGTATTGGGCCGTGGCTGAGCTTATTGAGGTGTCAGGACCCTGTGCTCCTCCTACCGCACGGCACGTCCGGAACCAAGACTAGAAGACTTCATGCTGAACCCAATGCCCGCAGAAGACTGTTGTGTTCCACCACCTGTTTTGCGTCTCGACTCCCTACGCCGCTCCAATGTCATCACAGATCTGGTACAAAATCTCTCGGCACGTAGCCCAAGTTCAGTGTCGGTCTTCCAGCCTGCAGGAAAACAGGCATTCTTTGTAGAATCACAATATTGTTGCACCGACCGAGAAGCCATGCACATGTAAGGCCTAGTCTCAGGCAAGACCACGGTTTTGCGAGCAGCGAGCGAAAGGGGGGACCGGCATGCCCGATCATCCCTCGTCTGAGTAGGAAGCAAACAGACTGGCCACCCCAGGACTTTGAAACTCTCCAGTTTGCAGTGTACGGGAGACCGGGCAAGAACCTGTTCAGCAGAATCTATCTCCGAGGAATGTGGCTGGTGAGGGTGGGCTCCAACATTTGGGCAGGTTAGGGAGTTGCCCAAGGTGAGTTGAACCAAATGGCATTGTATTCAGACTCAACCCAGTGGTACTCTACCAGTCCGGGTTAAAGCGGAAGGCCCCCTTGTGGCCTAGCCCAAAGCGGGCAGAACAAATGGTTGAAGGGAGGCGAAATGCCTGGTATAGGGGGCCAACTTGACTGCATGCCAAGAAGTCAAGTTCGACCAGGTAAACAAGAAATATGACCGAAGCTGGTCTGTTAGTTCTCCTTGTGTTGTCAGTAGCCTTTATCGTGTACATGACAGGAAAGGTTCAAATGAACCCCTTCCTTGTTCTGATCCTCGCAGCGTTGTTTGTGGGCCTTCTTGCAAAGACCCCTCCGCTTCTCACTCAGACCGTTGATGGCAAGACTGTGCAAGGCGTGATTGACGTAATCGCAGCTGGCTTCGGCAACACCCTGACTAGCATCGGCATTGTAATAGTGTGTGGCACGATCATAGGCACGATCCTTGAGAAAACCGGAGCTGCTGTGGTACTTGCGCAAGCAATGCTCAGACTAGTAGGCAAGTCACGCTCCCCCTTGGCAATGAACCTTGCGGGATACATAGTGTCCATACCTGTTTTCTGTGATAGCGGTTTTGTGATCCTCTCAGCATTGAACAAGGCACTGGCGAAATCCAGTGGTGTTTCCTTGGCAGTCATGGGCACCGCACTTTCCCTTGGGCTTTACTCCACCCACGTCATGGTACCCCCGACACCTGGGCCAATTGCTGCCGCCGGCAACCTGGGAGCCGACCTCGGAATGGTGATCCTGCTTGGACTAGTCGCCGCACTGCCAGTGTCGCTTGCAGGCTGGATCTACGCTACTAGAGTGGGCGGCAAGTTCAACATAACCCCCAAGACTGGCCTTTCCTATGAGGAGCTTGTGGCCAAGTACGGAAAGCTGCCTGGAACTGCTGAATCCTTCCTTCCGATAATAGTGCCTATTTTGCTCATAGGCCTTCGCTCAATCGCGGTATTCAAGTCCAATCCCCTGGGTACTGGCGCCATCAAGACTCTTTTTAGCTTCATCGGCCAGCCAATATTTGCGCTGCTGCTAGGGGTTTTCCTTGCGATAAGGCTTGCCCCGAAAATCAACAAAGAGGTTTTCGGTGACTGGGTGAGCGATGCCATTCGCGACTCGGCTGTGATTCTGGTCGTCACGGCCGCTGGAGGATCCTTTGGAGCGGTGCTATCAGCGACTGGAGTGGGCACTTACTTGGGTCAGCTTCTTGCCAAGTACCGTCTGGGGATCTTCCTTCCATTCATAATAGCTGCAGCCATCAAGACCGCACAGGGTTCTTCCACCGTTAGCTTGATAACCACTTCTGCCATTCTTGCTCCAATGCTCGAGTCGTTGGGCTTTGCGTCACCCATTGGAAGAGTGCTTGTCACGCTCTCGGTTGCAGCAGGGTCCCAGGTAGTGTCGCACGCCAATGACTCGTACTTCTGGGTAGTATCCCAGTTCAGCGAAATGGATGTGCGAACAGCTTACGTACTGCAAACCGGAGGGTCTCTGGTGACTGGCTTGGTGGGCATAATCACAGTTGCAATTCTGGCCGCTGTGTTGCTGTAATCACGCACTTTGTTGCTAGGCATCTTAGGCCCCTCCTGCCATTTGCTGGAGGGGCCATGCAGTTCTTTAGCCACCTGAGTCCTGGATTTCCCTGAGAGCATCCTGGTAGACTCTGTAATCTGTTTCAGAGAAGAGTACACATCTCACTTCTTCGAACGGGTAACCGTGCCGTTCCAGAAAGTCCCGTATAGTGCGCAAAGCAATTCGCGCTGCCTGTTCAATGGGGTAGCCGTAGGCACCAGTGCTGATTGACGGGAAAGCCAGAGTCTTAACCCCATGTTGGAGCGCTAGCTCCAGCGCAGACCGGTATGCAGAGGCCAACAGCTTGGCCTCCCCATGCCCACCACCGCGCCAAACAGGGCCAACTGCATGGACGACGTACCTAGCGGGCAGACGACCTGCAGAGGTTATCACGGCTTGCCCAGTGGGACATCCGCCTTTTTCCTGAGCGATCCTTCGGCATTCCTCAGCAATTTGAGGCCCGCCAGCCCTGTGGATCGCCCCGTCAACTCCCCCACCGCCCCTCAAGCCAGAGTTGGCAGCATTCACAATGGCGTCCACGTGCTGCAGCGTGATATCGCCTTTTACCAGCGTAATCTTCGTAGCCATGGGTACACCCCCTAGCGCCTCTCGTCCAACAGAAGGCCACGTCTGCCAGGAGCTTTGGCCTTGCCGAACTTCTTCCCCGACCAGTAGAAGCCCCGCCTGCCGTTCCCTCCTTCGGTGCCCGGTCGCACATCCCTGCTCTTCGTGGCCTCGTGACATGGGCTGGCTTCCGCTACACGGCCCACTGCCTGGGCTTGATTTGACTGCAGGCTGAAGGGCACCTCTCCCCTGGTCCTGGTCCCTGCCAAGCCAAGTTGCGATATCCTCTCAGCCTCAACGGCGCGTGCCACCGCAGAAGCGGACTGCACCTGATCCACGGTCAACACCTCTTATGCCCAGCTCTTCCTGAGCTTAGCCTTAAGCGCTAGAATTGCCCTGGCGTGCAACTGAGATACCCTAGGTATTGAAACCTGCAACACCTCTGCGATTTCCCGCAAGGTGAGCCCCTCATAATAGTACAACACTATGACTAGCTTCTCACGTTCTGGAAGGGAGTCGATGGCACGGGCAAGCTCCCGCTTTTCGTCTTCAATTTCTAGGCGCGCCAAGGGATCCGGGGCGTTTGGGTCCGCCATCACTTCAATAGGTGAGGCCCCCCACTCAAAAGACTCGAACCAGCTTTCCTCTAAGGACACCAGGCAGGCGGCGTTGGCACTTTGAAGCAGCTCGCCGAAGGCCTTTTCGTCCATTCCCAAGTATTCCGCAACTTCCTTGTCCGTGGGCGTACGCCCAAGCTTGCCCTCGAGGTGGGCGTACGCCTTTTCCAAGGACCTCACCTTTTGCCTCATGTGCACTGGTATCCAGTCCATGCGTCGAAGTCCGTCAAGGATAGCCCCCTTAATCCTGGCAATTGCATACGTCTCAAACTTGACGCCCCTGGACGGGTCATACTTTTCAATTGCATCAATGAGCCCCAGTACTCCCTCGCTGTACAGATCATCGGGGGGCACATGAGGGGGAAGGCTCATGGCCAACCTCCCTGCAACGTACTTGACCAGAGGAGCATACTTCTCGATCAGCTCTGCCCTGGACTCAACGTTCCTGTATACGCCATGGCTTGCACGCACGGATTCGGCAGAACCAACGCCCATTTCCCTCTCCCCCCGGCTGCTCTCAAATTAGTCCCATACGTCGCTGCTCACACAACTTCTCCATGATGAACTTACACAGCCTGTCCCTGTCAGCCTCGCTGATAGTCAGGAACTTAACGGCCATCTTTTTTGGCCTTTCGCGGAAGCCAGGTACCTCTTCAATTCGCAGCACCTCGCAATCTGTACAAACCAATTCCGAATCCCGCAGTTGAACCTCTAGCCAGAACGTCTGGCCCAAATCGAGTGACGCGTGCGTTAGCAGCAGTGCTCCTCCCCCGCTTATGTCTATTGTGCTGCCTTTGTGCCGCTCTTCCCCTCCGTTGGCGTTCCGCTTTACGATGGTCACAGGGAGGCTACAGTTCGCTCGCACGAAGTTGCGGCGCTGGAGCTTGGCCCAACCCTGGGGCCACTCCACCCACATCAAGGGCACAGCGCCAGCCTGTAGGTCCACCACCTTGCTTTCGAAAGAATACACATACCCTTTTTCCGCTGCCTCAACAAGCACCACAGTTCCCCTTGGAAGGGTCACATAATGTCCCTGGTGAATTGGCAACCCAAGCCCGATGCCGTGGTCAGCAAGCTCCTGAATCAACGTCCGGTAGGGCTGACCTAGTTCATTGCTGACCGGAGTAACAGTAGCATACATGTTAACGCGTAACGGAGGCCTGCTCACGGGTCAGGCTGCACCTCCCTGGGCCTTTTTCAACGTAATGGTGCCTACCGGCTCCAGCTGGGTGAGCCCGTTCAACTCATCGTAACTGAGCACAGGTATCTTGAAACCCAGTTTCCATAAGGTCCTTCGGAAATACGGGCGGATACCCGAAGAACAAACCACAACTGGGCTACGGCCGACCTCAGAGAACTTGGCAATTGTTTCCCTGACAGACTCGGACAGCGCCTGAAGCGTTGCTGGGGACATTGCTACTCGCACTGTGCCTGAGTCGTCCTTTACCAGAGCTTCGGCAACTGCAGACTCCACCTCTGCGCTCACGCCTGCAACTTTGGCGCCGGGCTGGTCCAAGCCGTACTGTTTCACGATAACCGCGGACAAGGCGGCTCTTGCCCGCTCGGTGAGTCTGTCGGTGTCCTTGGTGAACCTGGCTGCGTCTGCCACAGCTTCCAAGATGGTGTTCAGGTCCTTTATGGGTACACCCTCAGCCAGCAAGTTGCACAACACCTTTTGCACTTCCCCGAGGCTCAGCAGGCCGGGAATAAGCTCGTCCACCAATGCGGCGTTGGTTGTCCTGACAGTCTCAAGCAAGTCCTTTGTATCTTGGCGTGTCATCAAACGGTGAGCGTTAGCCTTTAGCACTTCCGCTAAGTGGGTTGCCAGCACTGCCGTGGGCGTTACCACTGTCCAGCCGTCTACCTCAGCCTTTTCCCTGAGGGATGCATCAATCCAGAACGCTCGCAGCCCAAACGCGGGCTCCCTGGTTTGTATACCCTCAATAGACAGGCCCTCGATGGGGTTCATAGCAAGGTACATGCCTGGATAGAGCTCGGCACGTCCAACCTCCACTCCCCTGATCTTGATAGAGTACGCCCTCGGTTCCAGCTCCGAGATGTTGTCTCTAATGCGGATGGGCGGCACAACAATCCCGTAATCGGTGGCAAGCTGCCTCCTCACGGCCCCTACCCGCTCCAGCAAGTCCCCACTTTCTGCTGCCAGGGGTATGAGGGAATAACCCAACTCCAGCTCCACAGGCTCTACCTCTACAAGGGACAGCACGTTCTCTGGCTTGCTTTCCCCTTGGGGGCGTTCGGGTGCTGCCACTTCTTTCTTGACCGGCCTGCCGGCACCCAAGTAAAGCAGGAGCGCAGCCAACGCAAGCATCATTGCCTTTGGCATCCCTGGCACCAAGGCCATGGTGGCCATGACTGCACCAGCAATCGCAAAGCCCCTGGGTTGAGCCGACAGCTGTGACGCTACTTCCTTACCCAGATCAGACTCTCCCGCGGACCTGGTTACAATCACGCCCGAAGCGGTGGACATCACCAGGGCGGGGATCTGGGAAAGCAGCCCGTTGCCCACCGTGAGCAGCGCATACCTGCGAAAGGCCTCTGCAATGTCCATACCACGCATTATGCCCAGTAGCGCTCCACCCATGAGGTTCACTGCAAGCACCAGGATACCGGCCACAGCGTCACCCTTGGCAAACTTGCTTGCCCCATCCATGGCCCCATAGAAATCCGCCTGCCGCTGTATTTCCATGCGGCGCTTCTTCGCCTGCTCGTCCGTTATGATGCCCGCATTGAGGTCAGCGTCTATCGACATTTGCTTGCCTGGCAGGGCGTCAAGGGTGAACCTTGCAGCCACTTCCGCAACCCTTTCTGCACCGCGGTTGATGACGACGTATTGTACAATAACTATAATCAAGAACACCGCGATGCCCACAGCCATTTCTCCGCCCACCACGAAATTGCCGAACGCCTCAACCAGGTTACCCGCAAACCCGTTCAGCAGGATCAGCCTCGTAACCGCAATGTTCAGCGCCAGTCTGAACACGGTGCTGACCAGCAAGAGCGATGGGAACGAAGAGAACTCAAGGGGCTGCCTGATGTATAGGGTGGCCATGAGGATAGTTACAGAGAGCATGAGGTTCAGGGCAAGGAAGAAGTCCACCACCTGGTATGGCACTGGGATGATTATCATAAAGAGCGCCACTACCATAGCAAGCGCAATTCCCATGTCACTGAACCGCCTCAATGCCGTCACCCACCCTCACAACCTGTGCTTGACACGGTAGACGAAAGCCAGCACCTCAGCCACTGCCCTGTACAATTCGGGGGGGATCATTTGTCCCACCTCGGTGGAAGAGTAAAGCGCCCTTGCCAGGGGCGGGTTGGGTACAATGGAAACCAACGCCTTTCTTGCTTCCTCCTTGATCCTGGCAGCCAGGTAGCCCCTACCCTTTGCAACCACAACAGGAGCTGCCATCCTGAGCGCCTCATACTTGAGAGCCACCGCATACTCATCGGGGTTAGTGACCACAACGTCTGCCTTCTTAACGTTCCACATCATCCTCATCATTGCGAGCTTCCTTTGAGCAGAGCGTACTCTGCTTTTCACTTCGGAGCGCCCCTCGGTCTCCTTGAGTTCTTCCTTGAGCTCCGACCTGGTCATGCGAAGGGACTGTTCAGTTTCCCCCCACTGGTAGACATAGTCGGCCGCGCCAAACAGCAAGAGCACCAGCGCGCACCTGTAAACCACCCTGTCAATTACGCCCAGCAACGCAAGGGTGGCCTGCATTACATCCGCTGACATGCTGGCTACTAGCACTCCAGTTTCCTTCGAAGAGGAGTCCCACAAGATCCAACCAAGAATCCCCATTTTGCCAACGTTTTTCACCCAATCCACAATGTGCCTCCTGGAGACAAGCTGCGCCAGAGCCCTGACTGGGTTCAACCTCTCCAAGCGCGGCGCTGCAAGCGCCCCGCTTAGCACCACCCCGCCCTGAGCAACCTGGGACACCAACCCAACAAGTCCAACCACGAGGAGAAGGGGAATGACTACAGCCCCAAATGTCACTGTAACCGAAAGGAAGTTGTAGTCGGGGGTTGTGGGGCTTAGCCATTGCTTGGTAAGGCCCAACAATTTCTCGAACATCGCTGCACCTGTGAACTTCAACATGATGTAAGCAGCGGCCAAAGTCGCTGCGCCGCTCAGCTCAGGGCTGCGGGCAACCTGCCCTTCTCGCCTGGCCCTTTCCCTTCTTCGCGGAGTGGGAGCTTCCCGTTTCTCCTCCATGACTTCGAGCTAAACCCCTCTCACATGAGTGCTGCTAGCACCATACGCAAAGCCCTGGAAATTTGGCCGTTGGCCCAAGAGCCAAGCATCCCAAGGGCTGGCCCCCACAGGAGCAACGCCACCAACACGGCCAAGGTTTTCATCGGGATGCCTATGATGAAAGCATTCACCTGTGGAAAACTCCTGGACAGGATCCCAAGCCATATGTCAACGAGCAGCGCCACACCTATTGCGGGCAAGGCAAGGCTGAAGCTAGCAGCAGTTGCAGAAGCAATAAGGCCAACCATCACCTTCAAGAGTTCAGCAATACGAAGCTGTGAGATGCCGCCTGGGGGCACCACTCGGAAGGATTCTCCTAACGCAAGCAACAACACGTGGTGGCCATTGCACCCAAACCACAGCGCAAGGGTCAACAAGCTGAGGTAGTTGCCCATCAATGGCGCAGCAGTACCGTACATGGGATCAATCACGTTTACCACTCCCACACCCATGCTGTGGTCCACAAGCCATCCTGCACTGGTCACCGCCGAGAGGCAAAGGGCAGGAGCAAACGCAAGCACCAGGCCCAAAGCCACTTCGCCGGCAACCAGCATGGCCAACTGAACCACGTTTGGCTGCCCACTCCAGCCTTGGGCGTACGTTGTGGCAATCAGGGCGCTCACCCAAGCTCCAAGCCCAACTCTCACAAGGGGCGGCACAAGCCTACCGCCAATGCCTGGTGCGAGGGCCATGAACGTTATTGTCCTGCAGGCAAGCAGCAAGTACAGTGTCTCCACTCAATATCACTCACTTCAAAGCAGTCGGCATTGCCTGAAGGCTACGCACCATGAACTGAACCAGGTTTGTTAGCATCCAGGGGCCAAATATGGCCAGCGTCGCGAACACAGCGAGTATTTTGGGCACAAAGGCCAAAGTCTGCTCATGGATTTGGGTAAGGGCCATCAGCACCGACACCAGCAGACCAACCCCAAGCCCAGCAATGAGCAAAGGCGCAGAAACCTCAAGGATCTTCTTGAGCGCCTCTCCAGTTACGGCCAGCACCATTCCTTCGCTCAATCCCAGTTCCTCCTACTTAAAGCTCAGCACAATGGACCTTACGACCAGGTTCCACCCATCCGCCATCACAAAGAGCAGTATCTTGAAAGGGAGGGAAATCATCATGGGAGGCAGCATCAGCATTCCCATGGCCATAAGGGCACTTGCCACCACCATGTCGATGACCAAGAAAGGAACAAACAACATGAATCCCATTTGAAACGCGGTCTTCAGCTCGCTGAAGCAAAAGGCGGGCACCAGCACGTATGTGGGCACGTCTTCTGGTTCCTGGGGCTGATCCATGCCAGCAAGTTCGATCATGAGTGCCAGGTCTTTCTCTCGGGTTTGCCTGAACATGAACTCCCTCATGGGCCCCTCCGCGGCCTTCCAGGCCCCTGCCTCGTCCAGCTTCCCTGCTAGGTAGGGCTGCAGCGCCTCGGAGTTTATCTTCCCGAACACAGGGGCCATCACGAATACGGTGAGCACCAGTGACAAGCCAATGATCACCTGGTTGGGAGGAATTTGCTGCGTGGACATGGCATTGCGAAGGAAGGAAAGCACAATGACGGTCCGAGTAAACGACGTCATGAGCACAGCCATGGCGGGCAAAACCGCAAGTAACGTGAGTATGATCAAGGCTTTGAGCGGTGTAGATAAGCCCTGAGCTTCAACAAATTTGGCTATTCCTTCCATTGCTTACCCCTTCCAAGAGCGCAGCAAACCTGCAACCAGGTCCGGTAGTCCCTGGCGCCCTTGCGCCTGGTCTGTTGGCCCGACGTTTTCTTCAGCGAGCACCTCAACTGCGTGCTCTGTGATCACCACAAGGAAACGCTTGCCCATGGCCTCAACAAGCCAGACTCCCTTTCCTCCGCCAAGACCGACGCCCCCGTGTAGCTTCACTGCACCTGCCACACTGCCCTTGGCCTTGGCCAAAGCCCTCATGGCCACCACCAGCAGGGCACAGGTGACCGCCAGCGACCCTATCCCCCTCAAGAGCTCTCCAAAACTCAAGCTTTATCCCCACTCTCAGCGGCGCCGTTGCTGCCCACGCCCACAATCTCGGTTATCCTGACCGCGAAGTTCTCGTCGAGCACCACAACTTCACCTCTGGCCACAAGTTTGCCGTTCACCAAGATGTCCAAAGGTTCTCCGGTGAGCTTCTCCAACTCGATCACTGCGCCAGGCCTGAACGAAAGCACTTCCTTTAGCAGCTTCCTTGCTCTGCCAAGTTCCACCACCACGGTGAGGGGTACGTCCATTAGGAACGACCCGGTGCTTTCAGACCCAGGGGACGCTGTGGCCTTGGGAGGCTCCACCTTGCCGAACTTGACAGGGTAAACCTTCACCTTCTCCCCGAACTCAGCTTCACCCATCGCCAGCACCTCCTACTGAACCACGAATTGAGTGAAGAAAACCCTGGTTACCGACCCATCGGGCGCAATCACTTTGGAAAGCTGCTCTTTCATCTCGCTTGCCAGCTGCTCCATACCCTGGGAACCCAATACGTCTTCCCATTTCTTGGAACGGAGCACTCTGAGAATGGTGTCCTTCGCCTGGGAGCTGCGCTCAGCGAACTTGGTTGCTCCTTCCTTCGTGTCAACTTCCACGTCAACTTCCACCCTGATGTACCTGTAAGGGCCATTGGGCAGCAGGTTTGTCACGAACTCGCCTGCGTGGATTATAGTAGGTTGAGGCGCCGGCTTGGACTTGGAAGGATTTGCCCTAACGTAATACCATCCGCCGCCGGCTAAGGCCGCAAGCAGCACGGCTGCCAGTACCAACACCTTCTTTGACCTCAAGGACACTACCTCCAGTTCCCCGTCTCCGACCTTGAAAGAGTGAGGGTAAGCACCACCAGGTCCACCCTTCTGTTTAACCTTCTGGAAGCTTCGGAGTCGTTGGGTGACACCGGTCTGAACTCGCCATAGCCAGCTGCGGAAAGCCTTTCAGGGGACAAGCCGTTGGCTTCGATCAGGTACCGAACCACGTTTGTGGCCCGGGCACAAGACAGCTCCCAGTTAGAGGGAAACCTGGGCGTAGAAATGGGAAGGTTATCGGTGTGACCTTCCACCCTCACGTGGTTGGGCAAATCTTTTAGCACCTTGCTCACCTTGTCCAGGATCTGCCTTGCCCCGGGCTTCAGGTCTGCCTTGCCCAGGTCGAAAAGCACTGTGTCTGCAAACCTCAACACTAGCCCCCTGCTTTCCATGGTGACGCTCACCGATGCCCCAAGCCCCTCCTGTTGGATAAGCCCCTCAAGTGCCTGGCGGGCAGACTCGAGTTGCTCCATGTCCCTTCTAGCAATTTCCTCCATCAGGCTCTCTTCCAAGCCTGGCACCTGCTCCCTCAGCTCTTCGATGGTTATCCCTTGACCAGGCAGCACTCCGAAAGCTCCTTGGATTGACATAAGCACCGCTTTGAACTTCTTAACGTTGAGAGTGGACATGGCGAACAACATCACGAAGAAGCACAGCAGGTTGGTCATTAGGTCAGAATACGTCGTGAGCCACCGCGGTGCCGAAGTGTCAACCTCGAATTTCCCTCCCACCCGACCTGGACGCAACGGTCTCCGCCTCCATTCTGGCCTGACGGAACTTGTACTTCTCCCTCTCGCCTGGTGGAATAAAGCACTTCAGCTTCTCTTCCACCAGCCTCGGGTTTTCGCCGGCCTGGATTGCAAGAATTCCCTGAAGGACGAGTCCCTTGAACAATGCCTCCTCGCCAGCCCTCACCCTGAGCTTGCCAGCTAACGGTATGAACACCAGGTTTGCCAACACTGATCCGTAGAACGTGGTCACCAAGGCCACCGCCATTGCAGGCCCAATCTTCTCGGGCTTGTCCAGGAACCGAAGCATCTGGATCAGGCCTATGATGGTCCCCAGCATGCCAAAGGCAGGGGCAGCCGAACCCATGCTCTCGAAGATGCTCTGGCCCTGG
This sequence comes from Bacillota bacterium, assembly GCA_049718765.1. Classification (GTDB taxonomy): domain Bacteria; phylum Bacillota; class Sulfobacillia; order DUMF01; family DUMF01; genus JBNARI01. The sequence goes on along the minus strand of JBNARI010000004.1, from coordinate 82,319 downwards.
GTGTGCCTCTGGTCACTGTAGTAAATGTCGTCCTCGAGGATTTCCCTCACCGCATCTGGCGGTGTACCGTCGATCACCAACTGCAACCCCCTTTTCAGGAAGGGGTCCTGAATGTTGGCCAGCTCCTCCTCTAGCGCAAGCAAACCTTCACGCCGTGCCCGCTCTGACAAACGCACCAGCAACGCGATTACCCGTTCTGGGTCATCGCCATTGGACACAAAGGCGTTCTTGACCACCCTCAGCACGCCAATTAGCTTGGGCAAGGGGTAAGCAATGAGGGTTGCTGCAATCGTGCCACCCAATGTGATCATCACCGAAGCTAGGTCGTAAAAGACGCGAAGCGACCCCCCCATGGTGAGCGCCCACGACAGCAGCACAATCCCCGAGATTACCCCAAGCCAAGTCCCGCGATCCACGTCCAGCCACCCCCAGCACAGAGCTTTAACTCATGCTCGTTTGAGGTTCACCAGTTCCTGCAACATCTCGTCAGCAGCAGTGATCACCCTGGAGTTGGCCTGGAACCCCCTTTGAATTGTGATCATTGAGGTGAACTCGTTTGCCAGGTCCACATTGGACAGCTCCAGCGTTGATGGCACAATCCTTCCCCTTCCACCCGTTCCAGGCTGGTCAATCTGACGGGGACCTGAGTTGTTGGATTCCTCGTAAACCCCGGAGCCACTCTTTGCCAATCCCGCTGGGTTTGGAAAAGTGGCAAGGGCAATTTGGGCAATCGGCCTAGAAATGCCGTTGGAGTAAACCCCACTTATTACCCCCGAACCGTCCACAGTGATGGTTTCCAGAGAACCAGGGGGACAACCATCCCTTTCAGCAAGCTCCACCGTGGACTCAGCTGCGTTCTGGGTCACATTGCTGAAGTCCATGGTTATGCTCAGGTTAGCAGCGCCCACAGCGCGCAGGTCCACTTCCACAGGACCGCCAGTGGAAGACACCAGCTTCCCACCGTCGTCAAACACCAGGGACCCATTCCCAGTCACGCTGATGCCAGACCCAGATGCGCTCCAAGCCCACTCGTTCACTCCGGTCTTGGTGAAACTCACACTGATCTGGTGGGCGTTGCCCAGGGAATCGAATACAGTCATGGACGTGACCCGGGTTTCCCCGATTTCTGCCCTGGAATCCAGGTTGTGGTACCACGCCGCCCTGGTGGTAGGCGTAGCATTGATCGACTGGCCCATAGGAATGGTAATTGTGGTCAGGGTGCTGTCCGACCTCGTCCCAAACACGCCGTTGTTGGCCATCCAGCCCATCACCTGGCGTCCTGACGAGTCCACAAGGGTGCCCGAAGCGTCCAGGTCGAAGCTGCCCGCACGCGTGTAGAGAGTTTTATTGCCCTCTCTGAGCACGAAGTAGCCATTCCCCTCGATGGCCATGTCCGTTACCTTGCCCGTGGGTTGGAGGTTGCCCTGGTTGAGTATGGAATCCACTGAGCCCAAAGTCACACCAAGTCCGATTTGCTGTGGGTTTGTTCCGCCCCTACCAGCGGTAGGTGCAGAAGCGCCACTTATGGTCTGACTGAACATTTCCTTGAACGTAACCCTGCTGGCCTTATATCCTGCAGTGTTCACGTTGGCAATGTTTTCACCAATCACGTCCATTGCAATTTGATGGCTGCGAAGCCCTGACACAGCCGAAAACAATGAGCGCATCATCTTTTGCTCACCTCCGCTGAACTTACCTCCAACAATGCTTCCACGGGGAAAGCCACCCCTTGAACGATTAAGTAAGGCTGACCATTGCGCAGGGAAATCGCCTCAACCACTCCTTCCACCGTATCCCCCTGCAATGTTTGCCCCAGCCTGACCTGCTTGCCCAAAGCCTGGGTGGCCAGCTCAACCTTCCTCATTTGGTCAGTGAAGTCAATTTGGGCAAGCTGTGCCAATTGGCCCATGAATTCCGAATTCTTCATGGGCTCCAAAGGGTTCTGGTTGGACAGTTCGGCACACAACACTTGAAGGAATTCCTTCTTGCCGAGCCCCACGTTTCCCCAAGTGCTGCTCATGGCTTTGGTCCCGCTGGATACCTGGGTTGATCCCGAAACTGAGCTCATCGCCAATCACGCCCTCTCATCAAGCAGTAAGTCATCATCGCCCGAATCCCCCTCGCTGCGGAGCAATCTCCCATGGTGCTTGGACCACCTGGGCTTGTCAGGCTGATCCCATTGCCTCCTCGCTCCTCCGTCCATGCTGCCGTCGACCCGCAACTGTTCCAAACTCAGCCCCCACTGGGAAAGCCTGCTTCTGAGCACATCCACCTGGCGCTGAAGCTGCACCTTTAGGGTCTCATCGCTTACAGTGACCTTACCCCACAACGTGTCCTTGCGCAGGGAAAGCCTCACGACTACCTGGCCTGGCTCGCCTTTGTCCACCGTTACGCTCAACCTCGAGGTAGGCCAGTTGACCTCCTCAGCCTTTTCCAGTGCTCCTTGGGTGGGAGCACCTCTGGCTGGCTCCTCACGCAAGGTAGCAGTGGCTTTAGGTTCCGGCCTCCTAGTGGGCTCAAGCAGTTCATCCCCTGTGGTCGGCTGCTGGCTTGCAGGACGGCCCTTTTCGCTTTCCTCTGCCTGCCTGCGTGCAGAGGGCTCGGCCTTTTTTCTCGCCAGCCCCTCTATGGTTCGTTCCCCTTTGGCCACATCAGACCTGAGAAGGGGTTCAACTACTTGGCGCGTTGGCACCCTTCCGGCCAACTCCCGACCTGGTGGGTTAATCGCGAACCGTGACACCTCAGTTGGCCCAGGATTGAGATGGGCAGGTGCCGCTGCTTTGTCCCCAAGCTCACGAGCTTCTACTTGTGCTGCGCTTGGCTGCACAGTGTGCCCCTGGTTCTGCAACGCCTGAAGGTCGCCTTTAGCCTGCCCAGGTAGCTCGGGCACATCAGCAACCTCCACCTGAAGCGGCACTCCCTCGCAGGTACAGCTCAAAGGTGAAGCAAGCCGGTCGCTAACCTGAAGGGGGGGGCTGTCGCCAGCAACTGCCACAGGAGGGAGGATCACCGCAAGCGATGCCGCAAGCTGTGTAGCCATTTGCATGGCAAGTTCCTCTTCGAATTTGCGTTTGAGCCCCTCCAGGCCTAGCCCCGCTTGACCAGGAGCTGTCTCCGGGCTAGTTTCCAGTTGGGTCGTGCACAACGTTACCCCCTGCAACGCCTTCCCTCCCCTCCACTTGCCCTGACACCTTCATCCTCAATCCAAGCTCATCTAGCTCGTACTGCCCCCTCTTGAGCTCCTCCGCCCGAAACTCCTGGAATCGCTTTTCCTTGAGGTTTTCCAAAGTCTTGACGTCCTTCCTGGCTTCGACGGCTTCACCACGCTTTTGGTCCACTCGCTTCATGGCTTCCCTTAACCGCTGGGCCTGCAACTTTCCCTTGTGCTTCAACCTATGGAAGCAGTCCATCCACATCTCGAGCTCGTCTGCGTTGAGATACCGCGCCAGTCCTCCTTCGACCGCACTAGCCACCGAATGAGCTTCCCCCTCGATTTGGGTGAGCTGCAGCTCTTCCCTGCGCGCGTTGCTCAAAGCGGCTGCAAGTTCCACCTGCTTGACCTCGAGGATAGTCTCTTTGGCTTCCTTCACCTTTTCCAGCCTGAACTTAAAGCGCATACCATGGGTGCCCCCCTATCACTGAGAAAACATCCTGCGCAGCCATTGGGTGCATTCCTGCAGGCTGCTTTTTTCCCTGATGCCCTGCTGCAGGAATTCTGTCACAGGCTTTATCATCTTGACTGCGTAATCTATATCCGGGTTGCTGCCTGAAACGTACGCCCCAATGTTGATCAAATCTTCAGCGTCCTTATAAGTGGCAAGCACCGTGCGCACCTTGCGAGCAAGCTCCATGTGCTCCCCGTTTACTACGCTGATCATGAGCCTGGACACGCTGGCCAAGACATCTATTGGAGGATAATGGCCCTTCGAAGCAAGTTGCCTGGACAGCACTATGTGGCCATCCAGTATTCCCCGAACAGCATCCGCAATGGGCTCGTTCATGTCGTCCCCATCAACGAGCACCGTGTAAAAGCCCGTGATGCTACCCCTTTCTGCTGTGCCGCTGCGCTCCAAGAGCCTGGGCAGGAGAGCAAACACGGAAGGGGTGTAGCCTCTGGTGGTGGGAGGTTCCCCAGTAGCCAATCCCACTTCCCTCTGGGCCATAGCGAACCTCGTGACCGAATCCATCATGAGCAGGACGTCCATACCCAGGTCACGGAAGTATTCTGCAATTGCTGTGGCAGTAAAAGCCGCCTTTATGCGTACCATGGGTGGCTTGTCCGAAGTGGCTACAACCACCACCGATCGCTTCAATCCCTCTTCGCCCAGGTCCTTTTGGATGAAGTCCCGCACTTCTCTGCCCCGTTCACCCACAAGTGCTACTACGTTTACTTGTGCCGAAGTGTTCCTTGCGATCATTCCGAGCAGGGTGCTCTTGCCAACCCCAGAGCCAGAAAAGATGCCTATTCTCTGGCCCTTCCCACACGTCAACAGCCCGTCGATGGCCCTTACGCCCACCTGGAGAGGCTCAGTGATTGGCAGCCGGGTCAAGGGGTCTGGCGCTGGCCGCATTGCGGGGTACCACGCCTCGGCCCGAACTGGTCTGCCCCCGTCAATAGGCTGTCCGAAGGCGTCCACAACGCGTCCGAGCAGCTCCATTCCAACCCCTACGGTCATTGGACGACCTGCCGCTTTCACCACGCACCCTGGACTGATACCCTCTAGTTCGCCAAGGGGGGTCAGAAGCACCCTCTCCCCTCTGAAGCCCACGGCCTCAGCCAAGAGCACGCTTCCGTCTTCCTTCTCCACGGTGCACAACTCTCCCAGCTTAACCCTGGGGCCAGCGGACTCGATGATCAACCCTGTCACCTGGGCCACGCGTCCCAGCCTCGTGTAAAGCTCTGCCTTTGCCAGGCTCTCATGAAGCTGCGCAACAGGCATCATTGGCTTCTTTTCACCCCTTCTTGACCGGTACCAATTTCCTCCAACAGTTGCTTCTTGATGTTCTCCAGCTGGGTAAGGAGGTCGCCATCCACGCTTCCCACCTGGCTTTCGGCAATACAGCCCCCCCTCGACACTGATCCGTCGGGGCTGAGATCAACGTGCCCGCCCACCACGGCTTTGAGCTCGTCCACGCGCTCTCTCAGCACTTCAAGGTCCTCAGCGCTCACCTTAATGGTGACGGGCGGCTGGAGCTGGGCACTCTCCAGGACGTGCTTGGCGACCCTCACCACCGTTTCGGGGTCCAGTTCAACGGTCTTCTTTACGATCCGCTCAGCAACGCTGCACGCAAGGGATATTATTTCTGGCTCCAGGTCCTTGACAGCGGTTTCCCGAGCTCGCTTTGCTTCCGCCAGCAGCTGCTCCGCCTGGCGCAGCACCTCAGAAAGTCTGCACAGCGCCTCGTGGGCGCCTTGGGCCAAGCCCTCCTTGAAGCCCTCTGCGAACCCCTGTGCGGCAGCGGCCTTGCGCTCTTCAGCAGCTATGAGCTGGGCCTGGCGAATCAATTCCTCTAGGCGCGGATCCGCCTGCTGTCCAATTTCAACCGGCGCTGGCGCTTCTTCAGCCTTGGCATCTTCTTGCTCCAGCTTTGGCTCCAGGGTGACTGTGTGTGCAGGGCTGTACTCTATTTGGCTTGCCTTAACTACCCTATACAATTACCTCGTCCCCTCCGCCTCGGCTGATGACGATCTCGCCCTCTGCCTCCAAGCGCCTGATAATACTGACTATCTTCTGCTGCACCTCTTCTACCTGCTTGAGTCGCACTGGACCAAGGTAAGACATGTTCTCCTTGAGGTTTTCCTGAGCTCTTGTGGACAGGTTGCGCATGATCTTGCTCTTCACCTCTTCGCTGGCACCCTTAAGGGCCACGGGCAGGTCCTTCTCAATGTCCACTTCGCGCAACACCCTTTGCACCGCCCTGTCGTCCAGCAACACTATGTCCTCGAACATGAACATCCTCTTCTTGATTTCTTCCGCCAGCTCAGGATCCTCAGCTTCCAAAGACTCGATAATCCGCTTTTCTGTGGATCGGTCAACCTTGTTGAGCATGCCAACGATGGTGGTAAGGCCTCCCGGCGCGGTGTATTCCCTATCCACAAGGGAGGACATCTTGCGCTGGAGCACCTTTTCCACCTCAGCAATCACAGATGGTGAAGTGCGGTCCATGGTGGCCACTCGCTTTGCCACCTGGACCTGCACTTCAGGGGGCAGTGAACTCAAAATCGCAGCAGCCTTGTCGTAGTCGAGGTAAGAAAGGATGAGTGCGATTGTCTGGGGATGTTCGTCCTGGAGGAAATTGATTAGCTCTCCCGGATCTGCCCTCCTGACGAACTCAAAGGGCTTTATTTGAATGGTGTCCATCAGTCTGTGTATTATTTCCATGGCCTTTTGGAGCCCAACTGCCTTCTCGAGCACGTCCTTGGCGTACTCGAGCCCGCCTTGCTCAATGTAACGCTTTGCCAGGCACAATTCCCGGAACTCGGTCAGCACCTCGTCCCTCAGCTCGGGCGGTACCCTGCGAGTGACAGCTATTTCCCTGGCAAGGGATTCAATCTCCGACTCCCTCAGATACCTGAACACCTTAGCCGACAACTCAGAGCCAAGTGTTATGAGGAGTATTGCAGCCTTTTGCTTGCCAGCGACGTTCTTGGCCAAGCTGATCACCTCCGTTCCTCAGAAAGCCACGTGCGAATCAGCTGGGCCACAGTCTCCGGGTTAGTGCGAGCTATTTCCTCTATTTCTTTCCTGATGCGCTCCGCCTCTGATTCAGGCGGAGGTGGCGGGCTCACTGCCTGCGCTTGACTCGGTGCAGCTTGGATGATGTCAGCCAGCTCCGCAGCCCTTCTCCTCCTCCTTCTGGCCATGGCAAACACCACCAATAACAAGATCAAACACAATCCGCCAGCAGCTACGCCCGCAGGCACCAGCCAGGCTGGGTACTTGGGCTGGGTGGTAGGTTTGGCTTCCTCCATTTGCTTGCGTAACATGTCTGTCAGGGACGTATCGAAGGGCATCCCCACCACAGTTATTTGGTCTTTCCTGGCTGCATCGAAACCTATTGCGGCTGCTACCAGCGATTCGATTGCTCTGGACTGGTTGGCATCAAGCTCCCTGTTAACCAGCACTGCAACGCTCAGGCGCTTGACAACCCCTGGGGCAACGGTGACCTGCTCTCGCACTTCGTTAATCTCGAAGTTGCGGGTCACTTCCGTTTTGGTGTAATCAGATTGTTGCGCCGAGCCTTGTGCCTGGTATCCAGGTATGTTGGACGTGGTTCCAGCAGGCCCCGCAGGCACGGAGCCAGCTCCACTGAAGCTTTCTTGCAGTTGATGGATGCTCCTTGCAATTCCCTCCTGATTGCTCACTGGGGAAAACATTGTCCTCGATACCGTGGCTCGGTCCAGGTTTAGCTCAGCACTAGCCCTAACTGAAACGTTGCCTGGCCCAACTACCCTTTCCAACATTTGTTTGATGCCTTCCTCAAGGGTAGACTCAAACTGTCTCCTGATCTCCAACACCTGGGTAGGAGTGCCGCCGGTGGCCGCCGAGCTTTCCTCCTCAACTCCCTTGAGCACCCTACCTGCGTAGTCTACTACCACAACGTTTTCAGGAGGCAGGTCTTGCACGCTCTTGGACACCAAGCGCGTGATCCCGGTTACCTGCGCCCTGGACAGTTCCACCCCAGGCTTTAGTTTCAGGAAGACCGCCGCAGACGCCAGCTTGGTGCGGGAAATGAACACGCTTTCTTCGGGAAGCGCAATGTGCACCCTTGCCTCGCTCACTCCATCGATCTCTTCTATGGTGCGGGCTAGCTCACCCTGAAGTGCCCTGAGGTAGTTGGTGCGCCTTTCAAAGTCGGTGGTGGTCACCTTGCTCTGGTCAAGCAGCTCGAAGCCAGCTGACCCACCCCTGGGTAGTCCCTGTGATGCGAGTTGCAACCGAAGCTTGTACACGAGCTCTTGCGGAACGAGGATCGACGAACCTGAAGCTTCAAGTTTGTACGGTACCTTCTGGCTGTCAAGCCATGAAACGATTTCGGCACTGTCCCTGAGCTTGAGCCCTGCAAACAGCACCTCATACTGCGGTCCTCTCCTCGAAACCGCAACCCACACCACTGCCGCCCCCATCAGGGCGATCATTCCTATGGCGAGAAGTTGGCGTTTAGCTTTGTCCAGCGCTTTCCACGCGCTAAGGAATCGTCCCAGCAGTTTGTCAAGTTCCACTCCGTTACACCTGCATCCTCATGAACTCCTGGTAGGCTTCGATCACCTTGTTGCGCACTTCCACTGCAAATTGGAGGGCCAGGGCCGCCTTCTCCTGGGCAATTACGACAGAGTGAACGTCAACTTCCTCCCCTGTAAGGAACGACAGTACAGACCCTTGGCTTTGCTTTATAGCGCTGTCAAGCGCCCTTATGGAATCGCCTAGCATTTGGACAAAACTCGAACTGGTAACCTGACCAGAATTGGGTCGCGCTTGATCAGCCGCCAGTGGGCTGAAAGTCTGAGAAACGCCAGTTACTCCAGGCAAACCTCACACCCCCAGATTCAAGCCCGTCCAATTTCCAGCGCCTTACGAACCATGGATTTCGCGGCGTTTAGCGCAGTGGCGTTGGCCTCATAGGCACGGGTGGCAGTTATCATGTCAACCATTTCGGTGACGATGTTCACGTTGCTTAGCTTTACATAGCCTGAAGCGTCCGCATCGGGATGGCCAGGTTCGTACCTCACTGGAAACTCGCTCTGGTCCTCTGCTATCTTCACAACTCTCACGCCAGAAGGCTCGTATCCGTGAAGCACGTTGCTGAACCTGGTGCTTTGGCGTGCTTCAAACACTGCTACCTTTCGACGGTACGGGCCACCCTCAGGGGTGCGGGTAGTGTTAGCATTGGCAATGTTGCCAGCAATCACGTCCAACCTGAGCCGTTCAGCAGTAAGACCAGACCCGCTTATTTCCAGACTCCTCGAGAGCAACAAACCTCAACGCCTCCCTTCAGACACTGCCTTCCATAGCAAGCCAAGCTCACCGTTGAGGAGTCTGGCAGCAGCCTCGTAGGTGAGCTGGTTGGACGCAAGCAGCGCCATTTCGAAATCGATATCCACGTTATTTCCGTCGTTCCTGTGAGCCGTTCCGTAATCTGCCTGCACCGCCACAAACCCTTGTTCCCTCACAGGGGTCTGGTGCTGGGGATGAGTCCTCCACAGCTCGGTGGGAGACCTCTCGCCCAGCTGGCGGCCCACTTCCTGCCTCATGATCTTGTCGAACTCAAGGTCTAGCCTCTTGTATCCAGGGGTATTGACGTTGGCAATATTGTTGGCAATCAGCACGTGCCTCTTGCTGCAAAGGTCCATGCAACGCTGGAGGCAATCCGATACCACCGTGTCCAGCAGCACCCTCCCTCACCCCCAAGAAACTCAAACCCGCCACAGCCTGATGGCCGTAGCGGGTATTCTAAGACACTATCCCCGGAAACTAGCAGACCCCACTTTCGGCAACCCGGCTGTCATGGCATTACGCTTTAGACCCGTGGTTTTGCGCCCTCGCCTTTCGGCGAGTTTGCCTTTGTCGAGAAGGGTCTCGACGTCTCCCGATATTCTCTTTGTGTAACTGCTAGTGTCCTATTACGACACCATTCTTCAAAATCCTTCTTGTCCGGACAAAATTTTTCCTCAAGTACCAATAAACATCTGAGTAAACGTCTTGCCGTATGGGCCCCCGTCCACAATCCCAATCCCAACCCGAGTGAAGCCCGGGTTCAGGATGTTGCTCCGGTGACCTGGGCTGTTCATTAGCGCTGTATGGGCAGTTTCCACTGTAGGCGCTCCCGCTATGTTTTCTCCTGCCACTTTGTAGGTCACTCCGGCTGCCCTCATCATGTCGAACGGTGAGCCGTAGGTAGGTGACTGATGGCTGAAATACCCCTTGTCCACCATGTCCTGGCTCTTCTTTCGTGCAAGCTCCACCAACCGGCTATCTACGGAGAGTGGTTGAAGTCCCGCTTTCTGCCTTTCCTTGTTTATAAGTTGGAGCATGGCACTTTCCTCTTGGGTGAGGTTGACAGTGCTGGCTTCAGCCAAGCTGCTTCCTGTGGGCGTGACTGTACGCTGAGGCTCCCTTTGGGGCACCCAGTAGTAGAAGTAGTAAGTGCGCTGCTGCAGCTTAACCCCATTGTACCCGTAAACAACCCTCACAGTGAAGGAAGGCGCAGCAAGCGCCAGTCCTTTCCCAACCAGGAACCACGCAAGCAATGCCACGGTAGCCACTGCTACCCAACGTTTGAACCTCACTGTAACGCCCCCTATCCCAAGTATTCTCACGGGGATTCTACCTTTTTATGTATCCACCTGTAAATATTAGAATTGCTGGGAATGCTGGCTTATGATGTCAATAACGAAGGCCCTGGAGGCACCTTTCATTCCCCCAGGGCCCATGCCGCGCAAGAGAAAACTAGCGCCGCAATTTCCTGAGTTCCTCTATGAGCCTGTCGTTGAGCACCCTGATGTAAGTGCCTTTCATCCCCAAGGACCTGGACTCAATCACACCTGCACTTTCGAACTTCCTCAGGGCGTTTACGATCACCGAACGGGTGATGCCCACCTTTTCCGCAATCTTGGAGGCTACCAGGAAGCCCTCCGAACCGTTAAGGGCATCGAATATGTGCTGTACTGCTTCTAGCTCTGAATACGAGAGAGTACCAATCGCAATCTGTACTGCAGCCTTCTTCCTAGCTTCTTCCTCCAAGTGTTCTGACTTTGCCCTAAGCATCTCCATGGCAACCACAGTTGCTCCATACTCAGCAAGTAACAGGTCGTCCTCGTTAAAGCTACCCGAGTACCTAGCAAGCAGCAACGTGCCCAGCCTTTCGCCCGCGCCGGTTATTGGAACAATTGTGGTCACCTTGCCTTCGAAGATGCAGGATTCTTCCTTTTTAAAGACGCACTTTCGCCCCTCCTGTTTTATGTTGGGGGAAGTGTCGGTGATGTGAAGAAGTGCCGAGTTGTAGTCTTCAGGGAACTTCTTGTGGGCCAGCACCTCCCGCATCAAAATGTCGCACTCGAAGTCATCCAGGAGGCAATAACCCAAGATCCTGCCTTCGTGATCCACCAAATACACGTTGCAGTTTATGAGGCTCGACAGTACCCTTGCCATATCATCGTAGTCGACTGCACGCCCGGCAGCCTTCTGGATCAACTTGTTGAGTTGTCTGGTCTTCTCGAGCAAGCTTGCGCTCATCTTCCTCTCCTCCCTGCGTCACAAAATATACCTGGATATGTCTACATCAGCCACAACGTCCTTGAGCTTGGACATAACGTAGCTGGAGTCGATCACTAACTTCACGGGCTGTAGATATGGCGCGTCGAACGAAATGTCCTCAAGTACCCGCTCCATCACGGTGTGCAGCCGCCGGGCACCAATGTTCTCTGTGCGCTCGTTCACTTCGTAGGCTATTTCCGCAATGCGGTCAATGCCGTCTTCGGTAAACTCAAGTTGTACGCCCTCGGTGCTGAGCAGCTTTTGGTACTGCTTGGTCAAGGCGTTCTCTGGTTCCACCAAGATGCGCTTGAAGTCCTCTTTGGTGAGAGGGTCTAGCTCCACGCGAATTGGGAACCTTCCTTGCAGCTCGGGTATTAAGTCCGACGGCTTGGCAACGTGAAAAGCGCCCGCCGCAATGAAAAGCATGTGATTTGTGCGAACGGGTCCATATTTGGTCATCACAGTGGACCCCTCGACGATAGGCAGCAAGTCCCGCTGTACGCCTTCCCTGGACACGTCAGGGCCAATCCCTTTCTCCCTCCCCGCAATCTTATCAATCTCGTCAATGAAAACAATCCCGTACTGCTCGGCCCTCCAAACTGCCTCAGAAATCACCGCATCCATGTCTATGAGTTTGGACGCTTCCTGCTGCTCCAATACCCTTCTGGCCTCGCTCACCTTGAGCTTACGCCTTTTCCTGCGCTTGGGAAGAAAGCTGCCCATTATGTCCTGCAAGTTTAAGCCCATCTCCTGGGCCCCGCTGGCATCAAACACCTCAATGAACGGAATGGTGTTATCTTCTACCTCTACTTCCACCATCTCATTCTCCAGCAACCCTGCCCGCAGCTCCTCGCCCACTTGCCTGCGCTTGGCTTCGACCTCGCCTGCATCTACACCTCCGACAGACTGAGACTGAACAGTCCTGCCGAACAGCATCATCTCAAGGGGACTAGCTCCCGTCTCTCGACGTGGCGAAGGCACCAGTAGCTCCACAAGGCGCTGCTGCGCAGCTTCAGCAGCCTTCTGGGCCACTTCGGCCATCTTTTCCGCCTTGACCATTCGTATGGAAGTTTCCACAAGGTCCCTTATGATCGAATCCACGTCCCGTCCTACGTAGCCCACTTCGGTAAACTTCGTGGCCTCAACCTTGATGAATGGGGCGTTCACCAGCTTTGCAAGGCGCCTTGCAATCTCAGTCTTGCCAACCCCCGTTGGGCCAATCATCAGGATGTTCTTGGGAGCAATTTCGTCCCTGAACTCATCTTCCACAAGCCGCCTGCGGTAAATGTTCCTGAGCGCCACGGCCACGCACCGTTTAGCCCTGGTTTGGCCAACGATGTACTTGTCAAGTTCAGCCACAATTTCCTTGGGCGTCAGCATAATCAGAGCTCCTCCACCACTATTCTGTCGTTGGTGTACACACAAATCTCTGACGCAATACGCAAGGATTCCTCCACTATCTGCCTGGCTGGCATATCGGTATGTCTGCTCAAAGCCCTAGCAGCAGCCAGCGCAAACGCTCCGCCCGACCCAATTGCAGCCACGTTGTCGTCGGGTTCAACCACTTCCCCCGTGCCCGAAACAAGCAGCAGGTGCTCTTTGTCCATGACCAACAGCATCGCCTCTAGCCGCCGAAGCAGCTTGTCAGTGCGCCACTCTTTGGCAAGGTCCACTGCTGCCCTTGGCAAGTTCCCCCTTGCAGCCTCGAGCGCCGCCTCGAACTTGTCGAACAGCGTGAGGGCGTCTGCCAAAGCTCCCGCAAAGCCTGCAAGCACCCTGCCAGAAGCCAAACGCCGGATCTTCCTTGCGTTGTGCTTCAGCACCGTGTTGCTGCCAGCAAGGGTCACCTGTCCGTCTGCGCCCATTGCGCAGCCTCGTCCCTTCACTGCAACAACTGTGGTGCCCTCAATCCATGCGTTCATTTGAGCTTAAAACCTCTCTTTCCCTCCCAGACCTGGGATGGCATTGGCGGTAAACCCTCATAAGGTTATTCAAAGTCACATGGGTGTAGATCTGGGTGGTGGAAATCTTTTGGTGGCCCAGCATTTCTTGGACAGCCCTCAAGTCAGCACCTCCAGCCATCAAGTGAGTCGCAAAGGAATGGCGCAAGGTATGAGGGGATACCGGCCTGTCGATGCCAGCTTTGCGAGCGTAACGCTTCACCATGTGCTGCACCGCGCGAACAGACAGGCGATCCCCACGTGCATTGAGGAACACTGCATTGCACTTTTTGCCCCTCCTGCAAAGCTTTGGCCTTGCTTCCTCGAGATACCTGCCAAGTACCCCTATTGCCACCGATCCCAAAGGAGCGTACCTTTCCTTTCTCCCCTTGCCCATGACCTTGACGAAACCATTGGAGAAATCTATGTCCCCAACGTTAAGGGAAACCAGCTCAGAAACCCTAAGCCCCGATGAGTAAACCGTCTCGAGGATCGCCAGGTCCCGGAGTCCCGTAGGCGTAGAAGCATCGGGCACCGCAAGCAGTCGCTCTACTTCTTCCACACTCAGGAACTCAGGGAGTTTGCGACCCAGTTTGGGCCCTTGAACTGTCTTTCCAGGGTTGTCATCAAGCATACCCGACCTCACCAAGAACCTGCAAAAGCTCCTAACGCACGATTGCTTTCGCGCCACTGACTTTCGCGAATAGCCCAAGTCCATCAAATGTCCAGTGAACTGACGGATGAGCGCTGGCCCTTGGGTACGAAGTTCAGCAAGAATGTCCTTGCAGGGCCCTAGGAAATCCAAGAACTGTTTGAGATCAGCCATGTACGCCTTCACCGTATGGGAAGAAGCGTTCTTCTCTCCAATAAGAGAACCACAAAAAGATAACAGCAATTCTTCCACAGCTGGCCTTAGCACCTCTCGGAAAATCGCCAACTATTCTTAACTGTATCACATTGGCGTGTTCGTGACAATAGGTTCAATGTTGGGGGAGGAACATCTTGAGAATAGCGGGAATTACCAATGGGGCCAAAAGCGTAAGGCTAACTCCTGATATAAACCCAATTACAGCAACTTCGGGACCATCGCATCTTACAATCATTGGCAAAGTGCTGTCCATGGCGGTAGCACCACCAAGGGCCACTGAAGCAAGCCTGATGCGCTTCCTCCGCACTGATCCAGCCACCGTGAAAGTAATCAGCTCCCTCAGCAAGTTTGCACTAAACGCCACTGCGCCCAGTTCCACGCCTCGCGCATTTGTAAGAAGAACCCCCGAAAAGCTGTACCAACCAAAGCCTGCGCCCACTGCCATAGCTTCACCAGGATCCATACCAGTGATTATTCCCCCAACCATAGCACCTATGATGCTAGCTGCGCCAATGGCGCCTGGCACAAAAAGTACAGCCAACCCCATCTCCCGAACAGTGCTCCAGGCACCACTGCGCGCTATGTCCATGCCAGCAAGGAATACCAGCCAACAAAGGGTCCATGTGGTAGCTTCAGTGATGTAGCCCTTTGCGTAAACATCCCTGGCCACCCCAGAAAACTCAATCCCAATCAGGAAGGCTGACCACACTACCAGTGGCGTGTAGTCCCTGCCCTCCTGGACCAAGCTCATACCCCTGGCCGGCCAGATCCCCCGCCGCACCATCCAGCTCTCAAGCACACCAACAGACGCCAGACTCAGGCCACAGGCACCCAGGCAGGTAGCAAGAGCCCTGACGCCAATGAGCCCTAGCTCCACAACAATCCTAGGCTGACCAAGCTGCACTCCAACGCATAACAACAACACAAACAGTCCAGCTTGGCTCCCTGCCCTCACCAACTTGTCGAATCCCACAATGCCGCTGCGCTTGCGGCCCAGCAACAAGCCCAATCCCAAAGCCAACGGTATTTGAACCATGAAACCATGATACCAAATCGGAGCTTTCTGTAAAGTAGCCGGGGCAATTACTTAATGTCTTGGGCATCGCCGTTCTTTCCAGGCTTCTTCCAAGACACGTAATCGCAATCGGGGTAGCGCTCGCACCCGTAAAACCTGCGCCCTTTCTTGGTGTAGCGCACTACCAGCCTACCACCGCATTTGGGACACGAGCCTTCCGCATACTCCAAGTAGGGCTTTGTATTCTTGCACTCTGGGAAGCCAGGGCAGGCAAGGAATTTGCCGAACCTGGAGTGCTTCACAACCATGTTCCTTCCACACACCTCGCACTTGACGTCGGTGACTTCCTCCGGGGCCTCAACGCGGGGCGCAGCCTGCTTCGCCCGATCCAATAGAGGCTTGAACTCCGAGTAGAACTCTCCAAGCACCTGAACGCGCTGGGCCCTCCCGGCCTCGATCTCGTCCAACTGTTTCTCCATGTTAGCGGTGAATTCGATGTCCACTATATTGGGGAAATGGGTCTTGAGAATGTTCACGACCAATTTGCCAAGCTCCGTGGGCACCAGCTTCTTATCCTCCACCACCACGTACTCCCTCTCCTTGAGGGTGTCGATTATGGGGCCATAAGTGCTTGGCCTGCCAATGCCCTTCTCTTCCAGTGCCTTAACTAGGGCCGCTTCTGTGTACCTGGGCGGCGGTTCGGTGAAATGTTGCTCCTTCTTGATATCCACAAGCTTGAGCTCCTCGCCCTCCACTAGAGGCGGTAGCAGTGCTTGTTGCTCTTGGCTGGCATGGTCGTCCGTTTCCCCGTACACCCGCAGAAATCCATCGAAGACGAGCACCGAACCAGAAGCGCGCAGTTGGTGCTCTCCAGCAGTGATTTCCACACTAACGGTGTCATAGACCGCAGGAGACATCAAGCTGGCAACAAATCGCTCCCAAATCAGCTTGTAAAGTCTCCACTGGTCACGGCTAAGATAGGGTTTGACGGAGTCAGGCTCCCTGGATATTGAAGTTGGCCGAATTGCTTCATGGGCACCCTGAACGAACTCGCCCTTTTGCTTATGGGCTACCCCCCTCGCGTATTCATCCCCATACTTCCCTGCAATGTAACTTCGGGCTTGAGCACTCACCTCATCAGCAATCCTAATCGAGTCGGTCCTAATGTATGTCACTAGGCCCACTGGGCCCTCTTCCCCCACATCCAGCCCTTCATAGAGCTCCTGGGCAAGTTGCATAGTTTTCTTTACGGTGAACCCGAGACGTCTGCCGGCTTCCTGCTGAAGGGTGCTGGTGGTAAAGGGAGGGGGAGCGAGCCTTTTGCGCTGCCTTTTCTTCACCGAAGACACCACAAACTTGCATAGCTCCAGCTCTTCTATGAGCGCGTCTGCCTCTTGCTCGCTGCCAATACTCGCTTTGGTCCCGTCCTTACCGTAGTATGACGCCGCGAAACGCTCGCCAGAAGCGCGCTCCAGCACTGCCTCTACAGTCCAATACTCTTGTCTTTGAAACGCCGCAATTTCTTCCTCGCGGTCACAGATTAGCCTGAGGGCAGCAGACTGCACCCTGCCAGCACTGAGCCCCCGCTTAACCTTGTCCCACAGGAAAGGGCTTAGCTCATACCCAACTATCCGATCCATGATTCGGCGTGCCTGTTGGGCATCAACCAAGTTCATGTCTATTCTTCTCGGGTTGTTTACAGCCTGCTCAACAACGTTTTTTGTGATTTCGTGAAACTCCACCCGGGAAGGCTGATCGGGGTCGAGCTCAAGAATGTTAGCCAAATGCCAGCTGATGGCTTCCCCTTCCCGGTCGGGATCAGTAGCGAGGTATACCTTGGATGCCTTGCGGGCCGCCTCTTTGAGTTCTCGTATGATTTCGCCCTTGCCCCGAATGTTGATGTACTTGGGTACAAACCCGTTCTCAATGTCGACTCCAAACTGGCTCTTGGGCAAGTCCCTCACATGGCCCACAGTGGCCTTTACCAAGAACCTCTTTCCAAGAAACCGCTGGATAGTCCGGGCTTTAGCCGGAGATTCCACGATGATCAGCGGCTTGCTCAACAGTCATACCCCCGTACACTCAAGCCAGTGCCGCTTCCTAACTCGTCATGCCAGCTGGTGGAGCCCAAATCTGCTCACAGCCGGTCATCGCAGGAGCCCCAAATCCATGCCTATAGAATCATACACCCGTCAACACTGCGAGTCGAGCCTAGCTCTTGCCTAGCCATTGCCTTGCACTTGCGCCCGGGCCGACTAGCCTCTGGGGAATGAGCCCAGGCCAACACAGGATCGGCTTAAGTCCAAGAGCACGAGCCTTATTATATAGCATCATTTCCAGCCCAAACGTTTGCCTTTCATAACGCTGGCCACCTTACGCAGACTGCGTAAAGTGGCCAGCTAATTCCCCGGTCAGGCCTTCCCTTAAGCGCCAACCACGCCTCTGAAGCTGCGTCGATGCACCAAGCTTGGCCCAAGCCTCCGCAACGCCTCGTAATGCTCCCTTGTGCCGTAACCCTTGTTTTGGGCCAAACCGTAACCAGGACAAACCTGGTCCAGCTGCAGCATGAGTCTATCCCTTACAACTTTTGCCACAATCGATGCTGCCGCCACACAATGGCAAGTTGCATCTCCCCGGATCACGGGTATCTGCTCAAATCCAATTCCGGGTATCCGGAGAGCATCACTGATCACACAGTCCACCTCGGTGCCAAGAGCACGCAGCGCCTGCCGAGCAGCATCGTACGTAGCTTCTAAAACGTTGAATCTGTCTATGTATTCAACACCACAAATGCCCACGCTTACGTATTTGGCGCGCCTCAGGATGGCCATGTACAGTTCTTCTCGCCTGTGCGGCGTTAGCCTTTTTGAGTCGTCCACCCCTTGAATCTCGTCCCAGGGCTCCAAAACCACAGCCCCAACTACTACTGGCCCAGCTATTGGGCCCCTACCCGCCTCATCTACGCCACACACCACTTTGTATCCCTTATGGAACAATTGGCTTTCAATCGAGGAAAGGGTGACCGTAACTATCCCTCCGGCCGCTCCAGACTGATCCTGCCCAGCTGGCCCTTGCGGAAGTCGCTTATCACTCGGTTGGCAGCTCTTGTCAGGTCCAGGTCCCCGTCGGCTAGTCTAAAGCCCAACTGGCTGGCTACGGCTTCAAGGGTGGGCGCTTCCACTCCGTAGCGCTGCGCTGCGGCAGTACACCCCCGCAAGGCCAAATAGGAAAGCAACCACGACGCAGCCTCCTCCGGGTGGTAAGTGCCCTCCCCGAGGATCCCCACACAGGCGAGCTTTACAGCAGTGGCCATGCTTTTGTCCCTGGCCATGAGTACCCCCGGCGTATCCAACAATTCCCATCCCTGAGGCGCCTTAACCCACTGTGGTCCTCGGGTAATTCCCGGCTTGGCTCCCACCCTGGCTGCACCAGAACGCGCAATTCTGTTTATCAGGGAGGATTTGCCCACATTTGGCAAACCCACCACCATCAACCTGGGGGGACGCAAACGCGACTTTGGTGCAAAGGGTTCAAGTTCGCGCAAGAGTCCCCCAACACCTTTGCCGCTCAGCACGTTGACCTCTAGCGCTTTGCGTCCCTGCCCATTAAACCAACCCAACCACTGTGCAGTCACATCTGGCTCAGCCAGGTCACAGTGGGTGAGCACCACCACTACTGGCTTTGACGTAATTGACATTATGTAATCAGTGTTGGAACTAGACCAGGGCACGCGCGCGTCCACGCATTCAAGGATGACGTCGAGTGCCCTGGAATACCTTCTGAGAAGCTCCTTATGAAGGTTCACACTACTTTATCAACCTCATCCGGCTAAGGGGCCACCAAACCAAGAATGCCTTGCCCCTTATGCTTGACTCAGGAATCGGCCCAAAAACCCTCGAGTCTTCGCTCACAGGCCTGTTGTCTCCCATGACGAACACGTACCCCTGCGGAACAATCACCTTGTTGAGGTTTCCTGTCCAGGGGCGAACCATTGGCTCTTCCACGGCAACTCCGTCCACGAAGAGCTTACCGTTACGCACCTCAACAGTCTGTCCCCCTACTGCTACAACCCTCTTTATATAGTCGAGGTTGGGGTTTAGGGGATACCTGAAAACAACGACGTCGTTGCGCTTTGGAGCGGTAAACCTGTACACGAATTTGTTTACCAGTACCTCTTCACGGTTGCGCAGGGTGGGTTCCATGGAAGGACCATCTACCACAAACCGCTCCACCACAAAGGTCCTCAAGAACAGCCCCAAAATGACTGCGACGACTATTACTGGAACCCATTCCCTTAAGGTCTGCTTCCCACTCAACAACTATCACTTCTTTTCCTTTATCCTGGCAGCCTTACCCGACAGCTTCCTCAGGTAATAAAGCTTGGCCCTCCTCACGCTGCCCTTCCGCAGCACTTCAATCTTCTCGAGCATCGGCGAATGGACTGGAAAAACCCTCTCAACGCCCACGCCGAAGCTTACCCTACGCACTGTGAACGTTTCCCTGGCACCGCTACCTCGCCTTGCAATAACCGTGCCCTCAAACGCTTGAACCCTTTCCTTTCCTCCCTCCACAACTTTCACGAACACTCTCACGAGGTCTCCAGGCCCAAACTCCGGAATATCCCTTCTCAATTGCTCCTTTTCGATAGAACTCACCAAGTCCACTTGAACTGCCTCCCCTTCCGTCTATCCCGCCTGTGTCTTGAGCTCTTTTATCAAGCGAAGGTCTTCTTCGCTCAGCTCTGCGTCCACCATCAAATCGGGCCTGCGCAGGATGGTTCGCTGGAGGGAACTGGTCCTGCGCCAAACCTTGATCCTCTCGTGGTGCCCCGACAAGAGCACTTCGGGCACCCCCATCTCCTGCCACTCTGCGGGCCTCGTGTACTGGGGCCATTCCAGCAAGTTAGCGGCGAAGCTTTCCGCAGCGGCGGAGTCCGCGTTACCCAGCACACCAGGCACAAGCCTGCTCACGGCATCCACGACCACTGCCGCAGCCAGCTCGCCTCCTGTGAGCACGTAATCGCCAATTGACACCTCTCGGTGACAAAGGCTGCTTACCCTTTCGTCTACTCCCTCGTAATGCCCGCACACTATGGCAAGACAGTCCTGGGATGCCAACTCTCCAGCGAGTTTCTGATTGAATACTTCGCCCTGGGGGGTCATCAATATCACTGTGCAGCCAGGTTCCCTTTCCTTGACCCATCCAATGGCCCGAGATACCGGTGGAAACTTGAGCACCATCCCGGAACCGCCTCCGTAAGGGTAATCGTCCGCGGTCCTGTGCCTGTCGGAGGTGAACTGCCTGATGTCAACCAGTTCCACTCCAATGAGGCCGCCTGCAATGGCTCGCTTCAGCATGCTCGAACCAAATACGCTGTCAAAGAACTCTGGAAACAGCGTAAGGATGTAAAACCTCACTTCCCATCGTCCCCCAACAGCCCTGGCATCGGTTGGATAACAATCTTGCCCCCCTGTAGGTCAATCTCCAACACAACTCGCCGAATTGCTGGAATCAGCAATTCACCGCCGTCCTGCCTCCGTACAACATACACGTCATTGGCTGGCAGCTTCAGAACCTCTTTGACTGTTCCAAGGTCCTTGCCCCGAGTGGTAACCACCCTCAGGCCCTCTATCTGGAAAATGAAGTAGCTTCCCTCAGGAATCTGCACTGCCTCGCTGCGGAGAACTGCTATGTCGCACCCAACAAGCGCTGCAGCGTCTTCCCGCTTGCGAACTGACTCAAGCCAAACCAAAACCTTCCCGGGCAAGACAGTGGTACGGCTAACGTTGCCCTCCCCTATGACCGCGCCTTGCTTGGTAATGAACACACGGCGCGTTTGTTTGAACCTCTGGGGAAAGTCGGTCAGGGGCAGCACTACCATGCCACCCCGGACGCCATGCGGGGCAACCACCCTGCCGATGGAAATATACTCACCCGGGTTTGCCACAGTCACGATATTACTTCCACCTGTACCCTCTTGCCAGTCTTGGCCGCCGCTGCTTTCACCACAGTGCGAACCGCACGAATTACCCTTCCTTGCTTGCCAATCACCTTGCCAATGTCCTCCGGAGCAACCTTTACCTCGTAAACTGCGGATTGCTCCCCCTCAACCTGGTTTACTTGTACCTTGTCAGGATTGTCCACGAGTGCCTTTACCAAAACGCTCACCAGATCAGTCATCCAACCTCACCCCTCGTTTGTGCCGCGAACTTTAGCGAGAATCCCAGCCTTCGCAAACAGCGCCTTCACAGTGTCGGAAGGCTGGGCTCCCTTTTTGATCCATTCGATAGCCTTGTCTTCCTTGATGGATATGGTAGCTGGCTCCGTGCAAGGATTATAGTATCCAATTTCCTCGATGAATCTTCCGTCACGAGGAGAGCGGGAGTCGGCCACCACCACCCTGTAAAAAGGCTGTTTCTTTGCTCCCATCCGTCGTAGCCTGATCCTGACTGCCAATGCATCATCCCCCTGTCATTGAAATAGCTTTACGAGATCTTTCTTTGAATACACTTGTCTCAAGAACGATTTGGCTTGCTCAAACTGCCTCAGCACTCTGTTGACATCTTGGACAGTAGTGCCACTGCCAGCCGCAATTCGCCTCTTCCTGCTGGCGTTGATAATCCCAGGGTTTTGTCGCTCCTCCTTGGTCATTGAGAGCACGATTGCCTCAGCCTTTTTCAAGTCTTTCTCGTCAATTTGCCCCTTGGCCTTAGCAGGCAGCGAACTGAACCCTGGGATCATGCTGAGGATCTCCTCGAGCGGCCCCATCTTCCTGATGCTTTTCATTTGCTCAAGGAAGTCCTCAAGCGTAAACTGCTGGCTTGCCAGTTTCTTTTGGAATTCCATTGCCTTGGCCCGGTCAACGGCTTCTTCGGCCCTCTCGATGAGCGTGAGCGCATCGCCCATCCCCAGAATCCGCGAGACCATGCGGTCAGGATGAAACGGCTCCAAAGCGTCGATCTTCTCGCCCACACCCACGAACTTGATTGGCTTGCCGGTGGCAGCCACAATTGAAAGCGCAGCGCCCCCCCGGGCATCGCTGTCCATCTTGGTGAGTATTACTCCGGTTATGCCCACGACCGAATCGAACCTTGCGGCAACGTTCACCGCTTCCTGGCCTGTCATGGCATCTGCTACAAGCAGCACTTCTCCTGGCTGGAGTACTTCTTTGATCCTGGCCGCTTCAGCCATCATTTCCTCGTCAATGTGCAACCGTCCGGCAGTATCCACTATGACCGTGTCAAACGCCCGGGCCTGGGCAAACTTGAGTGAGGCTGCAGCAATCTCCTCAGGTTTCAGCCCAAGTCCCTCATCAAACACTGGCACACCGGACTTGGCACCTAGGCTTTTCAACTGTTCCCTCGCTGCAGGGCGGTACACGTCGCACGAGACCATCAAAGGCCTTCTGCCTCGTTTTTCAAGGAGTTTTCCAAGCTTAGCAGCAGTGGTTGTCTTGCCGGATCCCTGCAGACCAACGAGAAGAATAACTGAGGGTTCGTTTGGTCCAAGCTGCAGGCCCTTTTGGGAACCGCCCAGCAAGTTTATGAGCTCATCCCTCACGATTTTGGTGACAGTCAGACCTGGCGTTAGGCTTTCGAGCACTTCAGCGCCTACTGCCCTAGCCCTCACCTGGGCCAGGAAGTTCTTGACTATCTTGAAATTCACGTCAGCTTCGAGCAGCGCAATACGAATCTGTCTCAGTGCCTCGTCAACATCTGCCTCAGTGAGCTTGCCTTTTCCCCGTAGCTTTTTCAAGACTTCGCCAAGTCGCTGGGATATAAGCTCGAAAGCCATTTAGTCATTGCTCCCTTCAAGCAACCACCGCACAATTGACCGTGCCTCTTCCAGGAGGCCCTGCTGACATTCTGTCACAGTGAGACTCGACAGCAGCCCCTCTAGCCTCGACAGGGCAGACCTTTGCTGGAGGAACTGCTCCACCAGCCCCAGCTTTCGCTCTATTTCCTCAAGCTCGCACTCGGCCCGGTGGAGCCCGTCACACACAGCAGCTCTGCTTATCTGAAGGTTCTCGGCTATTTCTCCAAGGCTGAAGTCCTGGTGAAAGCGCATTTCAAACAGGGCCTTCTGCCTCTCGGTGAGCAGGTTGCCATAAAACGCGTATAAAAGGAGTCTCCTGTACAAGGGCTCCAGGCCTGGCAGCACCAATCACACCCCTCACCGCAAGGCTGTTAAGGCCAAGCACTTAACACGTTTCATCCTACAACTGGGCAATGTCTGTGTCAAGTAAAGCCCTAGCGTAAAGCACCGGATCAAACTCCACTAGGTCATCTATGCCCTCACCAACCCCCACGAACTTTACAGGTATTCCTAGTTCGCTGCATATGGCAATTGCCACCCCGCCCTTAGACGAGCCATCCATCTTCGTGATTACCACGCCAGTGACCCCGAGTCCGTCCTTGAACGCGCGAGCCTGTTGTATTGTGTTCTGCCCAGTGGTGGCATCCAACACCAGCAACACTTCCCTGGGCTGACCTGGGGCTTCCCGTGCGATCACTCGCTTCACTTTCTTCAGCTCTTCCATCAGATTTACCTTTGTCTGGATCCGGCCAGCGGTATCCACAAGCACCACATTGCAGCCACGGGAACGCGCAGCACCGATTGAATCGAACACCACTGCTGCGGGGTCACTGCCTTCGCCATGGTGCACCAATTCCGCTCCAGCCCGCCTTGCCCATACCTCAAGCTGCTCAGCGGCCGCAGCCCGAAAAGTGTCCGCTGCCGCAAGAAGCACTTTGTTTCCGTCCCTTCCGAGTCTGGCGGCCAACTTGCCAATGGTTGTGGTCTTGCCTGTACCGTTTACTCCAACAAACATGAACACGTTCAGGCCGTTCTTGTCAATGTCAAGACGACTTGGCAGTGCAGTCCTCTTCACAATCTCTTGTTCGAGCACTTGGCGTGGGGAGCTCTTGTCCAAGGACCTCCTCACGGATTCAACCAATTCTTCGGCTGTTCCCACGCCAACGTCAGCAGCAATCAACGCCTCCAGGAGATCGTCAAGCTGCTGGGGCCGGGCCAACACCCGGGCAATGGCTTCGCGGGTGCGCGCAAGTCCCTTGCGAAAGGCTTCCAACAAACCCACCATCATGCCTCCTTCAAGCGCACGGAAACCAAGCGGGACACGCCAGGCTCTTCCAAGGTGACTCCATACAGCGCGTCCGCAGCCTCCATGAGCAGTTTCTGGTGAGTAATAACGATGAACTGAGTGCGCTGGCTGGCTTTGGTCAAATAGCGAAGAAATTTGCCCAAGTTGACGTCATCCAATGCCGCATCTACCTCGTCCAGCACGTAAAAGGGCGAAGGGTTTACCCGTGCCATGGCAAACAGCGCCGATATCCCCGTCATGGCCTTCTCTCCGCCTGAGAGGGACACCATTTCCTTGATTTTCCTGCCAGGCGGCACTACGATGAGTTCTACCCCTTCCTCGCTGGGAACCAGGTCTGCATGGCCTCCCTCGAACAGCTCCACGAACGTGCTTCTGAACTCGTTTCTGACAGTCTCAAAGGTGTCCGCGTACCGCCTGTCCATCTCTGCGTCTATCCTGTTCAAGAGTTTGTACAAGTCCTTCTTGGAGCAGTTTATGTCATCAATTTGCCGCTCCAGGTCGTCTACGCGGGAACAAAGCTCCTGGTACTCCCTTTCCGCCAGCAAATTCACCTCGCCCATATCAGATATCTTCCGTTCCAAGTCAGCAATCTCGTCTGCTACAAGCTGCCGTGGTACTCCTTCGCTGACCGCCGGCAATGCAGAAAGCTTCCTTTCCAACAGTTCTACTTCCATTTCTGCCTGCCTCAACAGCACCTCCGCCTCGGCAAGAGAGGAACTCAGCTTTGTTTGGCCCGCCCTCAGCGTCCTGCACGTGCGGTTTATTCTCGTCGCCTCATCCTCCAGGGCCACCAGGCTCTTGGAAAGTGCTTCCTCTTCGGCACACAATGCTTCCTTCTTGGATTCCAGCTCCACTTGCTCTCTTCTCAGTCCTTCCAGGTAGGCCTGGAGAGATGCCCTTTCCCCTTGCAGAGCCTTGGCTCGTTCGCGTTTCCCTTCTGCAGACTGTCTCAGGGAAGCTGCCTGCCCCGCAAGGGAAGAAAAGCGTTCAGACAGCAGCTCAATTTGGCGCTCGACGGACTCGGCTTCTGCTTTTGCAGAAGCTAGCCTAGCAGAAGCGGCTTGAAGCATTTGCTGCAACTGGGCATGATCTTTGTCCAGATCGGCTATGATGCGGCGCAGCTGCCTTTCGGCTGTTTCTGTACTCCTGAGCTCTTCTTTCACCACTTCCAAGCACTGCTTCAACCTTTCATTCTCGGCTCCTAACCTTTCCGCATCTGCAGAGAGGTCCAGGGCCCGCTGCTCCAGCTCGTGCAGGGAGCGACGACCCTCCTGGAGTTCGGCGCGGGCTGAGGCAAGCCGTAGCTTTATGCTACTGATTTCGCTCACTAGTTTAGACTGGGATTCGCCCAAAGTGCGAGCTTTAGCCTTGGCTTCCGCCAAGGCGCTTTCCAGCAACGCCAGTTCTGCCTTCTTGCGCTCAAGCTCGTGTTGTACCCTCTTTATCTCGGCTCGCCTTTGCGTGAGCCCAGATTCCCTTCCTCTGCCCCCAGTTAGGGAGCCTCCTGGATTGAAGAGTTCCCCTTCCACCGTGACAATCTTGAAGGTGAACCCAGTTTCACGCCCAAGGGCAAGGGCAGTATCTACGTCGGGGACAACGGCAACCCTGCCCGCCACGTGCTCAAGACACACTCGGAATTGGTCAGGCACCTGGATCACGTCTACCAAGCGCTTCACTTCAGGGTGCTTAGCAATGGCAGCCTCCTCACGGCTTGTGAAACGGAAGCCCTTGACGGTATCGATTGGAAGGAACGTGCACCTGCCAGCGTCAGCTCGCTTCAAGAATTGGATTGCCGCTTCCGCAGCCGAGACACTGTCCACAACAACGAATTGGAGCGCTGAGCCCAACCCAATGTCTACCGCAGTCTCGAAGCCATCGCTCACCTGTATCAACTGACCGAGGGCACCGTGGATGTGTTTTAGGATGCCCTCTCTAACCGCCCTGAGCACTGCCCTGGTGCCAGGGGAAAAGTCCTCAAGAGAATCAATTACCCCCTGAAGCACCGAAAGTCTAGATTTGAGTCGAGTTGTTTCGCTCACCAGTACTGCCCGCTTTCTTTCAAGCTCAGCCAGGCACCTTTCAATTTGGGCTGCCTCTTGCTCCCCACGCTGCCGTTGCTCCTCCGCAGAAGCGAGCGCTTCCGAAAGCTTAGCCAATTCTGCATCCATGGCCCCCAGTCTGTCCGCAACTTTCTGCCTCCGCTGGGCAGTTACATCTAGTTCCTGGCACAATCTGGCTACTTGTTTTGCGTTCCTCTCGATGTCCCTCTCTGCCGTTGCCGCAGAGTTGCGAAGGGATGCGCGCCGGTTCAAAAGGTCGAACAGCTCGTTCCTCTTTCCTTCAAGTGCCTTAACCCTGTCCTCCAGAGCCTCGAGCAAAGTTGGAATCTCCTGGCCTTCCAAAGCCTGCGCCTCCAAGCGTTTCTGAACCGCAGCTTGGGCCAGGGAATCCAACTTGACCTGTCCTGCTGCCACCTCTTTGCTGAGTCGACAAGCAGCTTCTTCCTCGGAGGCAGCTTCGCCCTCCAGTCGCTGGATTTCTCCAGACAGAGCAATCAGCTTTTGCTCGCACAGGGCCGCATCCCTGTAAACCTGGGCCAGTCGTTGCTCAGCTGTGCCTAGTTCCACCTTGACCTGCTCTAACTTGCTTTGGATTTCCTGTTTCCTTGCCTCACAACCTTGCAAGGCATCCTCTTGCTGAGCAAGCTCTGCCTCAACTCCAGCCATTTTCTCTCTAATCCTCGTGGCATCAAGGAGGGCCTGCTCCCTTCGTTCCTTGGCGCACCGAAGCTCATAAACAGTTGCAGCCGCTTCCAGCATGTCCAGCCTGTATTTGGTTTCCCTGTACAGCCGAGCAGTCTGAGCAGCGGTGGCAAGTTGGCCCTTTCTGGCTTCAAGCTCTGAACGGAGGTCAAGCACTCTGACCAACTTGGCTTCAGCGTCAGTCAGAAGCCTCAACGCTTCGTCCCGGCGAACCCTGTAGATGGTGAGGCCAGCCATTTGCTCCATAACCTGCTTTCGCTGCTGAGGGGACATGGAGAGGAACTCGTCTGTCTTACCCTGACTTATCACCACGAGACTGTCTGGATGCACGTTGCAGTTGCTGACGGCGTTGATGAAATCCTTCAGTCTGCACTTTTTCCCGTTGACAAAGTACTCGCTATCTCCGTCCCTGGTCACCCGTCGAACCAGACCCACCTCGCTGTGGTCTCCCTGAAGCACCAGGGCCACTTCAGCCACAGACAAAGGCGGGCGAGTTGCGCTCCCCGAAAAGATGAGTTGTTCTGCCCTGCTTGCCCTCAACAGCCGGGGGTTCTGTTGGCCCAAGCCCCACCATATCGCGTCAGCAATGTTTGATTTGCCCGAGCCATTGCTTCCCACAATTACGCTCAGGCCATCACAGAACTGAATATTAGTCCTCACTGCAAACGACTTGAACCCCCAGATGGAAATGCTCTTGAGGTGCAACGGGAACCACCCTCCAACAATGGAGATTCTAGCAGACACGCCGAAGGCATGTCATCCTTCAACGGAACTCGCAGCCATACACGATACCTGTATTGGTTTATACACGCCATATGTAAAGGAACCTGACACGAGGGCTTTAATTTGAAACCTTGGAGGGGTAAGGGTTTGAATCCCATTGACAGGCTGATAGAACTGGTAAAGCACGACCCAGCAATAACAGTGGCAGAGCTTGCAGCGTCCCTGGGATACTCGGAAGAAAAGTCAGTGTATTACTGGCTGGAGAAGGCAGGCTATAGCGGGATTCGCGAGTTCAAGCGGGACGTCCTGGGAAAGGACCGACAGCAGTCGAACGTGGCAGACTACTCCGAAGACACAGTCCTCTCCCGGGACAAACTCAAGGGCAACCCATTTACTTTCAAGGTGACATCCTCACAGTACGCTCCGTACTTCATGGAGAACGACATCCTGATAGTGGACCCCCTGGCAGTGCCAGCTAACGGTGATCTGGTGTTGGTATCTCACGCCTCGGGCTCTTCCATCATGCGATACTACCGGATAGATAAGCATGTACTCCTGACCAGCATTGCAGACCCGACCAAGGTAGTCCAACCGGGCTCAGAGGTTACCATTCTCGGCCGTGTCACCAAACTGGTTCGCACCTTCTGACTGCAACAAGTTGCCCTTGCGCAGAGCATCTTCAGCAGCACGCTGCTCCGCCTGTTTCTTGCTGCGACCCTTGCCTTCACCCAAGACTATTCCCTTGCTGGAGACTGCTGCAACCATGAACTCGGTCTGGTGGGGTGGGCCAAAAGTGCTCACAACTTTGTAGGACACACTGTCACCAGCGGCCTGGAGCAACTGCTGAAGTAAGGACTTGGGGTCGTTCAAACGACCCAGTTTGACCTTTTCAGGAGATACCAGCACCCTGCGCACGAACTGGCTCGCGTGCTCATACCCTAGGCTCAGGAAGACTGCACCTACCACTGCCTCAAAGGCCGACCCCAGAATCGACTTGTTATTGCGTCCTCCTCGTACCTCTTCACCCTTGCCCAAAAGGAGCTGACTACCTATTCCGAGAGCGGCTGCTGCTTCAGCAAGCTGCTCCCCGCACACCATCCGCGCCCTAAGTCTGGTAAGTTCCCCCTCTGAGGCCTCAGGATACAGCCTGAAAATCCATTCACTAACCGCAAGTTCCAGCACTGCATCGCCTAGGAACTCAAGCCTTTCGTTGCATGGAAGGCCTTGCACTTCGTTTGAAGCAGAAGAGTGGGTCAAAGCTGTGCGGAGGAGCTCCTCGTCCAGCTCACCACCAGCCAGCCGTTCTAGTTCTTGCTTGAACTCGCCACCAGTCACGGTCTACCGCAACCCCTGCCGAGTCTGGGCAAACCAAGGGACTCCGGGCAACAGTCCGTTCCACCGGACCTGCCCCACGGCCTGCGCACAGCCTCGAGCAGCCCGGTAGCACAACGGGAGAAACGAGCTACCGGGCACCACGTCAAATCCTTTCCTTTATGTAGTTGACCGCTTCGCCAACCGTGGTTATGTTCTCTGCGTCCTCGTCTGGTATCTCTATGTCAAACTCCTCTTCCAACGCCATGATGAGCTCTACTATGTCTAGGGAATCAGCCCCGAGGTCATCAACGAACGAGGCCTCAGGCACAACGCTGTCTTCGTCAACTTGTAATTGCTCTACAATGATCGACTTGACCTTCTCGAAAACTTCGTCCTTCGGCGACATGACTTAACCCCCTAACGCTGTGTTCTACTCTTTACACCTGACTTGGGGAGGCACCATTCGGCAATCTAGTGTCGCGCCCCCCTCCCAGGCAGCCACCAGCTGCTGGCTGCCAGCAAGAATCTTAGCAGACCACCAGTTTCGCTTCAAGAATCGACCTCCATTAGTATAAACCCAGCTGTCCCAGGACCAACGTGGCTGCCGATTACACTGCCAACTACGCCTTCCAGCAAGAACATTACTTGGTACATGGAGCATAGGCGCTCCTTGAGGAAAAGCGCCGCTTCAGGACAATCAGCATGCAACACTGCTGCCTGGACCCTTGACCCTGGCCGAACCTCGCAGGAAGCAACTTCCACTGCACGCTCAAGGGCTTTGTTCTTGCCCCTCACCTTGTCCCTTGCCGCAACCACTCCCTCCCGGTCGAGGGCAAGGATCGGTTTCAAGGACAAGAGGGAACCAACCAGGTGTGCGGCCTTGCCAATGCGCCCATTCTTATACAAATAATCTAGAGTATCTACGATGAACAGGGTATGGCACCGCTCGATGTTGCGCCTAGTAGCATCTACCACCTCCTGCTTGGATGCGCCCCGCCTTGCCATGATTGCAGCTTCCCTGACCACCAGCGCTATTCCCAAGGATGCAAGACGCGAATCCACCACCTCGATGTCTGCCTGCGGCAGGTTTTCCTTGGCCATCACTGCTGACTGGAATGTGCCGCTAAGCCTGGAAGAAAGGTGAATGGAAACTACTGACGAACCATCGCTGGTAAGGTCCCGGTACACTTTCAGGAACTCTGCGGGCGACGGTTGAGAAGTGCGAGGTAGCACCTTTTCCTGCCTTAGCAACCGGTAAAACTCGGAGGGAGCAAGGTCTATCCCGTCAAGAAAAGTCCTGTCCCCGACGTGCACTCTTAAAGGGACTACCGTAACCCCCATCTCCCCAAGCACTTGCGGACTCAAGTCACAAGTACTGTCAGTCACCACTTTGACCGGCATGATCCACCACCTCAAACTGGAGATTGCGACTCAACAGACTGTTCATCCCTTGCTGCCAGCCCGGCCTCGCGCAAACAGCCAAGGAGTTGCTTCCTCAAGGAAGTACATGCAACCTTGATTCCGTTGGCAATGGCAGCCTCGTTCGAGCTCCCGTGACACTTGACACACAGACCGTTCAGCCCGAGCAACGGTACTCCGCCGTATTCGCTGTAGTCCAAAAGCTTCTTTGCCCTCGTGAAAGCAGGACGCGCTAACATGCCACCTAATATAGTTACTGGGCTGGCCTTCATTTCGTCCTTCAGGATCGCCATGAGGCACGTGGCCAGTCCTTCAATGCATTTGAGCACCACGTTCCCAGTGAACCCGTCGCACACTACCACGTCTGCCTTGCCAGTGAACACGTCCCTCGCCTCAATGTTGCCGCAGAATGAAGCCCCCAACTTCTCCCTCATCGTACCATAGGTAGCACGCATGAGCTCGTTACCCTTACCCTCTTCCTCTCCAATGTTGAGCAACATGACGCGGGGCTGGTCAATGCCAAGCACTACCCTGGCATAGGCAATGCCCATAAGGCCGTATTGAACCAGGTGGGCAGGCCTTGCGTCGGGGTTCACCCCTGCGTCCAAGAGAACCACCTTCTTGCCGCCCCGCAGGGGCAATATCACTGGCAACGCCGGCCTGGCGATTCCAGGTATTCTGCCCAGTATTAGCAATCCACCCGCCATCAAGGCACCTGTGCTCCCCGCTGATACGAACCCATCAACCACTTGTTCTTTTAACAGCTCGAAGCCCTTCACGATTGTGGACTGCTTTTCCGACCTTATTGCTTTCACTTGAGCCTCGGAACCGGAGATGGCAACGGGAGCGTGTACCACCGACACTCGTCGGGCAACGTCGCCCCAGCTGTCTACTTGACGACTGATCAGGTCCTCTGGACCAAGCAACGTGAGATGGAGCTCTGAGTCGGCACGAAGGGCCTGTCGCGCAGCGCCCAGCGGGGCCTGGGGCACGTGGTCACCCCCCAATACGTCCAGCGCTATCTTGAGCATCAGCTTCATCGCTCCTTTCCTGGTCCAAAGCAAACACTACGAACTTACCCCGGAACACCTGGTCCTTGCCGCTCTTGATCACAACAAGTACGACCCACCGGTTGCCCTTTTTCCTGATCACCTCTGCCTTAGCGACAAGCCTCTCTCCAACCTTTACGGGCCTCTTGAACTTTACGTTGGCCAGACCAGTCAACACCACATCAGCATCTATTAGAGCAATGGCGAGGGAATCCGCCTGAGCGAAGATGTAGTGACCCCGCACAACTCCTGTCTTTTCGAACACCATGTCTTCGGTGGTTTCAAGAATAGATACGCCGCTTTCTCCAAGAGTTATGTCGATGATCTCCCCAACTACTTCCTTCACTCCAAGGGACTTCACAATCCCTCGAACCCTGTCAGCAATGGCACGTGTTCGCTGCCTTAGATCGCCTATCCCCAGCGCGAGCCTGTCCAAGCGAATGGTCTGCACGCTCACTCCGAACATCTTCGCCAAGTCTTCATCGTTGAGGAACGGGTTTTCCTGGAGAACCTTGCGTAATTCTCTCTGCCTTTTTAGTTTGGGGAGCCCCAACTTCGCCCACCTCTTAGTAGCTATTGGTTAATACAGAGTATTAGGATGAAGCGCCAAGAACTGCTAGTAATTATATCAGAAGCCATCGCAACCAACAAACGCCGGTCCGGCCAGATAAAATGCCGTGTCCGGGCATATCTTGTGGATCGTATAGCACAAGGAAATGGGCCAACGCAAGGCTACCCAGCCCCTGGTTACCCAATGTAGGCATCGACCGACACACTGACCGTACCGGGTCGAGTTTGTTGGAGACGAAGCGATAGGGTAAGATCTCTACTTCATACCTGGCTCCAGGCGGCCAAGCTCACCGAAGGCCGGCAATGAGCCTGGCAATTGTTCCCTCCACCCAAGAGGAAAAGGCCACTAGTGACAGCCAGAAGCGCGCACTAAATGTGGGCGTGGGCGGGTAAAGTACCCGCCCACGCCTGAACTACATTTGTTCCAAGTTCGCCACTTCACTTCTCTTCAAGCTTGAGCACTTCTCTGCCATCGTAGTAGCCACAGTTTGCACAAACTCTGTGAGGCATCTTGGCTTCATGGCACTGTGGGCATTCTACCAGCGTGGGATGCCCAAGTTTCCAATTGGCAGCTCTCTTATCCCTTTTGGACTTAGTGGTGCGTTTCTTAGGTACGGCCACCAGTCAATCCCTCCACTCCAAGCCTTTGCATTCGCTGCTGCAAACCACCTTGTACGGCACGGCAAGCGCCAAGTTTTGAAGCACCACACCGTCAAGGTCTATCTCGTCCCCCGAGTACACTTCTATGTCTTCGCCATCGGCAGTCAAAGGTCCGGACATTGCAATGCTCTCCGGGTCTGCTGCGTGCCTTGGTCGGAACGTAACCCAGAACTCAGCGCGCAGATGGTAGGGCACAGCCGCCAGGCACCTGGCACACGTGAGCTGCACGTTTGCCTGCGCAGTGAATTTGCCGATCACGTCCACACCCGAACCCATGAGTTCCGCATCCACTTCCACAGGACCGGGGCCGGCGGTACTTCCCTCGCCAAGGTACGGTTGAAAGGCCTCGGCAGCTATCGTGTACGACGCCGCCACCCGACCGCACTTCTTCACTTCTTGAGCACTGATCCTCATGAAAAGCCCCCCGTAAGACAGCTAAATTCTACCCGCTGCTACGGGAGGTGTCAAGCAAAGCCCCCTGACTAAGACCGAGTGCGATGGCGCAACAAGTGGCTGCCCAGTCCGCAAGCAACAAGCGCCAATCCCAGCAGATCAGTGAACGTGCCTGGAATCATGAGACCCAAGGCGCCGCAGATAAACAAGAGCCTCTCGCCGATGGACAAGTGACCCTTGAGAAAGCCTTCCGCGCCAATGCCCAGGGAAATCACTCCAATAACCGACGTGATTATCGCTTGGATCAGCTCTGGCACATTGGCGGTCTGGAGCAGCAGAATGGGCGAGTACACGAACATGAACGGCACTATAAACCCGGCAATGCCCAGGCGGACTGCAGTCCATCCAGTCTTGAAGGGGTTTGAACCAGCAAGACCTGCGCCAGCGTACGCAGCCAACGCCACAGGCGGCGTGATGTTCGCAAGGCACGCGTAGTAGAACACAAAAAAGTGAGCTGGAAGAGCGGGCACGCCCACCTTAATCAGCGCGGGTGCTGCAACTGTAGCTGCCACAATGTAACAAGCGGTGGTTGGCAGTCCCATTCCCAGGATTATGCAGAGCACCATGGTAAAGAACATGGTGGCAAACAGGCTTCCACCTGCCAGCGCAATGATCTTGTCGCCCAAAGTTAACCCAAGGCCCGTTAGCGTGACGATTCCGACGACGAATCCCACTACCGCACACGCAATTCCCACAGATATTGCTTCCCTTGCACCTGACTCCATAGCCCGCAGGAACGCCTTAGGGCTTAATCTGGTTTCCTTCTTTAACCAGCTTGCCACAATTGTAACCACGGTGCCCCAAAAAGCTGCAAATAGGGGGGTCTTCCCAGACAGGAGCAAGTATACGATGGTGATCAAAGGAAGTAACAAGTGCCAGCCGTTTCGCACTACGACCCCAAGCTTGGGCAACTGCTCCCTGGGCAAGCCCAGCAAGCCGATTTTCCTTGCTTCATAATGTACCTGCACGAAGTCAGCAAGGTAATAAAGCAGGGCCGGCAGTATTGCTGCAATCATGATCTTCGCGTAGGGCATGCCAAGAAACTCGGCCATGACGAATGCAGCAGCCCCCATCACTGGAGGCATAATCTGGCCACCAGTTGACGCAACAGCCTCAACTGCACCCGCAAAGTGAGGCGCATAACCAATGCTTTTCATCAGCGGTATGGTGAAGGTACCTGTACCCACAACGTTGGCAACTGCGCTGCCATTGATTGTCCCCATCAGGGCGCTAGCAACCACCGCCACCTTGGCCGGCCCGCCAGCGGTGCCTCCCGCTACAGCCATGGAGAGCTCAGTGATAAACTTGGACATCCCAGTTTCGGCCAGGAAAGCGCCAAACAGGATGAACATGAAAATGTAGGTGGCAGACACTCCCAGAGCTGTGCCGAACACTCCCTCCGAGGAAATGTACAAGTGGTACACAATCCTATCCCAAGTAAATCCAGTGTGTCCAAGCATCCCTGGGATTCTGTGGCCAAACAGGCCATATGCCAGGAACACAAGGGCCAAGATTGACAGTTCCTTGCCCACGCAACGTCTGGTTGCCTCGAGGATCAGCAGCAGAGTGACTACGCCCCAGAAGTAGTCATAGACGTTTGCAGTGCCTCCCCTCAATGCAATTGCATCGTAATAAAAAAAGTGGTAAGTACCACCAATGAACCCGACCACCGCGAGCAGTATGTCTAGGTACGAGGGTCTGTGCTTGGGGGACCTCTTGCTCGCTGGGTACAACAGGAATATGAGCGCAAGCATGAAGCCAAGGTGTACTCCCCGCTGCTTCATTTGCTGGAGAGTCCCGAACCCTGCCGTATACCACTGGAATGCAGACATGGCAATAGCAATGAACCCAACCACCTTACCCCAGGCACCCGCAAGCTGCCTAAACCGAGCTTCAACTTGAAACCTCTCCACAATCTGGTTGACATCCAGGACCTTCTCTTCGCCACGAGTTTGAGTCACCTTAGCACACATCTCCTTCCTGACCCACCCAGGATGGCGACAGTCACAACGCCACTAGCGGCGCGCTGTCAAACCCAATACTGCCAATCCTCTTGGAGTTGCCCGGTAACAGGCCGGGCAACTCCAGTGGTTTTCACAACTAGTTCATTTAGGTGGAAGGTATTTGTCTACGTTGAGGCCCTTCTCCCTGAGGAACTTGGCAGCTCCTGGATGGAGAGGAACGGTCATTCCGTTGAGGGCGTTCTGGATGGTCATTTCCTGCGCCGCCTTGTGCGCGGCCACAAGCTCATCGTGGTGGTCATACAACGTCTTCACAAGGGTATAAACTAGGTCGTCAGGTAAGTCAGCTCTGCAAAGCAGCAGGTTAGAGACTGCCACAGTGTGGACTTCCTTGGTTTGGCCTTTGTAAGTATTTGGAGGTATCACTATTTCGAAATACCATGGGTACTTGGTCGTGAGTTCCTTGATCTTCTCGGGCTCGAGGGAAATCAGTTCAACGTCTGCCGAAGCAAAGGTGTCCATGACCGCAGCGGTTGGTATACCACCAGCAATGAGGTACCCGTCAATTTGGCCGTTCTTAATGAGGTCGGCAGCCGCATTGTAATCCACGAAATCGGCTCTTACGTTCACTTCTCCCTTATCCTTCATATAGTTCAACCCATAAATGCTCAGGATCTCCCTGCTGTTGATTTCCGTTGCGCTTGCCACCGCTCCAGGCGCAAACCTCTTGCCTTTAAAGTCCGCTACGGACTTGATCTTGGAAGCCTTGCGCGCAACAATGTGCATCACGTTGGAATACAAGGATGTCATCGCCCTCAGGTCCGTGTACGGTTTCCCCTGGAACTGTTCGATCCCCTTATAGGCGTAATATGACACCCCGTTCTGCCCAAACGCGATTTCGGCCTGCTTGTTACGCATTAGCTCCACGTTCTGTGGGGTTCCCGCAGTAGCCTGGGCAGTTGCCTTCATTCCCGGGATGTACTTGTTCCACACTTGCGCGAAAGCTCCCCCAAGGGGATAGTACACCCCACCAGTGGTCGCGGTAGCAATGTTGAGCTTGATTTCCTGGGGCGCCGCTGGCTTCTGCTGGGCTTGCTGTTGCTCGGCCGCCTTTTGCTGCTGCGTTCCTCCTCCACTGCAGCCTACCACGAACAAAGCCAGACACAGCACCATCAATCCCGCCAACACCCGACTGACCCTCACAGCTTTTACCTCCCTTGTCTAATGTTTTGAGACCACCTTATGTTCCCAGAAGGACTTTCCCGATGTCCTCCACCAACCGCATCCCAATGCGCCTTTGCGCTTCACTGGTTGATCCACCCACGTGGGGCGTCACCACAACATTGGGCAGTTCGAAAAGCTTGTGTTTTCCTGGTGGTTCAACCTCCATCACGTCGGCCGCAAATCCCCCAACGTGTCCGGCCTTGAGCGCCTCGTAAAGTGCCTCCTCGTCCACCACTGCACCCCTGCCAGTGTTGATAATCAGTACGCCCCTTTTGGCCTTGGAGAGCGCTTCCCTGTTTATCAGATGGAACGTGCTTGGCGTAAGAGGAGCATGAATGCTGATCACGTCGGCCACCGACAGCAGCTCATCCAGGGATGCAAGCTTCACCCCAAGGTTTGCTGCCGCTTCAGCGCAAACGTACGGGTCGTGAGCCACAACATTCATGCCCATGGCTTGAGCAACCTTCGCCACTCGCGAACCAATTTTGCCTAGCGCAATTATGCCAAGGGTTTTGCCCGCAAGTTCCGTGCCCACGAATGCGTGCTTATTCCACTCACCCCGCCGCACGGATTCGAATGCAGGCACCACCTTCCGGGCAAGAGCTATCATCAGTCCAATGGCAAGTTCCGCTACCGAATCGATGGATGCGTCTGGAACGTTTAGCACTGCAATTCCCTTTAGAGTAGCATAGTTGACGTCAATGTGGTTCAGACCGATGCCGTTCATTGCTATGACCCTAAGCCTGCTTCCTGAGTCGATCATCTCACGGTCTATATTGAACTTCACCCTCACTACCATGGCGTCGTACTCCTTCAGCATGCGAATCACTTCTTGACGGTCTGCATCGAAAGCACAAGTCACGTCCGAATACTGCTTGAATCCCTCTATTGCCGCTTCGTCGATGGGCTCAGTGATCAGCACCTTGGGCTTCGCTACTGGCATGCCGGCCTTGGGGTTTCCACAGTACTCGTTGATGTCAAGCCCTTCTGAATGCAGGAGCTCCTGCAGTTCCTCTATCACTTCGTCCTTTATCGGAATGCCACGAGCAAGGCGTTCTCTGGTAGCCCTGAACTCGATTTCGCCAGGCACAAATATCTCGGTTACCCCTTGCGCCCTAGGCGAAGCCTTCACTGCCCGTAGGTACTCGTCCATCTTGGTCTCAAACTCCTCGACAGGCATGAAGTTGCTTACGTCCAAAGCCATGAACAAATGCCCAACGTTTTGAGGCCGCGACAGGTTTCCGAAGAGAGAACCCACATGGTTCAGGTAAGCTGCACCCACCATCAATCCACACAAGAGGTCCACCGCCATGGAAAGGCCATACCCTTTATGACCTCCCAGGGGCAGCAACGTACCTTTAAGGGCTTCAGCCGGATCGTCTGTAGGCTTCCCGCTTTGGTCAAGGGCCCAATCCAGCGGGATTTTCTTGCCTTCCCGAAGACACATTTCAATCTTGCCCCTGGCAACTTGGCTCGTTGCCATATCCAGCACCAGTGGTAGCTCCTTGCCAGCCGGTACGGCCAGACAAAAAGGATTTGTGCCTAGCATGGCAGTTGAGCCTCCAAACGGCGCCATGAGCGGCGAGGCGTTGGTGGCCGCAAAGCCTATCATGTTATGCGCGAGAGCCATCATGGCATAATACGCACCGATCCCAAAATGGTTGGAGTTGCGTACCCCAACTACTGCAACGCTATGTTCCCTCGCCTTGCGTATGCACAGGTCCATGGCGAACTTACCTGCCACATGCCCAAAACCGTTGTCTCCATCGACGACAGCCGTAGCTGGCGTCTCATTTACTACTCTGATCGAGGGCTTAGTGTTGATAGCCCCCGCCTTTATCCTCCTGCAATATATGGGCAACCTGGCTACGCCGTGGGAGTCTACGCCCCTCAGATCAGCAGACACTAACACGTCCGCCACGGTGGACGCGTGTTCCCACCCCACGCCAAGCTTGGTCAACACGTCCACGACCATCCTTTTGAGGCTAGTTGCTGCAAACACTCTTGGCATTTGACACCCTCCCCGTGGCTCGCTGCTGCATCAGCTAATTCCGCGAATTCACTGTCGAGCTAAGATTTCGACACTGAAGCCATTTTTCCTTTCGGGGTGATTATGTATACATGCATGTAGCACCGCTATCTCACAAAGCAGGAAAAACCACACCGTTTGGAGAACTGCTCCCTGGCGTTCACCACTTAACTTGGGGAGGTGTAATGATTGAAGAGCTCGTGCCAACCATGCATCTCTTCAATTCCCGTAGCAGACGGCGTGACTCTGGTAAAGGTTGAACTGGACCCCCAAGTGGAAGGCTTCCAAGGGTTCATAACGCCTTGGGTCTTGATCCAAGGTCACCCCAGGAAAGGCCCTGTTTTCGTGGTAGACCCTGGGCCCGCGGTTACTATCCCCCAACTCCTCCAGGCGCTGGCGCAAATGGGGGTAGAAAGGGTTCACTACGTGCTTCTTACCCATGTCCATATTGACCATGCTGGCGGCACTGCCATTCTGTTGCGCCAATACCCGGAGGCGCGTGTGGTGGCGCATCACCAAGGGCACCAGCATCTCGTGGATCCAACACGCCTTTGGGAAGGCAGCGTTAAGACCCTTGGAAGTTTGGCAATTAGTTATGGGCAAATAGACCCAATCCCTCCGCACAGCCTTGCCCGCGCGGAAGAATTGCCGGCACCGCTCACAGTGGTCCCTACCCCAGGGCACGCCCCGCACCATCAGAGCTACATATTCCGGCATGGCGCTTCAGCTGTGATGTTTGCGGGGGAGGCCGCAGGCATATTCATCGACGATGGTTGCGCCTACCTGAGGCCAGCAACCCCGCCCAGGTTTTTTCTCGAGGTAACTCTGTCTTCCCTAGAACAGCTGATGAAACTGGGAGCTTCCCTGATTTGCTACGGTCACTGCGGCTTCAGCCGCCACCCGGAGCACCTCATGGCAATGCACCGACAACAGCTGCTGCTGTGGCGGGAAGTGATTCAGGAGCAGCTTGACCTGAACACCCAGGCCAGCGCTCCCGAGATTCAAACGCTCTTGCTGCGTCGCGATCCGTTGCTGGCTGGGTACTTTGCCCTTGACCCAGCCCTCAAGAAACGGGAGGACTACTTCTTCGACAACAGTGTGAAGGGGTTTCTCCAGTATCTACAGGCCAAAGGCGCATGACAAGAGGGGGCACCTATCATGCCCCCTCTGTGCACCTGCTCTGTCAAGCAATGCCCCGTTCCTGGTCTGTACCAGGTATGAGGTTGTCCAGCACCATACCAATGATGGCGGCTACAGCCATCCTGGTTTGCCCAACTGTGTTGATGACATCAGCCACCCACTGTGCGCTCTCTATCCTCACCGGCGAAGCCTTGAGGTAAACAGGCAAGCTCAAGCCCATAAACATTGAGAAGCCAACGATCATCAAGTTCCGCTGTGATGTCATGTCAGCCCTCATCAGGTTAGACAAGCCCACAGCTGCAATGAGTCCGAAAAGGGTGCAGTACATCCCGCCTACTATTGGCGAAGGGATGGTGGCCACAATTGCGCCGAACTTAGAGGCAACGCCAAGCACTATGAGGAGAACTGCCGCCACGTTCACTACGTACCTGCTGGCCACCCGCGTCAGCCCCACTAGACCTATGTTCTCAGTGTAGCTGGTGTTGGCAAAGGCACCGACCAGTCCTGCCAGGAAACAGCCCACTCCCTCTGCGGCAATTCCCCGAGATATGGTACGGGCCGAAGGGTCCTCTAGACCTACCACCGAGGATATGGAGTGATAGTCTCCAAAGGACTCTATCATCGACGAAACGTAAGCAGCCAGTATTGCGAGGAAGAATGCGAGGTTGAATTTGGGTGGCCCCCAGGGGAACACCAGGTTAAACCTGAACCACGGTGCCGAAATAACCGCACCAAAGTCAACGTACCCTGGCATCCCCGGCTTGAACACGCCTGCTAAGCTCAACACCATCGCAATGCAGTAGGTTATTGTCATTGCAAGCAATACAGGAAGCAGTTTGAACACTGTGACCCTTCGCCTGTCCCCTCCAAGGGCAAAGGCAAAGGTCAACACAATGAACATTCCTGACAGAAGCCAGTTCTGCCCCGCTTGGGGAGCGCCAACCTCGAATAGTCCTAGCCCTATGAGGGCAATCACTGGCCCTATCACGACTGGAGTGACCACCCTGCGCAGCATGCCAATGAGACCAGTGGCCCCTACCACAAACTCTACAACTGACCCTGCCAGTATTGCCCCCTGAATGCTCTGCATTGAAGCCGCGGTGGCACCAGTAGCCGCAATGATGGCCAACATGGGTCCAATGAACGAGAAGGACGTGCCCTGGATAATAGGTAGCCTGCTGCCGAAGTTCACCTGGCACAGTGTGGACAAACCCGCGGCCAGCATGCATGCGCTCACGAGCGTTGCAGTCTCGGCCGCACTCATCTTCATAGCTGGCGCCATTAGCAAAGGTACTGCCACGGTGGCTCCAAACATTGTGAGTACGTGCTGAAGCCCAAATACCACTGCCCTTGGAAACGGCCTTGGAACATCCTCAAGACCATACACCAGGGCCTCGCCGATGGCGCCCTTCCGGCTACTCACTCTCCCATCCCCCCTGTAACCACGCTAAGTGCCACCCGCTCCGAGCGAGTGGCCGTAACTTTTATATCCTATGGCGTGCCTTACTGCAAGCCTATCTTTCGGCACCTAAACCACCCGCTCCAACCACGGTTTTGACCTAGACCACACTGCCCGCCCTGGTTATCCGGGTTCCTTGCTGACCGTCCATAGCTGCAATCGCCTGATGAAGTCCAGCAATCACCGCTACACCCCCAGTGTTCTCCACAAAGCGGCACGCTGCCTCCACCTTGGGTCCCATGCTCCCTGCCTTGAAATGCCCTTGCCTCTGGTATTGCCTGGCGGTCACTACGTCCACTTCCCGCAAAGGCCGCTGGCTTGGTTTGCCCCAGTCAAGGAACACGTTTGGTACGTCGGTGAGTATCATGAATGTGTCCGCCCCCACGTCTTCAGCAAGACGCTCCCCAGCAAGGTCTTTGTCTATGACTGCCTCAATCCCCCTGATCCGCTCACCCTCACGCACAACGGGTATTCCGCCGCCACCAGCAGCAATTACCACAGTGCCCTGGCTGAGCACCCAACGGATTACATCTCTCTCCAGTATCTGTTTGGGATCCGGAGAGGGCACCACTCTTCGCCAGCCCCTTCCCGAGTCTTCCTTCATGGTAAATCCCTTCTCCGCTACAAGACGCCGTGCGCGTTCTTCTGTGAAGAACGGTCCAATTGGCTTGGTTGGGTTGGTAAACGCCACATCGAAGGGGTCCACCAGCACTTGAGTGATTATGGTGATCACTTCCTTGGAAATACCCCGGCTTTGCAGCTCAGACTTGAGACACTGCTGTATCATGTAACCGATCAATCCCTGGCTTTGGGCGCCACACACGTCGAGGGGCATAGGGGGAACAATAGCAGCGGCTTCTTCGTTCTGAATGAGGATGTTACCGACCTGTGGACCATTGCCGTGGGTAATAACCACTTCATGTCCAAGCTGGATCATCGATGCTATTTGGGTACAAGTCAGCCGCACGTTTTCCAATTGCTCCTCGTATGTACCCCTTTGTCTCGGCTGCAAGATTGCGTTACCCCCCAAAGCCACAACTACCCTTGCCACGATGAAATCACCCCTATCCCCAATTACCCAAATCAATATTCAACGTTGTATGGAAAACATCCTTCATGGTCCTTAGTTTACCATTGTAATGTCGATGCATTATAATCTTCTTGAAAAAACCAAAACTTGACGTCGCCACTGGGGGAGCCCTCGAGGCTGAGAAAGGGAAGTAAGTAATTCCCTGACCCTTGAACCTGATCTGGGTAATACCAGCGTAGGAAAGTGGCGGCTGACAAAAAAGGCCGCTTCTTTCCAGGATTTCGGAAGCGGCCTTCGGTTTATTGGGCTGCCCCTGAACGGCACAACGGGAGGCGGATGCCAAGTGGAGCGCCAAAGGGAAGAGCTTAGGGAGATACTCAAAGTGTATGTTATCACGGACCCCCAGCTGTCCCTGGGCAGAAGCCACGAAGAAGTGGTTGCCCTAGCCATACAGGGCGGCTGCAAGGCAGTCCAACTCCGGGACAAGAACGCTAGCACTCGAAAACTGGTCCAGGCTGCCAAGGCAATCCGCGAGATCACTGCCGCCACAGGCACACTCTTCATTGTGAACGACAGAGTCGATGTTGCAATGGCAGTAGGAGCCGATGGAGTGCACCTGGGCCAAGATGATTTACCCCTTGAAGCCGCCAGGAAGATCCTTGGTGAGAGCAAAGTAATTGGCATCTCCGTTGAAACTCCAGAAGAAGCAATGTTGGCAGAGGCTTACGGTGCCGACTACCTTGGAGTGGGCCCTGTGTTCCCCACATCAACCAAGCCCGACGCTGGCCCTGTTTACGGTCCCGACATAGTTGCCCGAATTAGAGAGGTTACCTCTTTGCCAATCGTGGCCATAGGAGGGATCAACACGGCCAACCTCCCCCAAGTGGCACAAGCGGGGGCAGATGGAGTGGCTGTTGTAAGCGCAGTAGTGTCTAAGCCAGATGTGGCTGAGGCAGTAAGAGAGTTGCTGCGTTGCTGGGAAACGGTGAAAGGAGTGAAAGTCACATGAGTCGTTGGGAAACAACATCCGCAAAGACCAGGCAACTGGTGTTCATGGGTCTCCTAGTAGCCATTGGTACTCTGTCTTCTCACGTGATGGCAATCCCCGTATTGGGGGCCAAGGCCTTCCCAGTCCAACATGCAATCAACGTCACCGCTGGGGTACTCCTGGGCCCAGCCCAAAGCGTGCTTGTGGCTACGGCAATTGCCACTTTAAGGAACCTATTGGGCACAGGCACGCCCCTGGCCTTCCCAGGCAGCATGATTGGGGCGCTGCTCGCAGGCCTGGCCTACGAGTTCACCGGCTATCCGTGGGCAGCTTGTATTGGCGAAGTGGTAGGTACAGGCTTCCTCGGAGCCCTGCTCTCGTACCCTGTAGCCAAATGGCTGTTGGGTAAGTCCGTGGCAGCGCTTGCTTACGTGGTGCCATTCACCCTCTCAAGCGCCCTGGGTGCTCTCATTGGTTTGTTCGTGGTAGTAGCGTTGTTGCAGGCTGGAGTCGCAACAGCGCGATCAAAGATTGGAGGTAAACAG
This sequence comes from Bacillota bacterium, assembly GCA_049718765.1. Taxonomy (GTDB): domain Bacteria; phylum Bacillota; class Sulfobacillia; order DUMF01; family DUMF01; genus JBNARI01. The sequence continues at coordinate 38,794 of JBNARI010000004.1, read as the reverse complement.
CCGTGACCCAAAGAGAAGCAGCCCTAGCAGGGAAACTCACTCCCCAAATGGTCAGGGTCGCCCAGAAGGAAGGCCTTGATCCCCAGTTCGTGCTTGAGGGTGTAGCAGCAGGCACGATTTGCATTCCAGCCAACCCAGCTCACACCAACCTTGATCCAAATGGCATTGGTAAAGGACTAAGGACCAAGGTCAATGCAAACATCGGTACTTCCACCTACCTTCCCCACATTTGTGACGAGCTGGAAAAGCTGAAGCTTGCGGTTAAGGCAGGAGCCGACGCTGTGATGGACCTGTCAACGGGCAGAGCAGAAGACATTGATCGAGCTAGGCGTGCTTTCCTTGCCGAATCAAGAGTGCCTGTGGGCACAGTTCCCATCTATCAAGCCGCGGTGGAAGCGCTTGAGCGCAGGGGCGTCATAGTCAACATGACTCCAGAAGACCTCATTGGAGTGATTCGCAAGCAAGCAGAAGACGGTGTTGATTTCATGACAATTCATTGCGGCCTTACCCTATCAGCAGTAGAGCGCCTCAAGGGCGAAGGCAGGGTCACAGATGTGGTGAGCAGGGGCGGAGCACTGGTGCTGGGATGGATGCTCCACCATGAAAGGGAAAACCCGCTCTACGAAGAGTTTGACGCCATCCTGGAAATTGCAAGGGAGCACGATGTCACTCTGAGTCTAGGTGATGGCCTAAGGCCAGGCTGTATTGCTGACGCTACTGACAGGGCTCAAATACAGGAACTGATCACCTTGGGCGAGCTTGTGGAGCGTGCTTGGCGTGCTGGAGTCCAGGTCATGGTTGAAGGACCAGGCCATGTGCCCCTTGACCAAATCGAATCCAATGTCAAGCTCCAAAAACGCCTGTGTCACGGAGCGCCCTTCTACGTGCTAGGCCCCCTGGTAACGGACGTAGCACCTGGGTACGATCACATCACCTCAGCCATAGGAGGGGCAATAGCAGCCGCCGCTGGAGCGGACTTCCTCTGCTACGTAACCCCTGCCGAGCACTTGGGACTACCTACCCAACAAGACGTGTGGGATGGAGTAGTGGCAGCACGGATTGCAGCCCATGCTGCAGATCTGGTGAAAGGCATAAAAGGCGCCCTGGAATGGGACTTGAATATGTCCAGAGCAAGAAAGCAACTTGACTGGGACCGGCAAATCCAATTGGCGATTGACCCAGACCGTGCCCGCACCTACCGTTCCGCAAGGAACCCTGAGGGGCTTCGTGAGTGCACCATGTGCGGCCAGTACTGTGCAATGAAACTGGTGGGGGAATTCCTGGGCCGTCAATATTCCTCTTGCTGAGAGCCCCAATCCAGGGGCTCTCTCTCACATCCCAACCAACCAGTGCAACAAAGAAACGAGCGCCGTACCAGTTGCCGTGGCCACCAGGACGTTACCAGTTCTGTAAGCCACCAGCGCACTCACCAGCGTTCCAGCCAAGAACAGGGGGGAATGAGCTGCACCGTTGACCACCAGCGCAGTCAGCACCCCTACGGGCACGTAGCGCAAGGCCCTTTCCACCACCTTGGGTACCTTCAGCCTGTCAGGAAGCACCAAGAAGCTAGCCCTTGTGACGTAAGTGACAAGGGCCATCCAAGCTATTACTAGAAGCGTCTGAGACTTCACGCCTATCGATCACCAACCCCACGCAGATTGCAGCTAACGTTGCCACCAGTACCACAAGGCCGCTAGGTAAACGCCTTCCAGCAATCAACGCAGTAGCTGCTGCCACAACCAACGCTAGAGCCATGTGCATGTCCTTCACGTGACCCACAATCAAGCTGGCAAACACTCCGAGGAACGAAAACCCAAGGCCGTACTTGAGGCTTTCCGGGAGCAGCTCGCCTAGAGCAGCAGAAAGCACAGAACTGCTCACCCAAGCCACAAATATCATGGACCCCACTCCAACAAAATAAGCTGCCTTGTGGTGCCTACTTGAAAGGTCATGTACAGCTAGGGCGTAGGATTCGTCTGTCAGAAAGTGTGCCAGCAACAACCGTTCTAGGATAGTGGCTTTGCCGATGCCGAATCGGAGCGACGCACCCATCAACAAGTGACGACTGTTGAGGGTGAAAGTGGTCAACACTATGCTCGCGGGACTTGCACCCGCCTTGAGCATATTGATCGCGGCAAACTGGGCAGAGCCAGCGAACACCGCCGCTGACATCAGCACTGTTTCCCAACAGCTCAGCCCTGCTTGCCTGGCCATGGATCCGTAAGCTAGCCCGTAAGCAAACACACTGAGCCCCACGGGCAGCGCCTGAACGAAACCGGTAATCCCCTCGCGCAGCCTGCTCATGCAGGTCTCGCCCCAGCCGACAGGCCACAGGTGCCGGTGGCACACTTGCCACAGATATCAAGTTTTCCTTCCACGCCAACTTCGAGGTTCAAGTATTTGCCAACTTGCAGCAAATGAGCGTAACACCTCTTCTTGTCCACCGAAATCCCGTTGACTGGCTCGTGGATTGCCCCAACTGGGCACAGCTCCATACAAACCCTGCACCCGCTGGCGAAGTAGTACCCGCACAACGCTTCTCCCGAGCGCACTGGACCACAAGCACGCAGGTTCTCCCCAACCACGATGCTACCAATTCTTCCAGCGCAACCTTGTGGGGTAATGAGCATCTGGTGGAGCCCCATGGTACCGAGCCCTGCAATCACCCCAACGCTCTTGTGAGACCAGGTGGCTTCTAGAGTCACGGTGTCAAACTGCAGGGTAGCTGGCCGCCACTTTGCCGCTACGCCCAGTTGCCGGAGTTTTTCCCCAAGCCGCTCGCAAATATAGTCAATCAAGGCGTTGGTCTCTTTGTAGGCGATGGCCCATTCCCTGGCACAAATTGGTGCCCTCCTGTTCGCTTCTACAATACCCTGATGGAAAGGCAAGAAGAAGCAGAACACGCTTTGCGCCCCTGGAAGTAAGTCGGAAGGCAAAAGGTGGTTGGGAAGCACACGCTTCAGTTCAAGAAATCTGGGGTCATGAGCATCTGCATAGCCAAATACGGGCTGTCTGTATTTAGTCTGGCCAGCGTGGTCGCGGACTGCCTCAATTACAGTGGTCTCCAATAACTTGCGCAATTCTCCATTCAATTCTGTGCCCTGGTCTCTGTAGGTCGATTACCCTGGACCGGGCATTTCCCTCCTTTCCCAGCGCAATAGCCAACTGCCGTGCTGCAACTCCCGTATGGCTTGAGCCTTTAATCAAAGGACTTTCGCCATGGGTGAAGCCTTTTCCTCCTTCCTCATAACCCCCATTGCAGCGCATATAGATATGTACTGCTAGACGCCGGGAGGTTTTGACATGAACGTCAGGAAGCTGAGGCCCTATTTCACTGCGCTGGCTGCAACAGCAGTCACCGGGGCAATGATCTTCTATCCAGGGGAGGCATTTGAAGCAGCTGTAGAGGGGCTGAAGGTCTGGTGGGAAATCGTATTCCCGGCCCTGTTGCCGTTCTTCATTTGCGCGGAGCTTCTTATAGCGCTGGGAGTGGTTCACTTTACTGGAGTGCTTCTGGAGCCCTTGATGCGCCCCCTTTTCAACGTACCTGGCGTGGGCTCCTTTGTGATGGCCATGGGCCTTGCTTCGGGCTACCCAGGTGGTGCTGTGCTCACTGCCAAGATGCGTAGGGAAGGGCTTTGCTCGCGTACAGAGGCAGAACGCTTGCTCTGTTTCACAAACACCGCGGACCCTCTCTTCATTACAGGCGCCGTAGCGGTTGGCATGTTTGGCAACCCAGCGGTGGGCAAGGCACTGGTAGCTTCCCATTACCTGTCGGCTCTAATCCTAGGGGTAATCCTTAGGTTCTGGGGTACCAAGCAAGACAGGGTTGAAGCCCCTCTCTCCCAAGTAAAGGGCCCTATCATCTTTCGCGCCCTACAAGCCTTGATCACGGCGAGGCGCAAGGATGGACGCCCGTTCGGTCAGTTGCTGGGTGACTCCATTAGAAATTCAGTGGCCACCCTGTTGCTCATCGGAGGGTTCATAATCTTGTTTAGCGTGGCCATCCGAATGCTGGCCATAGTAGGCGTCGTGGACTTTATGTCCCGTTTATTCTTCAAGTTGCTCGGGGGGTTTGGCCTTCACCCCGGCACACTGGAAGCTTTGGTGTGCGGCACGTTCGAAATTACCCTGGGGTCGCAATTGGCAAGTCAGGCAAGCGCCCCGCTCTATCAAAACGTGATGACTGCTTCTGCAATCATTGCCTGGAGTGGCCTCTCCGTACACGCACAGGTGGCAGCGGTCATCCAGGGCACCGACATTAGAATGACCCCTTATGTCGTGTCTAGGCTATTGCAGGCAGTTCTGGCAGCGGTGCTCACCCTCGGCTTTCCCATCCCAAGGGAACAGTCAAGTGTGATGCCTACTTTCCAGGATGGCCTCGGTCCCACCCTTTCCTTTTGGGCCCAGAAGCTAGATTATTTTGGAAAGCAATCCCTTGCTGCCCTGGGCCTGCTTTGCGCGGTGTGCATGGCGGTTTCTGCCCTTAACAGTTTGAGGTCACGCCAATGATAGCTAGTAAGGCCGTGCAGCCCCGAAGAACCTCGTGGTCCAGTACGGACTGTCGAGCTGATCTGGAAGCACTTTACCTACTGACGATAAAGCACTGAGGAACATGCCATTACCCTCGTAGAACCCAACGTGGGTTGCAAACTGTCCATTCGTTGAGAAGAACACAAGGTCGCCTGGCAACAGCTCAGACCTGGTTACCCCCCGCTCTTTCATGCTCTCAAACTGGGTGTCTGCGTCCCTTGGAATGAGTATTCCATTCACCAAGCAACAAATGTATGTGAGCCCAGAACAGTCTATCCCCCGTACGCTTACTCCGCCCCACTTGTACGGCACACCAGTGAACTTTCGAGCAGTGGCAATGAGCAGCTCTCCATTGGGAGGCCCGAGCTTGCCAAGCTCACTCACAGATTGCGCCTTCATCCAGCCACGCCCCAAAGGAGGGACATCCACCTGAACCCAATCGCTTGCCTTCTGTACCCCGTAAACTGTGCTGCCCGCGTAAAGAGTCACTAGTTCCTCTCCGTCTTCCCTGGGCTGAACATACACTGGCGCCTGGGGATCTACCACAATCCAGCCGGACCCCTCTGGCACTTTCACGTTGGCCACGAGGTTATCGTGAACAAACCCCATATAGCCCCCTTGGATTTCAACCTTCACCCCAAGCCACCCTGGTCGTCTCACAAGTACTGTGAGGGAAGAACCGTACAGTCCCTGGGTCACCAGCTCCGACGAGTCGATAGGTTCCCTTCTCACGTCTGCTATGGGAACGCTGACGATGGTCACCTCCTTGAGAGCTTCCCGGGCTTCTGGCGCCAACTGCTGACGGCGGCTCGCCCACAGCGCCACACAAGTAACCACCAGCATCAAGACCGCCCCAGCGAGCAGGAGCCCAGTTCTCCCCTTACGTGGGTCGCAAGTCCGCTCCCTTTTCCCTTGCAAGCTGGCTGCGCGCCTCCCTCACAGACTGAAGAAGGCTTGCCAGTTGCTCTTCGGCCCTAGCAAGCACTTCATCGGTGAACTCCAAAGCACCCAGCCTTATTTCCCTGGAAATAGTTTGTGCTTTTTCCACTATTTCGTCTGCCTTGGCTTTGGCCTGCTGGGTTATGACGCTCTCGTCCACTAGTTTTCCCATCTGTTCTCTTGCCTCTGCAAGGATCCTCTCACCTTCTTGCTTCGCTTCCTCCAGGATTCTTTCCCTTTCCCTTGCAATTAGCTTTGCCTGCTTGAGCTCTTCTGGCAAGGATGTCTCGATTTCGTCGAGTATTTCAAACACGTCCTCTTCATCAACAAGCACCTTGCCAGTGAGGGGTATACGGGAACTGTTTTCGATAAGCTCGCCAAGCTTATGGATCAAGCCAGTCACGTCCATTGCCTTGTGCCACCTTTCTGCCTGATTTTCTCCTTAAGTTTCCTTTCGACGTTTTCCGGCACAAGACCTTTAATACAGCCGCCCAGCAAAGCAATTTCCCTCACGATGCTGGAACTGAGATACGAGTACTCTGCTGAAGACATCATGAAAATGGTGTCAAGTTCTGGATACATTTTCTTGTTCATCAGTGCCATCTGAAACTCGAACAAAAAGTCAGATACTGCGCGCAGGCCTTTTATGATCACCCTAACGTTCTTGCTCTTAGCGTAGTCGATCAGGAGTCCATCGAAGTGCTCAACTGAAACGTTGGCAAGGTCGCCCACGCTCTCCCGGATTAACTCGACTCTCTCCTCAACGGTAAGCAATGGCTGCTTGCTTATGTTTGGGAACACTGTCACGTAAAGATGGTCGACTATGCGCGAGGCCCGCTGAATGATGTCGAGGTGGCCCATGGTTATTGGGTCGAAACTACCCGGGTAAATAGCTGTAAACATTGTTTTCTCCTTTCACAAAGTTACTCAAAAGCCAGGAATAGTATAGCACGCTGTGGGAACAATATCGATTGGAACAACAATTACCCTCCCCCATAGGCTCTTCCTCCGGTTTGTTCTCCGAAGGGCGTTGACAACCATCAACGCCTCTCTTTTTGCATCGGGGTGAGCCTGTCGGGACAACATACATCGGGGAGGATATCCATGAACCGATCCAGTCTGTCAATAGTTTACAACTCTTCGCATACCGACCTTGCCCTTGAAGTGCGGGAACAACTGACTTACGGGCGTACTGGCGAGATCCCCGGAGTAGCCTTTAGCCAGCGTCAACAGGGAAGGATAAAGATAACTGAAGTGGAAGTCTTTACACCCGAAGGTGCCAAGGCCATGGGCAAAGCCATGGGGAAGTACATAACCCTGGAGGCACCTGATTTGAGAAGCAGGGACCGCACCCTGGCAGAAGAAGTGAGCAGGGTGCTCACCGATGAGCTTGCCAAGTTGACGAATCTGGGACCGACATCATCAGTGCTGGTAGTAGGCCTCGGCAATTGGAAAGCAACGCCAGATTCCTTAGGGCCGAAGGTGGTCAGCAGGCTGCTTGTGACCAGGCACCTTCGAGAATACGTGCCAAGAGAGCTAAAGGGTAAACTCAGGTCAGTTTCCGCTATGGCGCCAGGAGTCCTTGGTACGACCGGGATAGAGACCAAGGACATAGTGGAAGGGGTATGCATGAAGCTCAATCCAGATCTAGTGCTTGCGGTAGACGCCCTTGCAGCCCGTAGGGTGGACAGAATGCTCACCACCATTCAGCTCTCCAATGCAGGCATACATCCAGGGTCCGGAGTGGGCAACAGGAGGGTTGGCCTAAACTTATGGACCTTGGGAAGACCCGTCATCGCAATTGGCGTACCCACAGTGGTAAGCGCCGTCACCATTGCGCTGGATTCCATCGATGCTTTGTTAGATTACGCCGAGCAGTCTGGCGACAAGCCAAGCTTCCTCGAAGGGCTCTCCGAGGACCAGAAGAGACAGCTTATAGACTACGTACTCCAGCCCCTTGGCACCAATCTCATGGTGACCCCCAAGGAAATTGACGTGTACATAGAGGACTTGTCCTTTATCATTGCTGGCGCCATAAATGCCACTCTCCACCCTGGCATCAGCCAGAACACAATCTCCACGTACATCATGTGAGAGGTTGCTGAAGGGTTGTCGCACTTTAAAACGAGGAGACATCTGAGGCGGGCAAGAGCCCGCCCTCAAGAGCTTCTATTACCGCGTTGGAGTCCTTCCTGCAGTGGGACTAGTAGTTCCCATGGTCGTCAATCCTGCTCCAGTCGACAGGTTCTGTTCAGCGAACTGGATCATTCTCCTTACCATGTGACCCCCAATGGCACCGCACTGCCTGGAGGGAACGTCTCCGTAATATCCACCCGGTGGGTTAATTCCCAACTCATTGGCAATCTCGTTCTTGAATTGGTCCAGTACTTGTCTTGCTTGAGGCACCAGCACCTGGTTGGACCTCTGGCCCTCTCCCATTTCATTCACCTCCTTTGGCTTCGCCATATATAGTGTGTTACATCGACAGGCTTTATACACGCTTGTAAAGTTATCCAACTGTTGCAAAGGGTAACCTGTCCCAAAGACGTTGTTCCAGTACTTGGCGAAGCCTGGCATGGGAGGCAAGGGTGGGGTCACGTTGCAGAACCCTTTCAGCTTCCTTACGTGCTGCAACAAGCAAATCAAGGTCCTTCCCAAGGTCAGCAACTCTAAACTGGATTTCTCCGTGCTGGCGGGTTCCAAGGAATTCACCTGGGCCCCTCAACTTCAAGTCCTCCTCTGCAATTTCAAAGCCGCTGTGAGTTCTGGTAATGACCTCGAGACGGGCACGGGCCACTTCGCTCTTGGGATCCGCAATAAGCAAACAATAGGACTGCTTGCTACCCCGCCCCACGCGCCCTCGCAGCTGGTGGAGCTCGGCAAGGCCAAAGCGTTCAGCCCCTTCCACCACCAGTATGGTAGCGTTTGGCACGTCTATCCCAACTTCCACCACAGTGGTAGAAACAAGTACTGCCAGCTTGCCTTTCTTGAACGCCGACAGCACTTCTCGCTTCTCGGCTGACTTCATCTTGCCGTGCAGTACGCCAATGGCCACGTCGCTTAGCCATTTCTCCTTGAGCTCCTCGGCCAGGTCCACGGCCGCTGCAGCCTCAACGGCATCCGACTCTTCCACCAGTGGGCAAACCACGTAAGCCTGCTCTCCCCTACTGAGTTGTTCCCGCAGCCAACGGTATATCTGGCCTCTCTTGGAAGGGGGGAACCAGGCTGTCTCTACAGGACGACGCCCAGGAGGCATTTCATCGATGACGGAAATGTCCAAGTCACCGTAGAGGGTCAACGCAAGAGTGCGGGGAATAGGAGTCGCGGTCATGACTAGAGTGTCTGGAGAAGCCCCTTTGGACATGAGCCTCGCCCGTTGTCTCACTCCAAAACGATGTTGTTCGTCTGTGATTGCAAGAGCCAGTTGCCTGAACACCACTCCTTCCTCTAGCAAGGAGTGGGTACCTACTGCTACGTCTACGGACCCTTCTGCCAACCCCTCTAGGACTTCAGCTCGCTCCTTGGCTCCAGTGGAAGACGTGAGCAGTCTAACCCTCACCCCGAGGGGACAAAGGAACGCCCTCAGGGTATTAAAGTGCTGCTCGGCAAGGATTTCTGTAGGCGCCATTAACGCCGCCTGGTAGCCGCTTTGCACGCACTTGGCTATTGCCATGGCAGCAATTACAGTCTTCCCAGACCCCACGTCACCCTGGAGCAGACGGTTCATTGGGAACGGACCTTCCATGTCTCTCCTAATCTCATCCCAAACCCGCTTTTGGGCACGGGTGAGTTGGAAAGGCAAGGACGCCACTAACTGCTCCACAAGAGGCGGGTCAGGCTTATGAGAATAGCCCTTTGTGAGGGAGTTTTGTCGCTTGAAGCTCACCACGCCAAGCTGCATCAGGAAGAGCTCCTCAAAGGCAAGCCTGCGCCTGGCACGCTCCAGCTCTTCAGGGCCCGAAGGGAAATGGAACGCCCGAACTGCCTCGCCAGCACTGGGGAACTTATACTTTTTCACAGTTTCCTCAGGCAGCACTTCGTCAACCAGAGGCGCAAAGCTCTCAACAACGTACTTCATTGTTTCCCTTAGCCACCGCTGGCTCAAGCCCTCGGTGAGGGCGTAAACAGGTACCATCCTCCCAGCGTGGATAGGGCTGTCGCCGTCCATTTCTTCGAAATCAGGTGAGTTAAACTCCTTCCTACCGTAGCGGAAAGTAACCCTGCCGCTTAGCGCCACACGCATGCCAACTCTGAATTTCTCCTTCATGTAGGGCTGATTGAACCAAACGCCCCAAGCAGTGCCGCTGCCGTCGCTCACCGCAACGCGAGTTATGGTCATATTGTTCCTGGAGCGGGTCTCCACCACGTCCCTCACAACGCCGCATATGGTTACCCTGTCATTCGAGCGCACCGCCGCAACGGCGGTAAACAAAGTGCGGTCTTCATGACGACGAGGGAAGAAATAAATTAGGTCCCGAACAGTGACTATGCCAAGGCGGGCAAGGAGCCTGGCCCTGACAGGACCTACGCCTTTGACGTATTGAACTGGCCGCGAAAGCACGTCGGACTTGTCAGCCAATATTGCTCACTCCATAAAGAAAAGGTAGTAGTGCAGGGGCTGATCTCCCCTGTGCACTTCCACCTCAATCCCTGGGAAGGCCGAGCTCAACTTTTGAGCTAGGTCTTGCTCTTTTCCAGGCGGCACCAGTTCCCCGACAAATACCGTCAGCACTTCATACTCGGGTCTCAGCGCGGCTTTCACCAGCCGGTTAAGTACCTCTTCAGGAGACCCCCCTGCTGCTACTAATTCTCCGTTAATGATTCCAATTACATCACCGCTCTTGACTTTGAGGCCGTTCAACCCGGTCTCTCGCACTGCGTAAGTGACTTCGCCCGACATGCACCTGCGTATCGCCTTTCCCATTAGCTTCAAGTTGGCTTCCACACCAAGCTCAGGCCTCATTGCGAGGAGCGCGCAGACCCCTTCGGGTATGTTCTTAGAGGGGACCACGTACATGCGCTTTCTTGCCATCCTCTTGGCCTGCTTCGCAGCAAGGAAAGTATTCCTGTTGTTGGGGAGGAAAATGACCTTCTTGGCGTTGACCGAATTCACTGCGTCCAGCACTTCCTGAGTGCTGGGATTCATGGTCTTCCCGCCATCAAGCACGAGGTCAGTGCCTAGGCTTTTGAGCACTTCTACCAGCCCACGGCCAGATGCCACCGCAACAACGCCAATCTCCTTCACGTGGGACTCGGCTTTGGCTTCGCACTGAAGCCTCATGTTCTGGATGTCCAGGTCCGTCAGCTCTCCGAAACGTAAAGCCTTCTCCAACACCAGGCCCGGGTGGTCACTATGGATATGTACCCTCAGCACGCTGTCTGAGCCCACCACCAAGAGACAGTCACCAAGCTCTTCAAGCTCGGCTCGAAGCTTCTCAGCCTCCAGTCCCTTGCCTCTCACCAGGAACTGGGTATCGTACAAGTAGCGAAGGTCTGAAGCACCTTCAGGGGCCTCCCCAGCCGTCACTTTGGGAGCGACGCGCAGTTGCTCGCTGCCCTGCTGAGCCAGTGCCTCCCCAGTGAGTGCAGTATACCATCCCTCAAGTAGTATCAAGAAGCCCCTGCCACCAGCATCTACCACGCCTGCTTCCCTCAGCACGGGTAACAACCTTGGGGTCATCTCGAGGGAAACACGCCCTGCCTCAAGGGCTGCCTGGAGCATCCCAGCAAGGTTTTTCCCGCTCGCAGCAGCTGCTTCTGCTGCGGCAATTGACTCTCGGGCCACCGTCAGGATGGTGCCCTCCACCGGTTTCATCACTGCCTTATAGGCAGTGGCAACCCCTTGCTTCAGCGCTTCTGCAAACTCGGTGGGAGTCAAGGTGCTTTTGCCTTTTGCGGATTGGGCAATTCCCCTAAACACCTGGGAAAGTATGACCCCCGAGTTTCCCCTGGCACCCATCAGGGCGCCCAAAGCGGCTCCCTCGAGCACCTCCCCAGCAGCGTGGCTTTCAACCCTGGCAGCTTCTTGAGCTGCCGACTTTATGGTCAAGGCCATGTTGGTGCCAGTATCCCCGTCCGGCACCGGGAAGACGTTGAGGGCATTCACTTCATCCACGTGCTGTCCCATGAGAGCAGCAGCCCGCTCCATGAGCTGCTTGATGGTAGTGCCGTCCAGTGCCATCAGCTCCCCGGCAGAGGGGCTGCCTTCGTGCGCTGCAGTGTTACCGGATGCCTTGCACATTCACTCTCACCTTCGCCACTTTCAGCCCTGTGGCTTTCTCCAAAGTGTACTTCACCTTCTCGATGACGTTCCTTGCAACTTCGTTTATCCTTACTCCTGAAGCCACGATCACGTTCAAGGTGACGTAGACCTTGTCCCCCGAGACCGACACTTCCACTCCCTTGGAGAGGTTCTCCCTCCCCAACAGTTCCGCCAGCCCGTCGGTCACGCGCCTAGATGACATGCCCACTATCCCGTAGCACTCCGTTGCAGCAGCCCCTGCAATTGTAGCAATCGCTTCGTCTGACAAGCGCAATATTCCAAGTTCTGTCTTAATCTCCCTGCTCAAACGGGATCAGCCTCAGCTTTCCCATCCATCATACCTCAAAACCGCAACAAGTTCCCTGCTTGATCTTTTCCGAACTCAATGATACATTATCCTACAAAGATATCAATAAAAGCAGAACTGAAGCCTTCGGGGCAAGGTGAAGAGGAAGCTTCGGTTTCCTTCATTCCTGACCGGCGGTAATGCTCTAGCAGAGCTAGCCCGCGAGCCGCCTTGGGGCGGTAGATCTGGTGAGATTCCAGAGCCGACAGTATAGTCTGGACGGGAGAAGGCAGATTTTGTTTTGCCTTGTTCGCTGCCCGGGGGCTTCCCCGGGCATCTACGTCTGGACCTGGCTTCAGCGCAGCAAAGGAGGTCTACGTGTACAAATGTTCACGGGTTCGCTGAAGAACGTGGTACGGGTGGGTTTCCTTGGAGCAATGGCTGGCTTATTGACCCTCCACGAGACGCCCATATTGATGAGCGCGCCTTTCCTCAAATGGGACCCAGGCGACATACCAGCGCTCATTGGAGGCTTCGCCATGGGACCACTGGCCGGAGTTGCGATCCAGGGCTTGCGTGCTGTGGTGTTTCAGTTGACTGGCAAGAACGCTACTGGAATTGTTGGGCTTTCTGCAATGTTCCTTGCCGGTAGCGTGCTCACCTTCACCTCGAGCCTTATTTACAAGCGCTTTCACACGCGCGCTGGCGCCGTCGCCTCCCTTGCAGTAGGGTCAGTTGCGATGACCGCAGTTATGTTGCTCGCCAACAAGTTTGTGTTCCTACCCCTGTGGGGAGTGCCTGCAGATCAGGGGACCAAGTTGCTGGTTTCTGCCGTACTTCCCTTTAACCTGCTCAAGGGCGCAATCTCCTCTGGGCTGACCTTCCTCCTGTACAAGAAGACTTGCGTGTTGCTGGGACTGAAGCCTGTGCCCGATGGTCACGTAAAGCAACCCGAAGAAGCCAGGGTGCAAACATGAACCGCCAGGTTTGCGGACACTAGCCCCTCTTGGTGAATACAATGTTCGCGTAGAAAGCAGTTACTAAGAAGGGGAGTCTCAAGCCGTGCGGGTCATACTCATAAGGCTGCCGAGAGCCATAGCCAAGTTGCTCTTTTGGATTACGTCCAGGGGGTAACCCCAAACAACGGACAGAGCCCTGCAACCCCACAGTGTACGGCAGGGCTCTGTCTTCCCGATCCATCTGGCCCGGATTAAGATGCTCGTTGCACCTTACCCGCCTTCAGGCAGCTGGTACATACATTGATTCTCCTGGTGCGACCGTCCACCACTGCCCTTACCCTCTGAATGTTAGGCGACCACAGCCTCTTGGTCTTCCTGTTGGAATGGCTTACCTGGTGCCCAACAGAGGCCGTCTTATTACAAATCTCACAACGCCTGGCCAATCGCTCCACCCCCAACGCCAAAGATGTTACCACAGCGCATCCTGTAGGGCAAGCCGGTAGTTGCTTTACGGTCGCGAACCTTCACAAGGCACATCCTTCCTCGCCGTTCTGTGACTTCATGCCTACAGTGCCCCATGTGCGGCAGAAAGGCAGCAAGCCAAAGATGCCACTTACCCACCTCGTTTTGTGCCCGTTGCTCAAAACCCACGTCCTTCTTTTGTTTAATAGGACTACAGGTATGCAAGGCCGCAGCGGCGAATTTGACCCTAAACCAATGGAACAAGGAGGGTTGAGTCAGTGGAAGAAAAAAACCAAGCGCGATCAACGCTTCACCCGAGCGTGTTTGAGCCGGGGACACTGGTCCTTGTAATTGCGTGCTCGGTGTTTGGTGCCATTGTCACCACCCAAATCCTGGCGCGCATAGGCATCAGCTCTAATACCTCAGTCATAGGCGCAGTAATAGCAATGGCCATCGGCCGAGCGGGATTGTGGAGCATGAGGTCAATCCACAGGCAGAACCTGGTGCAAACCGCCATTTCCGCCGCATCCTTCGGAGCTGCCAACGATGCACTCATCGCAGTATGCCTCATTTACTTGCTGGGTCAAACTCAGCTGGTCGTTCCCATGCTCATAGGCTCGATGTTCGCAGCGGTACTTGATATCGTGCTGGTGTATCGGCTGTACGACACGCCCGTGTTTCCAGCGTGCGGCGCATGGCCACCAGGGGTGGCGACCGCAAGAGTGATCCAAGCAGGAGACGAGGGTGGCGAGAAGGCTCGCAGGCTGCTGCAGGGTTTCATCGTAGGACTCATCGGAACGTACTTCAAGCTGCCCATGTCCGCAATAGGCATTGTCTACATTGCTAACATTTGGGCAATGATAGCTCTGGGCGTCGGGTTGCTCATTCGCGGCTATTCTGTGCAGTTGTTCGGAGTGGACCTCGGCAAGACCTACATTCCCCAAGGGGTGATGCTTGGCGCAGGCGTTGTGCAGCTGTTCCAGGCAGCCATAGTGTTGTACAAGACCCGTGGGGTTCACGCTTCCGCGCTCCAAAAACAGCACGAATATGAGCCAGTGGTTTTGGGCCAAAGCGTGGAGAAGGAGTTCCCGCTTCAATTCGTTCTGTTCACGGCTGGTGCGCTCGTGATGGCACTGGTAGGTGGCCTTTGGGCGCAAATGAGCTTCGGCCAGCTATTGGCATGGTTACTGTACTGCGGCTTTGCAGCGCTCACGTCAACCATCCTCGTCGGCCTCTGCGCCATGCAGTCTGGGTGGTTCCCCGCTTTTGCAATCACAGTGATTTACATGCTAGGCGGCATCGCCATGGGCTTCCCTGCAGTTCCCCTTGCCTTCTTGGTCGGCTATACTGCTAGCACAGGGCCTCTCCTGGCTGACATGGGGTACGACCTCCACACAGGTTGGCTGCTGCGTGGGAATGGCAAGAACCCTGCGCTTGAACGCGAGGGCAGGATGCAACAGCTGTACGCTGAGGCCATCGGAGCGGTCATTGGGTTTGTGGTTGTTTTCTTCACCATGAACATGTTCTTCAAGCTCAACTTGTTCCCGCCCATCACTAAGGTCTACGCAGCCACGATAAAGGCAGCCTTCCAGCCAAGCATCTGGCAGCAAATGATCATGTGGGCTGTGCCAGGCGCGGTCATCCAGGCACTTGGCGGGGATAGGGCAGTGGGTATACTGCTGGCCACAGGCCTTTTGATCAACAACCCAATCTACGGAATTTGCACAACTCTCGCGGTGATCGTGCGCATCTTGCTGGGAAAGAAGTCCGAGCAGTTCATGGAAATCAGAGAATCTGGACTGATTGCCGGAGACGGAGTATACAGTTTCATAGACGCGTTGATAAAGACCTTCTCGATGTAACTTGTTGCAACCAGGAATCGAGCGCTTTCCGGGGGAGCCCTGCAGGGCTCCCAATTCACTCCCTTGGAGGTGGTCAACGTGTTCACGTTGGACGACATTAGAGATGGGACCATAAGCATGTTCCAAACAAATATGGGCTTGCAGCCAGGCGAATCAGTGCTTGTGGTATCCGATTTCCCCACGGAAAGCCATTGGAAGTCCAAGACCATGGCAGAGCTTGAGGACATGGTACAGCGCTGCCTCCTTGGCAAGGCAGTATCGCTCATTGGATCCCAGGCTTTCCCCCAATGCAGTGTGGACTTTCTTGCATTCCCTGCCACGGGAAGGTCAGGAACTGAACCTCCCGACTACGTTGCCCAGGCCATGGCCGCTGCCAACGTGGTTATAGCTATAACCTCGTTTTCCTTGACCCATACAGAGGCTCGGGGCAACGCCTGCAAGCGCGGCGCCCGAATTGCTAGCATGCCTAGGTTCATGCCCGAAATGTTTTTCCGCAGCGGACCTATGGCGGTTGACTATCATAAGGTGGCCCAGGACACCAAGGGAATTGCCCAGTTGCTGTCCGAGGCGGACACAGCTGAAGTGACATCCCCTGAGGGCACAAAGCTAATCATGTCCCTCAAAGGTAGGATTGGTCTTGCTGATGACGGCATTTACGCAGCACCTGGCAGAGCAGGAAACCTCCCGGCAGGGGAAGCCTACATAGCGCCCGTGGAAGGGGTCGCCGAAGGCCAAATCGTGGTTCTGCCAGGATGGTACCCAAGGCTGGAGCAAACCATGGTTCTGAGGATCAGTGCAGGGCGCGTAGTGGATGTGTCTGGCGGTGGTGCCGTGGGCGAAGAGCTTGCTGCTACCTTCGGGCTATCCCAACAAAGCCCAACTCACACAGTTATCGCCCGTAGGGTAGTGGGTGAACTGGGAGTTGGAACGAATCCCAACGCCAAGCGCACGGACATAGTGCTTGAGGCAGAGAAAATAAGGGGAACAGTGCATGTTGGAATTGGGGACAACTCCCACATGGGCGGGGTGAACGTAGCTGACTTCCATCAGGACTTCGTTATACCCAGAGCAACTCTGGTGCTGGACGGACAGAGGGTAGTGATGAAGGACGGGAAACTCCTGGTGTAAACCACAGAAAGAGAGGAGGACCAAACCTTGATACTCTCATTAGGCACAGAGCCAAGAAGTGAGTACCTGCGCTTTGAAGTGGCAGCAGGCGCTAGGAAGCTGGTAGAACAGGTGATGTTGGTCAAGCCAGGCGAACATGTGGCCATCACTGCAGACACGGCCAGCGACTGGAGGGTTGTCCAAGCCACGGCGGAAGCGGTTTACGCTGCGGGCGCAGTACCCACGGTGCTGTTGTACGAAACCAGACCAACCGCCGTGATGGAACCCCCAAGGCCAGTGGGTGCAGCAGTTGCAGCAGCGGACGTCTGGATCGAGTTTGCAGTGGCCTATGTTCTCCACACCGAAGCGTTCAGAAAGGCCCTAGCAAACGGCTGCAGATACATTTGCCTAACCGGTATGGATGCAGACATGATGGTCAGGACCATAGCAAAGGTGAACTACCCCAAGATGCTCGAGCTTGGAGCCTTACTCAAGAGGTTAATCGAGGCAGCCAGCATTGTTCGGGTCACAAGTCCCGCTGGAACTGACCTTCGGGGCTACCAGAAAGGAAGGAAAGTGCGCCAGTCAGGCAAGCTCGCAGACACTAAGGGTGAAGCAATCATGCTTGGAGGCCAGGTGTCGTGGTGCCCCATTGAGGAAACCATAACGGGTCGCCTGGTGTTTGACGGTGCGCTCTGGCCTCCAATGGAACTGGGGGCCCTGAAGGAACCCGTCGTGCTTGAGATAGACCAGGGCCGCATCACCCGAATTTCCGGGGGTTCAGAAGCAGCCACCTTCAAGAGATGGCTCGAGAGCTTTGGCGACCCCAACATGTTCCTGCTGGCGCACTTCTCTCTGGGCTTCAACCCGGGAGTGACTCGCATCACTGGCCGAATAGTGGAGGACGAACGGGTATTCGGGTGCATCGAAATGGGAATTGGCAGCCAAGGGGCAAACATAGGGGGCCGTTGTTGGAAAGCCGCATCTCACACTGACGGGATAGTGCTCAACCCAACGATCTACTTGGATGACACACTCCTGGAGAAAGACGGCATTTACGTCCACCCAGAAGTGGTGGCTTTGTGCAAGGAGCTGGGCGCCCCTGGCTACTGAGCTGGAGTTTCCTTTGACGTTTTTGGGGACGGCTAACACCGTCCCCACACATCTCATTCAACCATCAGTGCACGCCCTGCCAGGGCTGCTTCCCTGATCTCTTGAACTGCCTTAGCTCTGTCCTCCCTGAGGAATATGGACGACCCTGCTACAAGCACCGAAGCTCCAGCACTGCACAGCTCTCTGGCGTTGCATGAGTTGACGCCACCGTCCACCTCAATTTGGAGCGACTCTGCCACGCCTGGATGGGCCTTCAACAGCTGGCTCAGCCTGCGAAGCTTCTCTAACGTGTGAGGAATGAACTTTTGACCGCCAAAACCTGGGTTTACGCTCATTACGAGTAGGAGGTCAATGTCCTCAATCACGTCCTCTACTGCCCAAATGGGCGTGGCTGGATTGAGGGCTACCCCAACCTTGACATGGCAATCTTGAACCAGAGCAATGGCACGGTGCAAATGGGGTGTGGCCTCAGCATGTACCGTGATCCAGTCTGCGCCCGCATGGGCAAACCGCTCAACCAACCTTTCTGGCTGGTAAGTCATGAGGTGTACGTCCAACGGCAACGTCGTGACCTTCCTTAGACTTTCCACCACGCTTGGTCCAAAGGTGATGTTCGGTACAAAATGGCCGTCCATGACGTCCACGTGGATTAGGTCCACCCCTGCCCTCTCCACTGAGGAAATTTCTTCGGCTAACCTCGCAAAGTCTGCAGACAATAGGGACGCACCAATCGTTATTGCCTTTCCCAAGGTTTGCTCTCCTCTACTTCCAGTATTTCCCGAAGCATGTTAAGGTAGTTTTCATAGCGTGACTGGCTTATCTTGCCCTCGCGCACTGCCTGCTTAACTGCACAGTCATTCTCTTTCCAGTGCAGACAAGACCTAAACCGGCACTGGCCACCGTACGCAGCAATATCCTTGAAAAGTTTAGGCAGCTCCCCGCTGCTCACACCAGCAAGTTCCAATCTTTGGAAACCGGGGGCATCCGCAACGTACCCACCTTCCTTCAACCTCAGAAGCTCCACGTTCCTCGTGGTGTGGGTGCCCTCGTCCCACCTTCCAAGCTCACCAACCCTCAGCTTGAATTCTGGGTTTATGGCGTTAAGCAGACTGGATTTCCCAACTCCGCTTCGGCCGCTCAGCACAGTTATTTGCCCCCGGAGGAGGGACAGCAGCTCGCCAATGCCCTCGCCTGTGTGCGCACTGGTGACCAGCACGCGGTAGCCCATTTCCCCGTACATCCGAGCCAACCCATCAGTTTCCCCGTCTGAGTAAAGATCGCACTTGTTGATGCACAAAACTGCCCTGAGCCCGTGGTGCTCAACCAAGGCCAAGGTGCGGTCCAGCAAGTTCAAGTTCAGCCTTGGCTGGCGCAAAGTGGCCACAACTAACACTTGGGTCACGTTCGCTACAGCTGGCCTCTCGAGGCAACTGCTCCTGGGCAGTATATCCTGGACTACCCCTGAATCTGTACCCACCCTCTGGTAACTTACCAGGTCGCCAGCGATGACCCGACCGTAGCCCCTCAGTTTGCCCCTAACTGCACACCTGACCACTTGCCCACTAGATGTCTCCACAAAGCAGAATCCCCCAATCACCTTGAGGGACCGTCCCACCATCATCACGAGCCTACCGCAACTCCTTTTCCAAACCCGGTGTACCGTCGAAAAACACCGAAGCTGTTGCGCTATTGCCCCACCATTCCAATTCCAGCTTCACCTGGGCGCCAGCTGGCTGAGGCCTATTGAACACTTCCCTCATGCCCAGCGCGTCGTTGACCACCACCCGCACCTGAGCCTGGCCTCCTTTACCAGCAGGCACTTTGAACTCCAACACCGACCGATGGGGCGTGCCAGGACCAAGGCTTACCACCAAGTTTACGGCGGTGCCAACCGGCACCTCTTCTGAAGCCTTCGGCTCCTGGTCGATCACCGTCCCAGCAGGAAAAGCCGCTTCTCTGGTGGTGACAGAGCCTTTTTGGAGGTTAAGCCCCTCGATTTGCCTCAATACTGCCTCCAACTTTTGCCCTGCAAAGCTTGGCACCACCACTTTGGTTGGCTCAGGCCCTTTGGAAACGTCCAGGTCCACAAGGGTACCCTTTGCCACTCGAGTGTTGGCCTTGGGGTTTTGGGAAATCACGTAATTCTCTGGCACCTCTGCGTGGTACCTGTACGCAACGCTGCCCAATTCCAGGCCAGCGCCTTTGAGCAAAGCTTCGGCATCCCTCAGGGGTTTACCCGATACGCTTGGTACCAGAGCATACTCTTGGCCTTTAGAAATCCAAAGGCGCACCCGCCGTCCCGCCTTCACCTCCGCGCCTGGCTCGGGGTCCTGGGAAATCACGTAGCTAACCGGAACAGTGTCATCATACCTTTCTCCCGCTATTTCATAGCCTAGCTCTAGTCCAAGCAGCACCTTTTGTGCTTCGCTAAGAGGCTTGTTCCTCACGTCCGGAACCTTGACCACTGGCACATTGAGCCAGGCGGACGCCTGCCTATAGGCCAGGTAAGCTACAGCAGCCACCACTCCTATCACCAGCAGTACCTGGAGTACCCGCCAAAACCTAGAACGGCGAGGCTGGCTCCGCTTGACCCCGTTCAATATGGTCTCGTCCTCCTCTGATACGTCAGTGGTGCCCTCTGTCTCCCGCACGGCGCGAAGTTTGGCCTGGGTTCCTTCGGGATCCAAAGCGAACATGCAGTCCTTAATTGCTTTCAACATTTCCTCAGCAGACGCAAACCTGAGGGCTTGGTTCTTTTCCAAGGCTTTGAGCACCAGCTTCTCCACAGCTGGCGTTACTTCCGGGTTGAGGGTCGATGGCGGTTTGGGCTTCTCCTGCATATGCTTTAGGGCAATGCCCACTGGACTTTCGCCGTCGAAGGGTACCCTTCCCGTCAACATTTCATACAACACAACGCCAAGGGAGTAAAGATCTGACTTTTCGGTAGTGAACCCTCCCCTGGCCTGTTCTGGCGAAAAGTAGTGCACTGACCCCATCACAGAACCAGAGTTGGTGAGCGTGGCGTCGGAAGCTGCCCGGGCAATCCCAAAATCGGCCACTTTGACCCTTCCGTCCTTGGTAAGCATTATGTTGTGAGGCTTTATGTCCCTGTGGATCACGTGACGCTTGTGGGCGTGATCCAAGGCAGAGCAAATCTCTGCAGCAATGCTTAACGCCTCGTATATAGGGAGTTTGCCACGGCGCTTTATGTATTGCTTTAGCGTTTCCCCTGCAATGTACTCCATAACAATGTAGTGGGAACCGTGGTAATCCCCCACATCGAAAACGTTTACGATGTTAGGGTGAGACAAGCTAGCAGCAGCTTGAGCTTCCCTCTTGAAGCGCTTGAGCAGCTCGGGGTCGGAGCAGAACTGCGGTCTAAGCATCTTGACCGCCACAGTACGTCCCAGGTACGTGTCATAAGCCTTATAAACCACGGCCATGCCGCCGCCGCCTAGCTGGCTCAGGATCTCGTACCGTTCGCCAAGCACTTTGCCAATCACTTGGCGTCACCTTCCCCCACCAACCACACTGCCACCACGGTTATGTCATCGGTGCTCCCGTTCTTGAGGGCTTCGTTGACCAGCGTTGCAGCAAGCTCAGTAAACCTGGGCTCGTACTGGTGTTCCAGGGCAATTCTGTGTATTTCTGGGCTTTCCACGGCCGTGGTCAAACCATCGGTGCAGAGTAAGATCATGTCGTCATGGTTGGCAGTGAACTGAAGCAAGTCCACCTGAACGGCTCTGTGAGTGCCCAGTGCATTGGTAAGCAGGTTCTTCTTGGGATGGTTCATTGCCTGTCGTTCTGTAAGATCTCCGTTCCTCACCATTTCCCCCACTAGGGAATGGTCGTAGGTAAGCTGCTTCAAGGTAGCTCCAGAGATGAGGTAAGCGCGGCTATCACCAACGTGGGCCAGGCTAACGCGCCTTCCACTGATCAACGCTGCAGTTAGGGTGGTACCCATGCAAGGCCCGCCGAACTCCCTCACTCCCTTGGAGTAGACCAGCTCATTTGCCCAAGCAACACACCTCTCCAAGCGTCTGAGCTCCTCGCCAGGATCCGCCCCCCCAGAGCGCAGCATTTCCCTCAGGCCCTGCGCAACGCTTCCCACAGCCAGTTCTGAGGCCACTTCCCCAGAAACCAGGCCACCCATTCCGTCTGCCACCGCAGCCAGGAAGTAACCGTTACCAATGTGCTCCACCAGATAGCTGTCTTGATTCCTGTCCCTCAGCACCCCTTTAGCGCTGTAGCTGGACACCCTCAGCTCCACTGCAAGCAAACGCCCCCTTCTCGCCCTTCAGCTGGTCCTTGACCTCCTCAGCTGACCACAGGCTGCCTGGGACCCCAGGCCCATTTCCTTCCGTATGGTGACGTTGACTCCGAGCCTAGTCAACTGCTGGGCAAAGCCCATCACTTGCTCTGGCTTTGGCCTTTGGTACGGCCTCTCGGGCACCGGGTTGAGGGGAATAAGGTTGACGTGACAGGGCATTCCCTTCAGGAGCCGCGCCAGTGCAAAGGCATCATCTGCAGAATCGTTAACGTCTTTAATGAGGGTGTACTCGAAGGTAACCCTTCTGCCCGTTTCCTGGAAATAGGCGGTGCACGCGTCAATCAGGTGGGCCAGGGGATACTTCCTGTTTATGGGCACCAGCCTGTCACGCAATTGGTCGTTGGCGGCGTGAAGGGAAACAGACAGGGTGACTGGTATCCCTTCCCGGGCTAGCCTCAAGATATTGGGCACGTGCCCACACGTGGAAACTGTCATCCGCCTGAAGCTGATGTTCATCCCCTCTGGTTCGTTCATCACTCGCAGGAATTTCACGACCCACTCGTAGTTGTCCAAGGGCTCCCCAATGCCCATAACCACAATATGGCTCACACGCCGCCCGATTTCCCGGGCCCTGCGTTCTGCCACTAGCACCTGCCCACACATTTCTCCAGCAGTCAAGTTGCGCTTCAATCCGCCAATTGTGGAAGCGCACATGGCACAGCCCATCCTACATCCCAGCTGCGACGAAACACACACGCTGGTACCATAGCTTTGCTTGAGCATCACCGCCTCCACACAGTCGCCGTCCTCAAGGCGCAAGAGCATCTTGACTGCTCCGGAGGGGTCTTCCTTTTCTTCGACCACACTCAAGTTCATTATTCGAGCTCGGGCCTCAAGCTCCTGCCTGAGGTCCTTTGGCAAGTTGGTCATCTCGCCAAAGGTATTCTTGAGCTTCTTGTATATCCACTCCATGATTTGAACTGCACGATACCTTGGCTGCCCCAATTCACCTACGAAGGCAACCATTTCCTCAAGACTCAACCCCACTAGCTCAACCCTTTTATCCACGTCTCACCATCCTCGCTACAAAAAAACCATCGGTGCCATGCACGCTGGGCAAGAGCCGCAAGAAACCGCGGAAAAACGCCGATTCAGGAAGCCAGTCCAGAACCTGTGATAGGTCCTCAAGCACGAACCTGTTGTCCAACTTGAGAAACCAATCCACCATCCCCTCGTTCTCCGCTGGGTTGACCGTGCAGGTGCTATACACCAGAGCGCCCCCCGGCCTAACGCACTCAGCCCCTGCAACCAGCAACTGGCGCTGCAGTTGAACCAGGCCCTCAATCCGGTCAGGGGACATGCGCCATTTGAGGTCGACCCTCCTGCGCAACACCCCCAGCCCTGAGCAAGGCGCGTCCACCAACACGCTGTGGGCAGTCGCCCTGAACTGTTGTGCCAAGTTCCTTGCGTCCCCAAGATGTGGTTCACAAATGCCCACTCCCAGCCTCTTGCACAGTTCCACCACCATGTCCAGGCGCCCCTTGTTGATTTCAAACGCAATCAGTCGTCCCTCATTGCCCATCAGCGCAGCCATATGTGTGGTCTTTCCTCCAGGGCCCGCGCAGAGGTCTACTACCGTGGTGCCTGGCTCCGGCCGTACCGCATGGCTGACCAACATGGATGCCTCGTCCTGAACGTAGAACAGCCCCTGTTGGAAAGCTGAAGTGCTGCACACCTCCCCGTCCTCCTCCACAGTCAGTCCCTCGGGCGCCATGGAGCACTCCACGCAGCGAATCCCCTCTGACTCTAAGGCCCGCTTCAGGCTGCCCCTCTCGGTTTTCAAGGTATTTGCCCTCACGTTCAAAGGCGGCCGCTCGCTGATGGCGCAGCACAGCTGCCTCCCCGCCTCATGCCCAAGGTAGTCAGTCCACAACTTGCAGACCCACTCGGGCACTGAGGTCTCCAGGCTCAGCCTTCTGATCGGGTCATCCTGCTGGTCCCACAGCAGGTGGATGCTCCCAGCCTCCCGTGCCAGCCTTCGCAACACGCCGTTCACGAGCGCAGCCGTGCCCCTGTGCCCCATCCTCTTGGCTAGCTCCACGCACTCGTTCACTCCAGCGTAGGCAGGCACTCGCATGAATAAAAGCTGGTACGCGCCAAGGCGTAGGACATTGCGGATCGAAGGAGGAAGGTCAGCAAGGTGGCGACTCAACCTCGCTTGTAGCACAAAGTCCAGCGTGTTGAGTCGCCTGAGGCATCCGTACACGAGTTCCGTAGCGAGGGAACGTTCAAGCCGTGGAAGGCTGCTGTGGGAAAGCGCCTGGGTAAGGGCAATGTCAGCAAACGCTCCTCCCTCCAGCACCCTATTGAGCACTACCAGCGCAAGCTGGCGCCCGCTTGCCGAGCTGCCCTTCAATCCCGTCGAGACCTCAGTAGTAGCAGCCTGGCTAGCTGAGCTACGGCCATTGCCGTGGCTGCAAGGTACGTTAAAGCAGCTGCGCTCAACACTTCCCTTGCCGGAGCTATTTCCCTTGCGGTTAAGTAGCCTTCGCCCTCAAGGAGTTCCAGCGCCCTAGCCGAGGCATTGTACTCCACTGGCAGTGTAACGATCTGGAACATCACCGCAGCGAAGAACAGCACGATCCCCAAATCCATGAGACCGGTGATCCCGAAAAACAGCCCCATCAGGAAAAGGGGCCATGCCAGTTGGGAGCCGAACTGGGCAACCGGGAGTATGGTGTTGCGCAAGGCCAAAGGGATGTAGCCCACGTCATGCTGGATAGCGTGTCCCACCTCGTGGGCTGCAATGCCAAGCGCAGCCACAGACCGTCCGTTATATACACCGGGTGACAACCGAAGAACCCTGCTCCTCGGGTCATAATGGTCTCCAAGTTCCCGGGGGATCATCTCAACCCGCACGTCGCCCAGGCCAACTCTGTACAACAAATCAGATGCAACTTCGGCCCCAGTCATGCCCCTTGCAGCCAAGTACCTTGAGTACTTGTTGTACGTGCCCTGCACCCGGGCTTGAGCGTAGATTGCCAGCATTAGCGCAAGCAGCACAAATAGGAATCCCGAATCCCCGTAGTAAAACACCCTTCACACCTCCCCGAGCGTTTCTCCATCGCTGACTGGCCTTCCGCGCAAGTACTCCTGGACGTTCATCCTACGACCGCCTTCTGGCTGCACTTCCAGGAGTTCCACCCAGCCAGAACCAGTGCCCACGAGCAACTGTTCCTTTTGACACAACATTTGTCCAGGCTTGCGAGGTGGCCCGGTCCAAGTAGCTTCCCGAGCTCTAAGCACCTTCAGTTTCTTGCCGCTCCTGTAAGTGTACGCACCAGGCACAGGACTCAATGCCCTCACTTGATTTACAATGGCACCAGCGCTGGCACCCCAGTTTATAAGCTCGTCTTCGGCTTTCAGCGCAGGCGCCAAACTCGCCTTGGTCTCGTCCTGGGGAACCAGCTGCGCTTGCCCAAACGCCATTAGGCGGAGGGCTTTGCAGAGCGCTTCCCCGCTTACTTCCGCCAGTTTTGCAGACAAGCTGCCATAGTCGTCAGCAGGTTCAATCGGCACCTCCACCTGATAAATGATGTCCCCCGCATCCAGTCTGGGCGAAAGTTTGATTACGGACACACCTGTCACGTTGTCACCATTCATTATAGCACGTTGTATTGGAGCAGCGCCCCGGTAGCACGGCAGCAGCGAAGGGTGCACGTTAACAGCACCCATGGTAGGAATCTCCGCAATTTCCTCAGGGATAATACGGCCATAGGCAACAACTGCTATGACGTCAGGCCTGAGCTCCCTGAGGAGCCCAGCCACTTCTTCTGCGTTCAGGCTTTCAGGTTGAATCACCTGGAGCCTGTGGGCAAGCGCAAACTGCTTTACTGGTGACGCCTGAAGCTTCAAGCCCCTTCCCGCAGGGCGGTCCGGTCTTGTCACCACTAGGCACACGTCGTGACCCTCAAGGATCAGGTGGTACAGCGACGGAACGGCAAACTGGGGAGTGCCCATGAACACCACCCTCAGGAACCTCTCTTCCCTGGGCTCCTGGGGCACTTCCTGCACTTCCTTAGCCCTGTCCAAGAACAAAATGCCCTCAAGGTGATCCACTTCATGCTGGATCGCTCTGGCAAGAAGTCCATCTGCATCCATCCAAACCCTGTTACCCTCGCGGTCAAGCGCACTTACGCACACCTTGGAGTATCGCTCAACTTCGCCCACTCGGCCTGGCACACTCAGGCATCCTTCCACTCCAACTTCGCTTCCCTCTGCGCGCACGATTTCTGGGTTGACCAGCTCAAACAGGCCTTGTTCGGTTTCCACTACCACAACCCGTTTGGACACTCCAACCTGGGGCGCAGCAAGTCCAACGCCGTGTGCCCTCCGCATGGTCAACACCATGGAATCCAGTAGCTCGCGGATGGAATCGTTGACCCGTCTCACCGGCCTTGCCCTTTTCTTCAGCACTGGATCCCCGACTGTAACTATTCTCAGCTGTTCAGCCACAAGCCACCCTTCCCTCACGTCACCGACTGCGGGTCCACATCTACCGCGACCATTACCCTCGAAGGCCATTTCTGGCCCTTGACCTGGGCTATGGCCTGTGAAAGTTCCAAGGTAGAGCCTGCCTTTATGCACACTTGCCACCTGAACTTGCCCTGGAGTTTCCTGTACAACGCTGGAGCTGGCCCAAGCACCTCCAGGCTGCCGCTTCCCTTGTCAAGCAGCTCGGCAACTTTGCCCGCCGTGGCAACCACGTCTGTCTCGTTACTCCCGCTCACGACCACCCTTGCAAGCTCAGCGAAAGGCGGGAAACGATGCTCGCCCCGGAACTTCAGCTCAGCTTTGTAAAACCCCTGGTAGTCTTGGAGCGCAGCGTGCCTGATGGCATAGTGCTCAGGCTCTAGAGCCTCAACGATCACCTTACCCCGTTTATCCCTCCGTCCGCTTCTTCCCGCAGTCTGGGTAATCAATTGAAAAAGCCGTTCAGGTGAACGGAAATCCGGAATGTTTAGCACCACATCCGCATTTAGTATACCAACCACAGTTATTCCTGGAATGTCAATGCCCTTTGAAATCATTTGGGTGCCTAGAATTATATCTACATCGCCTTTGACCAACGCGTTGTAGTATTCCCAGTGGGCTCCTTTCCTTCTGGTGGTGTCCCGGTCAACCCGGCACACCTTAGCGCTGGGAAACCTGCTTCGCACCTCATACTCCAGTCTCTCTGTGCCGGCACCGTAAGACCCTACCCTGTGGCCCCCACACCTGGGGCAAGCGCTTGGCACGTTTTGGTGTGTGCCACAATAATGGCACACCAGTTTGGGCTTGGCGCCAAACGCATTGTGCAACACCATGGACACGTCGCAGTGGGGACACCTCGCCACCCAGCCGCAGTCCTTGCAAACGGTGAATGTGTGAAAGCCTCGCCTGTTGAGTAAGAGCAGCGCTTGTTCCTTGTTTGCCAGCGCCTGCTCAACTGCCTCCACAAGCTCCCGGGACAATCCCGCACTGCCGTACGGCCTGTGACGAACCACCGAGACTTCGGGCATCTCCGCTCCGCCAACCCGTTGTGGTAACTGAAGCAGGGTATAAATGCCCTGCTGGGATTTGTGGAACGACTCTATGGAAGGCGTGGCGCTGCCCAGCAGGACCGGAATGCCCAGGTTCCCTGCTCTGTGAATTCCCACTTCCCTGGCATGGTAACGTGGGTCCTCTTCCTGTTTGAAGGCCCAATCGTGCTCTTCATCCATAACCAGAAGACCCAGGTTCCGTGCAGGCTGAAAAACCGCCGACCTGGCCCCCACCACAACACAGGGCTCACGAGCCGCTACGCGCCAGACTTCTGCTCTCTCTCTGTCGGAAAGCCCACTGTGAGCGCACAGCACCTTCCCCGGGAAGCGGGCTTCCAGCCGCGCCACCGTTTGGGGCGTCAGGCTTATTTCTGGAACCAGCAGGATTGCGGACTTGTTCAGCGCCAAGCAGCGTTCGATGCACTTAAGGTAAACTTCTGTCTTGCCACTGCCAGTAGGCCCGAACAGCAGGAACACCCTGTGCTCGCCAGACTCGATGCTGCCAACGACAGCCGCCACACATTCCCTTTGGGCCTGGGTGAGCTGGGGCAGCTCTGAGGTTTCAGCGCAAGTCAGGACTGACCCTCTTTGCCCTGGCTTTGGTGTGTTCTCACGGAGTAACCGTGGGGGCAACATGCTGCCCAAGCATCGCCCTGCACTCGAAGCGTATCTCCAGCTCATGAAATTTGCAGTCTCCAACAAGTCAGGGGGAAGCTGCAGAGGCTCGCATTCTTCCACCGGCTTCAGCCCTGGCAAACCCCATTGCCCCTCCGTCGCGGAGCACAGCTCCACTACAACCCCTCGGAGCTTGCGTCCTCCCACAGGCACTCTGACTACTTGGCCCAATCCAATGCGTCCTTGCAGCTTCTCTGGTACAATGTAACTCAAGGAGCTAAGATCAGGTATGGGAACAGCCACTTTGACGATCAACACAGACCACCCTGTACAGTCAAGGTTTTCCCTTCAACTGCAAGACCCAATACAGCTGCGCCTGACCCTTTTCTCTGGACAAAGCTTTACTTGGATCGAAGTCGACGGATGGTTCCACTCCACCATTGGCGGAGCTCACTTTTGCTTGGCTCAATCCTGCAACGGGCGGGAGATACTAGTGACATCCTCCCTCTCCGAACTTCAGGCTAGGAGAGTGCTCCTTCACTACCTGGATGAGCATATTCCTTATGGCGCAGTGCGGCAAGAGCTGTGTGAGCGTGACCCTTTATGCGCTGCTGCAATCCCACTTGCGCCTGGGCTCAGGCTGCTCAACCAGGACCCGTGGGAAACGCTAGTGTGCTTCATACTGTCAGCCTGCAACAACATACCAAGGGTCACCAAGACTGTGTCCAGTCTCAAGTCCCTTGCAGGGGGGATATTCCCAAACCCTCAGGACATCCTCAACGCAGGCGATGAATTCTTAAGGAGAGCAGGAGCCGGCTTCCGCGCCCCGTATCTTGTGAAAGCCGCCCAAATGGTCCACGAAGGGACGATTGACTTTGAAAGCCTCCGCCATCTTCCCACCGAACAAGTGATTGAAGAGCTCACCACAATCCCTGGCGTAGGTCGCAAGGTAGCCTCGTGCGTGGCGCTGTTTTCCCTTGGCAAGCGGGACGCGTTTCCCGTCGACGTGTGGATAAAGCGCGCCCTGGAAGCCGCCTACTTCGGAGGCAGAAGCGTGTCGCCCCTCCGTCTCGAGAAGTTTGCCCGGGAGCGCTTCGGGGCATTATCTGGTTACGCCCAGAACTGGATTTACTACTGGGCGCGCACCGCCTTGCGGCGTTCAAGCAGCTCAACCACTTTGTCCAGTATGACGTGAGCCAAGTCCGCTTTTGGCTGAAGCGGCACGTCAGTCACGTTAAGTTGGGAATCGATAAGCTTGACTGCGTTCGTGTCGCTTTCAAAGCCTGTCTTTCCAGAAGAGGCCGGAGAAACATCGTTCACCACGATCAAGTCAAGGTTCTTGCGCCGCACCTTTTCCATGGCGTGCTCCACAAGGTCCGTCGTTTCCGCCGCAAACCCCACAAGTATTCTGTCGCCCTTTTTGCTGCCAAGCTCTTCCAGGATGTCTTCGGTCCTCTCCAGCCTCAGTAAAAGCTCTTGAGCGCTCTTCTTGATTTTCTCAGGCTCGGCGTGCGCAGGCCTGTAATCGGAAACCGCAGCTGCCTTTATCACTACGTCCTGCTCGGGGAAACGCTCCAGCACCCTATGGTACATTTCCTTAGCGCTGACCACCTGCACCAGGTTCACGCCCTCGGGTGGCTCTAACTGGGTTGGTCCTGCAACCAAGGTGACAATTGCTCCTCTCTCGACAGCAGCTGCTGCAATGGCATAGCCCATCTTTCCCGAGGAGGGGTTAGATATGTATCGCACCGGGTCAATGTGCTCCCGAGTGGGGCCCGCCGTAACCAAGGTACGCACCCCAGCCAAGTCCTTGGGCGCCAACAGCCACCTCAATCTTGCAATGATCCGTTCGGGTGATGGCATACGCCCTTTACCCCAATCCTGGCAGGCCAGCATCCCCTCTTCTGGCTCCATCACGTGAAAGCCGTCCGCGCGCAGCACCCGCACATTGCGTCTCACCGCAGGGCTATCCCACATGGCGGAGTTCATAGCGGGCACAACCAGCACCGGACATCTCATGGCCATCACACAAGTTGTGAGGAAATCGTCCCCAATGCCAGATGCTACTTTGCCGATCACGTTAGCAGTTGCAGGAGCAATCACCATCGCGTCTGCCCACCGCGCAAGTTCCACGTGGTCCACCCGCCAGGCGGACACATCGGTGAAAGTGCTCGTGATCACAGGATTGCGTGAGAGGGTGGCAAAGGTGAGGGGGCTAACGAACCGTGTGGCATTGGGCGTCATGGCCACGCGGACTTCGCTGCCCTCCTTGACGAGCTTTGACACAAGTTCCGCAGCCTTGAAGGCCGCTATGCCCCCAGACACCCCTACAGCAATCCTTTTGCCCCGCAACACGCGGCTCATTTTATGCCCTCCTTGGGCCTAACGTACCTGAGTTTCCCCGCCGCAATTTCCTCCAGGGCAATGGTGACGGGCTTCTTGCCCTTGAGACTTGCCAGGGTATCCTTGTTGGCCGTAATCTCCCTGGCCCTACGCGCAGCTTCTATCACAAGCGTATATCTGGAGTCAGCGTGTTTCATGAGTTCGCTGATGGATGGTTTCAGCATCCAGCCAGCCCTCCCATCCTCTGCCTGTCAAGATGTCAGCCCTTCGGCTTACTTTGCACAGCTCTGCAACGATTATGCACTTCAGAGTCTGTTTGGCTTGATCCACATCGTCGTTGACTATCACGTAATCATACTGACCCAGCTGCTGGAGCTCGTTCCACACATTGCCCAGCCTTGTGCAGAGCTCCTCCTGGGTCTCCGTTCCTCTAGACCTCATTCTGCGTTCAAGTTCCTCCCTGTTTGGAGGCACAACGAACACGTACACGCCGTTGGGGTAAACCTTCCTCAACGTTGCCGCTCCCTGCACATCCTTTTCCACCAGCACCACCCTGCCCCTTTGGAGCTCCTCCTCGAGGGGCCTGCGGGGAGTTCCGTACATATTGCCGTACACGCAAGCCCACTCCACTAGCTGCCCCCGGCGCACAAGGTCCTCGAATTCTTCCAGGGAAACGAAATAATAATCCTCCCCCTGCACTTCGCCTTTGCGGGGCTTGCGAGTAGTGACCGATGGACAAAAAGAAAGCCCGGACCACTCGTTCATGAGGCACTTACGAATAGTGCCCTTTCCCGCCCCAGACGGAGCAGAAATCACAACGAGCAGCCCGCCGGAAACTGTGGGTTCAATCATCCTCTGCCAGCGGTTCCTCCTCCAGGGCTCTGACAGGTTCCTTGGAGCTGACCCTGCTAGCGACGGTCTCTGGCTGCACCGCACAAAGTATGACATGTTGGGAATCGGTTATGATGACAGCTCTGGTGCGCCGACCGTAAGTAGCGTCTATCAGCAGCCCGTGATCCCTGGCATCGCCTATTATCCTCTTGATGGGGGCGGATTCAGGACTTACAATCGCCACAATCCGGTTTGCGTTGACCAAGTTGCCGAATCCGATGTTAACTAGATGGATGTCCATTGGTTCACCTGTTGTTACTGAACCTGGCAATCAAAGCCTCTTTCTGCCTTTTGCCAAGTCCTTGAATACGCCTCGCCTCATCGATTCCAATTTCTTGCATAATCTTTTGGGCCTTCACTTTGCCCACCCGCGGCAACGACCTCAACAAGTAGGAAACCCGCATCCTGCCGGTGACCTCGTCATTGCTCATGAGCACTTCCGCCAGACTGATCTCACCCTTCTTTAGGGCGTTTCGCAGCTCACTGCGCTTCTTCCTCATCTCCTGTGCCTTTTGCAGCGCCTCTTTCTTCTCGTCAAGGGATAATACCGGAAGAGCCATGACCATAATACCTCCCCTTACTATTCCACATTTTGTACTTGCTCCCGGATGTTCTCAATGCTACACTTGAGCTCCACAACCATTGCGCCTATCTCAGCGTCCCCAGCCTTGGAACCAATCGTGTTGGCCTCTCGGTGCATCTCCTGGGTGATGAACTCCAGCTTCTTCCCCACCGGCTCGAACTCCCATCCCTCACCAGGGCAGACGCATTCTTCCGCCTGGGCAACGTGGCTCTTGAGCCTGGCCACTTCTTCGGCAATGTTGCACCGCTCCGCCACTATTACAGTCTCCTGCACTAATCTGGAAGGGTCAATCCCGTTCCCACACAGCTCAACCGCCCTAGAAGCCAGCCTCTGGCGGTATCGCTCCACTAAGCCAGGAGCAAGCGCCTCAATCCGGTCAACCAGCGCCCCAATGCGGCTCAAGTTGAGACGGATTTCCCGGGCCAGGCTCTCTCCCTCGCGCTCCTTCATCTGGATCAACCGGTCGAGGCAACGGGAAACCACGTCCAAGATCAACTGGCGGTGGCCCTCGGGAGCCCTGTCGACAGCGGTCACCACTCCCGGCAGCAAGCTCACGTGGGAGATCTCAATCGAACCCGCAATTCCTAGATCTTCCTGCAGCTCCTTCAGGTTATTATAATAAGCGAGGGCCAGGAGCTTGTCAACCTTTACCTGCTTTGAGCTGGCATTCAGCCATTCAAGGCTAAGCGCCAACTCCACCCTACCCCTGGATACCCTTGACCCCACGATCTTGCGTATGGTGTCTTCGGTGGCCAGGTCTGGAGCCCCCCTCACCACTACGTCCAGGTACCGCGCGTTAACCGACCTGGCCTCGCACACTACCTTCAGCTCTTCGTCTTGGCCTTCTGCCGAACCGAACCCGGTCATGCTTCTGAGTGCCAATTGGAGGTCCCCTCCGAATCCAGAACAACGCCTACCATTCCCTCTCCATCCAGATAAGCATCAAAGCAACCGTCGTACACCTTGACCACACCCGAAGGCGACACCCACTCGGTCCTGTTGGCGAACCACTCCCAGTTTACCACATTGGAGCTGAGCCCTTGGAACACTGGCATGTAAAGGATCCTGTCCATGTCCAGGTCTGCAAAAAAGTGGGTGCCATAGCTCAACTCGGGTATGATCCCCCTTTCGATGATGCCAACCTCCACCAGCAGCCTGGCATGGTTGATCTCGTTGTAGCGCACTGGAACCCCCTTTGCGGGGTCACTGGAACCCCACCTTCCCGGACCCACGAGGATGTAACCTTCGTTGGCGAACTTCTCGTTTTGCTCACCAACTTCCCTAGCAACAGCATAGGGCTGACTGCAGTTCAGGTAAGCTTGAGGGTCAACCCAAACCAAGTGCCTTACGCCCTCAATCTGGCCGTTGGTAAGCATCCTGTCAGCCTTGAGCAGGACCCTTTCAGACGGCAGGCCTGATGGCACCCGTACTCTCCTGTTTTCCTCCCAAGCAGACAAGGGCCTGGCCTGGACCAACCAGAATTGCCTATGAGCTAGGTCGTACACGAACTCGATGTCCACAGGGGTGCCCATTGCATCCTCCAACACTTTGAACAACGCCCGACAAGTGCTGAAGAACTCGGGGTACCTTTCGACGAATTTCCTGAATGTGAACACGTACCTTTCCCCTGGTCCAGGTTGGTCACCCGGACCGACGTCCCTGAGCTCCTTGGCGTCCTGGGAGAATATTTGGGCCACATCCCCAAAGTTGCGGTGGCAACGTACCAGTTCTCTCTTTCGGTTGATGTTGAAGGACACCAGTTCACCGCTGGTAAGGTCCAGGGCATCCATAGTCTCCTGGGAATACCTAGCTATAACGTATGGGTCGAAGCCCTCGGGTCTTAGCCATGGATTTGTGAGTGAAAACGTACGGGCATACCCACGTCCCACGCACTTGGTGCCAAGCCCGAAGACTACTCGCACCATTCCGTCCTCTTTCCTGATCCTTTCTGTCCACCTTCTGTAATTCTTAGAGAATCCCACCCCAGAAACGTCTGGATAGAAGTACCCTAGCCTCTCCTCTCCAATTAGCGGTTGGACTATCACTGCCATTTCTTCCCCTTCTAGACCATGCTTCCGCCTGTATTGCACTGCTGCGTCGTTGAAGGTGCTGTCATACACAGCAAGGATGGCAGAGCACACTTGCGCGAACCTCTCGTCCCACGTGCCCCGGTTGGGAACGAACACTGTAAGGTACTTGCCTGCAAAGGAGAATTTGAGGCTGTCCTCAAGTTTCGACGAAGAACGGATTGCCAGGGGACACTCAAACCGGCTCAACACCAGCTCCACTGCGCTCACCAATTTGGGACACAACTTGCCCGGACTGCAGGCCATCTGTTCCCGGAAAAGCCCAGTTCCCAGGAATAGGCTTTCGGGTACCTTCACCCTTGCAAGCGCAGGTACTCCTGCAGTGGCCAACACTTCCCTGGCAAACAGCAGCCCCTTGGCCTTGCCTCCAATGGTACCAGAGCCAACTGTAGCTTGCCTGTACTCGGGGACAGTCAATGGGTCCCAGTTCACATATTCTTTAGCCATCTGGGCACCCCGGCTCCACGATTATTGTGTGATGGTGGTCGTATAAGACCATCCCAGGACGCGCTCCCCTGGCCTTCCTGACGTGCCTCACAAAGGTCCAATCAACTGCCGCCCTGCCGGAATTGCGCGCCTTGCTGAAGAAGGCTGCGATCCTGGCAGCTTCTTCCAATGACGCAGCTGGCGGCCATTCCTTCCACCCTGGCGCTTTCCTAAGGACCACGTGAGCACCCGGACAATCCTTAGCGTGCAGCCATACGTCCTCCTCGTTTGCCATTTTGAACGTAATCATGTCATTCTGGATGTTGTTTCGACCAACGAGCACCTCTAGCCCTTCGCTCGTGACGAATTTGCGCGGCCCCGCCACCTTGTGGCCCTTGCCAGGTGCGCCCTTGGGGTGTGCCAGATATCCCTGGGCTCTCAACTCTTCCTCTATAGGCAGCAATTCTTCCTCGCTGTGCCCGGCCATTGCCAGAGCCTGCTTCACCTGTTCCAGGTATGCCAGCTCCTCCCTAGTCTTGGCCAGTTGCTCGCTGGCCTGCTCCTGAGAGGCAAGAGCTTTCCTATACCTCTTAAAGTAAAGTTGCGCGTTAGCCGTCGCTGAAAGCGATGGATCCAACTGAATGCTCACCCGTTCGCCGCTAGGGTCATAGTAGTTTGGCAGTTCTACCGTCTTGCTGTGAGCGGGCACCAGGTGAGCATAACTTATGAGCAGTTCTCCCATAACCCGTAATCGCTCTGCGTCTGCTCCTCTGCTCGCTTCCTCCATTTGTAGCGCAGCCTTGCGCTCAAGCCTTTGAATGGCTTTGCTGATTACGGAACCGAGTCTACGCCTTCTTTCTTCCAAGGCCAGCCTTCGCCTCTTGGCTTCCCAATAGTAACTGGCCGCGTCCAAACAGCTTGGAAAGCTGCGAGCTTCCAACCCTGAGAACTGGGACAAGGCCACGCAATGATATGCCACAACTTCCCCCTGGGCCTGGTACACTACGGGTGTCCCCTTTCCCGAGTCCACTGCTTCCACAATTGATACCATGCACCTTGCAAGTGTCTCCGCCTCAGTAAGTGTGGTGCCGCAAGGGGCTTCCGGGCGCATTCCCGCCATGAGCACTAGCTCTCTTGCAAGCAAGCTGCTCAGACCCTCTACCTTTTGCACCAAGAGCTTGCTCCATGGAACTTCAGGCATTTCAGATGCCCACGACAACAGCAGACTTGCCGTGACGTCCTGAGGCGAAAGCTTTGCCACAGGCTCCAAGTTTGCCCCTGTGCTGCCAAGTACCGAGCCCTCAGCGTCAAGAAGCACCAGTCCACCCCGGCTCCCAAACATGTCTACCCGCAAGCTGGCCGCGGGAGTTAAATGACACACGTGGGAAGGCGTTGCGAAATCCAGCAGCAACCTCCTAGAGAACCCC
Organism: Bacillota bacterium; assembly: GCA_049718765.1. GTDB lineage: Bacteria > Bacillota > Sulfobacillia > DUMF01 > DUMF01 > JBNARI01. Next base: position 3,047 of record JBNARI010000004.1, on the reverse strand, counting down.
ATTTGCCTTGCGCCGCTCAAACGAGAGCCTTCAAGGTATTTGCGCAAGAGCATGCAAAAGTTTGTTGGCTCCCCGGAGCGCCTGGAGGATGCAAGGTATACCCCTTGCATGTTGGGAGCCGCACAGACTACCAACCTGGACTTATTATCTGGCCTGTAGAGCTCCAGATGCAACTCGAGGGAGCTTGGCTGATCCACTCTGGCAACCACCGCACCAGTCAGCCTCTCGCGTATATCCCTACAAACACAACGCAACAACAGCCCGTCCAATCGCCGTCACCAGCTCAATTCTACATCTCCAGAGTCTTTCATAGAAATCTTTGATGGAGGGTAGGCAGGTGCACACAGAGCAGCAATGGCAACAGCTGGATCCAGAGCAAGTGATGTTCCGGCTTGGTACCGACATCACAACAGGTCTCACAGAATCAGAGGCCAGGGGGCGCCTGCGCCGGTATGGACCAAACGTATTGAGGACGTTTCCCCATCAAACCCCGTGGCTTATCCTTGGGAACCAATTCAAAGACTTCAGCGTAGCAATGCTTTGTGCAGCGGCCTGCATTTCGCTATGGCTGGGAGAAATAGCCGATGCTCTTACTATCGCCGCAATAGTGACAATCAACGCCATTCTAGGGTTCGTGCAGGAATACAAAGCAGAAAGAGCTGTGGAAGCCCTAAACCGAATCTCATGCCCCAGCGCCAGAGTGCTCCGCGGCGGAAGGCTTCAGCTTGTGGACGCCACCCAACTGGTGCCCGGGGACGTCATTCGCCTGGAGCCAGGAGACCTAGTGCCTGCAGACTCCAGAGTCCTTAGGTCCTACGGCATGGCAGTAGAGGAATCCTGCCTCACAGGGGAAAGCGTTCCCACCGTCAAGGTTGAAGTGGCTGGGGCGGATAACACGGTGTACATGGGTACAACAGTGGTCAGGGGCAGCGCCCTAGCCGTTGTGCTCGCCACCGGGCGCCGCACCAGGATTGGCAAGGTGGCAGAACTCTTGGCTACCGCCGGCGAGTCGTCCACTCCCCTCAAGCGTCGCCTGGAACGGCTCAGCAGGGCACTGGTTTTAGTTTGCGTTGGGCTGTGCGTTGCCTTAGTTGTGCTTGGCCTGGGAACAGACGAGGATCCTTACAGGGCCTTTCTTGCAGGGGTGAGCTTGGCAGTGGCCGCTATCCCCGAGGGACTGCCAGCCGTGGTCACCGTTGCCCTTACCCTGGGAGTCCAAAGGATGGCCAAAAGAAACGCTATCGTCAGGAAGCTTCCTGCAGTGGAAACTCTGGGATGCACCACCGTAATTTGCACTGACAAGACAGGCACATTAACCCAAAACCGAATGCAGGTCCACCGATTTGTTACAGCCAGCCAACTCCTGGATGCCCACCACCTCGAGGCCTCTCCGTTGCGTTCTAACCCTGAGCTACAAGCGCTGCTTGACTGCGCCGTACACTGCAATAACGCCGAGTTGCTCTCTAGCGGGCAAAGCTCCGGCGACCCTACAGAGGCAGCGCTGCTGGTTGCTGCCCAAAGAGCAGGGGTTCAAGCATCAAGCTCCACAGTTCGCAGCCTACGCGCTTTCGAGTTCCCGTTCGACTCTCACAGGCAAATGATGTCCGTGGTGGCTCGGTGGGGCAGCGGGTGGATGGTGTTTTCCAAGGGCGCCCCAGAGGCAATGCTGCCAAGGTGCGCCTTTGAGCTGCTCGGGGACAACTATATTCCCCTCAACCCATCCAGGCGTGAGTTCTGGACAGCCCAGCTTTCGGCCATGGCCAAGGACGGGCTGAGGGTGCTGGCCTTTGCGGCCAAGCCAAGCCTCAGCCCAACTCCGTCTCAGCTCGAGGCGGAAACGGGACTTGGCCTTATTGGCCTGATTGGCCTGTGGGACCCACCAAGGCCTGAAGCGCCCGCAGCGCTGGACTCGTGCCGGGCAGCTGGAATAACTCCTATTATGGTCACAGGCGACCACCCAGAGACAGCCGCCTGCGTGGCCTCTCAGCTCGGTTTGATGTCCAAAGGTTCACACGTGGTAACTGGCAAACAAATTGACCAAATGAGCGACAGGGAACTTGCAGCCTGCCTGTCGACGTGCCGCGTCTTCGCCAGGGTAAGCCCAGAGAACAAGTTGCGGATAGTTAAGGCGCTGAAGGGCATGAACCATATTGTTGCCATGACCGGAGATGGCGTAAACGACGCGCCTGCGATTAAGGAGGCCCACATTGGCATTGCCATGGGAGTCCAAGGGACCGAGGTGGCTAGGGAAGCAGCTCACATGGTACTTGCAGACGACAACTTTGCAACAATAGTGGCTGCCATTGGAGAAGGCCGGACCATCTATCAAAATATCCGAAAGTTTATCAACTATTTGCTTGCATGCAATGTGGGCGAAGTGCTCACCATGTTCATTGCAGTCCTGGCAGGTCTACCGTTGCCACTCCTGCCAATTCAGATTCTCTTTGTGAACCTGGTGACCGATGGTTTGCCAGCGCTAGCCTTGGGTCTGGATCCACCGTCGCCTTCGGTCATGACCGTGCCACCCAGGCCGCCCGCAGAGCCCATCATTTCGTTACGGGAAGCAGCCATAATACTGCTTCGTGGGGGTGTCATAGCCTGTTGCACCCTGATCATGTTCGCGTACGGAGTGATTAGCGGCCGCAACCTGGCAACCGCCCGGACCATGGCCTTTGCGACCCTCGTGTTAAGCCAGCTAGTTTACGCCTTCGAATGCAGGGGAGGGCAACAGGCGTTTGCCTTGGGAACAATAGTTCAGAACCCTTACCTCAGTTTAGCCGTGCTGAGCTCAGCTGCCGCTACCGCTTTTGTGCTTTACAACTCAACTCTCAACGTGCTCTTTTCCACAGTACCTCTTTCGCAAGACCAGCTCATAGTAGTGTTTCTGGCCTCGGCACCATCGGCCATTTGGTGGGTATTCAAGCGAACACTTGTAGCCCTAGCAAGGATTTAATTGCCCTTTTGTCCACGTAAGTAAAACCCGACTTTGAAAGTAAACCGCCAGTTTCGAGTGCCACAGAGCCCGCAAATGCTTGAAAATACTAGGC
>JBNARI010000003.1:0-107035 GCA_049718765.1 Bacillota bacterium | reverse complement strand
CTTGAGGGACCGCCACCTTCAAATTCCACGATCTTTGGGACAACCCCATTGCCGCGCTTATGTGGGACTCGTGAAGTTGTTTTTGGGCATGCCGACTCAGGTCTATCGATCTGGGGAACTGGCTATGCCTTCAACGCTGCGTTATCAAGCGTGCAATAGCCACTCGAAAAGCTCGTTGCTCCATTGCTTGAGTTGCTCAACCCTTTGCACCCAGTGAGAGGGTCTCCAACTTCGCAAGTCGTTAATCATTGTCTCCACTGACAGAATGTCGGCGAACCCGTACTCCCTGATTATGGCATCCCTGTTCCTTGGATCTATGGCACCCCAAATGAGCACTGCACCGTGGACTTGCACCTCGCGACCGCCGACCTTCACACGGTACAGACTGGGGTGGACTGCTATTTGAAGGAACTTCTTAAAGGCTGTTTTGGAATGGTGGTGCAGTTGCCATGGTCCGGAAAGCCTCAAATATTTGTAGTTCTGAAACTCCAGTTCGCATTTCATCTCTGCCACGAAGAGCTTGCCCGTTTTTCTATGTTGCAAGGTAAAATCAAGAGCGTGGCCTCGCGTGTCACCAGGCCCGTACAGCGTTGGCCTGCCCAGGTCTTGGTAGGGGGCCTCATTGCAGGCACACCAGTGTCGGACCACATCTTCTCCGAACAGACCGAACAGGCGCGAGAGAAATTTGTCATGCCTTGCATCGTGAGTACAAAAGACTCGTTCTAGCTCCATGGATCGGGGGCTGGTCTGGCTCAACAAACTTATCGCCAATCAAACCTGGTTCAGACCAGCGCTCGCCTCCCTTGATTTGTTGATGTGCGTCTTCTTTCAATCGATCTAATTATTATCAAGAACTGCTTGCAATGCAAAGAGTTTCGCATAAAGTTCAACGGCCGAGTGCAAATTGGCGCTTGAAGTTAAGTGCCAGCTATACGCGTAGTCTAGTAAAGGAAACCATGTCTACCTGAGTCAGGCTAGTCGACGCACAAATCTATCCAAGGCCGAGGCGAATGGCACTGCAGAGGGAGAAGTACAGGATATCCAGGGCAGCAGCTAGGATAAGAGCATCATGTACCAGCGCTCGCGGGCGCGTTCTGTGGGCTGGTGAGCGGGCTGCCGAGGTGGGTGGGACTGCTAGCGAATGGCAAGGCAGCTACCGCAAACGATATGCTCTCGTAAAATGGAGACTCTGGCCCAGCAATTGCAAGATGTACCTGGCGAAGCTGTGAACTCGCATCCATAATAGACAGTAAACAGCTGGAGCCGGCGAAGGGAATCGAACCCTTGACCAGGCGATTACGAATCGCCTGCTCTACCGCTGAGCTACGCCGGCTCGCCAAACAGATATGGCTTTTAGACTGTCATGCAGCAATGATTATACCACAAGTGATGGGCTGCGACGCATACCTGATGCACATTTGGATTCTTGCAAAGTTAATATTTGTAGTTCTGCGGAAATGAAACGGCACGGATGCTTGCAGCCCGCAAGCATCTCACAGGATATGAACCAGCGGACTATCTTGATTTGCGCGCAAGTACAACGTATAATGAAATGTGCGAGTGGGGTGCGAGAGTAGTTTAGTGGTAGAACATCGGCTTCCCAAGCCGAGGGTCGCGGGTTCGAATCCCGTCTCTCGCTCCAGCTAGATCAAGGGTTCCCGGCATCGGCATCGGTGCCGGGACTTGTTTTTGGTGCCATTTTGGTGCCATCGCTCAAGAGGTTGTCAAGCCGGCTGACGGCCTGCCTCTTGACCTCCATGACGACATGAGAATAAATATCGGCTGTCGTGGATATCTTGGAGTGGCCCAAGAGCTCTTGTACCACCTTGATGTTTTCCCCTTGCTCGAGGAGCCTAGTTGCAAAGGTGTGGCGCAAGGCATGAAGGTTTACCCCTTCTATGCCAGCCTTGCGGCAGAGCTCATAAAACTTCCGGTTGAAGTTGCGGGGTATGATGTAGTTCCCATTGCTGGTGCAGAACACGAAGGCAGATGGGCCATAGTTGCCTTCGGCCTCCATCCTCGCCTTGTGGCGTCTTAAAGCCTCCCAGACGGGCACCGGCAGTGGCACCAGCCTGTGAGATTTTTCGGTCTTGGGTTCCTGCAGCACTGGGCCCTCTTTGGTCCAGACCAGCTCCCTGCGGATGCAGACTGTGCCCTCATCCAGGTCCACATCTTGCCAGCGCAGCCCAAGCAGCTCGCCTCTTCGCATCCCAGTACCGAGCAAAAGCAAAAATGCCGGCCCGAGACGATCTGCAACAAGGACCTCCAGGAACCTGGCCTGTTCTTCGGGCGTGAGAGTCTTTATCTCTCGCCGTTTAATCCTAGGCAGTGTTACCGCCTCGCTTACATTGTGCCTCACGAGCTTGTTTTTCACCGCCTGCTTGAGCGCCCCGTGAATAACCTTGTGGATGTGGTGGATTGTCTGGGCTGAGAGTCCGGCGTCAGCCTTTTCGTTGTACAGCTTCTGGAGGTGTTCGGGCCTCAGGTCTTGCAACAAAAGGGCACCAACAGCGGGCACCAGGTGGTTGCGGATGATTACCTCATAGCTTTCCCACGTGGTGGGCCGCAGCTCCAATCGCTTGTATTCGTGTAGCCAAGTGTTGAGCCACTCAGCCACAGTTATCTTGTTAGGCTCGACGTAGGTGCCTTGCTTGAGTTCAGTCAGCAGTTGCGTCAACAGCTCTTCCGCGTCTGCTTTCCTGCCTTCCACGCGGCGCACTATGCGCTTGCGCTTGCCGCTGCTCGGATCGCGGCCAACTTCTATCACCACCCGCCACTTGCCTTTGCCAGCGGGCTCGACATGGCCCTTCATATGCATTCACCGCACTTCTGCAATCGCTCTTAGTGCTTTGCCGATGAGCTTGACTTCTGAGCTGCGATGTATTCGCCCTGTTTCGGTGGGGTCCTGTTTTGCATTGTCTTTAGCATTGGTTGCACGTAACTTGCTACCCAAATTTTCTCCGCAGTTTTCCAGAGGATTTTACGCGTTCTTGACGTATACTATAACTGAACCAGCGGGAAGAATAGAGCTGGTCACTTGTAATTGCATCATCTTGGGCGTGGCGCAAGTCACGCTACGGGATCGCAACTGGGCGGTCGGGTCATGGGCCAACTTGAAGTTGGCCCATGGCTTTTTCCGGAAAGACCTCGAGCCCTCTTCCATAGATCCCAGAAGGAGTTCCTCCTTGAAGCACGAATAATGTATACTGGGCGTTACCATGTCTTGTTGACGCTTTGCCACTACGGGGCGACATACTGTCATGGTCACAAGTGATAAAATCATACGGAACGCACTTCATAGAATCATTATTGCGCAGCATAGCCAGGATCGGGATACACTCATCGTACACGAACTGAGGGTGTGCCAAGGAGAAGCACGCATTGATATTGCATTGCTTAACGGTACCATAAATGGGTACGAAATCAAAAGTGATCACGATGATCTGAGCAGGTTACCTGCACAAATTGAGGTTTACCGCCGAGTGTTCGACACTATTACGGTTGTCTCTGGGCTGACCCATGCTGCCGCAGTGGAAGCCTGTGTACCTACGTGGTGTGGGGTATACGTAGCAAGGTGTTCCGAGGACGGTAGCGTGAGCATTGAAGAAGTTCGTCGCCCGGCAGAGAACCCAGCAATAGATCCGTTCTCCCTTGCCCAATTCCTTTGGAGAGATGAACTCCTGACATTGCTTGCAACCTATGATTTGGGCAAAGAGGCAAAAAAATGGCCACGTTTCAAGCTTTGGAGGTACGTGGCCAATAGTATTCCGCTGGATGTTCTTAAAGCGTACGTGAGAGACTGTCTCAAGAAACGCCAAACCTGGCCGTCTCGCGCGCTACGTATGTCAGGTGGTGGTTCATACTGATTTCGAGCCAAGTTTTTTGGTTCCCGTGGCAACCACTGGAGCCGTCACACTCCCGGGTCGCACAATTATAAATCTTGGCGTCACCCCAGCTATAATCTTTTCCGCAGTACACGTCTGCCATGGCTATGAGCTTTCTTGACAGGCTGTGGTACTGGGCGTAGTCATATGGAGCTCTCGGATCGTAAGCCCCACGAACAATGAACCAATAATCACCCTTTGTGTAACGTATGGTTGGTACTATAGTTATCCCTGGTGGATACTCGATGTCTTGGGGGTCATCGCAACCATAATCGCCAAATACTACATCCGGGTACTTCCTGTGGATTGCCTTCCACACCAACCATTCATGACGGCATAGTTTTGATACTTCATTGCGGGTAACTCTAAGAGTCTCGGGGAAAGACGTAGCAGCAACTATGAAGGTTCTAGCCGTTGTCTTTGGTAGGATAGATGTAAGAGCGGACGAAACCATAGTGGCAAGCAGTGCAGACAGATCGCCTGTCCCCTGTGGTAGCTGTCCCAAGTCAAGGATTATATCGATGTCTTTGGCTTTAGTCCGTAGTTTGTCCAGGACGTGTTCTTTTATGTCTTCAAGATTTTCGATGTCTTGGCACCCGATTCTCAAGGCGACAATGTCATCAAAAAGGTGCTGGTTATCGGAGATGGCTTCGAGATAGCCATCAGGTTTATCAACAGAAAATACTGGGATCATACTTAGCTGTTGGCACTCGGATTCTCCGGACAAAGCCTCAATGAATGTACACGGGTTGTCAGCAAACGTTGGATGAAAATCCAAATAGAATTGCCTGTTTGGACCCCAGTTTTTGATAACTTGTGCCGGGAAGCTGTCTACTTCAACGTTCTTCGTTACGCAGATGACCGGGCAAATCGCACTTTTCACGTCTTCCTGCAAATACCGGAGAGCATTGCGTTCTGCTTCCTTCCACTTCAAAATGGGTACATACCGCACCATGCATATCAACTCCTTTCTTGTGACCTGACGTTTTCTAGCTACTCATCTCCCTTGCCCTTGTCCCACCAATCCACAACTACTGTTCCAGCGATCTTATCGTGCAAGCTTTGTTTGTTCGAGTCCCACAACAGCCATAGATACCCTAGGCCCAGGAAGACTGCACTGACTGCTTTCCCTAATGTCTCTCTCAGTACCATCGTGGAGAACGTTGCTCTCTCACCGTCTGTCGTGAAGACTGCCAAATTGGTCAGTTTTTTGCCTATAGTGCATCCATCTGGCCAAGCGGCCAAAGCCTGAACTCCGAGAGGGAAAAGCCATGCCCAGTTTCCGGCTCCATAGGTCTCAGCCAGAAGCTTAACTGGCAAGCCTATTGCAGCATCAATTAGAAAGGCAATCAACCTCTGGCGTTCTGTAGCTAACTTCCCTGCTTCGGGGTTTGTCAGCAGAGTTTTGCACCAGGGGCATGTGATAGAAGGTTTGTTCAACTCTTTACCACATGCAGCACATTTATCCATATCTCGATGTCCCTCCTCTTTTTAGGATGGCGGCTTGCACGGTGAGCACGGCCCGTACCCCTTTGTTTTCGCCTCGCTCAGCTTGATTGGGATCTTGCTACTGCTCAGGTACCGGCACCCATCGCGGTGGTACTTGGTGCCGGGCTTCGTACATGGCAGATAGCACGGTTTTCAGCGAGGAACGCACTTTTCAAGATATGCACAAACTAGGACACGAAACAGCTATGATTGGTCACCTTTAGGTGCACCAGTTTGTGACTTCGGCTCTGACCTTGTCCGGCTTGTCAACAAATTCGACGTCAAAGACCAACTGCAAATCATGTGTCTTCTGTTGGCCAGAGACTTGGTGGTGGGAGTTTGCCAGACCTCAAAAATTCGACAGCACAGGCCCCATTTGGGTGTACTCGAATCAGCAAGTCAATGGCTGCATTTTGCAGTCGCGCGAACCATGGGTCGCTCAGACGAATGGCTGCCCCAACTGCAAGGGCAGTTTTCACAAGAAGGAGGTCTTTCTGTACAGCTGCCACCTCTGCAATTGCGCCAAGGTAAGCTTCCGACTTTGCCTTTGCTAGGTTTGCGATGTCTTTTCGAGTGCACTTGGTATTGCTCTCGACTACCATCACTATGTTCCGCCGCACAGCAATCACATCTGGGATCAGCTTGCCCCTGTTCTTGTCTCTGCAGTCCGCTGGCCGCAAAGCCAGACCACACCCGCTCTGAGGATAGTCCACCGAGACAACACGCCAGCCACCTTCGCTTAAGAATCGCACGACACTCATCGTGATGACTTCCTGTCTCAGAGCTCATGCCTCCCTCCACAAAGCCCCGTCTCTGAAAAGAAGAGCGTCAGCAAAGTAACAGTATATCCTGATCTCTTTGGGCTTCGTGAAGGTGCAGCCGTACCTCGCCTGCATGTAGTATCTGGGTATGGCAGCCCCTTCTAAGTCTTGATAAGCCCTGCCCAGCAGACACCGATTGCTACCGGTGACGCTCTTGACTTTCGCGATAAACTCGTCAATTCCGTGGCTGCCCTGAATGCAGATTGCCCCTTTTCCCTCTTTGACCTTGCCCCAGGCGACGGCCAAGTTCTTGTCTCTGTCTTCGTAATTTCGTCCCAACCTGCACAGGAGGTAGTCTACAGCGGCAAGTGACCCTGTGTATGGGTCGGCACGAATGTCGCCTCCCACTTGGTACACAATCGTCTGAGCACGCTTGCCCGGCAAGGAGACGGTGTGGACACCGGCAAACTGAGCCAAGTATTCTTCCACCACTCGTGTGGGAAGCTCCTGACACGCACTCAGAGGGGACCACGAGCGAGAATTGCCACCCTTCCTGTGGTACTCATCCTGCATCCAACTCATCCGGTTGATCACCAGTCTGCTTCTTTGAAGCAACGTCCTGGCCAGGTGGGGGCCACCTTTGCTGCAGGTTTCAACGAGTTCATTGACAAAGGCGAAAAACTCTTTCATCTCAGGATCTGCGCTGTCTGGAAGCCCTGGAAAACTGGGATCGTCAACCAGACCCCTTGGGGTTGTAGGAGGTTGCCCAAATCGGTAATGAGAAGGGTAATAGTAAAGAAGAGCCGGCACTGAGAAAATGTGCATTAGGCGCTCCATCGCCCTGAAAATTAGGGGATTTATGGGGTCCCATCTGCTGCTCGCCTCTCTGGAGATCCACACAGCCTCGGGGTAAATGTACACCACAGGAACACCATTCTCAGCACTAGCTGCAATCCTTGCAAACCTCTGGAAGACGTTGTGCCCTGTCCCGGCTTCCCTTGAGAGCTCGATCGCCAGCACAGGCTCACCATCCTGCTCCAGTATCACGTCAGGTGCGTCCAAGTAGAGGATCTTCTTTATGTGATCGGGCATCCTGTGAAACTGTCCCGGGTTGGCTGCATCGCTTGCTGCAAGAAATGCGACCTCGTGTTTTCTTCCCGAAAGGATGGTGTTCTGAGTAAGCCAATTGGCAGCCATCTCGGTGCTTGTCCAGATCTTAAACACTTGGCACCATCTCCTGTATCTTGTCAGCCCTGTGCTGATCGCAGAGATGTGCAAGTGGGCACTCCGCGCACTTTGGGTGGTGGTGGGTACACACGATCGCCGCAAAATCGAGCAATGCCCAGTTGTATTCCCGAGGTCTTGCTCTGTCAAGCAGTCCGTCCGCCACACGCCACAGCACGTCTGCTTTGTGAAGCTCCCGGAACGTTGGGAGCGAAAACATTCTGCTGAAAACTCTCTGCACATTTGCATCCACAAGTGGCCTGGGTTCGCCCGTGGCGAAGCACAGGACAGCATTGGCTATATACTTCCCCACGTGGGGCAGGTTGACAAGCTCATCATAGTTAGTGGGCACCCGCTCTTCCAACCCTTTCTCTGCCAAATCCTGTGCTGCTTTGATCAGGGCCCCAGCCCTGATGTGATGAAGCCCCAGGGGCTTCAAGACTTCTACGAGATCAGCTTCCGAGGCTCTGGCCAGGTGGGCAAGTCGCGGGTACTCCTTCAACAGTTCCCGGTACGGGTCAACTATTCTCTCTGCCTTCGTTTTTCTGAGGAGGAACTCTGCGATGAAGACCTCATAAGGCGTTCGGCCACCTTCTCTCCATGGGAAGTGACGAGCATTGACACTCCACCACTGAAGCAGTCTGGACCTGAACTCCGGTGCATCAAGCGAAACACGGATGAACCTGCCAAGTTCCCGTGCAAGCAGCGGAGGCACGGCATTCCCTGTTTGCACCCTGCCTTGAACTATTCCGCCGTGGACGAAAACCCTGTCCGGTATGCTCTGAAGGCGACAGCGCTCTCTCACGCTCAGCCCGCGGGCGTCCCAGGGGTGGCCAAACTGAAACTGCGGCCTGATGCCCCCCGCAACCTGAGTGGGGCTCGGGGATTTGTCATCCAACCGGATTCTCTGTGGGAATTCGGGGTACATAGGCTGCCCAGGTGGTGTGCCAGCTATCCTTTGAATGGTGGAAGGCGGGTGCCGAGGAGCCTCATGGTTTGACAGCATGTTGCCGCACCCCAGGCGCATCAGCCGTTGATATTCGTTCAATGGCTCCGACGCATATGTGCTCTTCGCCTCCCCAGACCGGAGAGATGGCAAGTCTGAGATGGCCTCGCCAACTGTGCGGTATGGCTTGGCCCTCCCTGGGCCGAACTGTTCTTCTGGCCACAGAATTGGGGACCCACACTTTTCATTGAAAGCCAAGAAGAACAGCCTTTTTCTTATCTGAGGCACCCCAAAGTCTGCCGCGTTGAGAACCCTGGATTCTACTGTGTACCCCATTTCCCGGAGACTCGCCTCAACTGCGCAGACAAATTGGCCAGCATTGGCAGCACTCATCGCGGGAACATTCTCCACCAGAACGCACTTTGGCTTCAGCAGCTCAACGGCTTTCAGAAGGTAAAGGAACAGATAGTTCCTGTGATCATCGGGAGAGCGCTTCCGGTTGTTCAGAGAGAAACCCTGACAGGGTATTCCTGCTGCGATGACATCTGCCGGCTCTCCCCTGAGGATGCTGTCCGCCTGTGCCATGAGCATCGGTGCCGTGCCTCTTTCAATGTCGATGATCTTCCTGACGTCACCCAGGATCGTCACCGCAGTTGGGTGACTGTGCCTGTACGTTTCAACTGACGGCACATGAATGTCAAGCCCAAGAACTGGCTCAAATCCAGCCCACTCAAAGCCTATGGAGATGCCTCCCAAGCCGCAGAACAAGTCTACGAGTTTGTGACTGTTCTGGGACGGCGGCTTGCTAGGGGCGAAAACTCTTGGCTCACCCCTCCAGAAGTAGGCACTCTCTTCCACGAGCTGAAGGCCATGGTGGCTTTGGCACACCGAGGCCTGAGAAACCATGTGTTGCTTGCCCCTCCCCTAAGTTCAAGTTGAAGACCTGTGGTCTCTCTCACATGACCAGCTTCTGTGGCACATTCCCAACGGGCTTTTTCGGCGATCACCTCGGCCATGCTGTCACCCCACCATCCCTTTGAACCACAGCACCTTCCCTATGATCCTGACATCGTCCCGCTGCTCGCCCTGCAGCACCAGCGGCTTGTAGCGGGGGTTCTCCGGGTGAAGGATGATCGCGTCACCGGTGAAAAAGATCCGCTTGATCGTGGCGTCCTGGCCGTTGACTATCGCCACGACGATGTCGCCGTTCTCCGCGTAGTCCTGGCGGCGGACGAAGACAAGGTCGCCTTCCTGGATCCTGGCCCCGGACATGCTGTCGCCGGTGACCCGCAGGAAGAAGCACTCCTGGCCGTTGACCCACTCTTTGGGGACCTCTTCGTACCCTTCTATATTCTGCTCTGCGTAGATCGGCTCGCCGGCGCGAATAACGCCGAGTATGGGGACCCGGACCGTCTCGCCGACTGGCCACGCGCCGGGGATCTGCCGTATGTCTACGGTGCCATCCTCCCGGCGGTGCTCGACGGTCACGGAGTCGGAGACGCCAGCGCGGTCGGAGGCAGAGAGATAACCAGCGGCTCGCAGCAACTCTTCGTAGCTAACCCCTAGCGGTTTAGCGAGCTTCTTCAGGATCTCAGGAGATGGAGTGCCCCGTTGTCCAGTTTCTACTTGTGACAAATAGCCATTAGAGATCCCAGCGAGAAGGGCTAGCTGTCGTACCGAGAAGCCTTTTCGTTCTCTCAATGACTTCAGATACTTACCGAAGCTCATGATGCCTCCGCGGTGTTTGCATTTGCTAGCACCATGTTATCCCAACCCCGGCGCTAGCAAAAGGAGTGGTTGATAAAAAAGTGCTTGCAATAGCAACCAGTGTGGTGTTATAATGCTTGCAGAAGCGAACGGGGTGGTCAGTAATGTTAAGCCTCAACAGGATGAAGCTGATCGAACTAAGAATCAGGTCTGGTCTATCACAAAGAGCACTGGCGAAGAAATGCGGGTTGAGCAGTACGTACATATCCCAGCTAGAATCAGGCGATCGAGCTCCTAGCCCTCGTGCTGCCAAGGTGCTCTGTGAAGCCCTCGGTGTGGACTTCGATACCCTGTTTACCATCGAGCCTCGCAGGGTAGAGGAGGCCTCGGCATGAGCGTTGGGCGGCGATTGGAGGTGATAGCATGGCCGAACTAGCTTACACCGTCAAGGAAGCTGCCCAGGCCCTGGGGGTATCTGAGAGCACCATCTACTGGATGGTGTACCGGAATGAAATACCGCACAGGCGGATCAAGGCCCGGGGTACCCGGGGCAAAGGCAAAATCCTGATCCCCAGAGCAGCCCTGGAGGAATGGCTCGGAACCGCAGTGAGCAGCCTGGATTGTCAAGGTGCTGTAAAGAGCATACAGCGATCCGATCAGAACTTCGACACGGGAAGGAGGTGCAAACCGTGCACACAGGTGCGGTAATTCGCCAGAAGCGCGAGGAAGCGAAGCTGACGCAGGCGGCGTTGGCCAGGCGGATCGGCGTCAGCGAAAGCACGCTCAGGATGTACGAGCTCGGCCTGAAGCAGGTGCCCCATGACGTCGCGAACGTAGCGGCAGTGGCTCTGAGGGCGCCGGAGATCTGCTTCGCGAAGTGCATGGAGTGTCCGACGAACTGGCTGGGCATCTGCCTGCTGAGCACGGACCAGCATGCGTCCACTGAGGTTCTGCGCGTGCTCCAGGAGGCGAAGGAGGCAATCAAGGCGGTAGAAGAGCTGGCAGCCAGGCCGCTCGAGAAGATCCCGGTTGATGTAGTAGAGCGCGCATGTGATCAAGTGCTGGACCTGGTTCCCCTGGCTGCGGCGGCTGTGGCCAGCTGGTGCCGCACATTCGGGCTGAACATGAAGGCCGTACACGAGAAGCACCACACCAAGCTTGTAAGCAGGGGTTATGTGAGGAAGGAGGCTGAGGCAGCGTGAGGATCACCTACTACGGCACGGTCAGAGGCTTCAGGCAGTACGCACTGCGCGCACTGCGCAAGTGCGCAATGCGCGGCTGGACGCTGCAGGAGAACGCCAAAAACATCCAGCGCGAGCTGCGCAAGGCGATGATTGCTGACCTGCGGGCGCAGATACTGGCGCGGGGAGGAGATGCGGCGTGAGCGGGCGAGAGCTCATCGAAGAGCTGAGGGGAGCAGTCAAGGCAGGCCTTGAAACGGGGCTGATAGCTTGTGGCGTCTATTGGGACGATGTTGGCTGAATGGGCAACGTGCTCGAACGGGCTGTGATGAGCGAAATCGAAAAGTGCATCGCACAAGTTCTGGGAGGTGCGCAGAAGTGACCGAAAAAGAAAAACTGCTCAAGGCAGAGCAGTCAAACAGGTCCACCACCAATGTAGCAGATCGCGGGCCGACTGGCAAGTGCATCAGATGCGGGCGGAGATTGACTAGGCCTTCATCAGTCAGCAGAAGGCTTGGCCACGTATGCTGGGTCAAGTCGAAGGGTGAGCTATTCCAAAACGAGCTCACCACCACACCACAAGAGTGGGAGAGGCGTGAGCAGTTGCTACGGAGTGGCGGCGAACACGATTTCGGCTACTGGGACTGCGTGGTCAACACCGAATACGGCCCAAGCGTCCTGTACCATGCCATGCGCGTGAGCGTGCGCTACCGCGATGGCATGTTTGAGGCTTACGGAGTGATCGATCAGGCCGGCGTGCGCGAGGAAAGAGTTTTCTACAAGGGCACGTCAGTCCGTGACTGCTGGCAAGCGGCTGTAGCAGCCGGCCCTGAGTCGCAGGCGGAAGCATACAGGGCAGAGCGACTTATCAAGCGGCAATGGCGCATTGAAGCCAAGCGGAAGGCGGGTGCAGTGGCATGAGTATCGACCTTCAAGCGGAATCCACCCAGCTCGTACAGGTTCAAGCGGACTCACAGCAGGAAATGGCCCTTCGCCTTGCCGACATGAAGAGCAAACTGGCGCTTGTAAAGCAGTTCTTTAGCGAGGTTATGGTCCAAGGCCAGGATTACGGTGTAATTCCTGGCACAGACAAGCCGACCTTACTAAAGCCCGGGGCGGAAAAGCTGTGTGAGCTGTACGGCTACGCCCCGGTCATCAAAGACGTTCAGGAGGAAAAGGACATCGCAACCGGCTTCTACCGTGCGCGAGTCACGGTAGCCCTCGTACACCGCCGGAGTGGCGTTACGGTAGCCGAAGGTGTTGGGGAAGCCAACACGATGGAGGGGCGCTACCGCTGGCGCTGGGTGCCAGAGTGGAAGTTGCCGGATGGCATCGACAGAGACGCACTCAAGTGCGAGGAAAGGAAAGCCAAAGATGGCAAGACGTACAAACTCTACAAGGTCGAGAACGAAGACCCGTGGGCACTTTGGAATACCGTCTTGAAGATGGCAAAGAAGCGTGCACTTATTGACGCCACGCTTTCTGCCACTCGTAGCAGCGGAATATTTACGCAAGACGCCGAGGACCTCGCGGAATGGATAGACGGTTCTCCTGCCACATTGGAAGGCGAGCATATTTCCAACGCAGACATGGAGACTGCAGTTGAATTCGCATCCGAGGCCCAGCGGAAGAAGATCTACGCAATGGCCAAGCACGTAGGCCTGAGTGATGAATACATGAAAAAGCTGCTTGCCAGCCAGTTCGGTGTGGACAGCTCGAAAAAGCTGACAAAGGAGCAGGCATCGAAGCTGATCGACTGGCTTGAAGAGCAAGCTAGACAAAAGCAAGAGAACGCGCAACCAGCCTGACAACCGCATAACCCGCCGCCGGCCCCAACGATGGCGACGATTGCCCGGCGGCGGGACCTACAAGTTGAGCCATGTGAGGCAAAGTAACTAGATCAGGCGAACGGAGGCCCGTATGAACTACATCCGCGAGCTTAACGCATTCGTAGATTGGCTCGAAACAAACCCATTGGATCCAACGACACAAGCTTTGTGGTTCCATCTCATGGCAATCGCAAACAAGTGTGGTTGGCCAGAGTGGTTTGCGGTAGCCAATCTGACGCTACAGGCTAAGCTCGGCGGAATAGACAAGGCTACGCTGGCGAAGCATCGCAACATCCTCTCACAGAAGGGCCTCATCGAATACAAGAGCCGCGGCACGAGAGAACCCGGCTTGTACAAACTGCACTCTGTGATTGAAAAACTCAACCAATACGTCAACCAACAGCCAGGATTAGATGAAAAAATCCCCCGAACCGTCAACCGAAGTGTCAACCAATCCGTAACCAATCCCACTACCAATCCGGGGGATATAAAAGACAAACTAAACGAAACTAAACCAAAAACTGCTGCTGGTGGAAGCAGCAGTGCAACTTCTGAGCAAGACATCGAGCAAGCGTACCAGCGTGTGGTGCAGTTCTGCCACACGAACGTGTGTGCGATGCTGAGCCCTCTGCAGTACGAGATGATCAGGTCATGGCTGACGGATGATGGGCTTGAGTGCGATCTTGTGCTCTACGCATTCGAAAAAGCCGTCATGGCAAACAAGCGCCGCTTCGACTACGTGCGCGGCATCATCCGTAACTGGCTTGCGAACGGGATTCGAACGAAGGCCCAAGCCCTGGCCGAAGATGAGGAGTACCGCGCGTCGAAGGACGGGGCGAAGCCGCAGATGAAGGTGAAGGTTCTCTCGCCGCGGGAAAAAGAAGAGCTTGATCGACTAAACGCCGAGATCGCCAAACTGGCTGCATCAAAAGCGATCGGGGATGATGCTTGATGACCATGCCCAGGTACGAGAGCGAGAAGGAAGATAGCCACATCAGGCCGGGAATCCCGGAGGATGGTGAGAACCTGAAGGCGCGCTACAGGAGCGTGCTGGTTGGGGCGGAGTTCCTCAGCTTCAGCGAAGAACAGCTGCGCGCGGAAATGTTCAACTTCGAAGACTGCCTTGCGGATCTAAAGGCCTGCCTGGAGTGCAAGGCCGATGCCGTGAGGGTTGTGCAGCTAAAAGACAGGGAAGGCAACCCGGAGTATGAAGTGTATTTGGTCTCAAAATGCCGCACTATCGCAGGAAACGGCTTCTACAAAGCGCTTGACGTGGCAGGCTCCAAAGACTGTGGAAGGCCAGTTTTCCGGATGTACAACTGCCCTGGCCCAGTACAGCGCAAGAAGCAGATCCGAGATGCGTGGATCACGACGCGCTTCGAGCCACCGAAGCCTGCTGTGCAGGAGGTGTTGAAGCAGTGAGCCTTGACGGCGACCTGGAGCAGCTGTGGGGCAGTGCAGAACTTGTCGGAAGCAAGGCGGCGAGGTGATACGTGTTGCTGTGCAGCGAGCGCGTAAACGAGTTGCTCTACCTGCTTGACCTTGCAGCCACCCACAATGTGCGTGCGAGTACGGCGGAGGTCGTGGGCACGTGCATCGCCTATGTGCGTGGAGGCTTCAGGATGCGCCCTGAACAGGACTGGCGGAATTACTGCCTTGACTACGCAAGGCAAAAGCGGCAAAGGGACGCATGGCGGGAGCGAGGGATCTGTACCTGCTGCGGGGCAAATCCTGCTGCGCCGGGGCATGCGTTGTGTGAAAGGTGCCTAACCCGGTTACGAGAGTACAAGCAGCGGCTGCAAAGAGGTGCAGTAAGATGAGTGAGCGCATCCGTATAGTTGTGCCGGGGCGTCCGGTCCCCGCTGCGCGAATGACGCGCAGGGGCAAATGGGTATCGTTCAATGCACAGCGGTACCTAGCGTACAAGGCCGAGGTGGCGAGTTTCGCGCGGCAGGCAGTGCGCGTGCCGTTGCAGGGGCGGCTCGGTGTCGAGATATGGGCATACTGCGCAGGGGGAAGGGTTGGGGATGTGGACAACCTGGCGAAGGCAATACTTGACGGTCTAAACGGCGTAGTCTGGTACGACGACAACCAGGTGGTGGACCTGGTGGTGCACAGGAGGTACGGGAAGCCGCAGCGGGCTGAGATCGAAATCTGGGTGGCTGAGGACCGGAGCAGGGGAGAGGAGACAGCATGAACATCTCTACGAACGTAATGATCATCTCGGAGCAAAAGCCGCCACTTGAAGTAGTCTTACGCGGCTGGCTCAAGACGCATCGCGAAGTGTTTATGACCAAAATGAACACAGCCATCGAATGGCAGGACTGGGGCGCAGTTCGCGAGCTTACCGCCTTGGTGCAGTACACTGACGCGCTGTTGCAGATCGTCGATGCATACCCGCGGGGGTAGGGGCATAGTGAGTGATACTAAGCTGGGAAAACCGAAGATCAGCGACATAATTGCAGCTGAGATCACGAAAAACAGCGGCAAGATTGATAAAATTGACTATGGCAAGGTTACGTTCGTAATCCAGCAGGGGAAGGTTGTCAGGGTCAGCATTGAGGATGGCTGGCTCGTGAGCGAGGAAAACGTCGGCTGAGGCTGACCCGACTATCGGGAGGCCGGCTCTGCGCAGGCAGGGTCGGCTTTTCGGCTTATGGAGGTGGTCGCGCTGATCACCGTCGGCGAATATGTGGCGTACAAGCAACCTTACGTCTGGCGGCTCATCTGCAGGCGCTTCGGGCTGAGCTCCGTGCCCTCACCTGCAACGGTCTCACTTACCACGCGCGAGGCGGAGCGGCTGATGAGGCACGATGCGCACAAACGGGTGCGTGGCGCCCTGAGGCAGGTGAGGTGGGCGTGAGGCTGAAACGTGCCACCTTCCGCCACATTGAAGCTGAAATCTATGCCTATGAGGACACGCTCCGGCAAATCGAAGCGCTGCGCAGAGACATCATCCTGTCGGGTGATTCCGGTGCATTCTTGGATGTTGCAGCCGGTTCGGGTGAGTGGGACAGCAGAGTGGAACGGAGAGCCACAAGGCTTGCCGATTCGATTCTCCTGCGCGAGATGGAACGCATCACGGCGGCAATTGCGGACACGTATAAGGTGGCCAAGGAGGAATGTCGGCGGGTGGTCTGGGTGAAATATGGACTTGCGATAAACTGGCAGCCGCCAGCAGAGCTGGTGGCACAAATGGAAGGGCGAAACCGGTTTGACATGCGAGCTTGTGACATGGCCGAACTACTGTCTATGGACGAAAGCACGTTTCACCGATATCGGACGGGGTTTGTGTATGGCGTGGCGGAGAGGCTGGGGTGGTACTGATGTGGCTTTATCGGCTTTTGTGGGATTTCATCTGTGAAGTGCTCAAGCACCAGCGTGCAATTGGCCTGCAGATGGCGAGGATGAGACGTAACTTCGACAAAGAGTGGAATAGGTGGAGAGGTAACTTGCGAGTTTTCTGCAAGCCTGAAAGGGGTAGGTTATGGTAGTATGCTATCGACCAGCTCTGCGTGGGGCGCCCGGGTCGATGTGACCAGGGCGCCCGTTGAGTTTGAGTCTAGTGCCTCGTGTCCTTCTGGAAGTGGTGCGATGGGCAGGGTCGTTCCGCTGCATCGGTGGGAGGTTTTTGAGTTTCCGTGGGGAGCGGCTGTCAGAGAACAGCACTCCAAGCAATGGGTAAGGCTTTTCCTGAAGCCTGACGGGCAGGAAATCGATGTAACCAATCTGGACGTGGAGCTTCACAAAAACGGGATTGAGTTTTGTTCATGGAGGCCGCGCCCCCTGTGGAGACCAGGAGTGAAGGCACGTGTTTGCAAAACCGATTCGCATTCGGGACAGGAGCGCGATTGACCGCGCACGGTTGCCTTACTGTGAGCTGTGTGGCTTTTTTGGACCCACGCATGTACACCACTAATGAGTTGTTCGACCTCACATTATCGGAACGCCAAGTCCAATGCCTGGCTGCAGGGCTAGTCATGGTGCTAGAAGACAATGGGCTCAAGATCGTAGGCGCCCATGAGCATGGCTGACCCGGACAGAGGGCACTATCATGGAGCCCTCTGTGGGGAGATAGGGGCTAATTGCAGCGCGTTACAGTGCTTTTCTCCCCCGGCCTACTCCCCCCTCAGCCGGAGTACCCTCCTGTCTGGTGTTTGTTCCCCGCCAGGAGGAGCCGACTAACAAGTCCCTTTACCGGCAAGGCGGGATGAACAAAAGTAGTCTCATTAGTTCATCACCACCTTGCTAGTATTGTATATCACTGTGATCTGCCTGGGGCTTTCTGCTTGCTTTTCAGAGGTGGTCCCGATGCCCAATAAGTGGCCTAGTGATCGAATTGCTGAGGCGTTGGCTATTGCTCAGGTCACGTCTAACCGGGAAGCAGCCCGCCGCACTGGTATACCTGAGTCCACAATCAGGGCGTGGCGCAATGCGCAACTTGCGCATCTTGTGCGTGGTGCGCAGGATGCGCAACGCAAAGAGGGTGCGCAAAAAATATCCGAGATGACCGAAGAGGTCAGGCAGAAGGCCATAAGCGCTGCAACGGAAAAGGTTGCCGATGCCATCTCGGAGCGCTTGCTGAAACTGGCTACGCGATTGTATGGACTTGCAGAGAAAGCTCTGAACAAGCTGGATGTTGCAATCAGCGACGGGCAGGGTGAGCCCCACGACCGCGACGGTGCGGCATGGGTGCGGGCGTTGGTGGGAGTGATGGCGCAGGCGATAGACAAGGCGCAGCTCCTTTCTGGCAAGCCCACTGCGAGACCCGAGGTCCAGGGGCAGGTGACAAACCGGCATGAGTACGACATCACTTACCGCATCGAGCAGTATGCCGACGTCTACCGGCGCCTGGCCGAACGCATGGGACGAAGCATGGTTCAGGGCGGTCCTGAGAGCGACAGTTCTGGAGAACAGGTGGATTCCGCACGCTCCGACGCCGAAGCAGGCTGAGTTCTTGCTGCTGCCGCACCTCGAAGCCCTGTACGGCGGGGCAGCAGGTGGCGGCAAATCCGAAGCCCTCCTGATGGCTGCTCTGCAGTATGTAGACGTACCGGGCTATTCGGCGATACTCTTCAGGCGGACGTATACTGACCTCTCGCTGCCCAATGCTCTGATGGACCGGGCCCATCAGTGGCTCGACGGAACCGACGCAAAATGGAACGAAAGAGAGAAGACGTGGCATTTTCCTTCGGGAGCCACTCTCAGTTTCGGGTACCTTGAAACCGAAAATGACAAGTACAGGTACCAGTCCGCGGAGTTCCAGTTCATCGGATTTGATGAGCTCACACAGTTCACTGAAAGCCAGTACCGGTACCTGTTTTCGAGGCTGCGACGGTTGAAGAATTCAAGAGTACCGCTCCGGATAAGGGCTGCTTCCAACCCCGGCGGGATAGGCCACGAGTGGGTAAAGCAGCGGTTTATCATCGAAGGTGAACGGTATGGGCGGCCGTTTATACCGGCTAGGCTTGAAGACAACCCGTATCTCGATGCCGAGGAGTATGAGAAGAGCTTAGCAAACCTGGACCCAGTTACGCGCGAGCAACTTCTGAACGGTGACTGGTCCGCCAGACAGAGCGGCAGCATGTTCAGGCGTGAGTGGTTCGAAATAGTGGATACTGCACCGGCTGGAATCAGAAGGGTTCGCTACTGGGACCTTGCTGCCACGGATGCTGGACCCTGCAAGGATCCGGACTGGACTGCTGGTGCTCTTGTCGGAGAGAAGGACGGCATCTACTACATCATCGACATTAAGCGTATCAGGGCTACGCCGAAAGGAGTCGAGGCACTGGTCCGTCAAACCGCCGAGATGGACGGGCGGGACGTGCCAATCTACATGGAGCAAGAACCCGGTTCGTCTGGGGTAAGCATCATTGACCATTACGCCAGGGAGGTACTATTCGGTTTCGTGTTCCGCGGGAACAAGACCACGGGCTCCAAGGTGAGCCGGGCGGCACCAGTATCATCTGCGGCCGAGGCAGGCAATGTGAAGCTGGTGCGCGGCTCTTGGATTTCTGCGTTCTTAGACGAGGTTGAGATGTTTCCCAATGGCACACACGACGACCAGGTAGATGCTGTGAGCGGGGCCTTTGAGTGCCTTGCCCGAGGACGCAGCCGGACTCTAAACAAGGTGGTAATCGTATGACCGACCAGAAACGAGTCTTGACCAAAGCCATAACGATACAGGCAGAGCAGCGGACCTCCGCCGGCGGTTCAAAGCAGCTGCCGGCGGATCCGTTTTCGAGGCTTTACTCGGAATACGGATTGGTGAGACCTCCGTACCGGCTGGAGCAGCTGCTTGAGCTGAAGGAATCGAACCCGATTCACTGCGCCTGCATAGAGCAGAAATCATCGGACATCGCCGGTCTCGGCTGGCACTGGGTGCCGCGACAGGGCATCGACAAGCCCGACGAAAAGCAGCGGGATGCGCTGGAAGAGTTCCTTGCAGCCTGCAACCCCGAGATGACGTTCCGGGAGATTCTGCAGGCGGTATGGGACGATGTAGAAACGCTTGGCTGGGGCATCATTGAAGTTGTGCGCAACGCCAAAGGACTGCCGGCCGAACTGTACCACGTGCCCGGGCACACGGTCCGGGCCCACTGTGATGGCGTCCGCTTCTGCCAGATACGCGAGAACAAGATGCGCTGGTTCAAGAGATTCGGGGCAGAGGGCGAGTACGACCTGGAGACTGGTGAGCCAAAAAGCGGGCTACCTGAGGAGAGGCAGGCCGGTGAACTGATAGTCATCAGGAAGCCGGGTTCGCGGTCCAGTTACTACGGCATACCGACGTACATCTCCGCCCTGGGGGCCATCGTGGGTAGCTTGGCCGCCAGGGATTTCAACATCACCTGGTTCCGCGAGAAGACGGTCCCGGATATGGCGCTCATCATCGAGGGAGCCGATGTTTCTGAGAGGTTAGCGAACGAACTCCGGACCTTCTTCAACGTCGAAGCACGAGGGCAGCATCACAAGCTGCTCATCCTGCCTATTCCGTCCGATGCAGGAGCGGAGGTCAGGGCCAGGTTTGAGAAACTGACTTCCGAGCTCAAAGACGCTTCGTTCCGGCTGTACCGCCAGGACAACGCGATGGAGATCCTGGTGGCTCACCGAGTTCCGCCCTACCGTATCGGCTGGGCCATTTTGGGTTCGCTGGGCGGCTCGACTGCGAAAGAGATGACTGAGATCTACAAGCGCTCGGTCATCCAGCCTGGCCAGGAGATTCTCGAGCACAGGCTAAACAACCAGCTGTTCAAGGCGTTCGAGCCCGACCTCGGCGAGCTGCAGTGGCGTTGGAAGCTGGACGAGATTGACCTCTCCGACCAGATGCAGGACCTCGAGTACAGCATTAAGGGCGTGCAGTACGGCATATTTACGCCCAACGAGGCGCGCCAGCATCTAGGCAAGCAGCCTTATGAGGGTGGAGACATCTATTACATGCCGCAGGGCCTGATACCGACAGGCAAGGCCGAGGTCTCTAAGGCTGATGAGGACCCGCGCGACAAAGAATGGGGCGACTGGGTCCGGGTGCATCACCGCCATGAGAAAGATCTCCGCGACAAGGTGGTCGATTTTTTCGCTCCCAGGCGGAGCGCGTCCTGAGGGCGCTTCCGCCGGCAGAGAAGATAGAAAAAGCCTGGTTCGACGGGCTGATTGACCCTGTTGAAGAGCAAAAGAAGTTTCTCGAGGCCGTCCTGCCCGAACTGCAGAAAATCTTCGCCAAATTTGCCGAGAGAGCTGCGAAGCAGCAGCGAGTCCAGTTCGATCCGTGGGAGCCGGCAGCGTTGGAGTGGATCAACCAGCATGCCTTCGAATTAGTCGAACAAGTCACGGAGACCACGGTGAAGCAGCTCCGCCTGACTCTGGAGGAAGGCTGGAAAGCTGGTGAAGGCATTGAGGACCTGGCCAGGAGAATCAGGCAGGTTTTCGACCAGGCAACGCGCTACAGGTCCTTCGTGATAGCTCGAACCGAGACCACGGCTGCAGCCAACATGGCGCAGATAGCCGTGATGGAGCGGGCGGGGCATAGATACAAGATGTGGTGGGCCGCGCAAGACGAGCGCATGTGCCCACTGTGCGGCGCATTGCACGGAAAGACGGTCAGAATCGACGAGGAGTTCGCCCCCGGAGTTTTCGCGCCCCCGAGGCATCCCAACTGCCGGTGTACGACGCTGGCGGCCCCGGAGCTAAGGGTGGGCGAATTCGAGAGCCTCGACGACGCCCTCGAATGGGCGCGGACCGCCTACCCGCATATCACTTGGGAGTTCGAGGGCGCTAACGTTGACACGGTGAATCCGACGCTGAAGGAGTTCCATAAACTGGCGCGGGCGCATCCGGAAGCAGTCAAAACGCTTAAGTTCGTGAGCACGAAGCACCCGCAGATGCCCGAAGACGCGTTTGCGATCTATGACCCGTCGGAGGAAAGGAAGGGCATATACTTCAACCCGAAGTATTATCGAGACAAGGCGTTGTTGCTTGAGCGCCTGAAGGCCTCTGTCGAAAGCGGATATCACCCCAAAGGTTGCGACAACATAGAGTACGTATTAGCGCACGAGTTTGGACACCACCTGGATTTCTGGATCACTTCGGCGGGAGAGAATGCGGCCGTGCTTCCGGTGGTTTCGACACAAGATGGCGTGGGCCTCGTGGCGTCTACCTTGCGAGAGTTCAAGCAGCAATGGTATGCTAGAGGCGACCACGTGGCAGAACTTAGCCGATATGCTCGGGTGAACAATACCGAGATGTTTGCTGAAGCCTTCAGCTCGCTTCATTCGGGGCAAGGAGCTGGCGAGATAGTGCGGCACTTGAAAGTTCTACTGGAAGAGCTGGCTCCAGAAAACTGGACGAACAATTGGCGTTGGATGCATGAGGTGGAGGATCAAAAGGAGCTGAGTGCAGCAAGGAAAGCGATTGCTAGGCTCAGGAGGAGGTTGGGCCTGAAGTGACTACAGGGCCTGCACCTATGTGCTGTCTTTGCAAGCACAGCAAGCCGAAAAAATCGGTCATGACTGCGGCCGGATGGAGGGAGCCGTGCGATGCGTTCCCGCAGGGCATCCCTGACGACATCTTTTTCGAGTACTTTGACCACCGCAAGCCGTACCCGGGAGACGGCGGGATCCGGTTTGAACCGAAGGACGAGAAGGCGCTGGAGTACGTGAGGTCATTGTACGACAAGGCGTAGGCCCGGGTAATGCGATAGACTGAGGTTTCCTAACTGACAAACAACGCTGTGAACGCGAAGGAGCCTTCCTGCAAGGCTCCTTTTCATTTGCCCCGGAAAGCGTGGTGATAGCATGCCCAGAGGCGGAGGCTGGGACGAGACTTCTACGAGCTACAGGTATCGGGTTCGCGACCCCGACATGTTCCAGGAAGGGAGCTTCAGGACCATTGCCTTGGGTGAAAGCGGTGTCAAGGCCGTGGTGGGCAAGCTCAAGGGCGAAGATTCGATGACCATCCAGTCGCTCATCTTCCCGAAGGACAAGTTCACTGAAGAAGAAGCTCGCCAGTGGGTGAAGGAGCACCCCGACACCGTAGGAAAGTTTTGCAAAGCGATCAGCTTCCTCAAAGCGGATGAAGAAAAGCGCTACACGCTAGGCATCGTCTACGAACCTGACACGGTGGATTCCCAGGGCGACTACGCGAGGGCCGAAGACATTGAGAAAGCTGCTTGGGATTTCATGAGGAAAACCCTGCGGCTCGGGTACATGCACAAGGAATGGAGCGATGACATCGGCGACATTGTGGAGTCCTATATCGCGCCGGTGGATATGAGAATCGGGGATAACATTATCAAGAAGGGTACGTGGCTGATCGGTGTTGTCTGGTCCCCGGAGTACTGGGAGAAAGTGAAGAAGGGCGAGATAACGGGGTTCAGCATGGGTGGCAAAGCAAGAAGGATACCTGAGTAGAGCACAGAGCAAGAGCGCAGCAGCCTGGCAATTTGCCCGGCTGCTTTTGTTTTGGGTTGCGGAGGTGATGGCATGCCGAACCGGCTGACGGATATCCAGGTCGAGGAGATAAGCGGGGTAGACAAGGCAGCAAATAGGAGACGGTTCTTGCTCATGAAGCGCGAAGGAGGTGACGAGGGCGCTATGGATAAGGCCGACAAGCCGATGAAGACGGAGGACGGGAAGCAGTATCCCGCGGAGGCCTATCTCTATGTGCCAGACCCGGAAAAGCCGAGCACGTGGAAGCTCCGTATCTGGGAGGATCCCGAGAAGAAGGTGACTGCCGCCCAGGTAGGCAGGGCCATAGCAGCACTAAGTCCGGGTGGGTTCCGCGGGAACCAGGTGGATATCCCTGAGGACGAGATTCCGAAAATCAAAGCCAAGCTCCGCAGGCTCTGGCGCGAGGTGAACCCGGACAAGGATGAGTCCGAGATGCCGGAGACCATTCGGAAGCAGAGCTTCCTGAGACGGATTGCGGAAGGACTGAGGACCATATTCAAGACTGACAGCCTGAGTTTCGCAGAAACCATGGCTGCCAATCAACTGAACGACAAGCTCTGGCTGGCCTATGACGCTTTGAGAACCGCGATAACGAATGTCCTTGCCGACGAAGACATGACTTCCGACGAGAAGTCCGCCAAGATCAGCGAGTCCATCGGGCAGTTCCAGGAGTTCATACTGGGGCTTGTGGCGGGTAGCGGAGACGTTGCCAAGTACGACGGCGTCCAGAAGATCGGGGCCAAGATTGCCCGCCACCGCCTGGAGAAGATCAAAGCTGCTTACGCAGTTTTGGGCGAGATTCTGGCCGAGGTTGAACCAGACGAGGAGGATGATGAGGTGAACAAGGAAGAGGTCGTGAAGGTTGCCGAGGAGACGGTGGCCGGCAAGGTTGCCGAGGTGGCGAAGAGGATCGACCCACTTGCCGAGCTGCCGAACAAGCTCGAGGAGCTGGCAAAGAAGCAGGACGCGCTGCTGAAGCGCGTGGAAGCTCTTGAGAACGCGAAAGGCGTTCGCAAGTCCATCGCCGGCCAGGACGACGGCGGCAAAGAAGTCAAAAAGAGCATCTGGGCTGGAATCTTGTAAGCTTCGAGGAGGATGAGAAGACATGAGCATGACAAATCAGGAACTTCTTGAGAAGGCGATTACTACAACCGATTTGCAGGGCACGGGCGCCTTGACCATCGAACAGGCTAAAGAGTTTTGGCGGATGACCTTCGAGGCCACTCCGTTCTCGAAGCTGCACCGCAAAGAGCTCCGCAAGGCTACCACCGGGACAATCCCGAAGATCGGCATCGGGCGGCGAATCCTGCGGAAGCAGGTGGAGGGTGCTGACGATAACTACAGGGCTGGTCTCGTGCTCGGCAGCGTGCCATATGCCTGTGTGGACGTGAGGCTGCCCTGGGAAATCACGGAAAAGACCATTCGTGAGAACATCGAAGGCGAGAACTTTGAAGACACCGTGATGCAGCTCATGACGACCCAGCTCGGGATTGACCTTGAGGACCTGCACTTCAACGGCGACACTTCGAGCAGCGATCCGTTCCTGAGCATCAACGACGGCTGGGTGAAGCAGATCAAGAACGGAACCGGGGCCCACGTTATCGACTGCACGGCGGATTCGGGCTTCGGCAAGGCAACCCTGCTGAAGATACTCAGGGCACTGCCCGGCAAGTATCGCGGTCCCAACACCAAGTGGCTCATGTCCCCGACCAGAAGGCTGCTCTGGATCGAGTACTTGACCCAGAGGAACACGGCTGCAGGGGATGCGGCACTCATCGGAGCTGGCGATCAGGTTAACAAGCCCTTCGGGTTCGAGATAGTCGAGGTGCCGAGCCTTGCGGACGACATCATCATCTTGACCGACCCGCAGAACTTCGTCGCCGTGAACACCTACGACGTGCGGATCCGCAAGACCGTCGAGGGCAAGGAAGCGATCATGGAAGACAAGAGGTTCTACGTGATCCACTTCAACGACGACCCGATCATCCAGGAACTCGACGCCTGCGTGCTGGCCTACAACATCCCGACCACGCTGGCCACGTCGTAAGGAGGTGACGCCGTATGAGAAGGCTTAAGCTCCTGCGATTGGCGTCGTTCAGCGGGTATGGGGTTGACGTGACGCAGAACCAGCCGGTTGTCGAAGTGGCGGACAAGGTAGCCGAAAAGCTTCTGGCTACTGGATACTTCGAGGATCTGGGATCGGTTGAGGCAGAAGAGAATACGCAGGAGGCTGTT
Source organism: Bacillota bacterium (assembly GCA_049718765.1). Taxonomy (GTDB): domain Bacteria; phylum Bacillota; class Sulfobacillia; order DUMF01; family DUMF01; genus JBNARI01. The sequence continues at coordinate 81,836 of JBNARI010000003.1, read as the reverse complement.
GAGACAGGAGAGAGTGCACAGGAGGCTGCGAAGCCTAAGGCAGCCAAAAAGAGGTGAGCGGTGGTGGACTACATCACCGTGGCGGCTCTGCGCCAGGAAGTGAAGACGGAACTGAGCGATGAGACCCTCCAGGCGATGATCCGGAGGGCCTCGGCCGCCGTCACGCGGACGCTGGGCGCGGAGCCGGCAGAAAGCGTAACAGAAAGGTTTGTCAACCAGAAAGTGGCCTGGCTGACATTTGAACCGGACACAATCAGTTCGGTGGTTGAAAGCGGAACAACCCTCAGTGCGGACCAATACCTAGTCGAAGGCCGCGCAGTATACAAGGATGGCTCGGCCTGGAGTGATGTGGTCATCACGTACACCATTGCCGACAGAGATATAATCCTGGCGCTCTGCGAGCAGGTGTGCGTTGAGTTGGTCAAGTGCATGCTCGCGCAGAGTGGCTATGCTAGCGAGCGTATAGGCGACTGGTCCGGCGATGTCGACCCGGCTGCGTGGAATAGGGCTTTGGCGAAACTGCGACGCTGGAGGCCGGTTATGGCATGAGGTGGACACATGAAGTAACAATCCAGCGGAAGACCAGGACACCTGACGGCATAGGCGGCTGGGTGACAAATTGGGTTACCGTTACTGCCACAGTGGCACGAGTCAGCCCCATCTCGGCGAAGGACCGGCTCCAGTACGACCAGCTGCAGTACCCTGTGACGCACAAGGTTTACCTGCCGGGTACTGCTGACGTGAAGCCGGAGGATAGGATTGTTCTGGGAAACAGGATGCTGGTGGTGAAGGGCATTGTGAACCCTGCCGAGATCGGCCACCACCTTGAAACCTTGTGCGAGGAGCTCACTTCACCGGCTTCTTAGTCGGTGGCTCATCATCTACTAGCTCGATTTCCATCCATAGGCCGCGTTCCTTGCTGCGTTTGTTGACCACTGCCCTGCTGGCGGGTTGGCCTGACGGAACGTCATAGATACCCTCGATGTGCGTGACGTTGCCATCCTGAACCATGAAAACGTCCTTGTGGACACGTTTCTTGGATTTGGGCACGTTTATCACCTCTGAGCTGAGAGTTCGACAGAAGGTTGTGAGTTCCTTGGCGAAAAGAGCGGAAATCAGCTTCAAGAGCAACCTGAAGGCGGTCGAAGCCGCGCTGGATCGTGCTGCCTGGGAGCATATGGAGCGGGCGTGCCAGCATCTTGTAGACAAGGTCAAGGAGACTCTGTCGGGGCAGAGAACTGGCAAGAAGTACATCATCCCTGGCCTGAAGACCATCAGGGAACGTGAGGCCCTCCTGTCGCTTAAGCGTGGCGGGCCCGTTAAACTGACTGCCAAACAGCGCGAAGCGAGGAAATACACGGCATCGGCGCCCGGAGAACCACCAGCAGTCCGTACCGGGCGACTGAGGAACAGCATCAAGTACCGAATTGTGGGTACGGGGTTGAGTTTGCGCGGCATCGTGGGATCGCCGCTCGAGTACGCGCCGTACCTCGAATTTGGCACCTCAAAGATGGAACGCAGGCCTTCCCTGCGACCGACCTATGAACGCGAACGCGAGACCGTGAAAGACATCCTTGGAGGCAAGTGGGTATGATCCCGGTGCTGCAGTACCTCTACTCCAAATTGACTACTGACGTGGACCTGGCAAGCAGGCTCGCTACCTATCATGGCGGGCCTGCAGTGTTTCTAGGGAAAGCGCCGTCCGACGCTCAGATGCCGTATGTCACGCTCCATGCCGACAGCGCGGTGCCAGAGGAAGGCCACGCGACGGAACGGATGCTGCTGGCTGTAGATGTCTACGACAGGAGCGAGAGTGCGCTTGGCGCACTGCAGATTGCGGGGCGGATTGAGACTGCACTGGATAGGCAAAAGCCGGGCTTGACCGGCATCACGGGTTTGGCGATTTTCCGCGATTTTCAGGCTCTGGTGGACGACGAGGACCCTACCGTCCAGCACGTGCACCTTGAGTTCGTTGTGCGTTACGGCAGAAATGATTTGTTTGCATGAGGAGGATGATTGCAGATGCCAGCCATTAGAACCGGTATTTCGGCAACTACGCCTCAGAACTACTTGATTGGGCCAGGCGCAGTATACAAGGACTTCACAGACCTCGCAAGCCTGGGAACGACTGCCAAGTTGCTCGGGGCCACAGCGGGCGGCAATCAGGTAACCGTCACGCCCGAGTGGTTCGATCCGCGACCGGATGGAGCACCCGGACCCATTAAGGGCATGAGGAGACTAATCGGGGTCACCGTGACGGCCAAGGTCAACCTGCTTGAGATGACGAAGGAAAACCTCATGCTTGCGCTGGGCAAGGCTACCTCCGAGGCCTATCCGAGCGGGACTCCGACTCACGACAAGATCAGGCCGGCGCTCGGGACCCTAGCAGCCAACGACTATTTCAACATCGCCATCGTAGGCGACCTGGGCGGCGAGGAAGACCCGGTTGTGTTCGTCTTGGAGAACGCCTGCGTGACCGACGCCGTCGAGATCAACATGGGCACCGGCAAGGAGGACATAGTGCTGGCCGTCACCTTTACGGCGCACTATGACCCGGCTAACTTAGAGCAGGTCCCGGCCTACATCTTGAGGCCGCAGACTGCATAATGGGGGCTGAACCATGAGCAAGGGTAAATCGAACGATGAAGCTGTCATCCTTGACGCTGGCCAGGAAGTTGAGATCGCCGGACGCAGGTACACGATGAGGCGGCTGACCACACGGGACGTGTTTACGTTCTCGAAGCTCATTGCCAAGGCTTTGAAAACAGTCGGCAACGAAGTGGTAACAAATCCCGATGTTTTCGGTGTAGTTCTTATGGCTGGTCTGTCTGAAAACGACCGCGAGATCGCAGGATTCTTCGGGTCACTGATAGGGCTGTCTGCAGACGAGTTCCTCGCATTGCCGCCTGAGGCGTTCGGAGAGTTTTTGGACATCCTGCCGCAGCACTACGACCTCCAGGCTTTTTTCGGCGCGGTGCTGAAAGCCGTGAGGGCCCTGGGCTCTCTCTGGCAGACGCCCTCGACCTCGTAGAAGCCAGGTATGGCTGGACGGACGAGCAGGTACTGTCTCTTCCGTTCGCTCGGTTCTTGCAAGTCGTGGACAAAGCCGCCGAGGCACAGAAAGAGGAGCTGCGGCGCCTGGCGTTCTTGGGATGGCAGATCCAGGCGCCGCTGAGGGATAAGCAAATAGGATTTGCAGAATACCTCGCACTATTAGGACTGGAGGAGAAACGAGAAGTCGAATACGACGTAGCAGAGGCCAAGGAAGCTGCCCTAAAAAGGGCACAGGAGATTCTGGAGCTCTTCTGGCAAGGTCAGCCATAGATTTCGCTGATGAGGTTGTTGAAATCGCGTTCTGTACCTTCAAAGATCATCGAATAACTGAGCTGGCCTTGTACGACCGGTATCGTAAATGTGTTTGCCTGCTTGGCGCGAGCACCAACTGCCGCACCGATGATGCCGCCAACGGGGCCACCTATTGCCATGCCAGCGAGTGCACCGAAAGCAGCTTTTCCCAACGAACGCTTTTCGCCCCTGGTGAAGTCGGCTCCGCAGAATGACTCCTGTGCAATTATAAGAGTCCTGTTGCCGACACGAAATTCAATCTTATCGCCCACTTTGCGGACAGTCACTTCGCACGGGCCCTTAAAGGTTGGATGGCCGCCTATGTATCTGATTCGAACCACGGACACCACCTCCCACCGCTAAGGATATGACGTTTGGGAACAAAATCCTTCATCTGGAGTGAAGGCAAGATGGAGTTGTTCAGGCTTTTCGGCGTAGTAGACCTCCAGGGCAACATGGCCCTTATGCAACTTCGTGAGATCGACCAGCAGGCCCGGAAGGCTGGCAGCACTCTTGGCGGTCTAGTGAAGCAGGCTGCCAGCTTCGCAGCAGGCATTGGGCTGTGGCAAGGCTTCACAGCAACTGCGCGGGCTCTGGGTAACACGTTTATCGGCCTGAATACACAGTTCCAGCAGGCCGGTATGGCTCTGGAGACGATGCTCGGGTCTACTGAGAAAGCTGCCAGCCTGCTGAAGGACCTGGAGGCATTTGCAGCGCGCACTCCGTTTGAATTTCCTGAGCTGATGGACGCCACGCAGAGGATGCTGGCACTTGGGTTCAACGCTGATGAGGTCTTACCGACCTTGCAGGCGGTAGGCAACGCCGCAGCTGCAATGGGCAAGGGCACGGAAGGCATCAACCGTATCATCCTTGCGCTCGGGCAGATGCGTGCTAAAGGCAAGGTCACCGGTGAAGAAATGCGCCAGCTCACGGAGTCGGGAATTCGAGCCTGGGACATGCTTGCACAAGTCATGGGCAGGTCCGTCCCAGAGGTTCAAAAGCTGGCCGAAAAGGGTTTAATCCCGGCAGAGCAAGCCATCGGGATTCTCGTCAGAGGCATGGAAGAGCAGTTCGGTGGAATGATGGATAAATTCGCTGACACGTTTCCCGGTGTTGTCTCTACCATTAGAGACAACGTGAAGATGCTGTTCAAAGACCTAACTTCGGGGCCTTTCGCTGACATGACGGAGTGGCTAAAGGGCATAAGAGACTGGACGAGCAGGATACGGGAAGCGTACGTTGGGGCAACCAAGGCTGCTTCAGGAATAGCGGGCGTGGAGGCCGAGTCGAGACGCAAAGCCGGGCTTGCCGCGGTATACGACCTGCTGGTGCCAAAGGGAAGCAAGTTGCGCGAGGAGTTGGATCCGGTACTTGCGACACTCAATGATTTCTGGAAGAGCGTTACTTCTGCGGCTAGCAAATTCGTGCCGGTGATCCGGGATGCGTGGGAATCCATCCGACCCGTTGCGCTGACGATAGCTCGGGCGATCGCGGAAGCTGGAAGCAAGGCGGCTCAGCTTGCAGGAGTCATCGCAGACAACTGGCCGAAGATAAAACCAGTGATCCTTGGGGTCGCGACAAGCTTCGCGGTTTTGAAGACCTCCATGGCGTTAGAGAAGGCAGCAAAGGGTATACCCGAGCTGATATCAAGCATAGTGGAGAAGGGCCGGTATCAGGCCAAATTGTTTACTATGGCCATTAGAGACAGCAGCGGTGTGCTGGGCAAGTTTAAGGCTGCGATTCAGGCTTTGACTGGCGTTAATCCTGTATTCCTCGCGATCGGGGCTGCGGTTACTGCCGTTGCAGTATTGGCCTTCGAGTTGTACCGAAACTGGAAGGACGTGCCCCCATTCTTCCGCGCTCTCTGGGAGACGATTAAGGCCACGTTTGCCCTGGGCTGGAGCGGGATCGCGGTTGTGCTCCGTGAGATGCAGCTTGGGGTTGCAAAGGTTCTCAATGTCACGCTCGGTAACGTGCTTCGCTTCGGGGCAAAAGTAGCGGAGGTTTTCGGTAAGATACCTGGCGCCAGAGAGCTTGTGGGCGGCATACAGGCAGCACTCGAAGGCGGCGCCGAGTGGTTTGCTGGATTTGAGGAGTCTTCTGCGAAAGCCTTGGACAAAGCGAAGGCGGATATCTTGGAAGCCTCACGCAACCTGGGGCAGCGGTGGGAAGAGCTGAAGGCCACGGGCTCCGTGCTGGGCAAGGCAATAGGGTCTGACCTGGCAGCGATATTCACAGCGGCGAAGGCCAAGGCTAAGGAGGCTTTCGGCGCGATCATCCCCGGGCTCCAGAGTGTCGGTGACAAAGCCACCGAGGCTGGTAGAAAGGCCGAGACGGGGCTGGGCGACGGCTTCGGACTTGGCGCAGAAGAGGCGAAGCAAGCAGTAGACAAAGCGGTGTCCGCGATCGAGAAGCTCATCTCGGAAGCCGGCAACACGCTCGGAGAAGGTACTGACAAGGCGGCGGTCAGGCTGCAGAACGCGTTCGCGTCGGCAATGGTTGCGGTGCGAGCCATAGGCGGCGTGACGGGACGGGAGCTTGCGGACGAGCTGAGTGATGCTGCTGCTCTGGTTGAAGCCGCGGTGAAGGGTAGGTCGGAAGAGGCTGCACTTGCCCTGCTTGAAAAGCTCGGCAGGGCCTCCGCCAAGGTCGCGTCGCTCATCAAGGACGACTCCGGCGAGGCTGCGCAGTCTTTGAAGAACGCCTTGTCAGAAGCCGCGCAGGAGGTCCAGGACCGATTCAAGCAGCTGGCCGAGGAGGTCAAGAATCAGCAGATCGAGTCGATCGACAGGCTGAACGATGCCCTCGTCTCTGCGCTGAGGAAGCGGTACGAGAAGGAAAAAGAAGAGCGCACGAAGGCGGTCAGGGATGCCATCGATGCCGAGAAAGAGCGCGTGGATGCAATCATTGCCGAGATCGACCGGGAGCGGTGGGCTCGGGAAGAGGCCACAAACGACGCGCTCAGGCTCCAGATCCGCTCGATCTGGGCGGAGATCGACGCGATAGACGAGCTGACACGCAAAGAGGAAGAAGAAGCGAAGCAAGCTGAGCAAAGAGCTAGGATCCTGGAGCTGCAGGCCAAGATTGCGGAGGAAATCGACCCGACCGAGCGGCAGAAGCTGCAGATGGAGCTTGCAAAAGAGCTTGCTGAGCAAGAAAGGCAACAGATACTTGCGCAGCGCGAAGAGCGAAAGAAGCAGCTTCAAAAGCAGCTCGAAGACATCCGCTACCAGCAGGAGCAGTCTCTGAAGGCCTTCCAGGCGACCAAGCAAAAGGAACTGGATTACCTCGAGAACGAGTACTATCCGCGCCTGTTGCAAGACGCAGCGCTCCAGGCCGAAGCAGAGAAGATGATCCTCGCCGGCAAGCATGCCGAGATACTGGAGCTAATGCAGCAATATGGCGAGGGCTGGAAAGACCTCGGCAAGACCTTTGGTGAGCGTCTCATCGAGGGCATTGGGCCGTACATCGACGAGCTGAACAAGATGATCTCCACAGCCCTGGCGGCATCCGGAGCAAAGACGACCACGAGCAGTGCAGCACAGGCATCTGTGTCCGCCTATGCCAGCCAGATAAGGAGCATCTCTGCATCCGACCTGGCAAAGCTTCGGGAGAACAGCCAGAAGTGGTGGGAAGTCCAGAATAACCCCAACCTATCACCCGAGCAGAAGAAGGCGATACAGGATGCCCTGCACGCCGAGAACGCGGCGATCCAGGCAAAGTACGGCATTCCCGAAGAAGCATCGAGAACGGTCATCGACTGGTCGAAGATGCACGAGGGCGGGATCGTGCAGAGCAACCCGCTTGCCGAGCTGTTCAAGCGGCTGACGCGGCTCGCGCCGGATGAGGTGCCTGTCATACTGCAGAAGGGAGAGATCGTTCTGCCGCGCTCGTTCAGGCTGCCCGATCTGGCGCGCCTGGGACCTGTCGCGGCCATGCCTGCGTTTGCAGGCGCACCTACGATCCACGTGACGATATCGAACTGCACCTTCCAGGACGGCACCGATGCTGGCCAACGGATAGGCGCAGCCATTGTCTCCGAACTTCGCCGGCGGGGGGTGATGCGACATTGAATGACAAACTGGAAGTTAAGTGCTCGGTCAAAATCCAACTGAACAGCGGTAATACGGAGCCCCGGAAGGCGGAAGTCCCGGGGCTCTTACGTTTGAGGCAGCTTGCAGAGGCATTAAGGAGGAGGAGTCAGGATGGTATTCGACCTGCTGAGAAGGCTGAGAAGTAAGTCGGGAGTTCGTGGGCAGTGCCTGGTTGAACTCTTCGACGAGCACGGTAGGCTTAAGGAGCGCAGGCTCGTTAAGAACCTCATCGTCAACAACGGCAAGTACGCGATTACAGAACAACTGCTTGACTCGCCTAGTATCGCCAAGCCGAGCCACATGGGAATAGGCACCGGGACTACTGCTCCGGCGGCCACCGATACGGCCCTGGGAGCCGAAGTCGGTACCAGGGTTACTGTCACCAAATCTCGGTCCAACAACGTGCTGACGTTGAGCGCGACGTTTGGTGCGGGTAACGGCACAGGGGCCATAACAGAGGCTGGCATCTTCAATGCGGCCACAGCCGGGACGATGTACAGCAGGATTACGTTCAGCGTGATCAATAAGGGTAGACTCATTTGCTGCCCCGCAGGGCTATAAGGCCGTGCTGCAAATCGGGTGAATTGCTGGGAAGCCCTTAGAGCCCGGTAACCACAGCGTAGCCGGTGACGGCAGGCGCGATGGTTCAAAAATTACCGGGATTGGGCAATCAGCAGCCAAGCCTCTCACGTAAGCCTTGGGCCCAGGGGAGAGGAAGGTTCATCGACTAGGCGGTGAGGAAACGATAATCCGCCGCAAGCGCCCGACACCCCCTAGAAGGGTGAAGATATAGTCAGGCCGGCAGGGAAACTTGCCGGGGGAAAGAGTAATGATAGTCTCACGCTGACGTGGACGTGGACTATAGGCTGATCGTCAATTTTGAGATGAATGATTGGGGCGGGAGAGCCTGCCTCGGAGCGGTAAGCCTGTATCTGGGGAGATGCCATAAATGACAACTCTTCCACCTGTAATAACTGACCTGACACAGCGGATTATCCTCAACGAGGGGAGAACGTCTGTTGTCGTGAGAGTAGAAATTAGTCCATCCGATTCCATAGTTACGCCTGAAGTGCTCGGTAAGGCCTTGGAAGTCGTGATGGATGATATTGTCAAGCGACTGTGTGGCCGACCTACTTCTTGTTGCGCAGATGGGTATATCAAATCCTAATGTTCCTACGAGCAGCTTGATGGCGGATCAGAGGTGATGAAGCCGAATGCCCACTTTGCCTCGCGACTCAACAGGCGTTCCTTATGCCGCCTGGGACGATGTAGAAGACCTGCTCAAAATCAAAACCATGCAGCAGAAGTTCCGTGACGACTTCAACGGGTCTTCGCTTAACCCGGACGAGTGGGACATTATCCAACAAGGCAGCGGCCACACTATCACGGTCACAGCGGGCGAGCTTAGGATAGCAACCGGGACTACGCCAAACACAGAAACCATCATCCGGTCTAAACGTCTGTTCACCATCCCGTTTCGGGTGATGATCCCTGCGTATTTGTCCCAGCGCATTGCCAACCAAGAGTTTTACCTGGAAATCATCGCAGAAGACGACAAGGATCGTGCTTCATGGAAGTTCGACAGCGCAAATGCTCAGTATGCGAAGATCTGCTACCAGAACGGTGATGGTGCGCTGCAGACTTCAGGAGATAACGGGCTTTCGACAGCGACATCCGGGTATGCCATCTACGAGATTGAAGCATTTGTGGACGAGGTCTTCTGGCACCAGAGATACTGTGACAGCACTTCTGGGCGTTCTCAGTCTATCGTGCGTCACCGCGACATTCCAGACCCCAACAAGCGGTACTACGTACAAATACGTGCAAAAAACCTGAGCACAGCCCCAGCGTCCAGCACAACGTTGTACCTTGCTTCCGTCGCTGTGCAGGATTACGCAGAGCTGACTGCTGAGATCACGGCAGGACGCGGGAATATCGTGCCCGGCCAGGGAGTTGGAGCTTACATTACAGGTGGCGGCCTGACGGGGTACTGCTATGACCGACTGGCTTGGTACGCAGACACTACAACGCCGCTTGGAGCGAACGCTTCATTTACTGGCACGACGCGCGATACAGGCTCAACAGGCCAGTACAACAAGTTCCGGGTGAGCGTGTATGCCGACCAGCCCGGCACTCTCTACATCGATGTCAGCAGAGACGGCTCAACGTGGAGGCAGGCGGCGTCTATAGCAGTAGGTGCTGGCGAATACAAGGAGCTGGAGATCAAGGTGTTCAGGCGCTACGTGCGGGCCAGGTACGTGAATGGTAGCACGGCGCAATCTGCATTTGAGCTGTGTAGTGCTCTGGTGGGCATTGGAGCCTCGTAGGGTTTGAGGAGTGATTGGGCTTGGAAGTGAACGAGCAGATAGCTCATATCACGTGCAAATGCGGTGCAAAGTTTCAGGTCCTGAACGCAGACGGCGCAGACTGGGATGAGCAGGCCACGGCGGAAGCATACCGTGAGCACCTGAGGCAGGTGCACGGCGAGGTGTAAGGCATGGCACGGTTCGGTACAGGGCTGTTTGGCACAGCTAGATTCGGGGTTGAGGAGCTTAGTGAGCAGCAGCTTAGCATACTGGACACTCTGCAGAAGTCCTTTGCAAAGGCCCTGGCCGACACTGTGAGTTTAGCTGACTCGCTGAGGAGTGCCGTTGGTAAAGCAATTTCAGATCTTCTTGCTCTGGAAAACGCAGCAATACCCGGGGCGTATGGGATAGACATCGTGATGAAGCTGGTTTCAAAGCAGGCTGACGAATCGCTAGTTCTGGCAGAAGATAAGTCAGTTCAGTTATCTGCTCTGAAGAGCGACTCGGCGAGCCTGTCTGATACCGCGTGGCAGGGCTTCTCGGCACAGCTGGCTGATGCGCTGATGTTGACCGAATCGGTCGCTCGAGTCGTGGCAGCGGTCCAGGGTGACTCTGCAACATTGAGCGACCTGCTGACGTCTTCTGTGCAGAAGGTGCTAAGCGACGCTCTAAGTTTAGCTGATGCGTATGCAGCAGGGGCAACATTGGGCCCTTCAGATGTGCTGGTGCTTGCCGATGGCTTCAGTATAGCCGTGGCGAAAGCCCTGGCGGACACGTTGACCCTCGCCGATGCTATTGCTTCTGCCACAGGGGCTTCCAGAGCTGATTCGATACTCCTGGCTGATGCGCTGGCTCTGAACATCGCCAAGGAGCTCGGTGACGACCCTGTGAGCTTGGCCGATGCATGGTTCAGGCTTTATGCACCACAGGCCTTCAGCGATAGCACCCCAGTATCCGATTATCTGGCAAAGTCCTCTGCCACTGTTGCTTCGGACCTGATTGCGTTGACGGAAGCGTTGGTCATAGCTGCTTCAAAATCACTATCCGATGTTCTCGCCATTGCGGACGCCCTCGCGAATGGCGCCGGGAAAGTGGCCGCTGATAGTGCGAGTAGTACTGATTCGCTGCAGGCAATTTCGAACAAGGTCCTGGCAGACCTTGTTTCTTTGGCCGACGCGATTCGATCTGTAATTGATGCCTATCCCGGGCGTGTTTCCTTGTTCGGACTTGCGCGTTTCGGCCATGAATCCTTTGACAACCAACAGCCTGGCGAAGCCATAAGCCTCCATGACGCCATAGCAAGCGAGATCGGTTTCGGCGTACTTGCGGAGGACCTGGAGACCCTGGCTGATGCCATAAGGTCCGCTGTGGACAGGCTGGCTGCAGAGAATCCTGCGCTGCTGGATGCAATTGCGTCGGGTCTCGTGGCTCACAAACCGAACGAAACCGCAACGGCGAGCGATGCCGTCGCGCTTCAGGTTGCCCGAGCAGTTGAGTCGCTGCTGGCTGTCTCAGATGCCCTGTTAAGCATGGCCAGTGAGAAGTGTATTACCGACACAGTAGCACCGGTGGTGGATTCTCTGACGAGTAAAGCAACGAAGGTTGTTGAACTGGCGCTCGCGTTCGGCGATCAGGCCGCAGCGCAAGTTGCTAAGTCTCTAAGCGGCGAGGCAGTAGCTCTGGCTGACGCGATAGCACAAACTGCGGGTGTACAACTTGAGGACATTGCGCTCGACCTGGGCTCCGTGTTGCAGTCTGCTGATATGTCTGCAGCAATCGGCGGAGCTAGGTTTGGACGGTCTGCGTTTGGCTCAGTGTTGTTCGGCGACGAAGGGACCCGGGCCGCTACGACTGACGACTTGGTCAAAGTAGTAAGCACGATTCTGAGCGACGCTATCAGCCATATTGATGCCCTGGCGTTACAGGCCATCAAGGCTGCTGCGTCCTCCATGGCTCTTTCGGAAGCCATTGCCTTGGCTGCACAGAAGGCAGCGGGAGACTCGACAAGCGTTGTGGATCTCAACACGTTTGCTATCGCCAAGAGTCTCGGGCTCTCCGTAGCTGTGGCCGACGATGTTGCCAAAGCCGTCGCAGCAGCACTCCAGGGACTTAGCATCACGACGGCGGACCAGATTCAGGCTGCCCTTGCAATGCTCCGTCAGGTCCAGGACGAAATGAGCATCGTAGATGGCGTGGTGAGGGCTATCACGTTGCTGCGCGACGAGGTCCTGGCCCTAGCGGACGAGACCCGGCGCGACATCGAGGCCAAGCGGGCTGAAACCCTGGCGCTAGCGTCCGTACTGGGCAAGGACATAGCCACATTCCCCCCTGGCGATGTGACCGGACTGCTTGACGAAGCCCAGCTCCTGGGCGCGCTTTTGGCTGGCGACCTCATGGCTCCGCTGTATGATTCAGTGACAGGCGAGGTGTATCAGGTGCTCTCGCAGGTGTTCATCAATGGGATATCGGTCCTAACGCGCGGACTGCAGATCAAAGAGAGCGTCGCTTCTCGTGTCGGCGAGTGTTCGTTCGTGATTCCCGATCCGACGCCGCAGGTTCTTTCCCTCTGCCAGCAGGGTGCAGATGTGCACGTCTACCTCAGCGATTCCGGCGAGAACATCGTCTGGGGCGGCAGGATTGTGTCGGCCAGCGTCGTATCGGTCAGTTCGCTGGTCCACGAGGTCCGGGTCACTGCGCAAGATTACGCAACGAGAGCCCAGTCGGTCCTGGTTTCCGGAGCCTGGGTGCAGACCAAGTACACCGACATTGTCCGGGCCCTCTGGCAGCAGTACGCACCGGAAGACAACCTGGTCCTCGACGTGGCCGACAACCCTAAAGTCGCCGAGAAATGGGTCGTGAAGTGGGAAAGTCTTGCCGAAGCCACCGACAAGATTGCCCAGGTCCTCGGCTGGACCTGGCGAGTCGACTGGGACGGCGGACGGAAGATATTCAGGTTCTTCGATCCGGGAGCAGAGGTACACCCGAGGGCGCTTTCGGTTGCGAACCTCAATATCGAATCCGGAACAGCGGAATTCGGCCAGGACGAAGAGATAGTAAACTCGGTGTACATCCTCGGAGGCCAGACGCTGTACCAGCCTGACGCTTTCCGCAAAGTAGCCGACGGCCAGGAAACGTACTTCGTCCTGCCGGCAAGACCTTTCGAGCCGGTCACAGTTAAAGTGAACGGGGTCGAGAAAGCCTGGGCTTACGAGACTCCCTACTGGCCGCAGGGAAAAGACTGCGTAATCAACCCCGAAGGGCGCTATGTGCGTTTCCAGGTCGCCCCGGCGAGTGGCGCAGTAATCGAGGTCACCTACCAGGCCATGCGGCCGGTCCGGGTGCACCTTGAGGAGCCAGGGAGCATTGCGTTGTATGGCCGGCACGACCAAGTGGTGAACGACTCGAAAATCGCAGATCCACTGCAAGCGCGTGAGACTGCACGGAAGATACTCCGCGAGAAGGCCTGGCCCAAGCAGCACGGCACGATGAACGTCTATGAACCGGGGCTGAGGGCTGGCAAGATCGTGCACGTGTACCTGCCCGACAGAGGAATCGATGGGTTGTATCAAATTGCAGAGATGACGTGGGCGGTTGACCGAGCCGTGATAAAGCGCAGCATATCACTCAACAGGGTAGCAGATGCCGGGGCAAGCATCGCGCAGGTCATCAAGGCACTGGCGGAGCGTGTGGCTGCACTGGAAGCGGGAGCGGACAGCGAGAATTCAACTGTCGATCGCTTCATTGATCAGTCACAGCGTGTGAAGATTGCCGTGAACGCTGACTGGGCAGGTAGCATTGTTGCAGCTCCTGGAGCTGATCAATACTCAGCGTTTGACCTTGCGACCCGTGTCCTGCGTTCAGGCGATGTCCTCACAACCTGGACCGAGGACGTGGCGCGCGAAGTGGGCGACCTGGCAGCGTGCTGGGCGCACGTAGCGCGTGGCGACGCCAGCGCGGTGTCGTATCATGCGAAGATCTCCACGGCGCGGTTCGGCTTCTCCCGGTTCGGCGAGGCCCGTGCCGGCACGGAGGTGAGCGGTTAGTGGCGACACAAGGAACAGCTACTCTCCTGGGGCGGCTGTGGGTGCTGGACCTGATCGCAGCCGCCTCTGGCGTTTATATAGCAATCGGTGATGGAACGACAGAGCCTAGCCAGGCCGACACGGGGCTGGCGAATGAAAGGTTCCGCAAGGCTGCTAGCGTCTACCGAGATGGAGAGCAGGTTGTAGCAGAGTGCCAGGTGACGGAGGCCGAAGCGAACTTCGGCTGGAAAGAGATCGGGCTTTTCGTGGGCGGCTCCGACGTGGCTGGCTCAGGCACTCTCCTAGCCCGCGCATTGGTAGACGAACCCAAGGATGAACTGCGCACAGTCACGGTCTCGTTCGAGATTTCGGTGATGTAGGGGTGAGCATATGACCCTGCCCATCGAAGAAAGACGGGAGCGGGCAGACAGGCACATTGCATTCATTGAGGAACAAATCCGGTTCCTCGAAAAGAACCTTGGTCCCGAGGCCAGAGCAGAGCGTGACTTTCAACGCTGGCGCCAGAACCTCTTCAAGCAGTACGCGACAGCTGACGATGCTGCACTTGTACGCCGGTTTGAGGAACTCAGGGCAACAATCCGGCCTGAGATATGGTCTATCCGCCACCGTATGTCCCGCGCACAAGCCAAAGACGAAGCCGAGTGGCGAGCCGTGTGCGAGGCGGTCATAATCGAGTATTTGCTGGGGCTATACCCGTGACGGGGGTGATGGCAGGTGCCATACGCAAAGCAGACGGTGCTGACTGGAGATTTGATCACGGCGGACTGGGGGAACTACATCCAGACGCAGTATGAAGAAGCGCTGAAGGACATTGAGGACTCGCTGTGTCTCTTCTGGATGGAGGTGGGGGCGTAGTGGCTTATTTACCGGCAAGATTATATCAGGGCCAGCCCGGAACGAGTGAAGCGACGATATACACCGTCCCTGCTGGCAAGACGGTGATCTTGAAGCAGATCGTACTTGCGAACGTGACTACTTCAGCCGCAACAGTTTCATTGTCACTCGTGCCCAGCGGTGGGACAGCGGGTGACGCTAACCGTTTGTGCAAGAATTTGAGCGTGTCTGCGAACGGGATTGTAACAATTGACTTGAGTCAGGTGATGATAGCGGGAGATTTCTTGAGTGCGGTGCAAGGAACAGCAGGCGCGATAACGGTAACAATCTCTGGGGTGGTGATCGGGTGATTTCCCAGTACCCAGATGTACGCGGCAAGATTGTAGTAGTTAATGGATCAGCAAGCAATGTAACATCCTACTTTGTCCCGCTAAATTTAACCAACACTAGGGGCATTCTGCATTTTGTGCAAGTTGTACACCCAGCGTCCTATGGTTCTTTGGGGAAGATTGTGATAATGATTGACGGCATCACTTGCGATCTAGGGACCGTCCCATGGTATGGCCCCAAGGACACTGTAGATGCTGGCGGAGATTGTTATCACCTGCCTTTGAACATACCATTCCAAAACTCGTGCCAAGTAAGTGTTTATAAAGGTAGTGGTGATTCAATATCTGTGAATTACACAATCTCATACAGCATCTTGTGAGGTGAGTGCATGATTTCACAACTTCCGACTTTGCCTAGAATCAAAGTGCCTCGCACGTTACAAGGTGGAACCGCATCCACCACAGACACGAGTCAGTTTGTTACCTTAGTATCCGTACCGCAACCTGGTGTGTTGTATCATCTCGCAGTCAACCACGGCAGTGCACAGGTTTATGTGAACGGCAGTTTGGTTGCCACGCTAAGTCACTCTTACAACGACTACTACAGCTACCCACCAATTATTGGAGGTGGGGCTGAGTTCGACAGCCTTGAGGTGAAGGTCAAAGCAGAAAGCTCAAGTAGAGCAGCTCAAATATCTTATCTGTATGGCGTGCTGTAGATTGTTACTTTTGAGCAGCGCTCCTCGCGGCGCTGCTTTAGTTTTTGCGTGAGGAGGCGGTGTGGAGTGGAACAGATCGAAGCGGTGCTTGCACGGCACGATGAGCGAATCACGAATCTGGAAGACTGGCGCGACGAGCACGAGCGCAAGCAGAACTCAAGCCTAGAAAAGATCTTCGCGAAACTTGACATGCTCTCAAGTGAACTATCCGGCCGCCCTACGTGGGCGGTTTCGACTATGATCACCACACTGTCGAGCCTCAGCGTCGGACTTGCGGTGTACCTACTCACGAGGAGGTGACGGTATGGCATACAAGCTATTCACCCGGGAGGAGCGTGATAGGCAGGCGTTCGAAAAATATGTCATCACGCCAATGCAGACTCTTCGCATTAACATTGATCAGGCGCTAGCTGGCTTACGTATCTATCTCGGACTGAACCCCGATGCCGGTCAGGGTGGAAATTCTGACCGTCCACACTACGTACCTGACGAAGCTAGGATCGTAATTCCAGACCTGCACTGGGGGGTTGCAGGTGAAACAGGAGCACAGGCAGCGCTTGCTGCTTTCTTCCATGAGTTCGGACACCACCTTCACTTCAAGTACGTCGGTGAGGACTCTACGCAAAACCCACGCTGGCAGGAGTGGGCAAAACTTACTGGGCAGACACTTGATTTCACCTACAAAGATGACTGGGGGTACCCTCGAAGGTACTCTCAAGAAGCTTTTGCCAACGACGTTCAACTAACACTCAACAATGCCCACGACGTCCCCACCCAAATTCGCCGCCTCCGGTGGTACGCACGCCTTTGGGGGCAAGAGTGGCGGCCGAGAATCGAACTGCTTGTTGGCGAAAGGGAAGCTTTCGTCTGCGGCAGGAAAGTCGCATTGGACGTGCCACCGATCATCCTAAAGGACCGGACGCTTGTGCCAATCCGTTTTGTCGCAGAGTATCTAGGCTGCGAGGTGGATTGGCAACCGAAGGATGGGTATCCTCGAACAGTTATTATCCAGTGAGGTGACCTAGATGGGCTGCATCAAAATCCTAGTCCCTGGCGGCAAAGAGCTCCAGGGACATTTGATTGAGGAGAGGGCCTACTGCAGGGTGAGAGACCTTGCCGAGGCTCTGGGGTTTGGAGTTTCCTGGCAGCCTGACGTAGTGAGTGTTGCGGAGAAACCACGAGATATAGGCCCTGAAACAGATTTGAGGCTGCCCAGTGGAGCTAACGCGCAGACCTTAGACAGGTACTTCGGCCAGTCACCCATTGCAGGGCTGGGTAAAGACTTCATTGAGGCGGAGCTAAAATGGCGCGTCAATGCTGTATTCGCCGCGGCAGTGGCATGCCATGAGTCCAACTTCGGGCGATCTACCATCGCCCAGTCGAAGAAAAACCTCTTCGGCATCTGCGCGTACGATACGGACCCATACGGATCCGCAAGGACGTACGGTTCGTTCAAAGAGAGCATCGAAGATTTCTGCAGGCTCATTAGCCGGGAGTACCTCAACCCGGGTGGTAAATACTTCCATAGTCCCACTGTTGTCGGTGTTGGGAAGAGGTACGCTTCGGATCCATTGTGGTCGGAGAAGGTGCTTAAGCATTGTAAGGCAATCGTGACGTTAGCGTAAGGGGGAAGCTGAAATGGCAGTGGAGGACGTTGTCCTTATAGGCATTGTGATGGTCGTTGTGGAAATGGTTAAGGCCGTATCAAGGAAGTGGGTGAGCGAGGAAGCGGTAAAGCAAGTTGTGACTCCGTTGGCAGTGCTGGTCCTTTCCGCTGCGCTTAACGTGGTGTTTGCTCGGGTATTCACGCCGGAGATCCCGTGGCGTGAAGCATTGCTGCGCGGGTTGACGTTGGGAGCGGTTGCGTCCGGCATTTACGGCCTCGGCAAGGCAGCTTTGGGCAAGTCATAATGAGTTGTGTAGCAGCATGGCGGGAGCTTTTGATCCCGCCATGCGGAAGAATTACTAGACTAACGGCCAAGCCTGTAGAGCGAGTAGGCACCGGTGCCAGTGTAACGGAAAGTAGGCAGATAATATTCCCCAAAACTTTGGGTGTATCTGTAGGTATAGCTGGGAATGTAACTAGGTGTGTAGCTGGGGAGGGTGTAACGAGGTGTATAGGCGTATGATGAACGATAGGAACTATACGATGGCCACTTGGTTCCAACTGCGCCAGTGTAAGGGTTGATATTTCCATAAGCGCTCCAATTGTTCCAGAAATAGCCGTCAGGGTTGCTTCGGTAATGGGGTCGGACGTAAGTACCGTTGGAACGGAAGTAACCGCGCACGTATACGGCTGCGTACGTCACTGAGCAAAAAGCCAGCGCAAGTACAACAGCTGCAATGACGATAGTCCACAGCTTACGCATAGCATCACCCCAATCATTTAGTGTTACGGATAACTAATTCCTCGTTTTCGCGAAAATTCCTGCCAGTGAGAGGGTTTTCGTGGTAGTGGGGAGAATTGGGGAGGTGATGACAAGTCAACTTGACGCCTACCGGAGGGTCACAGGATATGGCAGAAAGCGGAATGCCACTGAAAAACGTAAAGCCTGGCTACTGGTTACTGAACGGTAAGGGTGACATTGCCCAATTGTCTACGCGCCCCAGGTGCCCACGGTGTGGAACCCCGAATTGGTGCGATCTGCACGAGTTCGCGTACTTCAAGTGGTGGCTCGGGCAGACAAGACTATTCAAAGGGCCTGAGGATGATGTTAGCGTGTTTCGCACGCGGGAGGAAGCAATTGCCGCTCGCGGATGGTAGTATCTAAACCGCTAAAAGGCTTTACGCTTGGCGCGATCGCTGGAGGAATATACTCGTTGGGCAAGGCGGCTCTCGGGAAGTCGTGATTAAAGCTTGGAAGCTATGTTTGCAATTTGTTTGCAAAACAATGGCCCGCTTATTTGCGGGCCCTTCTTAACGTTAGCATTTTTCCTGCTAGAGTTGGTGCCGAGGGAGGGAGTCGAACCCTCACGGGGGGCTACCCCACGCGATTTTGAGTCGCGCGCGTCTGCCAGTTCCGCCACCTCGGCTCAGTGCGCCTTCAGAATAGCAAAAACGCGGGATGCTGTCAACCAATTGTGATGCTCTTGCCTGCATGGGATGCACAATGACCCGACACTGTCCAAGGGTGTTGGCAAAGGCATTGGTGACTCATATGGGGGTCTTGAAGTTGGCCATGGAGTTTAGCGAGCAAGGTTTCCAGAGTGAAGAGTCTTGCTGGCGGCGTGAAGCGGGCGCCTGCTTTGGGTAAACAGAGACTGACTGACTGTGCTGTCGCGATCAACGAGGAAGGTACTGAAGCTCCACTTAGCCTCGTCGTTCTCAGGGGTTCTTTCCCACACGCACTTGGAGCACACTGGAGCCTTGGCATTGAGAGCCATGCTCCACCAGGATGTTTGGGTCTGGGCGATGCCTTCCACAAAAGAGTAGGCCCGGGTGTTTCTCTGCAGTGCTGACGCACGGTGCGCCCTTGTGAGAGCGCTGTTGCCGCTACCGTTTGTGGACTTTCTGTCTGCCGAGCACATTCTTTGTGCCGATGATGTAGAGGAAGATGTTGGGTAGCGGCGAATTCATAATGGGAAGCACACTTGAGGGGGATGATCGAAGTTGGGTCAGAAGTTTGGCGATGAGCTTCTCGACAAAGCGTACGAGCTTGGTTTCAAGTACGAGCGAGAGAACAAGGGCTGTGCCCAATGTGTGCTAGCGGTAGCTCAGGACCTGTTTGGAGTTAGCGACCACGTGTTTGCTGCAGGCAGTGCCCTTTCGGGCGGCGGCTGTCTCATGGGGGATGGGCCATGCGGTGCTTACACCGGTGCCCTTCTGGCCCTGGGTTACCTTTATGGCAGGAAGCGCGATAACTTCGAGAGGATCGAGGATGCAAGGGTGGCCGCTAAGCTTGGTCGCCAGTTGCGGAGGAAGTTCGAAAAGGAATACGGGAGCGTAGTGTGCTCCGAGATCCAGAAAAAGATCTTTGGCAGGTCTTTCTTCCTCCTTGACCCGCAGGAGTTCGCCGAATTTGAAAAAGCCGGTGGCCACGAGGACAAGTGCCCCTCCGTGGTGGGCAACGCTGCCGCGTGGCTCGCCGAGATCATTCGAGACAACCCTGCACAAGGTGGAGCTGCGGGGGACCGCTAGCACGGCAGACTATTTCGACTGCGCCGCGCCGGCTTGCTTTGGTGCGGCGCGGCCCTCCATAGCAGACTGTCGCTTGATGATTTCCTCCTTTTCCTCGCGAGAGAGCGTCCAGTCCACTGCTGTGGCTATGATAAGGATTACGGGGATGTTTGCTGCCATTCGTGCCAGTGAGAACCTTGGGCCCAAAGATGCGGTTTCGAACAGGATCTGAGGTATCTTCAGAGTGGACCAAGACCCCAGGAGGATCATCACGTTCCTGAAAGACGCTCCCTTTCTCAGCATCATTGACGCCACGGGAAACGCTCCATACAAGGGTCCAGCGGCGAACGCTCCTACCAGGATCGCCAAGAAGGGTCCAATCACACGAGAGCCAGGGCCCATGTACCTCACAAACGTTCCCCTCGGGACCCACACGTCCATGAGGCCAAGCAACAGGAAGATTGGCGGGATTATGGACAGCATTTCCGTTACGTTGGCTACAACGTTGTGGACAATGGCGGCACGGCTTCCCGGGACCAGAACAGCAACTGCGAGCGTAACAAGGAACATCGTTAGGGCGAATCTATACTTCTTCACCATTCGTTTCCCACCTCGGATTAGCCTGCAACAGCGCCTACAACCATTGCGACCAAGAAGGAAAAGCAGTAGGCCAGCAGGTTCCTGGCAAGAGTTGCCTTCTTGCCGAAGTACTTGATCTCCACAGGTGCAGTCACTACGCCAACCATCATAAGCGTTGAGATGAACACTGCAAGCTGTCTGGTACCTGCGCCAAGCATGTAGAGGGACTTGGCTAAAGGAAATGCAATGAACCCGGGAATCAGGGTTATCGATCCGATGAACGATGTCAACAGCATGCCCCAGAAGCCACTGCGTGCGCCAATCACGGCCGATATCGCAGAAGGCGGCAGAAGAGCGAGGGAAAGCCCGATGAGGAGGAGTATCCCAAGGAACTCAGGAAGTATTCCCTCGAAGGCTTTCCATGCCTTAACCAGAGCCTGCCGTGTTTTGGTGCGGTCACGCCACCATGATATGACCAGGCACCCCACTGCCAAAGCCCAGGTAGCCAGGGTGAAGCTCACTCTTCCGTCACCTCGCCAGTGATTTCCCGATAAGCGCTCAAGAACCTCTCCAAGGCGGATTTCCTGGACTTGAGGGTGGCTACCCAAGCACGAAGATACCCTTCGCCCTCTGAAGTGATTGAATACACCTTGCGAGCGGGGCCACCGCTGCCCTGTTCCAGTCTCGAAGCCACCATCCCCTCTGCTTCGAGCTTGCGCAGGTGTCTGTACACAACCGCAGGGTCAGGCATGGGACCCACCAAGTCAAAGTCCTCAAGTTCATCCAAGAGCTCATAACCGTGGGCTGGGTGCCTTTTCAGGAGAAGTAGGATGGTGGGTAGCAACAAGCCCGACCGGAAGCCCATTGGCTCGTGGCATGCGCAACTGCCAGCGCCATGTGGTAAGGAGTGTGGGTGACCGTGCATGCACATGTGAAACCCTCCTCATTGTCTTTTGGTCACTACTGACACTCTATCAATAGTTGGTTCCAAATGTCAAGTAACGCCGAGTGTGTTGGCAACCCCTTGACGTGAGTAGGGCATGTGGGTATAGTTTAAGTGGAACCGCATCATAATGCAGATCCAGAACGGTAATTGGCCTAAGGGGGGACTCCATTGAAGTTTGCAGTACCCACAAGTGGGACAGGGTTGTCAGATCAAGTTAACCCGACTTTCAGCAGGTGTCCGTACTTCGTTATAGTCGATGACCAAACAGGCGCTCACCACCACATACCAAATCCGGGTGCAGCGTCCACTGGCGGTGCTGCGATGGCGGCTGTGAGGGCCTTGGTTCAAGAAGGGTCTCAGCAGTAGTGGCCCATAATGTTGGAACAAACGCCATGCAGGTGCTGGACATGGCAGGGATCAAAGTGTACCAAAGTCCAGGCGGCACTGTCAGTGAAGTAGTTGAGGCGCTCAAAAGGAGACAGCTTGAACTGGTCCGGTCGTCTGCAGGGTCGCACCGCGCGGGTCTGCGCTACGGCCAGCGTTCGCCATTATGATCGTCATCCGCGGTAGCAGAAGGAGGGTTAATCCCTGGCAGCTCTAGGGCGGACAGAAAGGTAGCCATAGCCACCGATGGAATGAACGTGGCGGAGCATTTCGGAAGGTGTACTGAATATATGGTCGTAGACATCGAAGGGGGAAAAGTGAGAAGCCGCACTATTATACCCAACCCGGGACATGAGCCTGGGTTCTTGCCGGCATATCTGGAAAGGCTTGGAGTGAGCTGCATAATTTCAGGTGGCATGGGAGTTAGGGCAAAGCAGCTGTTCGAGGACAAGCGCATTGAAACGATCACCGGGTGAGCAGGAGTGTCGATGAAATCCTGAGGCGGTTCATAGTCGGGGAACTGCAGTCTTACGAAAACATGTGTGAACACCATGATTGGGGCAATTGCACAGGTCATTGAGGGTGACAAGGTACACAGAAGTTGTGGCCAGCAAACTTCAAAGAAGTCTTGTGGGAGGTGAATTCTATGGTCAGGGGAAGGGACATATACGGCCCAGGTTTCTGGAAAGGAGGTCCTGGGCCAGCCCCGTGGGGATGGTGGGGAACCTGGGGAGGCTATTGCCGGCTGTACCCATGGTTGCCCAGGAGGTGGTGGGCGTACCTGGGGGTTCAGCTCCCTGGGGCAACTCCAGCGCCTTGGTGGCCGTGGGTCGCTGGAACCCGTGAAGCGGATTTCCTCAAGCGCCAGGCGGAGCTGCTAAAGGGTGAACTCGAGCAGGTGCAGAACAGGTTGGCGCAACTCGAGTCACAGACCAAGAAGGATAACGACAAGGGCGAATAAACCGAGGTTTGCGGTTGTCATTCGGGTCAGGCAGCGATTGCCGCCCCACTTTTTTTTGGGTTTGGCCAGGCGGCAAGTGGAGGGGCCGCCAAGGGGGCTGGTGGAATGAGGTTTACGTTGCTAGTGGCAAAGGCGGCACAGGAAAGACAACGATAGCTGTGAACGTGGCCTTGTCTCTTGGGACGCGCGGAGACCCCGTAGAGCTGGTGGACTGCGACGTGGAAGAACCCAATGATCACCTACTTCTCAAACCCGTATGGCTGTGCAAGGAGCGTGCCACGGTAACGGTGGCCCAAGGTTCGGCGTGAACTGGCGACCAATGTGGTCTGTGTGCCGAGGTTTGCCAGTACCACATGGTCTGGGTAGTTTGCGCTGCGGGGAAGAGCGAGATCGCGAGGGAAAGAGTGGCTGGGTAACAGGATGTGGTTTCCAAGAGCGAACATTTAGATAGACTGGTATTGACAGGAGCCAGGGAGCGCGGTTGCATCGGTAGCACCTACTGAGAGTGAGCACTACATTGGACTGTTGCCGTGCGCAAAGGTGTGAACAGGCTATGGATGGAGACAGGTGGGTTACCGGAAGGCACCTTGCCATGCTCCATTTGAGGCAGGGTTGCGGTGCCAGAACCGAGGTGCGGGTTGGGGACTTGTGCCTATCCGGGCGATGGATCGTCCGAGATGAGCAGTTCTTTGTCGAGTTTGCTCGTGAAAGCGCCGTTTTGGGTCAGCCTGTTGGCCAGTAGTGCTGTGACTGTGACTGCCTCCGTGGCAGTGCTGCTGCATACGGGAATACACACCTTCGATGCGAGGCTGAAGAAACAGGATGGGGCAGGGCTGTTCAAGGTAACCATGGTGAGGGACGTCAGAGTCACACAGCGCAGGAAGTGTGTGCGTGTACAGGTACAGCTACCGGTGGTTTACAGGACAACGACTGGTGAAGCAGGGATGGGCACCAAAGAGCTGGCAGAAGTCCTAAGCTGGGGCGGGATGAGGCTCGTCTCTGAGGAGAAGCCCAAGTGGGATGCAGCCTCACAGTCAGGTTCGTAGAGGAGCCATGGAGTTCCGTTGGAGAGCTCGAGGGCAGGGTTGTGTGGAAGCGCAGTTGCAGGAACGGTATGTGTTAACGGCGTTGTCTTCGAGAAGGTGCAGCAGGGCAGGAAGTACCAGCTGATAGAACTATTGGCTGACGAGGTGAGGAAACAAGAGACCAGGTGAGGCTCAACGGGTTACAGGACGCAACTTGTATGGTAACAAATAACAGCTAGGTCCGCAAAAGCTCTAGGTTTCGCGGCATTGGCAACCAATGGCTGGTTCTGGCGAACTGCCGAGCTTCGCAGGTGCGTGTGTTGACTTTGCCTGTTCGATTCCTTATAATTTATGGCGTCAGTTGGAGCGCTCCTCGATAGCTCAACGGTAGAGCATCCGGCTGTTAACCGGAGGGTTGCAGGTTCGAATCCTGCTCGAGGAGCCAAATATTAATGAGTTAGGAGCTGTTTCCCCGCGCCCGTAGCTCAATTGGCAGAGCATCCGGCTCATAACCGGCAGGTTGGAGGTTCGAGACCTCCCGGGCGCACCATTCGTTGAAAGGCAGCTCAGCGTCAGATATAATACAGTAGGCAATGAGAATTGCATAAGGGGCCCCATGGTCAAGCGGCTAAGACACCGCTCTTTCAAGGCGGTAACAGGGGTTCGATTCCCCTTGGGGCCACCAAAGCAAAGTGGGCGGTTAGCTCAGCGGTGGAGCGCACGGTTCACATCCGTGAGGCCATAGGTTCGAATCCTATACCGCCCACCATGTGTTTCCAAGTGCCGTTTAGCAGGTATTTTGGGCGGCAAAGCCCCCGAAGCGAGGGCGGTAACGCTGAAAGGGGGCTGTTTTTATGGGTAGAGTGGCCGCTTTGGTCACAGGGTTGTTGGGCCTACATGCCGTGCTGGAGGAGTTCCTGCTTTCCACGGCTGCCGGAGGGGCGGCGGAACGGACGCTGGAAGACTACACGTACCATCTGAACAGGTTCCCACATTGTGGCTGGAGTACCAGGGATTACCACACCCTGCAGAAGGCTGCAGTCGAGTGCCTGACTGACCTGCTGCCCTGTGCGAGTAGGGATGCCAGGTTCAGGAAGCTGAGAGGTTTTTTCACGTAGAACATGGCCGCACTAACAAAGACCCGAATATGCAGAACGCCTATAATCTTGCCGTTCAGCCGCCAGGCTTGGCGAGATCTCTCGAGAAGGTTCCCTGTCTGCAAGCGGAAAGGACTGCCTCTCGGTCCGAGTAAGACAGTCCTGCGAGAAGGCAGCCGTAAGAATGACGCCTCGCGGCCTGGGGCAGAGCTTTGCTGTGGAGTTCCTGAAAGCCGGCGGTGACCTGCTCAGCTGGGAGAAGATACTTGGCTACGCGAATTTGGACGTGAGCAGGGCGGTATCGAGACGTCCCAGGTTGATACTCGGGAGCATGAAGAAGGCTAGGCCGGCCACGAGGCTGCTACAATGCACCAACACCTTGATAGAATTGTAGAAAGGGACTGTAAGGGAAGTCGTACTCAGCAAAAAGGAACGGAGGACATACAAGCCTACCAGTAGGAGCGTATTTCGGAAGTGGTTGCTAACGCTCAATTCCGTTGAGAATTGAAGGGCGTACAGCGCAAATACCGGCGGGATTACGTGGCGCGCCGAAAACCCTCAAGCGGAAAACAGCTGAATGCCTTGGCAGAAGTCGAAAACTTCAGCAGGATCGGGAAAAGGAAGTCGCGGCAGACTGACAAGTGGGCCAGTAAACCAGCACGGAGAGTAGGGGGTAGACGTTTGTCGCCTGCTGAGGCCAGACAGTTGCGCTTAGCACTTTTGACCTTGGCCAACGTACAGAGTCAGACTGGACCCTTTGCGGGAAACGGTAAGTTTGCACGGCTTACCGGGGCGGAAGGAAGGGTACGGGATGGGCGCTCTTGGAAAACGCCTGGGCAGCTTCACTCTGCGCAACGAATACGAGGTTTATGTGTCGGCGGAAGCTCCAGACATCTACATAGTCAGGCAGCACAGCAAGTCGCAGGTATTTGAGCACCATGTACTCAAGGGTAATGTTCGCCTCCTCCAGAGAGGCCTTGGGGGAAGGGCGGTCACAGTTGACAACGTGCTAGACAAGATACAGCAAGGCGATATACCTGGTCTGAGGCTTTACTGCTACGGCTATAAGAAGCGGTTCGAGGTCCAAAACATCCTTGTGGTGTTGTGCGTCTTGGGGCTTGCTACGGCGGAGAAACAAGGTCGCGGCTTTGTGTACTGGATTAGGCCGAGCTGCGAAAGCATTTCCGATCTGCTGTAGGGTGAAAACAAGTCGTGGACTATGCTTCGTGCATTCGTCGTCTCTATGGTACCCCGTTTCAATCACGCGGACGAGGTGCTCAAGCGGATAGACTGCTATCAACTTGCAAGGCCCAACTTTGCTCGGGCGCAGACTATGGTGTTAGCAGGCTGGACTGACGATCAAGGGAAAAAGCAGCCACATGGTAGGCTGCGGGCAGGCAGGCTGTGCGCAGCTGGAAGTGGTCGGAGCGGAAAGATACACACGTGACCACAGAGAACGATGGCTGCTGAGTTCAGCGTTGCGCAACGGTGTGTCGCACAGCCAGGTGTTATGAAGGCTTCCGACATTTTGCAAGTTGAGGGCATCTCTGTATCCTGGCATGCAAGCGCCGCCACTTGCCAGAGCGGCAGTAGCGCCTGGCCAGGTAGGGCAGTTTTCGGCGACCCCTGCCGCGGCGGTTGCCGTTCAGGACTACAAACCTGCAGGGGCTCCGTCAAGCCTCCTGTAATTTTAGGGTTTGTTCAGACTCTGGATGCATCGACGGGTGCATTCTGACATCCGCCGGTTGGCTGTTGCTTTAACTTTGTTCTCGATTTCATCCCAGCAATGCGCGGGCTTCCTGCCCGCATCTGGAACAGCCACCAGGATCTTTTCCTCTTAGTGTGGAATCATGTTTCGGCACGCAGTTTGGGTAGGCTTTCTCAGGCCCTGACTCAGACCGGCGATTAGCATGCATGTAGTCTGCAGGGAGAACAGGTCCAACCGATGCCAGCGCGCGAGTGAATATAACCGTCCTCGGGTAGGCTCCAACCCAGGAGAGCCTACGGTGACAGGTGTCGGCCCGGAGGAAACCACTGTGTCTGATATCAGTCACGACTGCCTGCCACAGCCACTGGGAGCGGATTGGAGGCAATACGGTGGGATAGCTGGCTAGGATACTCTTGCGCGGAGTAGGCGGTGTTGCCACAGAGCACTTCGTGGGCAAAAGGTCCGCGGTTAGGGTTAGGATGTGTGACTGCTCTTTCCGGTGTGCACCCAAGTATCAACAGCGCGTGTAGCGGAAACGTGCAGGGAGTTGGCCCGTCAGCCGAAAGCCAGCATTATGTATGGGTCTGAGCCAGAAGGGTAATGACGGGCCAGCCAGACGGCCGTGAGGGTAGTCGCGGATGTCCTTGTGTGAAGAACTGACTCCTATGCCTGTTCCTGGCGTTGCTTGGGCTGGTCGCTTTGGTCTTGGGGCTGCTGGCTCCTCTGTGCCAACATTTGACCCAGCATGGGAAGCACGGTAGACAGCATCGCTGAATCTGGTGGGGCTTTAGCCTTTCCCAATAACTTCGACACAGCCGAAATTGCGGATTGAACCGCAGCCGACTGTGGCTGGTCTACGTGGCCAGAACTCTGATCTGCGGGCTCGTGAAGCAGACTTAGGCTGCTCAAGACGGCCAGCAATGCGAGACCCGCGATGAGGTCCCGGCTGTTAGGACCGGAATTCGTTAGGCTTGCCACGACTGTTTCGATGACGTTGACGGAGTCGTTACTCACGGTGGCCACCTTCTGACTGCCTGAACGGCGGGCCGCCAAATAGCTGAGCCACTTTGTCTAGCAGGCCAGATCTACAGCTGTTCCACGCGTCGTTCACGGCCTCAACAATGCATTTGGCTACGAGCTCCTTTTTGCAGGGGTCCAGAAGTGTTGGGTCTACCTCGGCAGCGACGACGAATTGGTCTGGACCCACTGTGATTCTCACCAGACCGCCAGGGCATTGCCCGGTAAATCTGCAGTTTTCCAGCTCTTTCTTGAGGGTTTCCATTGCTGGGATGAAAGGAAAATCCACGGTTCCATCACCTCTCCGTTCCTGACTTGCCGTTCTGATTCAACGTGGTGGTTTGGGGAAACGGACGCCACTTGATGGGCCCGGGATTCGGGGTTACCTGGGGACGCCCCGGAGGCAGGACTGTGTGTTGCCAAGCAGGTCTAACGTGCATTGCCTGACTTTTGAGGCGAAAGCCCAGCTTATTAACTGACATAGACAGGCCTTTGGTGGGTAGACTGAACAATGCCTTCCATACCTCCTTGCGCCCCTTCCCTACATCTTATTCAGCAAATAGGTGTTTTAGGTTTATGCGGCCCAGCGTTACACGAATATGACTGGTCCCGGCGTAGTATGAAGGGGGTGCAAATCAATGGGCGAGAGACGTTGGGGTCTGGCGCTAGGTGGTGGCGGATTGTACGGCTTTGCCCACCTGGGTGTGCTGCAGGTGCTCAAGGAAGCTGGGCTACAGCCTGCATACGTTTCAGGTACCAGTGCGGGAAGCATAGTAGCGAGCTTGTACGCGTGCGGATTTATGCCAGCTGCGATAGAGAGGCTTGTATCAACCACTTTGGGCCAGCTCCTGTTTCAGAATCACGGACCAGATTTCAGCAGCCTGGCCATCAAGGGTTTTATACCTGGCGGACTCATAGAGAAAGCCTTGGACACGCTCGCGTCTGGCAAGCTGGTCAAGGACGCTTACATTCCGTTGTTCGTGGAGGCGGTTGACATCAACTCTGGCAGGCTCGTGGTGTTTGCGGGAAGCCCTCTCCCTGTGGATACGGGCTACAGAGAGAGGGTGCTTTGGCTTACCGATGCGAAGATAAGCACAGCGGTGCGGGCCAGCATTGCCATTCCGGGAGTATTTTGGCCCAAGGAGCTCGACGGGATGCAGCTTGTGGATGGTGCTATCCTTGACATGGTTCCCGTGAGGTCCCTATGGCTTGCCGAAGTATCGCCCATAGTGGCCGTGGACATAGGCAGCTACGTGGAAAAGCCGGCTGAGCCCAACAGCCTTTACTCCATTCTCACTCGAGCATTTGGCATTCAGGCCAGGGAGCTTACCCTCAAGTCCCTGGCCGAATGTGCAAACCTTGTAATCAGACCGGCCCTCGAGGACCTAGAAGTTTGGAGCTTATCTGGGCTGTCCAAATGCATTGAGCGCGGCAAAGAAGCTACCCGGGAAAAGTTGGATGAGTTGACCGAGTTACTCAGTTGGTAGATTTCAAGTTCATCTGGGCCACCCCAACAATTGACGACACTCGGGACACGCAATCCTCCACATTTCCAGCGAGTCGATCGATGGTTGCCAGCTTTTCTCCGGGAGGCGCGTCTTTCCATGCTTTCAGTGCCTCGCTGAGTCCTGTGAGCTCGTCGTCGATCTGTTTCAGTGTCTGTTCAGCACTGGCCAGCTTTTGAGCTAGTTTGCTGGCTGCAATGGCCATGTCTGT
Organism: Bacillota bacterium; assembly: GCA_049718765.1. Taxonomy (GTDB): domain Bacteria; phylum Bacillota; class Sulfobacillia; order DUMF01; family DUMF01; genus JBNARI01. The sequence goes on along the minus strand of JBNARI010000003.1, from coordinate 52,616 downwards.
GAGGGCTGCGAGCCCCGTGGCAAAGGACTCTATGTTTGTTTGCTTGATGGTCGAGAGGTTGCACAAAGCCCTGCCCAGCTCGTGGAAGGTTAGCGACCCGGTTTGCGCTGAGTCATTCTGCTGCGCCGCAATTTGCTGGTGGCGTAGTCTATAGTACTTCCAACGAGCAGTGGTCCAGCTTATGCCGTTTTGCTTGGCGAAGGCTTTGAGAGCTTCTACAATGCTAACCCCCCCTTGAACATTGTTCGGAAATGAACCTCAGCAGTTCCTCTTCTTTTCCCTGCTTCCATCCGATTCTCCTAAGCTGTGGTTGAGTGTTGCTCATATCTTGAAATCCCTCCGCTGCATATTTTCTCCAACAGTGCCATTGGTATTCATACCTTGTTTACAAGAGATTTACTAAATTAACGTCTCGGCGTGTGGGGCAATATAAGCTAGGAGGTGAACAGCCGAATGCCAAAGAAAACTGATTGGCAGGAGTTGTATTCGCCTCAACAGCGAAACAACCGCCAGCAAACCGCGCTGGATGCCAACCGGTTCCAGTACGAAGTGGCCAACGAAATCGGAGTGACGGGTAAGGTGAGCCCGCAGCAGGCAGCCCAGTGGGATGCTGAAACCAGGTCCAGAAAGGGCAATACCGAGAACCGCGGTGGGACTGGAACAAATCAGCAGGCTCAGAAGGGGCAAAGCTAGCGCATAAGCTGCCAGTGCGCGGCCGGGGCGACTTGCTCCGGCCGACAAAATTTGATGGCCAGCACATGCTCGGGTCTTGTGTTTGGTTTTGGATTGCACCCTAGTGCTCAATATTAGGTTATAATTTGGATAAAAAAGCCTGGGGTGTATCACATGGTAACTGTAGGCGCAATAATGGAGGAACTGGAAGCATGGGCTCCAAGGTCCTTGGCGAGTGATTGGGACAACGTAGGCCTACAAGTGGGGAGCACTGCTGCCCAAGCCAGTAAGGTTCTTGTGTGCCTTGACGTAACCCAGGCCACTGTGGAAGAAGCTATTGGAAGACACTGCGACCTTATCGTTTCGCACCACCCTTTGATTTTCGGCTCACTTAAGCAGCTCTCCGCTGATTCCCCAATTGGCAGGATAATACATAAGCTTGTTAAACACGACGTTTCCCTTTGCTGCCTTCATACGAACTTGGATGTTGCCCCAGGAGGAGTTGAGGACACCCTTGCTGATTTGTTGGAACTGCAGGATGTGCGAGTACTTGCTCCTGTGGGTACAGAGAAGCTTTACAAGATCGTTGTTTTCGTGCCCAAGGGCTACGAGGACAAGGTAAGGGATGCAATGGCTCAAAAGGGGGCAGGCTGGATAGGCAATTACAGCCATTGCAGCTTTCAGGTGGAGGGCACTGGCACGTTCAAACCCCTGGAGGGAAGCAACCCTTTTATCGGTCAGCAAGGGCAATTGGAGAAGGTTGCAGAGTTCAGGCTGGAAACGATAGTACCCCAGCGAATACTGAGAGACGTAGTTACCGCCATGCTTGAGGTGCATCCTTACGAAGAAGTGGCTTATGACATATACCCACTGCAAAATGAGGGCAAGGCGTATGGATTTGGGCGGGTGGGTAGACTTCCCAAACCGTTAACTGTGAGCGAATTGGTGCAACACGTGAATAAGGCACTTGGTTGTGATCAGGTCAGGGTTGTGACCTCGGGGCCAGGGCAACAGGTGGACAAGGTTGCCACATCGTGTGGCAGTGGGGGAGACAAAGTGGAACTCTGTTCCAGAGCGGGTGCCAAAGTCCTTGTGACGGGGGATGTGAAATACCACGACGCTTTGAAAGCGTTGGCCCAAGGGCTCACCGTGATCGACGCTGGCCACTACTTTACAGAGCGGCCCGTGCTGGGTAAGATTGTAGACCGGTTGCGGCTCAAATTTGGCGACAGGATTGAAGTGGTCATGAGCCAGGTGGAACGCAATGCGTTTTACGCGGCGCCAGGAAAAGAGGTGCGTATATACGCAGACGGCGCGTCCGCGGGCAATCCAGGTTGGGCGGGAGTCGGGCTGGTGATTGAGCGCGAGGACGGGAGCCGGGTAGAAAAGTCTATCCATGTGGGCCAAGCCACCAACAACGTTGCGGAATACCTAGCCTTGATTGAAGCGCTAAAGGCTGCCAAGGAACTGGGTGCAACCAGAGTCACAGTTTTCTCCGACAGTGAACTTGTGGTCAACCAAATTAAGGGTCAATACGCCGTGCACAGTCCAGAACTGCGATCCCTGCTTGCCGAAGTGAGTAAGTTAAAGGCAGACTTCGAGCATGTGGACATTGTGCACGTTCCAAGGGAGCAAAACCAGCTAGCTGACTCACTTTCCAAAGCCGCTGCAAGGCATCCGTAATAAATGCTCACAGTTTGAACGCTATATGCGCTCGAACGGGCGTCCCAGAAGGAATGGGGTGAACAGCCTGGGCTTGCTTGTGGTGTGTGGGGTCGGGGCTCTCCTGGGGGCCCTCTTGCCGACAATAGCCTACGCATGGATTGCCATAGTGAGTAGCACCCGCCCGGTGCCCTCTCTTTGGGTGCGGCTTGCATGTGCCGCTACTGCCTCTATTACGTGGCTGGGTTTGTGGAAAACCTACCAAGCCGAGTGGCCCAGGTTCGTGCTGTATGCCAACGCTTCCCTGGTGTTGATCTGTTGTAGCATTGTGGACCTCGTGGTGTGGTTGATCCCCAATATGTTCCTCGTGTATGGTGCTTTGAGCACTCTTATGATTCTACTTACTTTGGACTTCAGTAATCTGGCAGTACACCTGTGTACGTCACTTGCCGCGGGGCTTTTTTTTGCAGGAGCCAATTGGCTTTCTCGTGGCGGCATGGGTTTGGGTGACGTAAAGATGTCCGCAGTGATTGGCTTGGTGCTGGGGCCTGCCCAGTCTGTGGTCGCGTTCATTCTGGCAGTGTTTGCTGGTGCTGCCACTGGGTTAGCCCTAATGCTTGCAAGAGGCTCTGGGTTTAAGGAACGAATTGCATTTGGGCCTTTCTTAACGTTGGGGTGCATTACCAGCATGGTGTGGAGTGAGCAAATAATAGCGTGGTACCTTCGCTTGTGGGGGATTGCCTGAGAAGGCCAGGGATGCAGGCTAGGTTGACAAAGGTAAGGCGTGGCAAGGAGCTGAGCAACTGGTGAACGAAGACAAGAGGTACTTTCAGGCGGCCAAGGAAACCTTAGTTGGTCTGTGCATATTCGCTTTGAACTTCCTATGGTGGTTTGGTTTAGGCTATGGACTGGGGTCCCAACCCCCCGAAAACTACACTTACGTAATGGGCTTTCCCGCTTGGTTCTTCTGGAGCTGCGTGGTGGGACCGATCGTGTTCTCCGCGCTCACCTGGGTTGCAGTCAAGCTATTCTTTAGCGATATTCCGCTGGACGGCAAGGGGGGAGAGCAAGGGTGAACGTGAACTGGAAAGTGATGGTCCCCCTGTTTGCGTACCTTGTTGGCATATACGCACTGGCGTACTACAGTTGGAACGTGGTGTCCAGAGCCCGCCAGGGTAGTGGGTACGCGTTTATGAGCGAGTTCTTCCTCGCAGACAGGCAGCTGGGTGGTTTCCTGCTTGCGATGACCCTTGTGGCCACCTACGTGAGCGCTGGCAGCTTCATTGGGGGGCCTGGCACGGCTTACGTGCAGGGGCTGGGTTGGGTGTTTCTGGCAATGGCGCAAATGCCAACAGGGTATCTGACTTTGACACTGCTTGGGAAGAAGTTTGCTATTGTAGCTAGGAAGGTAAATGCACTGAGTGTTGTCGATTTCTTGAGAGAGCGGTACAGAAGCCATGTAGTGGTTGTAATAAGCTGTTTGGCCATAGTGGGGTTCGTCATGGCTTCCATGACTGCCCAGTGGGTGGGCGCTGCCAGGGTCATGCAAGCGGCGGGCTTGACTTACGAAGGTGGGCTTGCCCTGTTTGCAATCACAGTGTTAGTGTACGTGACGGCTGGTGGATACAGGGCAGTGGCTCTCACCGATGCCTTACAGGGTGCTGTAATGCTCATTGGCACAGCGGCCATCCTGATTGGCACTGTGGTTGCGGGCGGAGGAGTCTCCAACATAGTGAGGTCCATGTACAGAGCAAACCCAGAGCTCATCACCCCATTCGGGGTTAAGGGGTTTCTCAGCCCCCCGTGGGTATGCTCATACTGGGTCCTGGTAGGGCTTGGGCTTGCAGGGCTACCCCAGGTGGCGGTGAGAGCCATGTCTTACAAGGATAGCATGGCAATGCACAGGGCGATCGTGATAGGAACCCCTGTAGCGTGCTTCTTAATGCTAGGCATGCACTTGACGGGTGCCTTTGCAAGCGCAGTAGTGCCCGGGGTGAAGGCGGGAGACCTGGTGATTCCCACAGTAACGGTAAAAGTGCTGCCCGAGTGGATTGGCGGTGTGTTCCTGGCTGCACCCCTTGCCGCAATAATGTCTACGGTGGACTCCATGGTGATCTTGGTTTCCACCACCATTGTAAAGGATCTATATTTGAATTACGTGGACCCATCTGCATCAAGCAGGCGCGTATCCACGTTGAGCACCGTCATAACCGCCTTGACCGGGATTGTGGTTTTCTTTGCGTCATTGAAGCCTCCGGCTCTGCTGGTTTGGCTAAACCTGTTTGCCTTGGGTGGCCTAGAGGCGGTGTTCTTTTGGCCAATAGTCCTGGGGCTGTATTGGAAGAGGGGTAATGCTCCTGGTGCAATTGCCTCCATGGCCACCGGCGTAGTTACGTACATGTTGTTCGACAAAGTGTGGAAGAGGCCTTTTGGAACCCACACCATTGTGCTGCCGCTGGCCTTGGCCCTGGTGGCATTCATAGGGGTGAGCCTAGTTACAGCACCACCGCCTGAGGACGTTGTGCGCAAGTTCTGGGAATGAGCGTGATGCACGAATGCTTTCGAGGAAGACCCGAAAGCGAAAAAGCGAAAGAACGCGAGTAGAGTTTTTGCAGATGCCGCCCTTGACAAGACTATTGCGGGTAGCCGTGGTCACTGTCATACTGACATTGGCCGTGATGGGCACCTTGGTGTTGGTGCTCGCCCGCCATCCGGCCGCTGGTTTGGCTATAGCGGCCGAGCTTGTGGCGGTAGTGGTGGGAGTTGCTGTGAAATGTGCGGGCCCGAAGAGCAGGACAGTGGGCGTTGAGATAACTCCTGAACACGTACGCATCGTTGAGGTGTCGCGGGATGCAAGCGGGTTCTCGGTGCGGAAGTTTGCAGAAACCCCAACTCCTGAAGGCTCCTTGAACTCTTGTGAGATTGTTAAGCCGCGAGAGGTTGCCAGTGCTTTACGCAGTTTAATTGTATCCCAGCGCGCCAGCAGGAGGCTTGTGCTTGGAATAGACGCCACGGCTACAGTTTTCAAGAGGATGAAGCTGCCACCAATGGCAGACGAGGAACTGCCAAGTGCGATTAAATGGGAAATGGTAGATTACTTCCCTGGTAGCGAAGTGGCGGTTTCTTACCGCGTGCTGAAGCAAGACGGGTCAGGAATTGTTGTGCAGGCTGTTGGCGCCAAGGCAAGCTGTGTAGGGTCCCTTTCGGTTGCAGGGAGGTCAGCAGGTGGCAGGCTGGTTGCCATTGACGTGGACTCGGTGGCAGCATACAGGGCTCTAGTTTGGTCGGGATCGATAAGCGGGGAAGCGTGTCTGCTGGTTCACCCCAGGAAGGGTTGGGTGTCGATTACAGCCTTCGATAAGGAAGGGATGCCGGTGTTTGCCAGGCACCTTCGTGGGGAGGACTGGGATGGAGCTAGGTCCGTGGGAGTCTTGGACGAAGTGGTACGGTCCCTGGACTATTACTCAAGCCTAGGAAGAGAGCTGGGAAGCATAAACCAGGTAACTGTGCTTCTTACCCAGCCACAAAGCCAGCAACTGTTGACAGAGCTCCAGGGAATGCTTCCTTGGTTGCCGGTGAAGGCAGGTTACATCGAATCAGGGCAGGTGCCACCAGAATTCGTGGTGGCACTGGGATTGGCAATTTGGGAGAAAGACCGGTGAGATGAGCGTGGGATTTAACCTTTTGACCGAAAAGGAAAAGGGCCTGCCTAACAAGGCGTTTTGGTCGCGGGCTCTTTTGGTATTAGCTGCTCTGGTGGTATTAGGGGTTTGTGCCAACAAGGCCTGGAACGAGTTTACCACGGTGAAGTCACTGGAAGCCGAACTGAAGGCTCGACAAGAGGAATTGGCAAAGCGGAGGAACCAAAGCAGGGATACTGGAATCGGCGATGCAGTGGCTGAGGCCTACGCAAAAGTGAGGTCAGACACAGTTGTACCGAGGCTGGTCCAGGTGGTTGAGCAGGTTCCGGGAACGGTGCGCCTGACTGGGCTCAAGTGGGTTCGTGGTGACGGCAAAGATGACACCGTTACCATCTCAGGCACGTTCCAAAAGGCGGACGAGCTCACATCGTACTTGGGAACCTTGGGCGGTGTGCGGAGCCTCAAGGTCATCACAGGCAAAGACATGAGGTTTGATGCCCAGGTGAGCGCAGCTCCAAGTGGAACAGGGGGAAAGCAGTGAAAACCACCAGACGGATATGGTTGCTCACAGGCGTGATGGCTGGAGCGAGCCTGTTGCTGTTGAGCTGGAGTTTCGTGCTGGCGAACAGGGCGAAGGGACTGGAAGCTTCGCTGAAAGACGTTAAAAAGCAGCTTTCTGCGAGTAGCGTTCCCAAGGGTTCCAGCGGACAGGACGCATCGTGGATGATGGCGATGATTCCAGTGTGGCCCGACTGCCCGGGACTTTACAGGGAGATAGTCTCCCTGGCTTCGGCTGAAGGCCTGAAGGTAACAGAGGTGAGTTTTGGGGAGCGTCGCCCGAGCCCATGGAAGGGTCTAGATTTCCAAACTGGAAGGATTACAGCCGTCGGCAAACCAGTGCAGGCGGTGAGGTTGAGCATGAAGCTCCAGGAGTTGCATCAACTGGTCCAGGTTACTGGGGTATTGGTGGAAACGACCGACAAGAGTACTGTGGTGGGAATTGATTTCAGACTTATCCTGAAATCTCCATGACGCCGCGAAGAACGGTACAGCTCCCGTATCGGGGTTCAAGCAAGGTCGGGAACAGGGCCTCACCAAGTTGCTGCGCAGTGGTTTATTGACGGTGGGTCGAGGCGATGCTAGAATACCGGCGAAAGGTTAGGATGCTAAAAGCTATGACGGGGACAAGTATACAGCGCCGGAGCCAAGAGAGCCCGGCAAGGTGGGAGCGGGTGCTTACGGGCTGTAGAAAACCACCCTCGAGCTGTGAGCTGAAAGCAACCCTGTGGTGTTGCAAGTAAGCGGCGCCGGTCCAGCCGTTACCATGGCAAAGTGGGCTCAAATTGAGCCAACTTGGGTGGAACCGCGGGTGAAGCCACTCGTCCCTGGGACAGAGTGGCTTTTCGTTTTGCCATAAGCTGGAGGTGAGGTCGTTGAAGGTTAAGGTTAGGGTGCCAGCGACAACTGCCAACCTAGGGCCGGGATTTGACGCGCTTGGGATGGCGCTTGCGCTTTACAACTACGTGGAGGCAGAAGAAGTTCCGTCAGGAATCAGGGTGGAGGTGAGGGGCGAAGGTTCTGGTCGTCTGCCTGAAGCGCCGGACAACCTGGTTGTGAGGGCTATGTTCAGGCTGTTTGACAAGGTTGGGTACGCCCCCTCCGGTTTGTGTGTGCGGCTTGAAAATCACATTCCCATTGCCAGAGGATTGGGAAGCAGCGCTGCAGCAATCGTTGGGGGTCTTGTGTCCGCAAACTACCTTGCGGGATCCCCCCTTAACCAGCAGCAACTGCTGGATTTGGCTGCAGAAATGGAAGGTCATCCGGACAATGTTTCAGCTGCCCTTCTCGGTGGATTTGTGATTTCCACCCGTGAGGGCCAAAGCGTGAGGTACATGAGGCTGGAGCCGCCGTTTGGCATTGAGACCATTGTGGTTATCCCTCAAAGGGAGCTCAAGACACAAGACGCTCGGCGGGTGCTGCCTAAGGCTGTTTCCCTTGAGGACGCGGTTTTCAACATAAGCCGCGCCTGTGCGTTGGTGGGCAGCTTGATGACTGGGGAGTACGAGGCCTTGGATTGGGCCACTGAGGACAGGTTGCACCAGCAGTACCGGGACGCCTTGGCGCCAGAGCTGAGGGCGCTGCTCAAAGAGGCTAGGGCGGCTGGCGCCAGGGGAGCGGTGTTGAGCGGCGCGGGGCCGTCGGTGCTTGTGTTCGCAGATCGGAACCGGGACCTAATCAAGCAGCGGATGAAGGAAGTGCTGAACTCCAAAGGGATGGAATGCACGGTGCTGGATTTGCATGTGGACCTGGATGGGGCAAGGGTGGTACAGGGGATAGACCCTGGCAGGTCGTTGGTTGTGATGAAGTTTGGGGGAACTTCTGTTGACGGTAGGGAAAGGATATTCAGGGCTGCGGAGAAGGTTGTGAGAAAGCGCCGGGAGGGCAACGACGTGGTAGTCGTTGTGTCTGCCATGGGGGACACAACAGACCAACTGCTTGAGCTTGCCTGGTCGGTGGCTTCTAACCCGAACAAGCGTGAGCTGGACGTTGTGCTTTCCACAGGAGAACTTGTGTCAAGCGCCCTGATGTGCATGGCGATTCAGGAGTTGGGCTGTGAAGCGGTGTCCATGAGCGGAGCTCAAGCGGGGATCATCACAGACGGCACCTACACCAAGGCCCGAATCGTCAGAATAGATACCCGGAAGCTTCTGGAGCAACTTAGGGCTGGCAAAGTGGTGGTCGTGGCTGGCTATCAGGGGGTGTGCAATGGGGACGTCACTACCCTGGGGAGGGGAGGCTCGGACACCAGCGCTGTGGCACTGGCGGCTGCCTTGGGTGCGGGCCGCTGCGAGATATACACCGATGTTGATGGAGTATACAGCGCAGACCCAAGGGTGGAGCCCCAGGCATCGCACATTGACAGGATTTCCTACGACGAAATGATAGAAATGGCCAACCTTGGTGCCAGGGTGATGCAGCCAAGGTCGGTTGAGCTTGGTCGGAAGTACGGTGTTGAGATCGTGGTGCTTTCAAGCTTCGAAGATAAACCAGGTACGGTTATAGGAGAGGTGCAAACGGAAGTGATGGAAGGTCCTTTGGTAAGGGCAGTGACCCACAGCGTAGATCAGGTGAAAGTGGTGCTCAAAGGAGTGCCAGACGTGCCGGGCGTTGCAGCACGGGTGTTCCGTAGGTTGTCCCAGGCTGCTGTGAACGTGGACATGATAGTTCAAAGCTTGAGCAGGGGAGCTGTGAACGACATCGCCTTCACAGTGTCCCACGAAGACAAGGCTACAGCCATAACTGTTTGTAAGCAACTCAAAGAGGAGCTGGGCGCAGAGGACCTGGTCGTGGACGATAACGTGGCAAAGGTGTCGCTGGTGGGTGCTGGCATTTGGCAGGACGCAAGCATTGCTGCGGACATGTTTGAGGCCCTTGCAGGCCAGGGAATAAACATTGACATGATCAGCACGTCTGGCACACGGATTTCCTGCCTCATCCAGAGGTCCAAGGTGGAACCAGCCGTAAGGGCGCTGCACTCTAAGTTCCGTCTTTCCAATGGAAACCGCCAGTAAAGTGCACTTATAGCATCGGGGGCGGTGGTCAGCCGCCCCCGATGCTAGAGCCTCATCTGCTTCACGTCTGGTGGCACGATCAAGTCCGCGTCTGTTGCCGCTTTGACTTGCTCCACGGTGATGCCTGGGGCTGTTTCCCGCAGCACCAGCCCATCTGAAGTCACTTCCATGACTGCAAGGTCGGTGACTATTAAATCCACTACTCTTGCTCCGGTCAGGGGCAACCTGCATTGCTTGAGGATCTTTGAGGCCCCGTCCTTGGTGGTGTGTTCGGTTGCCACGATCACCTTCTTGGCGCCAGTGACCAGGTCCATTGCTCCTCCCATGCCAGGCACGAGCTTGCCTGGGATCATCCAATTGGCGAGGTTGCCGTGCTGGTCCACCTCGAGTGCGCCCAGCACCGTAACGTCCACGTGGCCGCCGCGGATTATTGCGAAAGAGGTAGCGCTGTCAAAGAACGCGGCGCCAGGCAGTACCGTCACTGGGCTGCCTCCGGCGTTAACTATGTCCGGGTCCACTTGGTCGGGGGCTGGAGCGGGTCCTAGACCCACGAACCCGTTCTCTGACTGGAAGATCACTTCTATTCCTTGGGGAATGTAGTTTGCAACCAAGGTGGGAAGACCTATGCCTAGATTGACCACATCCCCGTGCTTGAGCTCGAGCGCTATCCGCCTGGCAATTATCTCGCGCTTGTCCATTCGGTTCCCTCCCTCCATCTAGAACGCTCGTGGAACGATGAGGTCCACCAGGATCCCAGGGGTCATGACCATGTCGGGGTCAATTTCCCCCACTTCCAGGATCTTGTCTGCTTCTACTATCACCAGGTCTGCGGCCATGGCCATAAGGGGGTTGAAGTTCCGGGCTGCCCGCCTGTAGGTGAGGTTGCCCTTTTTGTCTGCAAGGTGGGCCCGGAGGAGAGCCACGTCGGCGCGGAGGGGCAGCTCAAGCAAGTAAGTCTTGCCCCCCAGTTCCAGCTTTTGCTTTCCGTTCTCGGCCAGGGTACCTACGCCCGTAGGTGTCAGGATGCCACCTAGACCTGCTCCTGCTGCCCTCACCCGTTCGGCCAAGGTGCCCTGGGGTACGAGCTCCACTTCCAGCTCGCCTTCCCTCATTTGCCTTCCCGTTTCGGGATTTGTTCCTATGTGCGAAACTATGACCTTCTTGAACTGTTTCTTGACGATCATCTTGCCGACTCCTTTGTCGGGAAAAGCAGTGTCGTTACATACCAGTGTAAGGTCCTTAACGCCTTTCCTAACCAATGCATCTATGAGGCCTTCCGGGGTTCCCACTCCAAGGAAACCGCCCACCATGATGGTCATGCCGTCCTTGACATGGCAGACTGCCTCTTCCAAAGTGGTAATCTTGGCCACCATTTGCACCTCCCTGTTGCCTGTTGACTCTCCCATGCATTTCAAGTTCATCCACCATGCAAGGAACGTGCCAACGTGGTCTAAGCTCAAACACCGGGCACGCTGAGCCCCGCCAAAGCTTATTGGCCTCATAAGAGGGAATAATTCTTCGCACTATGTGAATCTGACTGCACGAATTAGCGGCGGAAGACGATGCCATAATAATTTGCGTGAGGAACGTTGGACGCGTGGACCAAATAGTGAGGTTTGCGGTGGCAGCAGTTCTCCTAGGGCTTTCTTGGTTCGGAGTGCTGGCGGATTACACTACGGGGTTCGCCTCTGCCACAGCGCTGTTCCTTGCGGTAAGCGCCGCAGTGCGAGTCTGCCCTGTGTTGGCGGTGTTGGGCAGGTCTTCTAGAGGATTGGACCTGTTGGTTGCCCAGGTGCCGTACTTGGCACAACTGCATTGGCTGAAGGAGCGTTGACGAGGTCTCAACAGCACGAGAGGGCGCAGGCAACGCCCCCTCGTGCTGTTGCTGACTGCGATGTTTAGGCGCTCTTTACGTTCCACGGGAACGGCATGAGGAACACGATCAGGAACAGCACGATGATGAAAATCAGGAAGCTCGATTCGTCCCACTGGGCTTTCACCGGTGATCCCTCCTAGCAAGTCAGGTTGACTTAGCCTTTCCCACTCGCAGTTACATATTATTGGTGCGCCTCAAGGGTTGTTACTGCTTCCACTTTTGCTTAGAACCTGACGTTCAACGCGTCCAGCACGTTGGCGATGTTGTTGCATACGGTGGCCAGCTCCGATCCGGCAAACACCAGGCCCACGGCGTTGTTCTTGGTATCTAAGACCAACGAGCCGCTGTCTCCTCCTTTGGACATGGGCGTGGTGATGAACTGGTCTTCGAACAGTGCAGTGACGTTGTCTCCCATGTCAATTCTGGCTGTGGCAGACACTGCCCTCACTGTGCCCTCCGTGACTCCGGTTGTCCTGCCGCTCTTCCTGACGGTCATACCCACTTCGGGTTGAAGTACTCCCCTTATGGGGCCGATTTCCAGGATCTCGGGTGTCACGTCGGAAGGGCGCACTGGTTTGGCAACGGCGCAGTCCACGGTGTTGCGGGATTGCACCCTCCGGTAGAACCTCATTACGTAATATGGTCGGTAAAGCTTGATGAAACGATTGATGTAAAGGGCTGCGAGGCTGGCAATGGGGCATGTGGATTCCTCAATGTCCAAGTTGAGCGGTACAAACCTGTAGAGGGTACCTATGACGTCCTGGGGCGCAGTGCCACCGTCATAGGCACCTGGCTGGAGAATCGGGTCGCCTATTCGCGCCCTTCCGTCTTTCCCAGTGGTCCTGTTGGCGAGCACATGGTTGTTGGAGAGGATCAAGGGCTCTCCGGTGGACCTATCGAACACGATTGCTCCAAGGGTACCGGCGGTTACCGACCTGTGGCCTATGCTCACGCCAGGCATGGCGGGGCGCATCTTCTGCTGTCTGGGGGCTGCAAGCAATCTAAGCTCCCCTATTTCTTCCACGTCAGTTTCCATACCTGCCACTTCTAAAGGCACGGTTTCATGGGCGGAAAGGCTTTGGGTTGGTAGCTTTTTCTCAACGAACACCACCACTGCGGTTCTACGGGTGGGCTTACCGTTCTGCCACTTGTACCCTATGCCCACTGCCCTCACGTTGGGAATGTGCAGCAGGCTGTAGAACTGTTCTCTCACGATGGCTCCCTCCCGGTGACGTGCGGAGGGGGTATCCCCCCTCCGCGAGCCTTACCTGTTGGAGCCCATGGGGAAGAAGCAGAAGAAGATCAGAAACAGAATGATGATCCAGAACCACCAACCGAAGAACATATGGTTTCTGCCCTGGGTTTCCACTTGTCAACCCTCCTTTCGGTAAACGAGGTGCGGAGGCAGCAGGCATGTCACGGCAAAGCGTTGGCGATTGCCAGGGTCAGAGCAAACAATGTTAGGAAGTTGCTGTCCAGAAGTTGGGTAGCGTCTGCAGCGCCCAATGGTGTTCTGGGACTGTCCCCAGAGGAAAGCCACAGAGGTATCCACAGGAGCGCCAGCGTGGTAAGTCTGTCAGTTTCCACCGCAATTTCCTGTTGGGTTAGCGTAAGTAGCTGAACCGTATCGATGGGACCAGAGGATTGAAACTCTGCCTGTTTGGCTGCGGTTTGAACCAGAGTGTCCACCAATTGCCTGGCCCTTGGCCTGAGGAATGGCTTCAGCGCCAGCAACAGGGCAATGTCACGAGTTGCGGTGTCCATTGCTCCCACCCCCAGCTAGCTCAAGTCAATACATCATATGGTGGGCCGGCGGTTGCTGTTACGGGAAACTGCGTGCAGGAGATTTGTGAGTTTCGGTGTAATCATCACACCGGAAGCGTGGTGACGTGGGGTGGACGAGGGAAAACGCAAGCTTTGGATAGAAAGGGCCTTGGCATTGGGGGCGTCTGGGGCCTGGGTGATTGGGGTGGACCAGCTGGTGATGGACCCAAGGACTAGGCTGAAGTGCCGCATCCCCCTTTGTTCGAGTTACGGTAGGAACCTCATGTGCCCACCGTTCGTGCCCTCTTTCAGGGAAAGCGAAGAAGCCATCAAGAAGTATGAGTGGGCGCTGCTGGTGAAGCTAGAAGTGTCGTTCGAGGGCGAAGCTGACCGCCAGGTGGCCTATTCGGGTGCTGTGAAGTTGCACAAGCTGGTTAATGCGCTGGAAAAGGAAGCTTTCCAAGCTGGCTACAGGTTTGCAGCTGGGTTGATTGGGGGCACCTGCAGACTTTGCGAAAGGTGTGTGGCTGAGACTGGAGGCACCAGGTGCAGATACCCCTTTGAAGCCAGGCCCTCCATGGAAGCCATGGGCATTGACGTACTGGGCACACTTGACAGATTGGGATTGGTGGTGCCCCAGTTTCCCCCAGGGACCAAGGTGGAGTGGATAGGCCTTGTGCTGTTGGGATGAACACGAAGGAGGGATTTCAGTGACGCAGCGCAATGCGCTTGTGGTGGTGGATGTGCAGAACGACTTCTGCCCAGGTGGTGCCCTTGCGGTGCCCAGGGGCGACGAGGTGGTGGCGCCCATAAATCGGCTGGTAGCCGAGTTTGCGGAGCGTGGGGAGCCCATCGCCTACACTCAGGACTGGCACCCGGCTGATCACTGTTCCTTCGAGGAGAACGGTGGAATCTGGCCAAGACACTGCGTGCAGGATACGTGGGGTGCCGAGTTCTACCCCAAATTGGTGGTGAAAGGAACGGTGTTCAAGAAGGGGTTTGACCCACGCGCTGAAGCGTACAGCGGGTTTGCGGGCAGGGAAGGAGGTAGTGAGCGCGGCAAGGACCTGTGCACCTGGCTTTCCGAGCACGGTGTAAAGGGAGTCTGGGTTGTTGGGCTTGCTACGGAATACTGCGTAATGGCCACTGCAATGGACGCAGTGAAAATGGGGTACCAGGTGACAGTGGTCAAAGACGCAGTGAGGGCAGTGAACGTGAACCCTGGGGACGGAGAAAAAGCCCTGGAGACAATGGACAGGGCGGGCATAAAGGTAATCTGAGACCACAGTGGGCCCAGGATCAGAACCATGGGCCCATGGGATAAGGTGGTTTTGTCAAAGGGAGACTTGCATGGTGGCCAGTTGCCTAACGTACATGCCCCCCTCTTTAAGCCAAACTTCCACGGTGTAGCTGCCAGCGGTAAGTTCTTGCATGTTGATGAAGTAATACCTAGTGGCACCCGCCGGTACCTTCTCATAGAGTGACGTCGGGCTCATGCTGGGCACAGTCTTCCGGATCACCCTCCCGTCCTGGGAACGTGCCACCACTTCGTAGCTGTGTTGCCATGGGAAATACACGTCGGAGCCAGTGTCATTGCGAACCGTGATGACCACCCTGCGTTGTCCGGACGGCCAAGCTTTGGACTGGAATGTCACCGAGTAGTGCAGGGGGTCGTAGCAGTAATACTGGATTGGCGAATAAGTGCACGCAACAGAGAGTCTTTCCCCGCCCTGGACCAAGAGGTAAACTTGTGCGTAGTACAATCCGGGCGTCTGGCAAGGGATTGTGATTGGAATGTACTTGGTTTCCCCTGCTGCTATCTGCAAGTTGAGGGAGACGGAACTGTACCACACCATGCTCCCATCCCTGTACAGGTACACCTGCAGGCTGCCTTGCGAGGACGGCCCAATGCTTGCGGGAGACGTGCCAGTGTTTTTCACTGAGAGGGTCAGCACCCATGGAGATGTGCCGTCTTGGAAGAAGCCGAAACCCAGAGTTGGAAACGTGCTGGCAAATGCGGCGGATTGGCGCACAATGCTGATGCCCAACGCGACGGCTATTGCCAATACCAGCACAAACGTTTTTCTCAGTCTCATTGAGGATCACTCCCGTTAACGTACTGTTTACATAATAGTCTCCAATTGGGCAAGTAACCAAAGGTGAAATACTGGAACTCCTGGAAGTGGTGGAGGATTAGGGGAAGTTACTGACGAAGGAATGGGAGTTGCGGGGAGTTGAGTGGCGTGGAGCGGGGAGCTTTGGTGGAAGGGCTTCATGGAAAGCTGCAAGGGATAGCCGGTTATCTTGGACAGAGGACCGCAAAGGCACCAGACAGGAGGACCCTCCGCAGCCTGGTTAAAGCGAAAATCGGTGAAATATGCTTTGTGGGCGATTGGGAACCTATGTGGGAGTACAAACTGGTAGGGGTTGACGGATCCACTGCGGGCGTGGGGGCTGGGACCAGCAGGCTAGACGTGGTAAGCGCGGTGGCAATGTGCGCTGGTGGTCCTAAAGTGGCCAAATTCGACGTCGTTTGTTCGGTGCTTCCCCAACACGTGGAGCAGGCAAAGGAGCTTGCCAGCTCCAGGAACATGCCCATGGAAATGGGATATGAGCTACTGGTCAAAGCCAGGATGGCCGCTCTTGAGTGCCTTGCGTGCGGCGAACTCATGTCCCAGCTGGGCGGTCACATGTCCCTGGTGGTAATGGATGGAGGGTTCTTGCGCTATGAATCCCTTTGTCCCAGTGAGTGGAGATCGCTCACCGAGGTTTTGGGGCACCCACCAGTCATGCTTGTGGGAGTGATCGAAGAGGTGGGCACCTTCGAGGTTGCGAGGATGGTGGCACAGGTCCTTGGTACCGAGTGGCCTTCCAACGACAGGGAGCTACTCTTCGGCCTACTGGAGCCGGGTGAGTGCATAATGGTGCGTCAGGAGCTTGCCTTCAAGGGTGACTACTACACGGTGTTCGCTCGCCTTTCGGACCATCCCCAACCTGTGGCCATAGATTTCCTGCGCAGGGACGCAGACCCGTACACGGTGAAAAAGGTGGTGAGCACGCTTTACCACATCACCTCAAGGTCGTCCAGGGGAGTGCCGTTGTGGCTTGACGTGGTGGACCAGGAAGCGCGCCTTAGCGAAAGGGACATATGGGCAGTCGTAACCACGTACTTGGGCCAGGAAGTGCTGGAGAAACTGTTTCTTCCACACCGAAGCAGGCGTGATTCCTTCACTCTGGAGGGATGAGTGTGATGCAAGTTGTGGGCAGAGCTACCCACTTGGAGCTGTTTGTGGCCTCGAGACAACGCAAATTCCGGCTGAACGAGGTGTTAATAGTTGAAGACGAGGCCACAGGCTGCCCTGTGGGGCAGGTGGTGGAGACTGTTAGTTTAAACAAGTACATACCTCTCGTGGACGAACACACGTCCCTCGTGGACTCGCAGGTTCTGGACAACCTGAGGAAACTGGGCTACAGGATCGAGGACCAGGAAGTGCACGTGGCAAAGCTGCGCATGCTCACCGAGACACAGGTTCCACCCCGAATCGGAGCCAGCGTCAGGGTGCCGGCCTTCCATGAGGTTGCGCAGCTGTTGGTGCCCTGCGAAGTGGGGCGAGGATTGGTGCTGGGGGTGATCCGCGGCACGGAGGACATTGCTCGTGGAGGGCTTCCCAGGGAAATGCAGGACCTTGCCCCGTTGTGGGACAAAGCAAAAGGGTTCGTGAACCAAGAGGGTGTTCCCTTCGTGTTCCCCCACGAGCAGATGGATCAGTACCCCCACATTGGCATATTTGGCGGCTCGGGGTCGGGAAAGTCCTACGCGCTAAGGGTACTCCTTGAAGAGATAATGGAGAAGCGGATCCCCGCGGTGGTGTTTGACCCTCATTACGAGATGAGCTTTGACAGGCACACTGAGGGCCTGCCAGACAGGTTCAGGCGAAATTACGCCGACCGTTACAGGTGTTTCGAAGCGGGCAGGGATGTGGGGGTAAATTTCGAGGAGTTGAGCGCCGAGGACCTTGCCAGCTTGCTACGGTCGTCACGGGAAATAACCGAGGCTATGGAGAACGCGGTAAAGACCCTGCACAAGTCCAGGGACAGCTACTTGAGCTTCTCTTCTAGGGTTGAAGACCTCATTTACGCTCTGGACAACGAGAAGGAATTGCGCAAACGGGTTTCAGAGGGCAATGCTGACGACAGGCAACGGCACATGGTGGAGCTGCTTGATCAGTATGGGGGCAAGGTTGGCGGGTCGGCGCCCCTCAAAGGAATAAGCTGGCGCTTGAACAGGCTTTACAGGGAGGGGCTGTTTAGTTGCGACATCACTGCGGTGGAGGAAACCCTGCTTCAGAGGAGGGTAGCGGTGATCCGGGGCAGCACCTGGTTCCTTCAAGTGCTTGCAGCTTTCCTGTGCAGGAAGCTGTATTATAAGAGGAGAGCGTACAGGGACTCCCTTAGGGATGCAGCAGGCACGGTGCCTCCGTTTCCCCCATTCCTGGTGGTCACGGACGAGTGTCACGGCTTTGCCCCCAAAGCGGTTGACGCGCCTGCAAAATGGGTTTTCAGGGAAATTGCCCAAGAGGGCAGAAAGTACGGTGTGTTCTTGGTGCTTGCCACCCAGCGCCCTGCTTTGCTCGATGACACGGTAACGGCCCAACTCAACACCAAGATCTTGTTCCGTACTGTGAGGGCCACTGACATACAAGTGATCAAGGAAGAGACGGACGTAGGTACTGAGGAGGCTGGCAATCTGCCCTACCTTCAATCAGGTTGTGCCTACGTGAGTTCAGCAGTGATCGGCCGCACTGTGCCGGTCAGGATCAGGGCAGCGTTCACGGCCAGTCCCCATGCGGAGAACCCCTTCAGAGAGCTCGAGGAGCGCGCAGAAACCGAGCTCAATCGCATGTGGCAATGCTTGAGTGGCTTACTGCCAATAGACGAGTCACAGCTGTCATACTATTTGAAAGACGTGTCTGGCGCTTTGGGAAGGACTGTGGGAGTGGAAGAGCTCCGCACCATGCTGGAAAGCCTGGTGGAGGCAGGGAAGGTGAAGAAACTGGCCCACCCGTTTGGACACAGGTACGTGGTGGCCAAGTGATGGCTATGAGGATACTGTTTCTCACCGATACTCACATTCGGGGCAACGCGCCTCGCAATAGGCTTGACGATTTCGTGGCAGCTCTGGCCTGTAAACTTAACGAAGTGGCAGAGCTCATAAAGAAGCTGGGAGTGGACATGGTTGTGCACGGTGGGGACCTGTTCGATTCCCCGGCTCCTGCCCTTGGAACTGCTAGGGAATTCTTAAGGATAATAAGGGAATTCCAAGCTCCAATGTTCTTGGTTCCAGGCAACCACGACATGTTTGGCTACAACGTTGACACCCTCAACAGGTCCATTGTGGGCCTCGCGGCTGAGCTTGGACTTTTCCAACTTATAGAAGAGGGGAAGGTTTACTGGTTCGAGAAGGGCGGAGTGAGAGTGCAGCTCACAGGGCAGCCATTCCATTACGACTTAGACAGGAGAGCGCCGGAACTAGACTACTGCGTGATCAAACGCGAATGCGACGTGGCAATTCACGTGGTCCACGGAATGCTGGTCCACAAGCCGCTATTTCCAGGCGCACCTTACACTTTGATAGAACGAGTGACTGCAACGGGTGCAGACATAACCCTGGCTGGCCATAACCACCTGGGTTTCCCTGCCGTATGCGTTCAGGGAAAATGGTTTGCCAATCCAGGGGCTTTGGTGAGGCTTGAAAGCCACGTGGCGGAAATCGGAAGGTGCCCATCGGTGCTGCTCATAGAGATTGACGGTGGTATTGAGCTAAAACAGATTCCACTCAAGTGCGCTGCCCCAGGTGATCAGGTGCTGGACAGGTCCAGCATCGAGGCTGAGCAGTTCAGGCAAGCAAGGCTTGCTACCTTCCTGCAGCTTGTGAAGGAAACTGGCAGCTTCGAGGCCGTAGACTTGGAAAGCATCGTCAACGAGATTAGCCGCAGGAACTCTGTGGCGCCGCAGGTGACCAGGAAGGCCCTGGAGCTGCTTGGGGCAGCCTCTCAAAGCATGAAAGAAGGGATAGTCTCTGAGTAAGCTTGTTCGACTTACCCTTGAGAACTTCCAGAGCCACGAGTTCACCCAAATGGAGTTATCCCCCGGGCTCAACGTGATTGTGGGCGCTTCAGATCAGGGGAAATCCGCAATAATACGTGCATTGCGGTGGTTGCTGTTCAACGAACCCAGAGGCTCCGATTACGTGCGAGTTGGCGCCTCTGGGCCTTGCAGGGTAACGGCCGAGCTGGACGACGGCACGGTGATATCCAGGGAACGCTGGGGTAACAGGAACTCGTACAGGCTCAGGAGACCTTCAGGGGAGGAACTCCATTTCGAGGGGTTTGGAACCGAAATCCCTGAGGAAATATTGCGCGCCCATGGCGTACGGAAAATTGCCCTGGACGATCAGGTGGAAGTTGCGTTGAACCTTTCAACCCAACTAGAAGGGCCGTTTCTACTGAATCAGCCTGGCAGCGTTCGTGCCAAAGCGATTGGAAGAATTTGCGGGGTTCACGTGTTGGATCTTGCGGTGAAGCTTGCTGCCAGAGAGCTGGGCAGCTTGGACGAACAGCGTAACAGAGTTGAAAACGAGCTAGCATCGATTTCCCGGGAAATTGAGCAATACCGCGACCTGGACGATGAAAGGCGTAGGATCGAAAAGCTTCAGTCTGTTGTGGATCAGCTCAACCAACTCAGCAATTTGCGTTCTGCCCTGGTGGAAGCCAAAAAGGAGCTGGACGAAATAGAAAGTCAGCGATTCGAGGCGTTGAGCGTGCTGCGTTACACCAGGGAGCTCGACCGGTGCGAAATGCTGTGGGCCCAAATCGAGGCCACATCCGTGAAGTTGAAGGAACTGGAGTTGCTCAAAGAAGAGCTTCGGGTCACGGATCAGAGCGTCAGGGCTGGCCTTTCTTACGTGGTGCAGTTTGATGGCATCGAAAGGGCGTGGGGGCTGCTTACCGCAATTGGTGAAACTCCGTCACTGCTCAGGGAGTTGAAACAAGCAAAGCAAGAACTTGAGGGAGTGGAAAGGGACATGGCCAAACTCCGCGCAGAGGTGCAACAGTACCAGCAGGTACGGGACAGGGCAGTTGGGGAATACGCTGAAGTCCTTCGAAAGCTTGGCAAGTGCCCGGTTTGCATGAGCCCCATTACAAGTGCCACTGCTGAGCACATTATAAGGGAACTGGGACTGGGGGAGTGAGCGCACGTGGATTTGGAATCCAGGGTAAAGCAACTCAGGGAAGCAATTGAAAGCTCCAGGAGGCTTCGGATAAGGGCAGAGGAAAGGCTCAAGAGCCTGGAGGAGAGGAAAGAGAAGGTGTTGAAGCGCGTGGCCGAGCTTGGAGTGGACCCGCAGCGCCTCGATGAGGAAATCAGGCACCTGCAAGCCCAAATTGACCGGCTCACTGCAGAAGCGGAAAAGCTCATACCTTGGGACTTGTTGAAGAGAGGATCGTGACAATGCTGGACAGGATTGATTGGGCCCTGGAAAAATTGAAGGAAAGATACAACAAGAGGAAGGGAGTTTACGATCAGCTCACCTCCAGGGGCCAGCAGCTTCAGGAACAGCTGAAAGCCCTAGAGGAACAGCGCGAGCTCTTGGAGAAGGTGAGGGCGTTGCTGATTGAAGCCTCCGCGTTTGCAAGGGAGCAGGCCAGGCAGCAGGTGGAGGCGATGGTGACCAGCGCTCTTCAGATGGTTTTCGGGCCAGACATGAAATTCCACATCAGGTTAGAGGAGTCCCACGGGCGGGTGGAGGCTGAGTATCTGGTTTCATCAAGCTACGAAGGAGGGTCCAGGATCGAAAACAGGCCACAGGACTCCAGGGGTGGCGGTGTGGTGGATGTGGTGTCGCTGGCTTTGAGGCTTGCATTGCTTGAAGCTTCCCGACCGAGGCTGGAAGGGCCTGTGATGCTGGATGAGCCTGCCAAACACGTGAGCGAGGAGTATTCCGCGAGCGTCGTGGAATTCTTAAAGGGCGTGAGCAAGAGCTTTGACAGGCAAGTGATCCTTGTTACCCACAACACCCAACTGGCTGAATCTGGAGACGCTAACTTCCTCGTGCAGCTCAGGGACGGTAAGAGCCATGTAACCTTGAGGGACAGCAAGGGGTGATTTGCTTTGGCAAACAAGCTGGAGTTGTCTTGTGACAAGCTTCGTGCCGTTTGCGACCCTTCGTTGTTCGTTGCCGACACAACCGACGGCATTGAACCCCTTTCCGGAATCATAGGCCAGGAGAGGGCGGTCAAGGCCATGGAGTTTGGCCTTTCCTTCAGAAGTAAGGGGTACAACATTTTCATGTCAGGGGCCACAGGGTGCGGCAAGACTACCTACGCGCGGAACGCGGTCTCAAAGGTGGCTGCTTCTGAACCGACCCCAGGGGACTGGGTGTACGTGTACAACTTCAAGGACCCTGACAGGCCTGTGGCGATTCCCCTTCCCACCGGGCAGTCGGTGCAGTTTGCCAACGATGTAGCGGAACTCGTCGAGGAACTCAAGAGGGAAATACCCAAGCGGTTCGAAAGTGAGGACTACGAGAAAAAGAGGGACTCCCTTGTTCAGGCTTACCAGCAGGCTTCCCAGGCGATACTCCAAGAGCTCCAGCAGTTCGCCATGAGCAAGAACGTTGCCATCTCCAGGACCCCCGCAGGTTTTGCCACATTTCCAATAGTGGGGGGCAAGCCCATACCTCCAGAGGAATTCGACCAACTGGACGCCCAGGCCAGGGAGGCGTTTCAAGCTGCGGCTCGTGAGGTGCAGCAACGCCTGGCGGATACCCTGAGGCGCTCCAGGGAGCTCGAAAAGGAGCTCAAACTGAAGCTGAAGCAGCTTGACCAAACCCTGGGGCACTCAGTGGCCGGAGCGCTAGTGAAGGAACTGGTGAGGAAATACGCGAGCAACGCGGAGATCGTAGAGTACCTGAACGGTCTTGAGCAGGACGTCGTGGAACATCTGGACCTGTTCAGGGAGGAGGAAGGAGACCAAAGCGATACCGAGAAGAAGAAATCTGCTCTTAACAGGTACAAGGTGAACGTGTTCGTTAACAACGCGGATACCCGGGGAGCACCAGTGGTGTGCGAGACCAACCCCACCTACTTCAATCTGTTCGGGCGGGTAGAATACAGGAGCCAGATGGGCGCGCTCGTCACCGACTTCACCATGATCAAGCCTGGCGCTGTGCACAGGGCCAACGGCGGATACCTGATCTTGCAGGCCCAGGACGTGTTGAAGAACCCCTTTGCATGGGATGGCCTCAAGAGAGTGTTGTTGAACGGAGAAGTGCGAATCGAAAGCATGGCAGAGCAATTGCGCACCGAGGCCATCGCAACGCTACATCCCGAGCCAATACCAGTGGACGTGAAGGTGATCCTGATTGGCTCGCCAATGCTCTACAGCCTGCTCTACCTGTACGACGAGGATTTCCGCAAGCTTTTCAAGATAAAAGCGGAGTTCGATACATCTATGGACCGCACTCCCGAGAACATAGCCAGCTACGCTTCTTTTGTAAGGTCAATTTGCCAACAGGAAGGCTTGAAGCCTTTCACAAAGGATGCCCTGGCCAAGGTAGTGGATTACTCTTCCCGCCTGGTGGAAGACCAAAGGAAGCTATCCACGAAGTTCAACGAAATAGTTGAGGTACTGAAAGAGGCCTCCGCTTGGGCAACTATTGACGGCGAGCCTGTGGTTACTGGCGAGAAAGTCAAGAAAGCCCTGGACGAGAAGGTATATAGGTCCAACCTTGTGGAAAAGCGCCTGCTCGAGCTAATTGCCAAGGGGCAAATCCTCGTTGACGTGACGGGGGCGCGGGTTGGACAGGTCAATGGGTTGGCAGTGTTAAACCTAGGCGACTATGTGTTCGCCAAGCCTTCCAAGATTACTGCCAGGGTGTTTCCAGGCCGCCGGGGGATTGTAAATATCGAACGAGAAATTGAAATGAGCGGCAGAATTCATTCCAAGGGAGTGCTGATCCTTTCAGGATACATTGGGGGCAAGTTTGCCGAGGCAGCACCCCTTGGGCTGTCGGCTAGCCTTTGCTTCGAGCAACTGTATGAGGAAATAGAAGGGGACAGCGCTTCCAGCGCTGAGCTGTACGCCTTGCTTTCTGCCCTTTCTGGGGTGCCCCTCAGGCAGGGGATTGCGGTTACGGGTTCCGTGAACCAGTTTGGGGAAGTCCAGCCGGTGGGAGGGGTGACTTACAAGGTAGAGGGATTCTACGAAGTGTGCAAGATCAAGGGTCTTGACGGGAGCCATGGGGTAATAGTGCCCAGATCCAACGTGGAGAACTTAATGCTCAAAGACGAAGTGGTGGACGCGGTGAAACGGGGTTTGTTCCACGTTTGGGCAATAGAAGATGTGGATCAGGGCATTGAGCTCCTGACCGGCATGGACCCGAGGGAAGTGCACCAGAGGGCCATGAATTCGCTTAAACTCATGGGGGAACGGGTAAGGCTTTATGGTGGCAGGGTGGACTAGATCATTGGGCTTCAGGAAGTTCGCAGTTTGTGCCCTTGCTTTTGCAGCAACTTTGTTCCAATCTGGGACTGCCTTGGCAGCCCATTTGGTGGGTTTGGGCATAGGCCGGGGAAGGGTTCAAAGCCTAGTGCAGAGGCCGGTACCCGTGCTCATGTACCACGTGATTGGGGACGGACCAAACGAACTTTTCGTGAGTGAAAACGACTTCAAGCAGCAAATGGAATTCCTTGCGCGCAACGGCTACAGGAGCGTCACTGCAGCCAGGTATGTGGAGGCGTTGAACCGCCATGAACCCCTCCCAGAAAAGTCGGTGGTGATTACCTTCGATGATGGCTACGAGGACGTGTACACCAAAGGATTTGCAACCATGAGAAAGTTGGGGCTTGTGGGGGTAGCCTTCGTTTGTTCCCGCAGCATCGGCAGACCCCATCACGTGAGCTGGGAGCAGCTTAAGGAGATGGCGGCTGCCGGCTGGGAAATTGGCTGCCATTCGGCAACCCACCCCGACCTCACCAAACTTGATGAGGACTCGCTGTATATAGAAGTGGTTCAAGCAAAGAGGGAGATCGAGGAGAAGTTGGGGGTTAAGGTTAAGAGCTTTTGCTACCCGTCCGGACGCTATGACTCGCGAGTTATTCAAATGGTGCGGTCTGCAGGATACTCTGCAGCGTTTACCGTAGACCCCCGTTGGTGCAGCTTCCGGGACAAGGATTTTGAAAGGCCGCGATTGCGCGTGGGCAGGAGCCAGAGCCTTGAGGGATTCAAGCGAATGATGTTCCACGTACCAAGTGAGCTGAACAGGAAGGTGGATTGGAGGTAGTCTACATGGTGCCTCGCGCCAAGCCCATTGGGTTCCTGCTCTTTGCCTTGGCTATCAGCTCCCTAGGGTGGGTCGCAGGATGTTCCAGGGGCCCTGTGGTTTCTCAGCCTGCCGTGCCTGCCCAGGAGAGCCAGCAGGCTCCATCAAATTATGCTGGGACTAAGCAGGTGGAGCTTTGCCCCATAACCGGCCTAGCATGTGAAAGCCCTGGGGTACCGGTGGCGGTGTGTGTGGACAATCACCCCAGGGCGACGCCTCAGGCAGGGATTGCCCAAGCAGAGCTCGTGTACGAGGCAGTCACGGAAGGGGGGATCACCCGCCTGCTTGCGATTTATCACTGCAGCGATGTGCCAAAGATTGGACCGGTGCGCAGCACACGGCCTTACTTTGCGTACATGGCAAAGGAATGGGACGCAATCCTGGCCCACTGCGGTGGCCTAGAAAAGGACGTTGAGCCAATCCAAAAGCTCAAAGTGCTTGATGCCAACGAGCTGTTGAACCCCGAGGGCTTCTGGAGAGTGGCGTCCAGGCCTTCACCCCACAACCTGTATACGAGCGTCAAGTCTTTGAGAAAGAGGCTTGGATTAGAGTCTGCCCCGGGCGAGTTGAAGGCCAGGTGGCAGTTTACCCCATGGAGCAACAAACCGGCGGGTGGCCTCAAGGTTGAGTACAGTTCCAAGTACGTGGTGGATTGGGTGCTGGACTCTGCTTCAAAAAGCTACAGGCGCATGGTCAACGGAGCGGAGTCAGTGGATGAAAACGGCGCTTTGGTCACCGCGACTAACGTGATTGTGCAGACAGTGCCCACACGGGTAGCTTATCCTGACGGGGGCGTAGAGATGAAACTGATTGGCGAAGGTAAGGCTTGGTTCCTGTTGGGTGGCCGGGCGCATACTGGCAGCTGGAAGAAGAGTTCTCCCACGGATCCAACCCTTTTCTTCGATGACTCTGGGAAACAGGTGGCGTTGTCCCCTGGCCGTACATGGGTTCAGGTCGTTCCAACTGATGCGAAAATACAATTCAAAGACTTACTGACTAAGTAACAAAGTTCACTATTTATAATATCAGGTGTAAAATAGCTCACGGAGGAGAGGACCATGAAATCCAAGTTGGGCTTGACCACATTGGCGCGAGCTGCAGTGATGCTTGGGCTGGCTATTGCTATTCAGTCGTTATCCCTGAGCCAGTGGGTCACCGGCCCGGCGATAAACGCCATACTTTCGGTGGCTTCGGCATCCATTGGATGGGCCTATGGCGCCCTGGTTGGGTGCTTGACCCCCTGGATGGCGCTTGTCATGGGGATCCTCAAGTTTGCCCCCGCAGCGCCCGTGGTTATGGCAGGCAACGTCACCTTGTGTTTGGCTTTTGGGTTGTTGTATAGGGCTAACAAGTACGCGGCTGCGGGAGTTGCTTCCCTATTGAAGTTCCTGGTGATGACGGCAGGCATGAGGCTAATCATTGCAAGGAGCGTCAAGGTGCCCGCAGCTGTGATGGCTTCACTTACTGTAACCCAGCTTTACACTGCATTAATCGGTACTGGCGTGGCATTGATTTTGCTGCAGGCGTTGGGCAAGACCGGGGTGCTGTTTGACAGGCAGCCGTAATGACTCTTGAGTTCAAGGTAAAGGGAATGGATTTCCAGGCTGCTGGTGACGCTGCCTCGAAGGTGAAGGACGTGATGCAGCGCGTCGGAATGGAGCCGGCGTTAGTTCGAAGGGCAGCGGTAGTGTGCTTCGAGCTTGAGCTCAACATAATAATCCACGCCTACTACGGACGCGTGAGGGCAAGCATCAAGGAAGACAGCGTGGAAGTGATTGCCTGGGACAGAGGCCCAGGGATTCCGGACATCGATCTTGCCATGAAGGAAGGATACTCAACTGCCCCAGCGTTCGTGAGGGAAATGGGTTTTGGGGCTGGCATGGGGCTGCCCAACGTTAAGAAGAACTCCGACGTGCTGGTGATAAGGTCCCGGGTTGGTCGCGGCACTTTCGTGTACTCGCTGATGAAAAGATAGATGAAAGAGGTCCGTAAATTGGCAACTTACTATCACTCGGTCAGGCTGTTGCAGGAGAAGTGCAAGGGCTGCACCAACTGCATCAAGAGGTGCCCTACCGAAGCCATTAGGGTTAGGCAGGGCAAGGCGGTCATCATCGAAGAACGGTGCGTGGATTGTGGCGAATGCATCAGGGTGTGCCCAAATCACGCCAAAGTGGCTGTGGCCGATGACCTGAGCATCCTGAGCCGGTTTAAGATAAACGTTGCCCTACCGGCGCCTGCCTTTTTCGGTCAGTTTGGTCCTGATGTGGACGTTTCCAAAGTATTAGGGGCGCTCTTGGAATTGGGTTTCGATGAGGTGGTTGAAGTAGCAGCAGCTGCTGACATGGTGTCCGACGCAGTGACCGAATACCTCAACCGGGAGCGTCACCCGCGCCCAGCCATTTCCTCGGCTTGTCCAGCAGTGGTTCGCCTCATGCAGGTTAGGTTCCCCAGCCTCTTGGAGCACATCGTCCCAATTGAACCTCCCATGGAGACTGCGGCCAAGCTCGCAAGGAAAACGTTTGGCGCAGACGGAGTCGGGGTCCACTTCATAACTCCCTGCCCTGCCAAGATAACTGCGATCAAACAGCCCGTGTCGTATCAGGCCCCTTTGCTCGACGGCGCCATTCCATTTTCCCTGGCCTACGGTGAGGTGCTAAAGCGACTTCCAGGTGCCAGGAGCGTAGCTTCTCACGCCACGGGCCGGGGCATTGGTTGGGGTAGGTCAGGAGGGGAAGGCTTGGCCATCAGGGGGCATTCGGTGTTGTGGGTGGATGGCATTCATAACGTGATTGCACTGCTTGAAGAAGTTGAGCGGGGGCGCCTGCAAGGGGTTGATTACATTGAAGCCCAAGCTTGCGTGAGCGGCTGTGTGGGCGGATGCCTGAGCGTACAAAACCCGTTTGTGGCCAACGCGTGGCTTAGGCGAGTGGCAAAGAGGGCCATGGAAGCGCAGCCATGGGTGCCTCAGGAGCAGGTAATGCGCATGCTAGACCAAGGGTTCTTTACTATGTCGGTGAAAATCACGCCCAGGCCCGTGATGAAGCTGGACCAGGACATCAAGGCTGCGCTGGAAAAAGTGAACAGGATGGAACAGGTGGTCAAGGAACTGCCCGGGCTGGACTGCGGTGCATGTGGTTCCCCAAACTGCAAGGCGCTTGCAGAAGACATCGTGCAAGGAAGGGCAACCGAGCTTGACTGCATATTCAAGCTCAGGGAGCGGGTGCAGAACCTTGCTGAAGCGATGGTTGAAGTGGCCAGGCAGTTGCCTCCTCCTGTGGCCAGCAGTGGCGAAAAGGTGGGTAAGACATGACTGTAGGGGAAATCTGCAAGCAACTGGGCTTGACTTTGTGCACCAACGTTGGGGCTGAGCGGCAGGTGACTGGTGGTTACTGCTCAGACCTGTTGAGCGATGTGCTAGCCAACGCAAAGCCTGGGGACCTGTGGTTGACCATCCAAACTCACATCAACGTGGTGGCGGTGGCGAGTCTGATTGGTGTGGCTGGAGTTATAATGACCAGCGGGCGTCGCCCCGAGCAGGCCACAGTCGAGAAAGCTGAAAAAGAGGGGGTTCCGTTAATCCTTTCTGGAGAGAGCAGCTTCGAGACAGCTGGAAAGCTGTACCGTTTGCTGCGTGGGGATCGCAATGAGGTTTTACGGGGCTGATCTCCACATCCACACGGCGCTTTCGTGCTGTGCGAGTGAGGAGATGTCGCCTAATGCAATCTGCAGGCGCGCTTTAGATATGGGGTTGTCTGTGATTGCTGTCACAGATCATAATTCCTGTGAGAACGTGGAAGCAATGGTGGAGGCGGGGCGGCGGCACGGCATTACGGTGATAGCCGGTATGGAAGTGGAATCAAGGGAAGAGGTTCACGTGCTCGCCTGGTTTCCAGGAGTGGAACAAGCTTTGTGTTGGCAAGATAGGGTGTACAGGTCGATGCCAGTGGTTTGCCATGACTGGCGCAAGTTCGGCACGCAAGTGACTTTCGATATCCAGGGGCAAAGAAAGGACGTTGTGGACAGGTTGCTCAGCATGTCCAGCGGGCTCACCCTTGCGCAAATAGCCGAGGGAGTGCGGAAACTTGGGGGCCTTTGCTGCGCCGCGCACATTGACAGGCCCCGAAACAGCCTGTTGGGCCAGCTTGGCTTGGTGCCCGTCGAGATGGAGTTCGACTGTTTTGAGCTTGTGCATGCCCAGTCAGCTGGTGAAATGCGGGGTCTTCAGGCGCTCGGAGTGCGTGGTCCCTTCGTGCTCAGCTCAGATGCCCACCGCCTGGCAGAAATCCGGCCTGTAAGGATGGCCTTTTATATGAGTGAACCAACGCTGGAGGAAATAAGGCTTGCTTTGAAGGGGGTGGATAACAGGGGGGTGGTCTTCTTGTAGAGGGGGCAGGCGGTTCGACGTGGGTGGTTGAGGCAATTCAAGTGGGAGGAGGAGCTGTTAGCAAATGGCACAGGATGCGTGCGCTTGTGAAGAGAAGTACAGTGTTATCAAGGACATGATCGAAAGGTCCAAGGGGGACAGGAGCGCCCTCATACCAATCCTTCAAAAGACACAGGAGCTTTTCGGCTACGTCCCCAGAGAAGTTCAAGTGATGGTGGCTGAAGGGCTTGACATCCCCCTCACGGATGTCTACGGCACGGTAACGTTCTACAGCTTCTTTTCTCTGAAGCCTAAGGGTAAGTACAACATTCAGTGTTGCAACGGCACGGCTTGCTACGTGCGAGGGGCGCCAAAGGTGATCGAACGGTTTGAAAAGGAACTGGGCATCAAGGCAGGAGACACCACCGACGACGGCAAGTTCTCCCTGCAGGTGGTGAGGTGCCTGGGCGCCTGTGGTTTGTCACCTACCATAATGGTGAACCAGGACACCCATGCCAGGATGAAACCGGACAAGGTGCCCGAGATCTTGCGCAAGTACAAATGATGCAGGAGATTTGTTTGCACTTGCTGGACATCGTGCAAAACTCGCTGGAAGCCGGTGCCACCCGCATCGAAATCAGGGTTAGGGAGCACCGTCAGTGGCTCGAGGTGGTAATCAGGGACAACGGTCGGGGCATGCCGGTGGAGATGGCCGAAAGGGCGTTTGACCCGTTCGTCACGGGGCGCACTACCAGGAAAGTGGGGTTGGGCCTTCCCCTGGTCAAGCAGGCGGCTGAACTCACTGGCGGGTTCGTCAAGGTGGAGAGCGAGCCCGGAAGGGGAACCGAAGTGCGCATGAACTTCAACACGGCCAGCGTTGACTGCATGCCCTTTGGAGATATGGGCTCGACCATTCGAGTGATAATCGCATGCAATCCCAACGTGGACCTTGAGTACGTGCACGAAGTTGACGGCAAACGGTTCAGCCTAAGCACCCCACAGATGCGTCAGGTGCTACAGGAAGTGCCCCTGAACCACCCGATGGTGCTCAAGTGGATCAAGGAATACGTGGACGACGGCCTTGCCGAAATTCGCGGAGGTGTGGGTAGTGAAGACTCTGGAAGATCTGAAGCGGGTTAAAGAACAAGCCCTTGAGAAGATGAAGTTGCGCCAAATGGCGCAGGGCGCGCACATTGTGGTTGGCATGGGAACCTGCGGTATTGCTGCAGGGGCCAGGGAAGTGATGGAGGCAATACTCGACGAGCTCGAGAAGAGACAGCTCACAGACGTGACGGTTTCCCAGACTGGCTGCATTGGCTTGTGTGCCAAAGAGCCTTTGGTGGACGTGATCTTGCCTGGACAAAAGCCAGTCACCTATGGGAATGTCACTCCCATGAAGGCACGGCAAATAGTTGCACAGCACGTGGTAAACGGACAGCCTGTGCTGGAGTGGGTCATTAACGTGAAGAAGTAACAGGGCGACGTTGCCGAGTCGAGGGAGGAGTGTAGAAGATGCCGTTCTACCGTTCACACGTATTGGTATGTGCGGGTACAGGGTGCACCGCATCGGGCAGTGAGGCTTTGAGAAAGGCGCTGCGGGAAGAGATCAAGGCGCGGGGCCTGGACAAGGAAGTACAGGTGGTTGAGACCGGGTGCTTTGGGTTCTGCCGGTTCGGGCCCAACATGATGGTTTACCCTGAGGGCGTGTTTTACTGCCAGGTGCAACCCGAGGACGTCAGGGAACTGGTTGAGGAGCATTTCCTCAAGGGCAGGGTGGTAAAGAGGCTCCTGTACAAAGAGCCTGAGACAGAAAAGGCCATAGTGGACTTCCAGGACATCGACTTCTTCAAGAAACAGTACCGAATCGTGTTGCGCAACTGCGGTCTCATTAATCCCGAGAACATCGATGAGTACATTGCGAGGGACGGCTACTTTGCGCTTCACAAAGTAGTAACGTCAATGACCCCCGAAGAAGTGATTGACATTATCAAGAAGTCGGGACTGAGGGGGCGTGGCGGCGGCGGGTTCCCCACGGGCGTCAAGTGGGAGTTCGCCCGCAAGGCCAAAGGCTCGCCCAAGTACGTTGTGTGCAATGCTGACGAGGGCGACCCGGGTGCGTTCATGGACAGGAGCACCCTGGAAGGTGACCCCCATTCAGTGCTCGAAGGAATGGCGATAGCTGGGTACGCAATCGGTGCCAACAAGGGCTTCGTGTACGTGAGGGCCGAGTACCCCATTGCCGTGAAGAGGCTTGAGATTGCCATTGCACAGGCCAGGGAATATAACCTCCTTGGCAAGGGGATTTTCGGCACCGATTTCGACTTTGACATAGAGCTTAGGCTTGGATCGGGAGCTTTCGTTTGCGGTGAGGAAACGGCTTTGTTGGCATCCATCGAGGGCAAGAGAGGTGAACCGAGGCCCAGGCCGCCGTTCCCAGCCAATTCGGGTCTCTGGGGCAAGCCAACCATCATAAACAACGTGGAGACCCTGGCAAATGTGCCGTCTATCATACGCAACGGCTGGGAGTGGTTTGCATCCATCGGTACGCCCGGCAGCAAGGGCACCAAGGTATTTGCTCTGGCGGGCAAGATCGTCAACAACGGCCTTGTGGAAGTGCCTATGGGTACCACCCTCGGTGAAATCATCTTCGACATTGGTGGAGGCATTCCCGACAGGAAGAAATTCAAGGCAGCGCAAACAGGTGGGCCCTCGGGCGGCTGCATTCCCGCAGAGCACCTCAACACGCCCATCGATTACGAGTCCCTCACGGCGTTGGGCACCATCATGGGTTCGGGTGGCCTAATCGTGATGGACGAAGACACATGCATGGTAGACCTTGCCAAGTTCTTCCTTGAGTTTGTGCAGGACGAATCATGTGGCAAGTGCACGCCATGCCGGGTTGGCACCCGCCGCATGCTTGACATCCTCAATAGAATAACCCACGGCGAAGGTCGCGAGGGGGACATTGAGCTCCTCGAAGAGCT
Organism: Bacillota bacterium; assembly: GCA_049718765.1. Taxonomy (GTDB): domain Bacteria; phylum Bacillota; class Sulfobacillia; order DUMF01; family DUMF01; genus JBNARI01. Next base: position 20,699 of record JBNARI010000003.1, on the reverse strand, counting down.
GGGCACGTTGATCAAACAGTCTGCACTGTGCGGACTTGGCCAAACTGCGCCGAACCCAGTCCTGAGCACCATAAGGTACTTCAGGCACGAATACGAAGCTCACATCAGGGACAAGAAGTGCCCGGCATCTGTGTGCGCTTCCCTGTTCCTGTCCCCTTGTCAGAACACTTGTCCGGCAGGCGTGGACGTCCCAGTATATCTGGACCGCATCAAGAACAGGCGGTATGTTGAGGCCTACGAGACCATTCGCAAGGACAACCCGTTCCCGGTGGTGTGCGGTCGTGTATGCCATCACCCGTGCGAGAAGAGGTGCCGTCGGAATCAGCTTGACGCCCCCCTTGCTATCAGGGAGCTCAAGCGCTTTGCTGGAGACTACGTGCTCAGCTTGAATGGTAAGAGGCCGGTAACAAAGCCCATTGCACAAAAGAACAAGAAAGTAGCAATTGTTGGAGCTGGTCCTGCTGGGTTGACTGCTGCTTACTACTTGGCGCGCCTGGGGTACAAGGTGACTGTATTTGAGGCTTTGCCAGTTGCTGGCGGAATGATGGCAGTGGGCATTCCCGAGTACCGCTTACCCAAGAAGGCCCTCAACGCCGAGATAGAGACCATCTTGGAAGTGGGTGTGGAACTCCGCACAGGCGTGAAGGTGGGCGAGCACATCAGTTTCGAGCAGCTTAGGAAGGATTACGACGCAGTGTTCATTGCTGTTGGTGCTCACAAGGACCAGAAGCTGGGCATCCCAGGGGAAGAACTTCAGGGCGTAGTTTCGGGAGTGGACTTCCTGAGGGAGTTGAACCTTGGACGGCCAATGGATGTCAAGGGCAAGAAGGTCGTTGTGGTTGGTGGCGGCAACGTGGCAATGGACGCAGCGCGGTCTGCACTCAGGCTGGGCGCCAGCTCAGTCGAGATCGTGTACAGGCGTCGGGTCCAGGACATGCCTGCCCTGGAGGAGGAAGTTGACGAAGCTATCCGCGAGGGTGTGAAAATCACCGAGCTGGTCACGCCCACCAGAGTACTGGGCAATGGCAGGATGACTGGCCTGGAGCTGACGAGGATGAAGCTTGCGGAGTTCGACAGCTCCGGGAGGAGGAGGGCGGTACCTGATACGGGCAATACCTACACTATAGAGGCTGACGTTGTAATTGAAGCCATCGGTCAGGCGCCGGACACTGGCTTTGCCAAGGAAGTTAGCGGTAAAGGCGGCCTGATCCAGGTTCAACCCAACTCCACTGCTACCCAGCTGCCAGGGGTGTTTGCCGCAGGCGACTGCGTAAGCGGACCTGCCACAGTGATCGAAGCAATTGCCGGAGGCAAGAAGGCCGCATCTGAGATAGACAAGTACCTTGGTGGTGACGGCGTAATTACGGAACAAACACCTGTGGAGAGGAAGGTATCTGGCACCCTCATTGAGGAAGCCTGCCCACGGGTAGAGGTCCGCAGGTTGCCGGTGGAGGAGCGCATAAAGGGCTTCGCTGAGGTGGAGCAAGGCCTTGACGAAGAGGCGGCAGTGGCGGAAGCTTCGCGCTGCTTGAGGTGCGACGTACGGGAATGAGCGAGCTCTAGAACGGTGGGATGGAGGTATTGATAATGGCGCTTGTTACATTGACGATAGACGGGAAGAAAGTGGAAATAGAAGAAGGAGCTACGATCCTGGATGCTGCCCGCAAGGCGGGCATCGAAATACCCACCCTCTGCTTCCTGGAGGGCATCAACGAAGTTGGCGCGTGCCGGATGTGCGTCGTGGAGGTGAAGGGTACAAAGGCGCTGCAGGCTGCATGCGTGTACCCTGTCTCCAATGGTCTGGAGGTGCGCACCAACACACCCTTGGTGAGAGCTTCGCGGCGCCTCACCTTGGAGCTATTGCTGTCCAACCACCCGTATGAATGCCCCACCTGCATCCGCAACCTCAATTGCGAGTTGCAGACTCTGGCCGAGAAGCTGGGCGTGAGGACAATCAGGGTGCCCCAGACCAGAGAAGAGCACAAAGTGGACACTTCCACGCCGTCAATTGTGCGGGATCCGAACAAGTGTATCCTGTGCCGGCGGTGCGTGGCGGTATGCGAGCAAGTCCAAGGTATCAAGGCAGTTGCGCCCATGAACAGGGGCTTCAGGAGCGTAGTGGGCCCTGCCTTCCAGCAGCCCATGTCTGACGTGTCCTGCGTGCTCTGCGGCCAGTGTACCCTTGTGTGCCCTGTGGGTGCTCTGTACGAAAAGGACGACATTGACAATGTATGGAAAGCCCTGGCTGACCCGGACAAGCACGTGATAGTGGAAACCGCGCCAGCTACCAGGGTGACCGTGGGCGAAATGTTCGGAATGGAGCCTGGCACCATAAGCACCGGGAAGATGGTGGCCGCACTGAGAAGGCTTGGTTTCAACCCGGTGTTTGACACCGACTTCGCTGCGGACCTCACCATCATCGAGGAAGGCAACGAGCTCGTCGAGAGGATCCAGCATGGTGGGAAGCTGCCACTGATCACATCGTGCAGCCCAGGCTGGATAAAGTTCATCGAACACTTCTATCCAGACTTGATAGAGCACCTGTCCACGTGCAAATCGCCCCAGCAGATGTTCGGAGCCATTGCCAAGACATACTACGCCCAAAAAGTGGGCATCGATCCCTCCAAGATAGTTGTGGTTTCCATCATGCCCTGCACTGCGAAGAAGTTCGAGTGCAGGCGTCCAGAAATGAGGTCTTCTGGCTTCCAGGACGTAGATTACGTGCTCACCACCAGGGAGTTCGGCAGGATGGTGAAGCAGGCTGGCATTGACTGGAACAGTCTGCCAGAGGAGGAGTACGACGACCCGCTTGGAGTGAGCACTGGTGCGGCTGCCATCTTTGGCGCCACAGGTGGTGTCATGGAAGCTGCCCTGCGGACTGCCTACGAGCTGGTCACTGGCAAGACCCTGGAGCGTCTGGATTACCACGAAGTGCGCGGGCTGGAAGGAATTAAGGAAGCAAGCGTGGACTTCGATGGTCTCCAGGTTAACGTAGCAGTTGCCCACGGTCTGGGCAACGCTAGAAAGATCCTTGATAGGGTGAGAGCCGGGGAAGCCAAGTACCACTTCATCGAGGTCATGGCGTGTCCCGGTGGGTGTCTAGGGGGCGGTGGTCAGCCCATTCCAACCAACACCGAAGTGAGGGCAAAGAGAATGGCAGCAATCTATGAGGTTGACCGAAAGATGCCCTTGAGGAAGTCCCACGAAAACCCTGCCATTAAGAAGCTGTATGAAGAGTTCCTGGGCAAGCCGCTAGGCCACAAGTCCCACGAGCTGTTGCATACACATTACACACCGAGGCCCAAGTACTGAGGGCCGGAGGCTGTCTAAATTGCCGGAACCTCAATTTCCGGCAATTTTTTTATTTTCCCTAGCAGGAAATTCATGAGTTTGGTCGAAAAGAAACCTTCAAATATGTTTATTTGTGTTTCCTGTTAAAGGCAGAAGGGAGGCGTTTAGGAGTCACCAAAGCAAAGGCAACCTGTGCTGGATGAATAGAGGGGACATGCAGTTTGCTTGATTTTAGCACTAGGGAAGGGAGTTGGTGATAAGTGAAATTCAGCCGAAAGCTCGCTGTGTTGATGGTCATTCTTCTGGTTGCAGCCATGCTAGCGGGCTGCGCTCAGCAGCAGGCTGCGAAGAAGGAGGAGCCCAAGAAGGAAGAGCCTAAGAAAGAGGAACCCAAGGAACTGGTAATTGGCGTAATTGCACCGTTGACTGGAGACGTGGCTACGTTTGGGGAGTCAACCAAGAACGCGGTGCTGCTTGCAGCGGAACAGGTAAACGCCAAGGGCGGTTTGTTGGGTAAGAAGGTGGTAATCAAGGTTGAAGACGACCGTAACCAGCCCCAGGACAGCGCCGCCGCAGCTCAAAAGCTCATTACTCAGGACAAGGTAGTTGCGATCATTGGTTCTGTGGCGTCCAAGTGCACCCTGGCGGCTGCGCCAATTGCCCAGGAGAACAAGATACCCATTATAAGCGGTACGTCCACCAATGAAAAGGTCACCCAAGTTGGCGACTACGTGTTCAGGGCGTGCTTCATTGACCCGTTCCAGGGGGCAGTCATGGCCAGGTTTGCCTTTAACAACTTGAAGGCCAAGACTGCTGCCTGCCTGTTTGATGTCACCAACGACTACCCCAAGGGCCTTGCCGAGGAATTCAAGAAGGAATTCGAAAAGCTCGGCGGTAAAGTGGTTGAGTTCCAGACTTACAACTATGGAGATCAGGACTTCAAGCCTCAGTTAACCAAGATCAAGAGCAAGAACCCCGATGTGCTGTTCCTGTCCGACTACTACAACACTGTGGGTCTCATTGCAAAGCAAGCGCGGGAACTGGGCATCAAGTCTGTGTTCCTCGGTGGCGACGGGTGGGATTCGCCTGACCTGGTGAAGATAGGTGGGAAGGCGGTAGAGGGCGGTTACTTCTCCAACCACTACTCGCCCGAGAGCACTGTGCCAGAGGCAGTGGAGTTCCTGAACGCATACAAGGCCAAGTACAACAAGGAGCCCGATGCCCTTGCAGCGCTCGCCTATGATGCTGCACTGATCCTGTTCGATGCGATCAAGAGGGCAGGCTCAACCGAAGGGCCCAAGATAAGGGATGCCTTGGCGGCCACCAAGGACTTCAAGGCCGTCTCGGGTACTATCACGTTCGACCAGAACCGCAACCCAATCAAGAGCGCAGCGATCATCACAATCAAAGACGGCAAGCAGAAACTGTTCACTGTGGTAAACCCGTAAGCTAAAATGGAGCGTAAGGGGGTTCGCGCCTGGACCCCCTTACGCTCATGTACTTGTATTTGGATCGGTGGTGGAATTCATGGAACTGTTGCAGCAGGTAGTCAACGGCATATCTCTTGGCTCCATTTACGCTCTAATTGCTCTAGGTTACACGATGGTGTATGGAATCGTAAGGCTCATAAACTTCGCTCATGGCGACGTGTATATGGTAGGGGCGTACATTGGGTACCTGTTGGCCAACAGGTTCAGCGAGGAGGCAGTGTGGCGCTTTCCGTTCATATTAGTGGCTTCGATGGCCTTGTGCTCCCTACTTGGCATGACCATTGAGCGGGTAGCGTATAAGCCCTTACGCAACCGTCCGCGTATCGCTACACTGACCACTGCTATAGGGGTTTCTATTTTCCTGGAGAACTTCATAAGGGTGACCGTTGGTCCTAATTTCCTGGGCTTTCCAGAAATCATCACCAGGATTTCCTGGGAAGTAGGGGGGCTTACCATAAGCAACATCCAGTTGATCGTGCCTGGCGTCACTGTGGGACTAATGCTTTTACTTCAATACATCGTTTATAAGACCAAGGCTGGCAAAGCCATGAGGGCGGTTTCTTTCGACAGGGAAGCAGCAATGCTCATGGGTGTCGACGTGGACAAGACCATAAGGATTACCTTTGCCATTGGCTCGGCGCTTGCTGCTGCTGCAGGCATTCTTGTAGGGATTGCCTATCCCAGAATTGACCCATATATGGGGATTATGGCAGGCCTTAAGGCATTTGTTTCGGCAGTGCTTGGAGGAATTGGCATAATCCCTGGGGCTGCGCTGGGCGGAGTGCTTATGGGCGTGGCTGAAGTCATGGCCGTGCAGCTACTTTCGTCCAGCCTGAAGGATGCAATCGCCTTCGTGGTATTGATCATAGTGTTGCTCGTGAAGCCCACTGGCTTGCTCGGCAAGGTGGCCAGCGAGAAAGTGTAGGTGATCTGACGTGAAGTTGATTGAGAAGCCTCTGGTACGAACTCTGGTATTCCCAGCGGTGGCAAGCACGGCCGTGTACTGGGTGCTAGTGAGCATTGCTGGGCAAAACGATTACTATATGTACGTTCTAACTATGTGCGCCATCAACGTAATTGGTGCCACAAGCCTTAACTTGATAAATGGCTTTACTGGACAGTTTTCTTTGGGACACGCGGGCTTCATGGCAGTGGGCGCATATATTGCCGGGTCCTTGACGAAGTTCGCACGGTTCCCATTCCTTGGGGCGCTTGCGTTGGGCTTTGTTGGGGCTGCAATTGCAGGGTTTCTGGTTGGGCTACCTACTCTGCGCCTTCGCGGAGACTACTTGGCCATCGCTACCTTAGGGTTTGGCGAGATCATCAGGATGATAATCATCAACTCCGACAAAATGGGACTGAAGTTCTTGGAAGGTCCTCGCGGAGTTGTTGGCATAAAGAAGCTCACGACTTTCGGTTGGGCTTTCTTCTTTGCTGTGGTGACGGTTTGGGTGTTGGCCAACTACATCTGGTCCACGCACGGTCGGGCATGCGCTGCTGTGAAGGAAGACGAAGTGGCTGCTGAAGCCATGGGAGTTGGCACTACTCGGTACAAAGTCATGTCCTTTACCATGGGCGCTGCCTTTGCGGGCTTGGCTGGTGGTCTTCATGCCCACCTGCTTCAGCTGCTTCACCCCGCGTCATACGATTTCCTTAAGTCCTGTGACTTCCTGGTCATGGTGGTCGTTGGAGGAATGGGCAACCTCACTGGGTCAGTGTTGGGTGCCCTGTTTGTGACCGTTGTGGCGGAAGCGTTGAGGAAGGCCCTTGAGTTCAGGATGCTCATCTATGCAGTGGGATTGATTTGCGTGATGCTCTTTCGTCCAGAAGGGCTATTTGGGACAAGGGAATTCAATCTGGGTTGGTTCAAGTTCCTGGTGTGGAGGAAGGCTGCATCCCAGGCGGGAGGTGACAGCGGTGGCCCTGCTTGAAACCAAGGATTTAACCATGAACTTTGGGGGACTAACGGCAGTATCCAAACTCAACTTGAAGCTGGAACCTGGGGACTTGCACGGGCTTATTGGGCCTAACGGCGCAGGGAAAACCACAGTGTTTAACCTCATCACAGGGGTGTACGTCCCAACAAGTGGTACCATCACCTTTGAGGGGAAAAGCCTGGTAGGTTTGCAGCCACACCAAATAACCCAATTAGGGATCGCGCGGACCTTTCAGAACATCAGGCTTTTCAAGGGCGCGAGCGTTTTGGACAATATCAGGATTGCGCTTCACATGCGAGCTAATTGCAGCGTGCCCGCTGCAATCTTCCGACTTCCCCAGTTCTATCGGGAAGAGGCGCGGATCAAGAAGCGGGCCATGGAGCTGCTGGAGATTTTCAAACTGGACAAGTTGGCGACAGCTACTGCTGGAAGCCTGCCCTATGGCCAGCAGCGCCGACTGGAAATTGCCAGGGCCCTGGCTACTGAACCAAAGCTGCTGCTGTTGGACGAGCCTGCAGCCGGCATGAACCCCCAGGAAACCAAGGAACTGATGAACCTTATCAGGTGGATAAGAAGGGAGTTCAACTTGACGATCCTATTGATCGAGCACCACATGGAAGTGGTTATGGGGGTTTGCGAGCAGATAAAGGTGCTAGACTACGGGGTCACAATTGCGGAAGGGCCACCCGAGGCTATTAAGAGGAATCCAAGGGTGATAGAGGCCTACCTCGGGGAGGAGATCAAGGGTGCTTGAGGTTAAGGACCTGCATGTGTACTACGGTGGTATTCACGCGCTTAACGGCGTATCCTTCCGGGTTGAGGAAGGGGAAATTGTGACCCTCATTGGCGCGAACGGAGCTGGCAAGTCTACCTGTCTGAAGGCCATCTCTGGTTTGGTCCAGCCCCGGAGTGGGCAGATAACCCTCTCTGGGAAATCCCTGGTGGGGATGCCGGCCCACAAGATTGCAGAGGCTGGCGTGGTTCACGTGCCAGAAGGACGCCGAGTGTTTGCCAACATGACGGTGCTTGAAAACTTGGAAATGGGGGCGTTTGCGAGGACTGATCGGGAGGGAATCGAGAAGGACCTGAAGCAAGTGTTCCAGCGATTTCCGCGCTTGGAGGAACGTAAGTACCAACTTGCAGGAACCCTCAGCGGTGGCGAACAGCAAATGCTTGCAATTGGTAGGGGGCTCATGGCAAGGCCAAAGATAATGCTGCTGGACGAGCCCTCAATGGGGCTTTCGCCAATACTAGTCAGGGAGATATTCGAGATTATCAAGGCGATCAACGCTGCTGGTACTACGGTGCTCTTGGTGGAGCAGAACGCTTACATGGCCCTGCAAACCGCTCAAAGGGCGTACGTGCTTGAGACAGGGTCCCTCACCATGGAGGGCCCATGCGACAAACTGTTGAAGGATCCCAAGATACGTGCTGCATACCTTGGGGAGTAAAGTGCAAACGAGGGCTCGTCCAAGGGGCTGCCTGGTTGGCATCCCTTTGGACGAGCTTCTTGGGTTTCCTGGGTCACTACTGGGAGATCGCCAGGGTCACCACTTTAACCTGCTTGGTGATCACCTTGGTCTGAACCACGCTTACCTTGTGCTCACCATCGCGGTAGGTGGTCCTAACAGTGACAGCCGCCTTAACCTGGAAAGTTCCAGGACGCTCCCACTGAACCTCGAACTTTCGGCCAGGGTCCACTGACACCACCTGCAACTCTGCTCCCTCGGGTGTTTCGCAGTCGAGCTCGACGCTAAAGGTCGCAGGCCGCCCCGTAATCCACATTTCTGGACCCACGAGCTTGAGGTCTATGTCTGGAGGGATGAAAGTCTCTGCCTGAAACTCTGCTTCGAGCTGGTCCTGGGATCCAATTTCCACGTGCCATTGCTGTCTCTTCAGGGCTTTGCCTTGGGAGTCTACGGAAGTAGCGGTAACCAAGTAACTCCCGGGGCCGGGGAAGGTGTGCTTCCTGTAATCCTTGAGGTTTTGGTCACCATTTACCTCTAGCTGAGGTGACCCGTCTCCAAAATCCCAGACCCACTTATGGTGGTAGCTAGAATGGTCGTCCAAATGAGTGGTTTGCTTGGACCTGTAGACCACGTTCACCCTTGGAGGTTTGGACTCTGTTACTTGCGCAACATGCTCCTGGTCTGCATTTGGCTGTTGGGCGTTGGATGGAATGGCTTCTTCTTTTGACACCTGCAAGGTGAGTTCGTAGCTGAAGGCTTTGCGTAGTTCCTTATCGAGAGGTCCCTTTAGCCTCAAGCCAACTACTACCTTCTCGTAGCGGCACCCGGGCAGTCGGAGCTCCCAGTGGTCCTGGGAATGGATAAGATCTAATGGTTCCCAGTGGGAGGATGGCCCTTTCGCATACGCCCAGACAGCCACGTTGTTTGGGTCCCCCTTGAACCTTAAGGCGACGTCCGTTTCTAGGTTGTGGAGGTCTATTCCCAGGTACGATGGGCGGTAGTTAGACAGGAGCACCTCACCCTTCTGGCTCCAGGACCATCTTTTCCAGATCCCTTGCCGGAAGTATGGGGTGTAGCTTTGTGCAGTGGGGAAAGGCTCGCGAAGAAGATCAATAATCAATTGAACTGCTTTTTCCGAGTTTTGGATCATCAGATGTGAAGAAGAGATGCCGCTGGAAATGAGACAAATGTGGTCATCCAGTGCTGGTTCCAGTCTGGCACTGTCCACAGAAACTACAAGGTCGTTGGTGCCATCGAACCCGAGGAACTTCCATGGGCTCGGACTGTTGCCTGCAATCATGATGTAGCGGGGCCAGTGACGGGTGGCCTTACGGGACTCTTCTTCGGCTGTGTTCCACGCGCGCAAGAAGTAGTTTACGCCTATTGAGATATCAGTCCCCGGAATGAAGACTTCCTCTTCCAGCAATCGGTTAAGAGTAGCTCCGGTTGGGGGGATTCCGGCTTTTAAAAGGGCTGCTTCCAGCACCTTGGCCTCGAGGGCTGCCTTCGCAGGCTCGATGAGTCTACCTGCAAAGTATATTAGCAGCACTTTGCCGGCCTTGAGAGCTGCTTCCTTAAGGGAAGAGGATGCTATCGTTTGGTTGAGCAATTCGTTAAGCACCTTCTGCTTGGCACGTTCAGAGATGTATTGATGCTTTCCTGCCAGCGACGCCACGTGCTCGTAGTATGAAAGGGATAGCTCGTTTCCAGCCCGAGGTGAACAGTTGTAATGGCCGTCAGGTGCTGGCTGGGGCGGGCCCCAAGGCGGCTCCTTATTACCAAGAGTCAATGCGAACTGCTCTGGAAAACTGGACTTTAGCCATTCTTCAAATTCCTTTGGCTTAGAGGAATTTGGACCAGGCACCCAAAGCAGCCTCGCGGTCAGCACAAACTCAGCGTAGGCTTCTCGATACGCGGGTGCCCTGCGAGCAACATATTCCAATTCTTCAGTGAAGGGGATCAGTTCATCCAGGTTTGTGGCAGGGTCTACAGAGGCCTGTAAGTATCTTGAGCAGTGCTGGAGCAAGATCATGGTGGTTTTGATTTTCTGCAACGGAGTACAGCCATGATTTGGAGTGGCAATCAATACCAGGTTGCGGATGTCTCGCCTGTATTCTGGGCTCTGGACGTAATACCTGGCGACTAGCCCTCCGTAGCTGTGTGCTATTACATCCACAACGTCGCTGCCGGTCGTCTGTTTGATTTGTTCGAGCTTGGCCATGAGTTTGGTGCGGTACAGCACCGTGTAGTCGGGATCGCCTGTCTCGGTATAGTCCAAAGTGAACAGCGAGACTTCTGGTTGGTAGCCGCACTTCAAGAGGGCGTTCCACATCCCGACTGGTTGGCCAGCATTCCAGGTGTTTGTGCCTGGCGGCAACCCGCTTATCAACAACACCGGTACAGGCGATGGATCAACCTTTACTGGAGCTTCATGGGAGGCTCCGGCACGGCAAAAGTCCAGTGACGGGCGCACGGCCCACGAAACCCCAAAAAGTAGCATGACCGCAAGGGACAATCTTTTGGCCAGAGATTGAGGGTTCACTAGAGGGTACAACTGCTACGGAGCCCGGCAAAAGGTATAGGCAATCTAGCTTGCCCTGGACGCCGAGCTCCTGCCTCCTTTCCTGAAAGGCTTTTGCCAAGAGCAAGCCAAGGACTTGGGACTGTTTCGTGGCAATTGAGCTGCCAGAGATGCCTTAGGTGAGCAGCCATCTTGCACTACGCCATGTGTGAAAGCTGGGGTAGTACATCGACTTCATGAAGCCCCTCTTGGTTAAAGCATGTGGAGTTCAGACAGTGAACGGGTTCCTGTCGTGGTTTTGCCCAGTTGTTGGCGGTGTGTGACTCCATTAGCAATTGAGCTATTTCGGATCACGCAGCTCCACCCAGCCGTAGTTGAGCACAGTGATTCTGGATACCATTTCTCCCTTAGCCACTGCTGACCTGAGCCGGTTTTCCCAATCTTCGCCGGGCTTTACCTCTATCATGGTCCGTGAACGTGAACCTGAGCTACTCTTCGAATTGGCGCATGCAAGCCCGAACCATTCTCCAGGGTGGAGCTTGAGCCGCCTTTCGTCTAACATCAGGCTTACTGTTCCTGAGCTATCTAGTCGTTCCACCACTAAAGAAGGCGTAAGCAGGCGGCACGAGTTATCCACGACGGTTGTGACATTTCCTGACACCTGGGGCCAGATTACCGGCCTGGACAAGTCCACCTTTGTGCCTGTCCTCGGCACGGGAGTGAGTTGGCTTTGCACCCGGAAGCCGCTGAAGTCCACGTCGTGAATGACCAGTACAGGGGCGTGGTGAGAGTTAGTGAGGAGTATTGTGGGAAGGCCAGACTCGTTGCTTGGCAAGGCCAGACTGTCCAACAAGGAAGGTAGTTGGTCTGAAATTGGAGTGGCGGCAAGCCCGTGAGTATTGGATTCCACAACACCAATCAAAATGACCTTTCTCGGGCTTTTCCCAAGCCTGTACCACCATGCTAGCGTGAGCATTAGCGTTGGGATCAGGAGAGTTCGCTTCAACACGGTTGCAGGACGCAAGGTAGAACCCCCTTATTCAGGCAGCCCAAATAAAAATGGGCACCGGTCTTGGTTCCGGCGCCCACTGCGATCCATTATGGATTATACCATCATGTGGTAGGACTTGCCATATGGGTCAAGGCGGTTAAGATAATGGGCTTGTTGTTTTCGTACGTGGGAAGGAGGGCCAATTGTTCAGGTGTTACCCACTTGGCCTCCTTAATTTCGGACAGGAGTGGTACAGGGTTTTGAGCTTGTGGTGTTGGCCTGAGCAGGTAGTAGTGAACTGTCTTGGACACCAATTCCGAGCCGTTGCGATACCAGTAGTGCACCTGACCTAGGTACTTCACAACCTCGCACCTGATTCCAGTTTCCTCTTTCACTTCACGGAGTGCAGCCGCTTCGAAGGACTCCCCTTGTTCCACGAGCCCTTTGGGGAAAGTCCACTTACCAAAGGCATCGTGGATTACCAGTATTTGATTGTCCCTGATCACGATCCCGCCTGCGGACGTTTCCGATTTCAATTGCATCATCCCCATAAACAATTCAATTGTAAGACCTCTTGAATTCTACACGGTGTATGTGGGCAGTTCAAGCGCGGCTACCTTCCAAGCACGGGGATTCGGTACGAGCAAGTGAAGCCTGGCGGTTACGAAACCCCGAGGCTTGCCCGGCTGGATCTGACGGGCTCCAAAGGATTTCCCGCAATCTACCGCTTGTTTGGTTGAGCTTGCTTTAGTGCGGACTCGAGCTGAGACTTTAGCTCGGTTTGAAAGGCCTGGGACGATAGTATTCCTGGCAGTGCTGACTGAAAGAGGGATCGGATCTGGTCAGCTGAGAGTAAGTTGCTTAGGGCTGCCTTAAACTCCCCTGAGGCGAGTATGCTAGCTAGCTGGGCGCGGGTGGCTTCTTGAACTGCAGAAGCTATTAGTGATTTACCTTCTTCAGACTTCAGGTATTCGCGCACGCATTCCCGGACGTCATCGTAGGTTGGCAGCGGATAGCGTTCTTCCATTATTGGCACCGGCTGACTGGGTGACACAAGGTACTCTGAGCCAATTACCACCGCAATACCGCCAACCAGAATTCCTATTACCAGTATGGCCACAGTGAGAGCCTTGTGAGTCACAGAAAATCACCTCGGGTGTATGTTGCCCTACCTGGCGCTCTTCTACACACCTGGTCATTATTGATTCTGGCTCCTCTGTTTTGCGAAAGCCCAGTGCAGTGGGCTATAATTGAGCAGTGGGCTTCATTTCAGGGGGAGTGATTGAGTGTATCCAGTACTTTTCAGGATAGGGCCCGTAGAGTTTTATACTTACGGCCTTTTGGTCGGTACAGCGTTTGTAGTGGCCAGCATGCTTGCTGCCAAGGAAGCAGAACGAAGGGGAATTAACCCTGACCACATGTATTCGTTCTTCATAGTTGCTTTTGTTCTTGGCGCTGTTTTTTCCAGGGGGCTATATGTGGTGCTTAACTGGTCCCAGTTTGCGGGTGATCCTGTGTCAATCCTGAATACCCGCTCAGGGGGAATGACAATCCATGGTGCCATTCTAGGTGGAGTCATTGCCGCCCTGGTTAGCAGCCGGCGAATGAAGATTTCTACCAAGCAACTTCTGGACATAGTGGCGGCTCCATTGCCCCTTGCGCAAGCCATTGGTCGTTGGGGTTGCTTTTTCAACGGGTGCTGCTATGGTGTGCTAACCGGTGGTGCTTGGGGTGTGCTCACTCGGTTTGCCCCTGGGCTGAGGCACCCGGTCCAGCTGTACGAGTCGGCGCTGGATCTGGGACTGTTCTTGGTGCTCTGGCGGCTAAGAGTAAGGAAGTTTAAGCCAGGCGTGCTGTTTGCCATCTACCTCACGGGGTACTCGGCCATAAGATTCACAGTAGAGTTCTTTAGGGATTCTGCTAAGGATCTTGCCTTTGGGTTCAGCCAGGCACAAGTTGGCAGTATAGCTATTGCTGCAGTAGCTGTGGCTTTTATTGCTGCCAACCGAGGGTCAGTGGCCCAACGTGAAGTTACCGTTAGCGAGACGCTGGATGGAAACGGAACGGGCTCGCCTGATTGCGAGCCCTGCAATCATGACAAATGAAAGGTCACGGCTCGACTTTTATGGCTGCGCTGGGGCAGGACTGCTCTGCTTCCTTTGCGCAAGGTTGGGATGGATCAGCGTCGGGTAGCACTTCGGCCTTGTCGTCGGACCCCATGGTGAACACCGATGGGCAGATCTGAACGCACAGGTTGCAACCAATGCAGAGGTCTTTGTCTACGCTTGCATGAGGCATGTTAGGAAACACCTCCGACAATCTTAGTTTTTTCCAGTATACTCCTGCATATGCCAGTGGGGAAGGGGATTGCAATGGTTGGCAAGGTTGTGGCCGTATGCATTTCAGCGAAAAAGGGCGAGCCCAAGCGCGACGTAGGCGAGGCAATGGCAATAGAAGGCTTTGGGCTCCAAGGGGACGCTCATGCTGGCGGCTGGCACAGGCAAGTGAGCTTGCTTGCTCTGGAGGACATTGAGCTAATGCGTAGCAAGGGCTTCAAAGTTGGGCCTGGTGACTTCGCTGAAAACGTGACGGTGGAAGGGCTGGATCTTTCGGCGCTGAAACCTGGCATGCGGGTGACAATTGGCCGGGTGGAGCTCGAGGTAACGCAAATTGGGAAAGAATGCCACTCCGGATGCGCGGTGTTCAAGCTGACCGGGGACTGCATAATGCCTCGGAAAGGGATTTTTGCTAGGGTGCTCAAGGGTGGCATGATTAGGAAAGGTGATGCTGTGCTTGTTCAGACTGACCAGTGCTGACAAGCGTTTGATTCTTGTTACCCTGATTGTGGCCTTGGTAGGGATTGGGGCAGTGGTGACCCTCCGCGGTCGGCCAGGGCCACAGGTGGCTCTTGTAGTTAAGACCTCCACGGGAGAGTACGGTCCTTACCGTCTGTCGTCGTATAGTGAACCTGCATTGCTTGAGTTCGTTGGACCTGTGGGCAAGAGCGTGTTGGAAGTGAGCAAGACGGGAGTGAGGATGGTTTACTCCGATTGCCCTGACAAGATTTGCATTTCCATGGGGACTATTTCCCTTCCAGGGGAGACAATTGTTTGTATGCCCAACAGGGTTTTCGCCACAATTGTAGAAGTGCAATGAGTGCTGTGGGAGCTGGCAGAATAAGCACTAAGAGGATGGTAGAGCTGGCATTGCTGGCTGGGATGGCTATAGCGGTGCACGCTGTGGAAGATCGCATACCTGTGCCACTTAGCTTGCCAGGGGCAAAACTTGGCCTAGCCAACGCAATGGCCCTTGCGGCTTTGAGCTGTTTTTCTTTCAGGGATGCTCTTATAGTAAACCTGGTGCGTACCTTCCTCGGCAGCCTGATCGCCGGAACTTTTCTCACATTTGCCTTTTTCCTTAGCTTTTCAGGAGCAGTGGCCAGCACTGTTGTGATGTGGACTGTGATGCGGCTGCAGTTGGGGCTAGGTATGGCTGGGGTGAGCGTTTGTGGGGCTGTTACCCATAACCTGACGCAGCTTGCCGCTGCGATAGCAATCACGCAGGAGCCACACTTGTTGGCATACTTGCCCTACTTGCTCCTGTATGCGGTGCCTGCTGGGGTATTTAACGGTCTTGTTGCCGAGAAACTTGGACTCGCATTGAAGGAAAGTGGGAGGGGTATCGGTGGAGGTAAGAATCCCAAACGTAGTGATAAGGCGACTTGCAGTCTACCTGAGAATACTGAGCAATATCGAGCCTGAGAGTGACAGGTACATCTCCTCTCAAGAGCTTGGGGACCGCGCTGGAGTCACTCCGGCGCAGGTGCGCAAGGACTTGGCCATGTTTGGCCAGTTTGGAAAGCCAGGGGTGGGCTACCATTGCAGGAGCCTGAAGGCTGAACTCAAGAGGATCCTGAACGCCGATAGGACTATCAGGGTTGGCATAGTAGGGGTAGGTGAGCTGGGTAGAGCGCTAACAAGATATAACCTCAAGCGATTCAACACAGAGAAAGAGTACCCATTTAAGATAGTGGCACTGTTTGACTCGGATCCAGCGAAGATCGGTACATCCATTGAGGGTGTGGAGATCCTGCCTGTGGACGTACTGCCAGCTGTTACTCGGGAACGTGGGGTAGATGTAGCCATAATAACTGTGCCTGCAGAGGCCGCCCAACAAGTGCTGGACCTGATAGTCCAGGCTGGGGTAAAGGCGGTGTTGAACTATGCGCCTACCAGGCTCAAGGTGCCAGAGCACGTAAAACTCCACAGTGTGGATGTGAGCTTGGATTTACACCAGGTGGCTTATTACCTCAAATGAGGGCGAACAAAAATGACACCTATTGTTAGGGGAGGGTTGGACAGTGGCTGACATAGCGGTCAAGGTTGAGTGGAATCCCAAGGAGGGGTTCAGCGCTGTCAATCAGGCAGGAGCAGTCATCAAGGTGGGTGGCTCACCTGGCCTGGAGGAGTCAGCTCCTCAGTTCAAGCCAATGCAACTGTTGCTGGTGGCGGTGGGTGGTTGCACTGGTATTGACGCCATTTCTATTATGCAGAAGCAAAGGGCGGAAGTGGAAAGCATGAAGATTTCCATTGAAGGTGACAGGGCGCAGGACCATCCAAGAGTGTTCACCAACATAAGAATCCATTTTGACATTCAAGCAAAAAACGTCACACCAGAACAAGTAAAGAGAGCGCTCGAGCTATCCAGGGACAAATATTGCTCCGTGGGCAACACCATAAACAAGGTTGCCCGCCTGGAGTACTCGTTTTCACTGAACGGCCAGGAGTATCAAGTTTGAGACAAGAGACCCGATGCCAGCGTGACTGCCACTTCAATGGCTTTGCGGCATCGGGTTTCGCTAATCCTTTCCTGCTTCCAACGCTCCATTTGCTCCGGTATGCAAAGCACGTAGCCAGTGATGTCCCGGCACAACGTGCTGCCCATTTGCTGCTCGAAGCCCCTGACAAGCTTCAAAGCTCCGTCGTTGGCCTGAGACTTCAGGTGGGATTCCTCAGCGTATTTCCTGCACAGCTTGATGCCAAGGGCCATTACTGCTCCAGTGAGGGCGCCGCAGATGCCGCCGCTTCTGCCTACGCCGCCTCCGAAGCCCGTAGCCACGGAAGGCACGTTGCCCCCTGGCAGTTTGAACTCCTCAACCAAGGCTTTCAGCACGGCTTCCGCACAGTTGAAACCCTGTGAATGATAGTCCACTGCCAGTGTCACAGTGCGATCAACTCTTGGATCGGCTGACATTGGTTGCACCCCCTCAATACGGGTCTGCTGGCATCGATGACGCGAGCGCCATCATTACCCTTGCGGCCCTCACAGCTTTCAGGTAGTCATTACTGCGGTACGCCACGGTCAACGGGTCCAGGCGCTGGGCTCCAGGGAGGAGAGATGCCCCGTCAGCCATGGCGGGGTTCGCAAAGGTAAGCTCGAAGGTGCTGTGGCTTGGCGGAGAAAGGGGCTTTACTGTGCTTTCTCTAAGTTGGCGCAAAACAGCTTTCTGCACACCTTGTGCTATTCGCCTTCTGGCCTCTTGGGGAGGAAGACATATTGCTGCCATCCTCCCCGCGGCCCACTTTACCTGAATTGCCTCGATATTGGGTATGAGCGTGCTGGCTTCCTGGGCCACTACATCGTCACCTGTCACTGCAACCACTGGAACGCCGAAGTAACCTGCTGTGTACGCGTTGAGCGCAAACTCGCCAATTGGCAATCCGTTGAGCTTCATTTCAACCACGCCTGGGAAGTAGCTGTGAGCAAGCACTCCTGAGCTGCGTAGCATCGAGTGGTAACCCACGAACACTGCGCCCCAAAAGGACGAGTCTATGCCGTGCATCATGCTCAGCAACTTTGGTGCCCCGGTAAGCAGCAAAGATTTGGGATGGAGTTCATCAGCAAGGAGGTTGGTCATCCTCCCATGGGCATCGTTCACGATGACCTCGCATGGAAGCCCATCTCCCACGGCTTGCAGGATGCCTTCAACGGCGGCGTTGACTTCGGCAGTCATCAATTTGCGAGCCTTGTCGTAATCGCCTGCACCTTCCTTGCCCGTTTGGTGCCACGACACCACCCCTGCAACGCCCTCCATGTCCACCGAAAGGTATACCCTTATTCCGTTCATCCACACCAGCCCTTACCCTTCGAGCTTCTTAGTTCGCTCCAGGAGGATCCTGCGCTCCACCGAGGCCACTAGCCTGCGGGTGTGGACCACGGTGTCCGGGTTAACGCTCACGCTATCTATGCCCTGGCGCACTAGGAACTCTGTGAATTCGGGGTAAACTGACGGCCCCTGACCGCATATTGAGACCGTCTTGCCATGGGCGTGAGCCACTTCAATCAAGTGAGAGATGGCGCGTTTGATGGCCGGTTCCCTTTCATCGAAGTAACCCATGTTGCTGAGGATGCCCGAGTCCCTGTCCGCGCCCATGATCAGCTGGGTTAGGTCGTTGGAGCCAATGCTGAAGCCGTCGACGAGCTTGGCAAACTCGTCGGCCATGAAGATTACAGCGGGCACTTCAGCCATGATCCATATCTTGAAGTCTCGGGATGGGACAAGACCTTCTGACACCATGATGTTGAGCACTTTCTGGGTTTCCCAGGTAGTCCTGACGAAGGGCAACATGGCCCATACGTTTATTAGACCGAACTCCTCCCTAACCCGACGCATCGCCTTGCACTCCAGACGGAAGCCTGCTTCGTACTGTGGGGATATATACCGGGAGACTCCCCGCCAACCGATCATGGGATTGTTTTCCACGGGTTCAACCTCGTCTCCACCCTTGAGCCCCCGGAACTCATTGGTGCGGAAGTCGCTGAATCGCACCACAACTGGCCTTGGGTAAACCGCTTGGGCTACTGTTGCTATCCCTTCAGAAAGGCTTTCCACAAAGAAGCGCTCCTGTGCTGACCTAATTAGGGCCATGGGGTGGGTTCCTATGACGTCGGAAAAGATGAACTCAACCCTCATGAGGCCGATGCCGTCGAAGGGGAGGTGCTTGTACTTTTGGGCTAGCCCCGGTTCGCCCAGATTCATGTAGATTTTGGTGCCAGTGACCGGGTACACCTCTGACAAATAGGTCGCAAGGAAAGCAAGAAGTGACTCTGGCGCGGCCTCACGTTGCCCTAACGATGGCGCTGCTTCTGTGTCCTGCCTGCCCTGGTCAAGCTGGACTCGACCTTCGTAAACTATCCCCCTGGTGGCGTCAACTGTCACTTCTTGGCCTTCCCGCAACACTTGGGTGGCGTTCTTTGTCCCGACCACGCACGGCAGGCCAAGCTCCCTGGACACTATGGAAGCGTGACAGGTGCGGCCGCCTTCGTCTGTAACGATTGCCGCAGCTCTACGCATGGCTGGCACGAAATCAGGGTTGGTCATTATAGCCACTAGCACGTCCCCTTGCTTCACTCGGTCTATTTCTCCCACGTTTTTCACGATTACCACTTTGCCCACGGCCACACCTGGAGATGCGCCAAGTCCCTTCACAAGCACTTTGGCAGCGCTCCTGCCCACCGGAGTGGCGCCTAGGGGTTCGCAGGTGGCCTGCTTGCCCAAGGTGGTGATGGGCCGAGCTTGAAGCAGATAGAATTCCCCGTCTTCCTTCGAAAAAGCCCATTCAATGTCCTGAGGGAACCCGAAGTGGGTTTCTACAGACACAACCTGTCTGCACAATTCAAGGATCTGCTCGTTGGATAGGCATTGCTTGGTGACATATTCTGGGCCTAAGTGTTCAGCCACCTTCACTAGTGACACGCCACCGTCAGACTGTCTAACTGCCATCAGTTTTTTTTCGCTCACTATGACTTCCTTAAGCTTAAAGGTGCCCTTTTCCACTATGTATTCGTCTGGGGTTACCTGACCGGAAACCACGGCCTCGCCAAGGCCCCAACTGGCGTTGATCATGATTTCCTGGGTATTCCTGTTTACAGGGTTGGAGCTGAAAGCCACTCCTGCACAGTAAGCGTCTACCATTTTCTGAACCACAACGGCAAGGTAAACTCCAAGGTGATCGAAACCACGGTCTTCCCTGTACGCAGTTGCCCGTGTGTTCCAAAGGGAAGCCCAGCACTTCTTGACGTGGAAGATCACTTGTTCGTCTCCTGCCACGTTGAGGTACGTGTCCTGCTGACCAGCAAAGGAGGCTTCTGGAAGGTCTTCTGCCGTAGCGGAGCTCCTCACAGCCACGAAAGCCTGGGTACCCTTGCTCAATTGGCGGTAAGCCTCAACCACTTCTCTTGCTATTTCCTGGGGCATTTCTGCTGCCATGATGAGCTCCCTGATCTCCCTGGTAACCGTTTCAAGAACTTGCCCTTGGTCCCCCTTGAGCTCACCAAGGAGTTCCGTAATCCGTCCTTGAAGTCCTGAGTTCTCGATAAACCATCTATACGCTTCTGCGGTTATGCAGAAACCTGGGGGCACTGCCATTCCTGCACGCGACAGTTCCCCCAGGTTTGCCCCTTTACCTCCTGCCAAGCCTACGTCGTTCTTGTTCAGCTCTTCGAACCATTTCACAAACCTGTAAGCCACCGGAAGTCCCCCTCGAAGCTGTTAGCCTATTCTCGGACATATCTACTATAACTCGCCGACGTGCGGAACTGCAATTCGTGCTGTTCCATTCTGATGATGGTCAACAAAGCACACAGGGTTGATTCTGCGCCACGGTTCTGGTTTACCCCCTCAGGCTCAAGCCCGTCACAGCAGGCACCAGTATCTGGATCATATAGTGGAAGCCCCACATCGTTGTAGCCGAAGAACCACTCCGCGGCTTTGACGGCCATTTGGCAAAACTCAGGATAGCCGGTGGTTTGCCAGCCAGTTGCATTTGCCCAGCACAGCCACAGTGCGTCTATGGGCTGCTGATCAAAGGCAGCCTTGTTGCCTCCTATCTCGTTCTTGTGATTATGGCTCGCTCATTCTCCTGATTTCGCTCTTTTTCATGGCCCAGTAAGACGAGCCCCCGGTTTTTGAGTAGGTAATGAGGCTACTCTCTACAGGTA
>JBNARI010000002.1:0-122256 GCA_049718765.1 Bacillota bacterium | reverse complement strand
AGGGACGGAAAAACGCCGGGAAGCAGCCCTAGAGCCGAAGGCCCGAACCGGGGAGATGTGGACCTCCCCGCCGTTATGGGAGTACTGGGCTGGCCAGACAGTGAAGGAGGTAGCCGTCGGCGATGAAGGTTTTCAGCCTGAGCCTGCACAGCGAGTACCTTAGTGCAATGGTAAAGGGTGTTTACCTTTTTTACTAGAAGAGTTGGCCTCCAGGACGGGGCTGAAAAGCCATTTCCAATCAACGTGAGCACTTTGAATTTTCGGTGTCGCTTTATGGCGAGCCATCAACCCGCGGTGGGGCAAAGGACCGGCGGACGACCAGGTGCTTTCACTTGCAGGCGTCTGCTCAACGGAGAAGGGCTTAGGAAACCAGTCATGGGCTGGAGCCGCCAACTGGAAAGGCATGGCCCTTTTTGACAAGGGTAAGGTATAGCAGGCGCGGCTCCATGTGGCATGCTGAATCAGGGACAACTGATCGTAGGGAGTGGGGTTGTAGAAGGGATGAGCTACACAGTTGTGCTATAATATGGTACTAGTAAGGAAGGTGCTGGTGTCTCGAGGCGCCAGTATATTGTTTTTTAGAGGGCAGGTTTATGGCATCTGTTGTGTCCGTAGGTATACCCCAGTCCCTTGGCTATTTTCACTTCGCCAAGGTATGGGAAGAAGTGCTCTCCTCTGTGGGTCTAAGTATTGTGTACTCGGGACCCACCACTAAAGCAGTTGTTGACCTTGGAGTAGAACATTGTGTGAACGAGGCTTGCCTTCCCATGAAGCTGCTCCACGGGCAGGTGGCAAGCCTGTTGTCCAAGAAGGTAGATGTAGTTTTCGTACCGAGGCTGGTCAACATCGGGGGCAACGCAGTGTTCTGTCCGAAATTTCTCGGTCTTCCCGACATGATCCGTGCTGCTTTCGGGAACCAAGTGCCTCTCCTTTCGCCTCGCATAGACATGAGAGAGGGATTACTGCCAAACTTGGGCCAGGTAGCCCAGACTGCCCGGAAATTGGGCTTGGACTCGGCGCGAGCAATGTTGGCTTACGCTCGAGCCCTGCGTTCTATGGCGCGCCGGAAAGGCGTCCAATCACGTGATGTTGGGGGCTCTGCGGGTGGACCTACTATAGGCGTGCTGGGGTATCCCTACTTGGTAGAAGACGATTACGCCAGCATGGGGTTGGTCAACAAGCTGCGTTACCTCGGTGCGAAGGTGGTGAAGATCACTGACGTTCCGGAGAAATGGCTCAAGGCGTTCGACTCCGAATTTGACAAGCACGTGTTTTGGTACTACAGTGACCGTGTAGTAAGGGTTGGTTATTACCTGTGCAGGAATTCCCTAATCGACGGGCTCATACACATAACCGCATTTGCCTGCGGGCCCGACGCCATTGCTGACAAGCTCTTGGAGCTTGAGGCCAAGCGATGTGGAATTCCTTACCTCACAGTGTCAGTAGATGAATGTACTGGTGAAGCTGGAGTCCAGACAAGAGCAGAAGCATTTGTGGACATGCTCATGAGAAGGCGCGGAGGCAAGGCATGAGGAAGATAACGTTTCCCCACATGGGGCTTTCCGTACATCCCATATCTGTCTTGCTCAGCGAAATGGGCAATGAAGTCATTCCTCCTATGGAGCCTACCAAGCAGACCCTGAATTTGGGCACCAAGTATGCCCCAGAGTTCGCGTGTTTACCATTAAAGATCACCCTGGGCACGTATATTGAAGGGCTGGAGAGAGGCGCAGACACGGTGGTAACCTCGGGGGGAGTTGGCCCATGTCGCGCAGGATATTACTCGGCCCTTCAGAAGCGCATACTGCAGTCGCTAGGGTATGACTTTGAGATGATTGTGTTTGAGCCCCCAAGAAGTCACTTCGTTGACACATTGCAGAAGGTGAGAAAGCTTAACGCTGCTAGGCTTTCGTTGCCTGCCCTTGGATGGTTGGTTTACCGTGTTTGGCTAGAACTTCAGGCTTTAGACAAGCTCGAAGCAACGTTACACAGGGTTAGGGCGAGAGAAGCACATAAAGGTGCAGCTGACGAGCGCTTTAAGCAAGGGGTGGCTATGATCACCTCCGCACGTGCGCCCAAGGATATTAAAGAGGCAGGTATCGAGGCGTTACGGCTGCTGGAATCCACTCCCCAAAGAGATGATATGGAGGTTGTCAAGGTCGGCATCGTGGGCGAAATCTATGTGTTGCTTGAGCCCGCAGCCAACTTGTATATAGAACGCATCTTGGGTGAGCTTGGAGCAGAAGTGCACAGATCCATCTTCATCACGGGGTGGACTTTGGACAACGCTGTGGTTGAGGGTGGAGGTTTACACGTGAAGCACGCTGCCATGAAGTACCTTTCAGAAATGATTGGTGGTCATGGCCAGGACTCGGTGGGCCACACTGTGATTTACGCTGCCGAAGGAATTGACGGCGTGATTCAGCTGGCGCCGTTCACATGCATTCCAGAGATTGTGGCAAAGGGCATACTTACCAGGGTATCCGAGGAGCATTCAATACCTGTTCTTTCGATCTTTTTCGATGAACAAACTGCGGAAGCTGGTTTGCGGACTAGATTGGAAGCTTTCGTGGACATGTTGAGGTCTAGGAAGCGCAAGAAAGTTGCCATATCAGCATAGAGGTGGGTTGTTGCAGGCAGACAGGTGGTGAACTCCATGAAGTTGTATCTTGGCATTGACGTTGGCTCAGTTAGTACAGATCTTGCAGTGATTGATGAGGGAAAACGTGTGGTTGCCAGCGCTTACCTTCGGACTCGGGGAAGGCCAATAGAGGCTGTGCAAGAAGGTCTGGAACAAATTAGTAAGTTACTCCCACGGGACGGAGTGATCGCTGGTGTGGGCACCACCGGTAGCGGGCGGTACCTCGCGGGGGCTGTGGTAAACGCTGACGTCATAAAGAACGAGATCACGGCCCATGCAGTGGCTGCAATACATTTCCTGCCAGGAGTTCAAACTGTCATAGAAATCGGTGGGCAGGATTCGAAGATGATCGTGATTCGCAACGGTGTGGTGGTAGACTTCGGGATGAACACTATGTGTGCCGCTGGCACTGGGTCATTCCTTGACCAGCAGGCTGCGAGGTTAGGGATACCAATAGAAGAGTTCGGGGAAATAGCCTTGCGATCCAGGAACCCCGTCCGTGTTGCGGGCAGGTGTACCGTGTTTGCCGAGTCTGACATGATCCACAAGCAGCAAATGGGCTGCCGCGTAGAAGACATACTGTACGGATTGTGTCAGGCACTGGTTAGGAACTACTTGAATAACGTAGGCAAAGGCAAGCAGGTCCTTCCACCTGTAGTGTTTCAAGGAGGAGTTGCCGCCAACAAGGCCATGAAGAAGGCTTTCGAGGAACACCTAGGGATGGAAGTGCACGTACCTGAGCATCATGGGGTGATGGGGGCTATTGGCGCAGCCATGATCGCTTCCGAAAGCGTTAAGGATCGGGGGACGAGGTTCGCGGGCTTCGAGGTAATAGATGCTCACTTCGACACGTCGGGGTTCGAGTGCAAAGGTTGCTCCAACTGCTGCGAAATAGTGGAATTGCATCGCGACTCAGTGGTGCTTGCGCGATGGGGAGGCAGATGCGGTAGGTGGGAGCGGACAGACCTGCATCTGGCTGCAAGCTGACGGCATCCTTCACGGGATGGGCGGATCTGGATGGCATGGCCAGAACCCATCCTGGTTCTAGCCCATGGCTTGACCTTTTCTTGACATTCCCAAGGGTGTCTGGTATATTTTGACCAAAATGCGATGACGGGGAAGATCGGGCTTTACGAAGGCTAAGAGAGCCGGGGACGGTGAGATCCCGGTACTTCGGGGTCCGGGATGGCCCCCAAGCAGCGTGCGCGAAGGGCGAGTCCTGATAAGCACTGCCGTGTGCGCTCGTTATGCGCTAGAGGCCTGCAAGAACCAGGCAACTGGGGTTGTAGGTGAAGAAGGGTGGTACCACGAGAAAGCATCCCTCGTCCCTTATGGGGCGAGGGTTTTATAATGCAGGGGGTGCCTGAGCGATGAAGACTTTCTATATCACTACGCCGATTTACTATCCCAACGACAAATTGCACATTGGACATGCGTACACCACCGTGGCGGCAGACGCCATAGCCCGGTTCAAGAAGCTCCAAGGATACGACGTGTTTTTCCTCACAGGTACTGACGAGCACGGTCAAAAAATCCAGCGCAGAGCCAACAAGGCTGGCAAAAAGCCCAAGGAGTTCGTTGATGAGATCGTGGAGAGCATCAAGCAGTTGTGGTCTACCCTTGGTGTAGAGTACTCGTACTTCATTCGAACAACGGACGAACATCACGAACGGGCAGTTCAGTATATCTTCCAAAAGATAATGGAAAAGGGGGATATATACAAGTCCTCTTACACTGGGTGGTACTGTGTGCCGTGCGAAACCTTTTGGCTGGAAAGACAGCTGGTTGACGGCAAGTGCCCAGATTGCGGTGGCGCTGTGGAGCTTCTAAGTGAGGAGAGCTACTTCTTCAGGGTGTCAAAGTATGCAGACAGGCTACTCAAGTACATCGAGGAGAACCCCGACTTCATTCAGCCTGCTTCACGCAGAAATGAAATGATCTCCTTCATCAAGAACGGTTTGGAAGACCTTTGCGTTTCTCGCACCACTTTTGACTGGGGAATTAAGGTGCCTGGAGACCCTCGCCATGTGATTTACGTATGGTTCGACGCGCTTTCGAACTACATAACGGCGCTTGGGTACCCAGACGAGACGGAGAGTTTCAAGAAGTACTGGCCTGCGGACGTGCACCTTGTGGGTAAGGAGATAGTGCGCTTCCACACCATCATATGGCCGATAATCTTGATGGCACTTGATCTACCCTTGCCAAAGAAGGTATTTGGCCACGGATGGCTAGTCTTAGAAAGCGGTAAGATGTCCAAATCCAAGGGCAACGTAATCGACCCGGTGGAGCTTGTCAACAAGTATGGCCTAGATGCTGTTAGGTACTTCCTGTTGAGGGAAATACCCTTTGGCGCTGATGGCATGTACTCCGAGGATGCTCTGGTCAATCGAATCAACTTTGACCTCGCCAACGACTTGGGGAACTTGCTGCACCGCACCCTCACCATGCTGCGCAAATTTGCGGGAGCGAGGATACCCGAGCCTGGGTCTGAAACCCTAAGGGACGCTGCTCTCAGGCAACTTGCTGCTGACACGGCCAAAGCAGTGGCAGAGCACATGGACAGACTGGAGATTTCCGACGCATTGGCTGCGATCTTCCGGTTGATAGCTGCGGGCAACAAGTACGTGGATGAAATGGCCCCATGGGCTTTGGCAAAAGCGGGCGAGCGGGAGCGCTTAAATACCGTGTTGTATTACTTATGTGAAGTGCTGCGCTTGTGCTCGGTCATGTTGAGCCCGTTCCTTGTGAACGCGCCCGGCAGGATACTCGAACAGTTGGGATTGAGCAAGGAGATGTTCAAGGGAACTTGGGACCAACTTACCGTGTGGGGCTTGACTCCCGCGGGAGGGAACGTGCGAGAACCGGTGCCTATATTCCCAAGGATTGAGCGGACGCAGCCAATTGCTCAAACGATCACCATAGAGGAGTTTAGACGGTTGGACCTACGAGTTGGCAGGGTCTTATCTGCGGAGAAGGTAGAGGGCACCGACAGGTTGCTGAAGCTCCAGGTGGACCTTGGCAACGAGGTCAGACAGATCGTCTCAGGAATTGCTGAACACTACTCTGCCGAGGAACTAGTTGGCAAGCAGATCATAGTGCTTGCAAACCTCCAGCCGGCTAAGATCCGCGGCGTCGAGTCCAACGGAATGTTGCTTGCAGCAAGCTTTGGTGACAAGTTAGCGCTGCTGACTACTGACAGTACCATCGAACCAGGGAGTAAAGTGTCATGATGCTTATAGACACCCATGCCCACCTTGACATGAAGGACTTCGATAGGGATAGGGAAGCGGTCTTGCAGCGTGCCCGTGACAGCGGCGTCGGTATAGTGATAACTGCAGGATACGACTTGCAAAGTTCCGTGCGGGCAGTTAGGCTGGCAAACGACTATGAGTTCGTATTTGCAACGGTGGGCGTTCACCCCCACGATGCAGCGACAGTCACACCCCAGGCGGTCAAAACCGTTGAGGAGCTGTGTGCATCTCCGAAGGTGGTTGCAGTTGGGGAAATTGGCCTTGACTATTACAGGAACCTTTCACCGAAGGACGCTCAGGAGCGCGTTTTCAGGTTATTCTTGGGCGTTGCCAGGGAAAGGCATCTTCCTGTGATCATTCACGAGAGGAATGCTGTCCGGGAGTGTTTGGAAATCTTAAAGCAAGAGTGGCACAATATGTTTGGCGGGGTAATGCATTGTTTTTCTGGCAATTGGGAGAATGCTCAGGAGTTCTTGGACATGGGGCTGTATTTGAGTTTCGGGGGGCCAGTGACGTTCCTCAACGCCCGCAATAAGGACGTGGTCAGGCGCGTGCCCTTGTCCCGGTTGTTGCTGGAAACGGATTGCCCGTATTTGGCGCCAGAACCGTTCAGGGGCAAACGCAATGAACCCGCATACTTGCGGATCGTCGCAGAGAAGATCGCTGAGCTCAAAGGGGTTCACCTGGAAGAGCTCGCTTTGCAGACTAGCCTCAATGCAAACAAGCTATTTGGCTTGGCCGAAAGGGGGGTTAAGCTGACTTGAGAAGTTGGGCGCAACGAGCGCTGCTGAGGCACAAATTGGGAAACGGCGTGCCTTTGATCGTGGCAGCGCTTGCGGTGACGCTTGCCGTTAGCTTGTGTTGGCTGACTTCGACCAAGCAAGTCCACATAGACGATTATGACAGGACCATCGTGGTGCGTGCCAGGGCAGGCACTGTGGGCGAGGTGCTCGCTCAAGCGGGTGTGTGTTTGGTCTCTGGGGACAAGGTTGAACCAGGTATAGACCAGCCTGTAAGATCGGGGATGCGGATAACCATAAGACGGAGTATGCCAGTAACCCTGGTGGTGTTCGGGGAGGCCAGGCAAGTCAGGACGTGTGGCCAGGTGGTGGCGGACGTTCTCCAGGAGAACGGCATTCAGCTGGGCGAGGGAGTTGCTGTGGCCCCAGCACCTGAAGAGCCAGTTAGTGCTGGAGCCGAGATAAAGGTAATGGCAGTGGAAACTAAGGAAGTCGTTGAAAAGGTGACAATACCGTATTCCCAGAGGAAGATAGAAGATAGCCACCTGGAAGCAGGCCTTTCGAGAATAGTAAATCCTGGTGCGCCAGGAGTGAAGGAAGTTAAACTTGCGGTCACCTATGTGGACGGGAAACTTGCTTCAAAGAAAGTCATTTCAGAGAAAGTGATCAAGCAACCGGTAGATAGGGTCGTTGCCATGGGAACCCTGACCACCCTGAGCCGGGGAGGACAGACCATCAGGTTTAAGCGCGCATTGGAAGTGGTGGCAACTGCGTACACTCCAGGCCCTGAATCCAACGGCATTTACACAGATGGCTACACTGCTACAGGTATCAAGGCAACCTATGGCGTGGTGGCAGTGGACCCGAAGGTAATACCATTAAAGTCTCGGCTTTACGTTGAAGGTTACGGGTTTGCCATTGCTGCCGATACCGGAGGGGCAATCAAGGGAAACCGGATTGACGTGTGTTTCGACACTGTTTCGGAGGCGCTCAAGTGGGGAAGGCGGAAGGTGAAGGTGTACATCCTGGAATGATGCTCAAGACCAGCCTCGGGCAGCACATTCTCACTTCACGACACGCCCTTGAGCGCATTGTCCAGGCTGCACAGCTCTCTCCAGACGACCTGGTTTTGGAGATAGGTGCCGGGACGGGCGTGTTGACCCGGGCCCTAGCTTCGAGAGCTGGCAAGGTAATAAGCATCGAATTGGACACTGCCTTCCGCCCCATCCTCCACCAGGTGGCCGCGCAACACCCCAACGTATGGGTTGTGTTTGGAGACGCGCTTGAACTCGACTTTTCTGGATTGGTTGGGCCCGGATGGAAATGCGTGTCCAACCTGCCCTATTACATCACTTCCCCACTGATTTTCAAGCTCCTGGATACAAGACCAGCGTTCCGGAGAGCAGTATTGCTGGTGCAAAAGGAAGTAGCAGCTCGGGTCACCGCAGCTCCAGGTGGAAAGGAATACGGAGTGTTGAGCGTGATGACCCAGTTACGCTGCGTTCCAAAGGTTGCAGGAATAGTGCCGCCTGGCTCCTTCAGGCCTGCTCCAGAAGTCAGCTCTGCGATCCTGGTGTTGGAGCCAAGATGTGAGGAGCGAGTTCCTCAAGCACTGCTACCCCGCGTGGAGAGGGTGGCAAAGGTGCTGTTCAGTCAGCGGCGGAAGACCATGGCCAACGCCTTGGTTTCGCTCGTGGTTTCCAAGGAGCGAGCTGCTCAGGTATTAAGCCAAGCTGGGATTGACCCGAGGCGGAGGCCAGAGACTCTGTCACCTAACGAAGTGTGCAGGATCACAGAACTGCTGCCCTGGGCGGAATGACGCTCCTCGCAAGTTCCAAGTCGTCGGGCTTATCCACGTCCACGCCGATTTCGGCGTAGGGAGTTTGCACTGCCCGTCCCACCGCGTTAAACATACTCGATATCTTGTGTTCCAGTTCCGCCACTGTGAGCAGGTTGAACGCAAACTTCACCAGGAATACTGGCCCCACAAGGGTAGCCAGTTTCACCGGGCTTTTCCTGAACCTGATGAAGTCTTCCGCCTGTCTTGCGCAGCTGCGAATAACAGCTGGCGTTGCGAGCATAAGGTTTCCGCCAGTGAACGTGCCATCCCTGGTACGTACGTATGTCCTTTTCACACCTGGGTACCTGGACTCAGCGTCTTCCTTGAGCACAATGGGGTAGTAGAAATCTGCCTTGACCTGGAAACAGCGGTCCAAGAAGTCCTTGACTGACCTGGCAGTGAGCATGGGTATATCACAGGTGGCAAGCAACACCCATTGGGAGCCCGGGAGAGCCTCTAATCCTAAGAGTATGTTGTCCACAAGGGTGGGTCCAGGGGGTACCACATACACACCGTTGCAAACCGCTTGGGTTTCTCTGGGTCCCACAATGCAAATGCGGCCGTCAATTGCTCCTTGGAGCGCTTCCACCACGTAGCTCACCATGGGCTTTTGGCCGATATCGATGAGAGCCTCCCACTCGCAGCCCGGGGCTGCCTCCTTGAGCTTCCCGTCATTACGCCTTCCTGCAAGCACGATTGCATCTACCAAGTGACTCACCTTCTTCAAGCTATTGAACGGCACACACAGCACCAGCCCACGTAGGGCTCCTTGGCCAACTTTCGCCGTATGGCCTCAGCCTCTGCTGGACTGGCTGCAATACCGAACACTCCCGCACCGCTACCAGTTACCCAAGCCCCCAGCGCCCCGCACTGCACCATAGCGGAGCGCACCAGACGGATTTCCGGTAGCAACGCTTCTGCTGGTGCTTGGAGATCATTATATATCGCCCGAACCAGCCTTGACAGGTCCCTCAACGCCATAGCCTCAAGCACTGCATATGGAGGAGGGGCCTTACCTTGGCCCATCGTGTCAAACTGGCGGTACACCCTAGCGGTGGCGAGACCTTGGTGTGGCATTGCAACGACTAATGGGATGTCCGGGAAAGGCGGAACGGGTTCCACCTCTTCGCCGGTGCCAGAAATCAGGGCAGCAGGGTACCCTGTAAGAAAGAAGCTCACATCGGACCCAAGACGCGCTGCCAGGGTGCGAAGGCGCTGTTCCGGAACTCGTTGGTGCGCCGCGCCAAGCCTTAGGGCTGCTGCTGCGTCGGTGCTTTCGCCTCCTAGGCCCGCTCCAGGGGGTATCCCTTTCTTGAGCACTGCGCGGGCCCCTGCCCACCCAAGGGCAATCATTGCAGCCAGCACGCTGTTACTTGAATCCCGGGGGATAGACTCTGCGTTGGGCAGGTTCGGTTCAAGGTGAAGGTCAAGGTGAAACCCCTCTGAGGGCGACACCTCAAGGGTATCGTGCAGACTTACCAGGTGCATGATGTTTGTGATATAGTGGTACCCGTCAGAGCGCCTGCCATGCACACGGAGGTAAAGGTTTATTTTGGCGAAGGCCCGGATCTCATCCATACTCCCTTGAATACGACACGGCGCGACGGTTTCCTGTCTGGCCTTCTGGAATGGCAATGGAATGAGGGGGTTCAGAGGGCAGGGAAGGCAACCATTGGCGAAGTGCATCCATCAAGGGCTCAAGTCGTTCGTAAAACACTACCACCACATCACCAGGCTTCGAAAGGCCAAGTGCTCTGCGAACTGCGTCTTCTTCCTTGGGCTCCACGATACACCTGTCGGGGCTTGAGATGGTTCGAAGCACTCCCTGGCGAATGAGATGGGCTGTCTCAAGAGGGCGACGTCCCCGCAGGTCTGAGTCTTCCTTAATTATCACGTAGTCTGCAAGCTCCCCTGCGACGCTGCCCAGGGACCGGATGTCTTGATCTCTTCGGTCGCCAGGGGATGCTACCACCGCCATGAGTCTACCTGTTTCGCTGCAGAAACTTCTGGCTGCTGAAAGGGCGTAACGCAGCGCGGGCGCATTGTGGGCGTAGTCCACGATGAGCTTTACTCCGGTCAAATCGAACAGGTTGAAACGACCAGGGTTGCTTGCAAGGTCATTGGAGAAACTGCGCATGGCTGACGAGATTTCGTGGGCGCTCAAGCCGAGACCAACACAGGCTGCCACCGTAGCCAAAAGGTTCTCCACGTTGTGGACTAGCTTGCCGCCTGCGCAGGCAGGTACACACCGCACAGAAAGCACCTTCGTTCTGTGCTTGTGATGCATTGCGTACACAACGCCTTTCTGTAGCACCACTGCAGCGCCACCCCTTGCAATGTGCCTGTGTACCACGATATTGTCTGGTTGCCTTGAAAAGTATGTGATAGGTGCACTGGCCCTTCGGACCAAGAACTGGGACGCCGGGTCGTCTGCATTAAGAACTACAGTGCCGTCGGCCCTCACCGCCTCGATTACCAGGGACTTCACAAAGGCTAGGTCTTCCAGAGTGTCCACTCCGTCTTGGCCCACGTGGTCACCTGTGATGTTAGTCACAACTCCCACGTCGCAGTAGTCGAAGCCAAGTCCTTCCCTGATAATGCCACCTCTGGCCACTTCCAACACAGCGGCCTGCACTTTCGGGTCCAGGAGCAGACGCTTAGTGCTCGCTGGGCCGCTGCAGTCCCCTTTGCACATGCAGGTATTGCCCACGTAGATGCCATCAGTGCATGCCAGTCCGACTGTAGTTTCACCTTGGGAAAGCACGTGAGCTATCATACGTGCGACCGTGGTCTTACCGTTTGTGCCTGTGACAGCCACCAACGGTATGCGGCTCCTTTCGGGGTCGGGGAAGAGCATGTCAACGATTGCGCCACCAGCGTCTCTGGGCATTCCACGCCACGGGAAATGGTGCATTCTGAGTCCCGGACAAGCGTTAACTTCAATCACTGCGCCCGTAGAAGGGGTTATTGGAACCGAGATGTGGCTCACCACAACGTCGATGCCAGCCACGTCCAGGCCCACGAACTGAGCGACACGTAGTGCGAGGTCTTGATTGTAAGGGTGGACTTCTTCGGTGACGTCTATCGCAATGCCTCCTGTGCTCAGGTTCGCGTTCTCGCGCAGGTACACTATTTCTCCTGTGGCTGGCACGTATTCTGGAGAGAGTCTGTTCCGCGAGAGAAGGTTTAGCGCAATTTCGTCTATCCTGATCTTGGTGAGGGGCTTCTCGTGGTTTTCTCCCCGACGGGGGTCGCTGTTGACGATGTCTACCAACTGGCTTATGGTATGCACGCCGTCACCAACCACGTGAGCTGGTATGCGCTCAGAGACTGCCACCACCTTGGACCCCACCACGAGGATCCTGTAATGGCGGCCTGGGATGTGGCGTTCCACTATTACCTCATCCGAATACTTCCTCGCAATCGCGAAGGCCCCGCGGAGCTCGTCCAAGGAGTTGAGATTCAAGGATACCCCCTTGCCTTGATTGCCATCGAGGGGTTTGACCACCAAGGGGTAGCCCAGCTCCTGTGCCAGGCGCTCAAGCTCTTCCTCCCTTGTGGCTACTCCCCCGGGGGGTACGGGTACACCCATTTCCTGCAATAGCTTCTTTGTCAAGGTCTTGTTGGCGGCAATGTCCACGCCGATACTGCTGGTACAGCTGGTGATGGTGGCAAAGATCCGCTTTTGGGCTGCTCCGTATCCCAGCTGTATGAGGCTGCCTTCATTTAGTCTCAGCACAGGTATGTTGCGTTTGCGCGCCGCTTGCACTATGGCTTTGGTACTAGGGCCAAGTTCCGCATTGTAGTAAACTTCCTTGAGGTGGTTGATAGTTTCGGCCAGGCAAGGGCTGTTTCCCCGGGCAATGTCATCGACAAGGCGGACCGCGCAGTATCCTGCTTCAATCCCAAGTTCCCTGCATTCATACTCGTACACCACCGAGTAAACCCTGGGTTCCTCTAGGGCGCGGGTCTTGCCGAATATCACTTGGCAACCAAGGAGAGCTTGGAGCTCTAGCGCCACGTGCTCAACCACATGGCCCAAGTATGTACCCCGCTTCACTCTGAGTACGAAGCCTCCTGGCTCTCCAGTGCTGCAATGGTGCTCGCTTAGGCTTGGCAGCGTCGAAACGAGCCTTTCCACGAACCCCTGGATCTGGGACGTGGTCACAGCAGCGTACTCTTCCAGGTCCAGGTCCATGGAGATTACTGGTCGGTGGCAGTGGATGTTCCTGCCCTCAAACGCCTTGATCCTGAGAACCTTCATTCAAAACCCCCCGGCCAATGGCCTGATTTTGGGAATGTTAACAGGAGTATACTGCCCTAGATTTTGGACGCTCATTCAATGGAAGGGGTTGGCGAAAAGGGCTGGCGGCTTTGGAGGTCAAAGCCAAACCCCTGGGGAAGCACGTGAAGCACCACGTGACTCAAGGCAAGGGGTTCCTGGGGGGAAAGCTCTGACACGTTGGTTAGCAATACGGACCTGCCATCCACCACCGTAACGCTGCTGGAACCGATGACCCTGAAAACCTGGGTAGGACTGACCAGGATTGCCGTGTCTTCATCCACGCCTATCCCCAACACGTAGGGGTTCTGGCTTACCGCAGAAAGCAGCCGCCCTATGCGGCCGCGCTGGGCGAAATGCTGGTCAATCACTGCATTTTCCAGAAAGCGCAGACCTGGGGCGAGGCGGACCGCGCCCTTCTTGGGGGACTCTTCACCTCTCCCCTCGACTATCATCACGCTGCTCATTGCGGAAGCGCCAGCGCTTGTGCCCGCTATCACTGCACCACGGGCAAGGGCATGCCTAAGCGCTTTATCTACAGGTGTTCCCCCAAGAGTGCTTGTGATCCTGAGCTGGTCCCCGCCAGTGAAGAACACTCCGGTGGAAGCTGAGATTATCCCTTCGGCCTCTTCTTGGAACGCTTGGGCTCTGGAACTGAGGTGAAGCACGTCAACTTTGGCTGCGCCCAGCTCGCGAAAGACATTTAGGTAGGTTCTGCCAGTTTCCTCGGGGCGAGCTGTGGCAACTGTCATGACACATATTTTGGATTGCTCTCCCCCTGCGAGCTTTAGGAAAGTGCGGAGGATCAAGCGATCCCCTGTCTTGTCTTCTGCACCGCCAATTATGAGCAGGTTCCCTTGAACTCGGGTGCTGGTGGATTGTGTCAAGGCTAATGCACCGAAAGGTAGTATGTCTTGCCAAGGCCACGTCAAACCAAGTCTACGTTCAACAACTGTAGCACGTTGGCAATGTGGCACACCACGCTTGCCAGATCGGACCCGGCACTGAGCAGACCCACTGCTTTGTGCTCAGGAGTCATAACAAGCGAACCACTGTCCCCGCCGTCTGCCATAGGTGTGGTAACGATCTGCTGGGTGAAAAGGGCTTCTCCCAGGTCCGCCATGGAAACTCTTAGTGTGGCGTTGATCACCTTAATTGTGCCTTCAGTAATTCCTGTAGTCCTGCCGCTTTTTAGCACCTTCATCCCCACGTAAGGTTCTGCAATTCCCTCAACTCTGCCTAGCTCCATTATCTCGGGTACCACAAGGTCATCGGACACGGGCTTTGCAACCGCAGCGTCCACCAGGTTTGCTGTCTTGTTTACCTTAAACAACCTGACTGAGTAGCCGGGCCTCACCACAGCCAGTACGCGGTTCATTGCCTTCTCTGCGCTCAACGCCACCGCGCATTCTGCGGGATAAGTGCTGCAGTACAACGGCACGAAGCGGTGAAGCCTGGCAATTATGTCCTGGGTTGAGCCCCCGTCGTACCTGCCAGGTTGCAAGATGGGATCTCCAAGAGACGCCCTGTTGTCGTGGCCATCGGACAAGTTGGCCAGCACATGGTTGTTCGAAAGGATTAGCAGGTCTCCTGAGCCCCTGTCCTTTACCACAGCCCCGAGAGTTCCTGCGGTCACCTTGTAATGACCAATGCTCACTCCGGGGGCTGCTGGTCTCTGCTTGCTCGTGCGCTGGCTGAGCACTTGGAGCTCTCCCACTTCAACCACATCTGTGACGAGCCCGCCAACGCTTTTTGGAATAAGGTGACCTGGGGGAACTTGCTCCGCGGGGAGCTTCTTCTTCACGAGCACCACTAATGCAGGGGGAGAGGAGGGATCGAAGGTGCTGTTCTTGACGCCCAAGCCCACGCCCACCACGTTTTCTTTGGAAAGCAACTTGGGTGCGTGTGCAGACAGTATGCGAACCGCAGACTTCCGCATAACGAAACCGCCTCCTCGGGTTCCCTACATCCTATGCACCCGAAAAGGCGGTTGTTGTCATAAGGCAAGTACAGGCTTCTGATCTACTTGGCTTGATTGAAGGGCTTGTACTTGCAGCCCTCGTGACTTTCCAGGAAGAGCTCCACGCTATCGGTGAGGATGTCCGTGTAACTGTAGGACAGACGCCTGACGCTGGTGGGTTCTTCAACGCGGATCACGAATATGTTTGGGTAAGTGTTCTCGAGTACCCCTTCCTTTTCCAGCATCTGCTTCCTGCCCTTCATTGCTCTGATCTTGACTTTTTGACCAACGTGGAGCTCCAGATCGTTCTTGATGGCAGATAAGGCTGCTCTGGTCAAGGAACACAACTCCCTGTAGTTACTATGTCAACCATAGTATAACTCTTCTAGAGGGCAAAAGTCAAAACTCAATTATCCCAGGGGTCACCCGAGCATGTCAAGCATCACTTGGAGTGCTTGTCGGCGATTTTAGACGCCCCATACGAGTTCGGCTTAATCTCGGCGTGAAATCCGCTGCCGGTCACCATGCCCACGATTTCTTTGATGAGGTCCTTGGTCTCACCATTTTGACCGATGTCGAGATGTATCTCTATGTCCATCTCCGATAGGCCATTTTTCGAGAGCTTTTCAGCAAGCCTGCTGGCTACCGCCATACTCAATGCCGCTTCGTAGAAAATCCTTTGCTTCAAGCTGGGCATCTTTGTGTCCCTTTTACGGCAATAGTAATATCGCCCACCTTTACCTACCCTGTGTACTACGATCGCCGTCACGAAGCACACGTCGTCACGCACGTGGGAGTCTGTGCCTATGATTAGCTTGTACTTTGCTGTGGGCATCTCGTTGACGTAATCGACAATGTCCCGATACACCTTGTCGAAGCTCATGATGCCTTTGCTTGGACTTATGAACTGCATAGTGACCACTTCCTGCATCTTAGTTTACCACCTGCTTAAACGCGTTTCAAAAGTTAGCTCGGCTTTGAGTGCATGGCGCAAGATGGGGCAATTGGCTCTTGGGTACCATTCTCACGGACTGTGAGGGCCATCTGACAATTCCGTAATTGGCTGCCCGCATTGCAGCGAGCGCAGCCTGCCTGTACAATGGCCTGTGGAGTCTTGTGGATTCCTTGGAGGAGTGTAGTTGGTGCCCCTGCTACTTGTGGCTCTTGGAGGCTCTTTGGGCTCGGCCGTGCGGTACTTGGTCTCGCTGGCGCTGCAAAGAACCACGGCCGCTGCAATCCCAATTGGCACTTTTGCCGTAAACGTGCTTGGCTGTTTCCTCATAGGTTTTGCTGCCACATGCAGTGAGTTGGCCCACGAAGTTCGCACGTTCATCATTCCCGGCTTCCTTGGAGGTTTCACCACGTTTTCCACCTTCAGTTACGAGACATTGGCGCTTGCCCATGCCGGCAAACACCACTTGGCGCTGTTGAATACAGCCCTCAATCTGCTAGCAGGGTTGGGAGCTGCTCAGCTCGGTAAAATGCTGGCAAAGTAGCTCCCCCAAGACGTTCCCCAAACGGGTATCAGCTGGCTGCCCATTCTGTTGCGGTTAACCCCCTGGCACCGTTCTGCTGGCACTCATTGGTTGCCAGATGCCTTTCCAGCGCCGTGCTAAAAAACGGCGCAAACGCCCTTGGGCTCCGTTAATGGCAACCTTCGAACATTTTTGATACAATGACAAGGGAAAATTCGGATATTGGGGAGAGGCGTAATGGGTGAGGAGAAACGAGCTTCCCGAATAGCCCGGCTAACTGCAGAGTTCTGCGAGAACCCAGGAAGGTTATTCAACCTGGCGCATTTTGCCGAAATGTTCGGTGCCGCTAAGTCCACTCTGAGCGAAGATATTTCGGTCATAAGGCAGGTTTTCGAGGCTAGGGATTTCGGCAGGGTCGAGACAATCCCAGGTGCTGCAGGAGGCGCAAGGCTGGTGCCCAGGGCTGCCCCTGAAGCCGTGTACCGTATTGCCGCCAGCCTACGGGACGAACTGCGCCAGCCATGGCGAGTGCTCCCCGGGGGGTTCATCTACATGAGCGACATAGTGTTCTCCCCGCTCTGGTGCTACAAGTTGGGGGAAATCTTTGCGGGCTTGTTCTATGAGGCCAGTCCGGGCTGTGTGATGACGGTGGAAACTAAGGGAATACCTGTGGCCATGATGACCGCATGGCTCATGGGAGTACCCCTTGTGGTGTCGCGCCGGGAAGGCAGAGCTACCGAAGGCCCTTCGGTAAGCATAAACTACGTGTCGGGCTCTTCCAGGACCATCCAGCGTATGTCCCTGCCCAAGATGGCGCTACAATCTGGGACACGGGTGCTCATTGTGGACGATTTCCTCAAAGGCGGAGGTACTGTTAGGGGTATGAGCCAGCTGTGTGCGGAATTCGGTGCCACCGTTGTAGGAGCGGGTGTGCTGGTTGAAACTAACCAGCCCAGCTCCAAGCTGGTCCAAGACTACGTGGCGCTGCTCACCTTCTCTGGGATAGACGAAGAGAGCAACAGCGCACTGGTTGAGATTAGCCACAGGCTCCGCCAGAAGGTTGGAGGAAGCTCGTGATATAATACCGCAGGGGTGAAAAGAGTTGAGGCAGCTTGCAGGGGTGATATTGGCTGCCGGCCTGGGCAAGCGTATGCGCTCCAACCAGGCAAAGGTGCTCCACAGGGTATGTGGCAAGCCCATGGTACTCTACGTGGCGGAAGCCCTTAGACCACTATGCCACAAGCTGGTTGCAGTGGTTGGTCACCAGGCCGAAGCAGTCAAAGCCGTACTGCAGCAGTTTGATCCGACGATAGAGGGGGTCTACCAGGAACAGCAACTTGGGACGGGGCACGCCCTCTTGCAGTGCCAACAAGCCCTTGAAGGTTTCAAGGGAGACGTGCTGGTGGCTTGCGGTGACACTCCCTTTGTGACATCAGCGCTATTCGAGCAGCTGGTGCAGTTCCACCGTGCAAGCGGGGCTTGTGGAACTGTGCTCAGTTTCCGCCTGCCGGACCCCACTGGATACGGGCGCATCGTGAGAGACCAAAACGGGGACGTTGTAGCCATTGTGGAAGAGAGCGACGCTTCTACCCAGGAGAAAGCGATCAACGAAGTGAACTCAGGGATTTACTGCTTCGATGCGGAAGCGGTGTTTCAGGCGCTGCGTCACACAGACCGCAATAACGCCCAGGGAGAGTTCTACCTGACTCAAGCGATTGGGATCATGATCAGTAGGGGCATGAAGGTTAGCTGCCTTGAGTGGGATGAGCCATGGTTGCTGGAAGGTGTGAACGACAGGGTCCAGCTGGCCAAGGCAGAGGCACGGATGCGAGCAGTTGTACTGGAACGTCTAATGCGGTCGGGAGTGACCGTAGAAGATCCGGATAGCACGTTTGTGGACGCCGCCGCCATTATTGGGATGGACGCAGTGCTGAAGGCTGGCACCAGGATTGAAGGTCCCACGGTCATAGGCGAAGGCTGCGAGATTGGACCCATGAGTCTAGTGGTCCGCAGCAAGCTGGGCAAGGGCTGCCGGATATGGTGTTCGGTGGTAGAGGACAGCGAGGTGGGAGATGGCGTTCACATTGGGCCCTTTTCCCACTTGAGGCCTGGTTGCGTGCTTGAGCGCGGTGTGTTTGTGGGCAATTTCGTGGAGATCAAGAACACCCGTGTGGGAGAGCTCACCAAGATCCACCACCACTGCTACCTGGGCGACGCCATAATCGGCAGGAAGGTGAACATTGGGGCGGGCACTGTTACAGTCAACTTTGACGGAATCAAGAAGCACACTACTGTGATCGAGGATGGTGCCTTTGTCGGCTGCAATGCCAACCTGATTGCGCCTGTGCGAGTTGGCGCGGGGTCCTATATAGCTGCTGGTTCTACCATCAACGAGGACGTTCCTGGGGCTGCGCTTGCAGTGGCCCGGGCAAGACAAGAGAACAAACAGGGTTGGGCTAACAAGTTCTTTGGGAGAGGGTGAACATGGCCAGATTCGATAGCGGTCGGCTGCAGTTATTCGCGGGCAATGCTAATAGGTCCCTTGCCCAGGACATCGCCTCCAATTTGGGGATACAGTTGGGAGACATGGAGGTGGGCCGCTTTTCCAACGGCGAGATCAAAGTGGTCATAAACGAAAACGTGCGTGGGAGCGATACCTTCCTCATTCAGCCAACGTGCCAGCCAGTCAACGACAACCTGATGGAAGCATTGATAATAATAGACGCGTTGAGAAGGGCGTCGGCTAAACGAATCACCGCTGTTGTTCCTTACTACGGCTATGGGAGACAAGACAGGAAAACCCGAGGGCGGGAACCCATAAGCGCAAAGCTTGTTGCTAACTTGTTCACAGTGGCGGGCGTGGACCGCATGCTCACCGTGGACCTCCACGCAGGCCAAATCCAGGGTTTCTTCGACATCCCTCTGGACAACCTTTCTGGCATCCCGATTTTGGCAGACTATCTGGTACGCAAGGGCATCACGGGCCCTGACGTGATAGTGGTTTCGCCCGACCTTGGAGGTGCAGCCCGTGCCAGGGACATGGCTCACAGGCTGAACTGCTCGGTTGCACTGGTTGACAAGCGGAGGCCCGAGCCAAATGTGGCGGAAGTCATGAACATAATTGGCAAAGTTGACGGCAAAGTGGCCGTGCTTGTAGATGATATGATAGACACTGCTGGTACCATATGCGAGGCGACAAACGCTCTGTTGGAGCGGGGCGCGGTGGAAGTGTACGCGTGCGGCACTCACCCCGTATTCTCCGGCCCAGCGCTCGAGAGGATCGAGAAGTCCGCCTTGAGGGAAGTGGTGGTGACAGACACAATTCCGGTGGACCAGTCCAAGGTTGGGAGCAAGGTGAAGGTGCTGTCCCTTGCGCCTTTGCTGGCGGAGGCTATAATACGCATACATGAGGACCTTTCTGTATCCAAGCTGTTCACGTGAGAACACTTGTTTGCGGGGGTGCGACTGTGGAACAAGCTGAGCTTGTGGCATACGTTAGGGATCTGAAAGTGACTCCGTCACGGTTGCGAGCCGAGGGGCAACTTCCCGCGGTCATTTACGGGAAAGCCAAGGCTTCTACTCCACTTTGGGTAAGTGTCAGGGATTTCGCGAAGCTCCTGGACGATTATGGTCGGACCGTGCTGGTGAAGTTGCAGATCAACGGTGAAGACCAGACGTTTACGGAGCATGCGATCATTCGGGAAATCCAGCGGGATGTGGTGACTGGGAAGTTGTTGCACGTTGATTTCCACAAGGTATCCCTTGACGAGCCCATCAGGACCATGGTGCCCATAGTGGTGAAGGGCGAAGAGGTTGTTGAGTCAGGCGGCGGGATACTCCAGTACCAGTTGCGCGAGGTTGAAGTGGAATGCTTGCCCCAGCAGGTGCCGGAGGAGTTGACGGTGGACGTGAGTCACCTCAAACCTGGAGACAGCCTTACTGTGAAGCAGTTGCCTCTGCCTGCTGGAGTTAAGGTCATCAGCAAGCCCGAAGAAGTGCTCTTGCTGGTACTAAGCCCCAAGGCCGCGGAGGAGGCGGCTGCTGCGCCTGCAACTGAGCGCACTGAGCCAGAAGTTGTGGCTAAGGGTAAAGCTAAGGAGGAAGAGGAAGAATAGTGATTGTAGTTGGGTTGGGCAATCCCGGAAAGGATTACGCCCTTACCAGGCACAACGTTGGCTTCATGGTAGTGGATGCCCTGGCGATTCGCGCCGGGGCCATATTTATGGTGAAGAGGGAGTTCGCTTTCACCAGGGTCACACTCGGAGGAGGGCCAGTGTTGGTTCTGGTAAAGCCACTGCTTTTCATGAACAACTCTGGGAAGGCACTGGC
Organism: Bacillota bacterium; assembly: GCA_049718765.1. Taxonomy (GTDB): domain Bacteria; phylum Bacillota; class Sulfobacillia; order DUMF01; family DUMF01; genus JBNARI01. Next base: position 101,735 of record JBNARI010000002.1, on the reverse strand, counting down.
TGCCTTTGCTGAAGAGAACTGGCTGACTCCCGAAGAGCTCCTGGTGGTCCATGACGACATGGACCTGCCCTTTGGGCGTATAAGAATAAGGCGAAGGGGTAAGTCTGGGGGACACCACGGAATTGAATCAATAATAAATTTCTTAGGAACAGATGGCTTCGCGAGACTGAAGTTGGGCATTGGACGGCCTCAGCCCGGAGTTGATCCAGTGGAGTATGTGCTGTCTTGCTTTACAGAGCCGCCAGAACAGGTCAGCGCCATGATAGATGCAGCTTGTCGGGCGGTCATGGTCATAGCGAAGGATGGCTACGACAAGGCAATGGCGTTATTCAACGGGTTGAAGGTTGTATGAGTAGGCTACTTGACGCACTTTATTCTGACAATCAGGTGAAGGCCATTGTGGAGTGCCTGTCCCGTGGCGCGAGGATAGCTGTGACTGGCGTGCTGCCTTCGGTCCGGGGTGTGCTGGCCGGTGGGCTTGCAAGGTGGCTCGGCAAGAGAGTCCTCGTGCTTGCGCCAGACCCAGACAGGGCCTTGGAAATATACTTGGACGCAATGGCTCTGGCATCGTGCGAATGCTACCGCTTCACTGCCTGGGACGTGCCGACGGAACAAGTGCTTGCCAGAAGCCCCGAAGAGGTTGCCGAAGCACTGAGAGCCTTGAACGTCCTGGCTGCAGGCCGCGAAACCCCCGCCGTAGTGGTATGCTCCTTAGCCTCGGCCCTCAAGTTGCTGCCCACCCCTTCGTCTATGGGCAGATGCACCATGGAAGTGAGTGCAGGCACCGAGGTGGACCCCCAGCACATGGCCAGGGCACTTGTGGATGCTGGCTACAAGCGAGTCGAGGTGGTTGAGAAGCTGGGCCAGTTTGCCGCAAGGGGTGGGATCATAGACCTTTTCTCCCCAGGTCTTGAGCTCCCCGTGAGGATCGAAGTGGAATTTGACCGAGTTGAATCCTTGCGCACCTTCGACCCGGATACCCAACGTTCGGTGGAGCAGATCGAACTGCTTCGAGTACTGCCCGCTCCTGAGTGGTTGTATTCCGAAGCCAGTTGTACAGTGCTGGACTGGTTTGCCCCAACTGGGGTGCTGTTGGTGGATGATCCCAACAGGTTGGTAGAAGAAGCTCGCAAAATTGAAGCGACCCGCATTACCGAGAAGCTCTTGGATCACTGCTGTACAGCCCATTTGATGGCGCTTCCCAGGGCTTTGCCCGAAGGGCTTGGTGCTCCCGTGGATCAGCTCGTTTCCCTTGGAGCGCGGCCATCGCCAGTTTACATGGGCCGGTGGAGCCAGTTCCTAGACGAAGCTCGCACGCGCAAAGAGGAAGGGTGGCATACCCTGCTGCTGGTGCCCCGGGAAGAGACCCTTGAGCGAGTCAGACGCGGGCTGGCAAATGCGGAGCTCACCCTTTCTGTGGAACAAGCCGACCTGAGCGCTGGGTTTGAGCTGCCTTCTTCGAGGCTTTGCGTCCTCACGGAGAGGGAGCTCTTTGGTAAGGAAAAACGGGCCAGAGTGCCTGCCAAACGTCAAAGGAAAGCTGAGCTTGCGCTTAGCGAGCTGAAGCCAGGGGATTACGTGGTTCATGTCCACCATGGCATTGGCCAATACCTTGGAATGCGGACCCTCGAGATAGACAAGACCCTCAGAGACTACCTGTTCATCAGGTACGCTGACGGGGACGCTTTGTATGTGCCCAGCGACCAGATGGACTTGATTGAGAAGTACATTGGTGCCGAGGGGGTTGAACCCAAGCTAAACAAGCTTGGTGGCGGTGAGTGGAACCGGCAGAAGAAGAAAGTCAAGGAGTCAGTCAAGCAAATGGCCAAGGAGCTCCTGGAACTTTACACTGCGAGGATGTCCATCAAGGGCTACGCTTTTTCCCCGGACACTCCTTGGCAAAGGGAGTTCGAGGAAGCTTTCCGCTATGAGGACACGCCGGACCAAAAACAAGCCACAAGGGAGATAAAGGAAGATATGGAAGCCCCCAGACCCATGGATCGACTGCTGTGTGGGGATGTGGGTTACGGCAAGACGGAAGTGGCCATGAGGGCAGCGATGAAAGCTGTTCAGGATTCCAAGCAGGTTGCAGTGCTTGTGCCAACCACTATACTTGCGCAGCAGCACTTCAACACCTTCACCGATAGGTTCAAGGGCTATCCAGTGAGGATTGAAGTGCTTAGCCGATTCCGGGGGCAGGAAGAGCAGGATCGCATTATAAAGGAGTTAAGGCAAGGGCTCATAGACATCGTAATTGGAACCCATCGACTCTTGAGCAAGGACGTGCAATTCCACGACCTGGGCCTGTTGATCGTTGATGAGGAGCATCGGTTTGGTGTGAGGCACAAGGAAAGGATCAAGCAACTCAAGAAAGAAGTGGATGTGCTTACTCTCACGGCCACACCAATCCCAAGGACGCTGTACATGGCGCTGAGCGGCTTAAGGGATGTGTCCATGATTGAGACGCCTCCCGAAGGTCGCTTGCCGGTTCAGACCTTCGTGGTGGAATATGACGAAGAGCTAATCAAGAACGCAATCAGGCGGGAGCTAGCCAGGGGAGGCCAGGTGTACTACGTGCACAACCGCATCGAGTCAATTGCCAGGTGTGCTGGCAAAGTCATGAACCTGGTACCCGAGGCGAGGGTTGCTGTTGCCCATGGTCGCACGCGCGAGCAAGAATTGGCTCGCATAATGGAGGCATTTGCCCAGAGAGAGTACGACGTGCTGGTCACTACTATGATCATCGAGTCGGGTTTGGATATACCGAATGTCAACACGCTTATTGTGGAAGATGCGGATCGTCTGGGGCTCGCGCAGCTGTACCAAATAAGGGGACGAGTTGGTAGGTCCAACAGGGTTGCGTACGCTTACTTCACCTTCAGTAGGGGCAAAGTGCTTACGCCTCAGGCAGAAAGCCGCCTTGAGGCAATTAGGGAGTTCACCGAACTTGGCTCAGGATACCGTATTGCCATGAGGGATCTGGAAATCCGTGGTGCCGGGAACATCTTGGGCCCCGAGCAGCACGGCTTTCTCACCGCTGTGGGGTTTGGCATGTACTGCCGGTTGCTTGAGGAGTCCGTAAGGGAGCTAAAGGGAGAGAAGCCCGAGCGGCAACGAAGCGTTACCGTCGATATTCCAGTGGACGCTTACCTCCCTGTCAGTTACGTGACTGATGAAACCAGCAGGGTGCGCATTTACAAGAGGCTCGCTGCTGCTCGCACCGAGGAGGACGTCCTTGAAATAGAGTCTGAGCTGCTTGATAGGTTTGGAGACCCACCCCAACCTGCTTGTGCGTTGCTTAAGGTTGCCAGGATCAGGGTGCAAGCAGATCAATTGGGCATTGCCTCGGTGTGCTTGCGCAAGGACAGGCTTGTGTTCACCATAGACGAACCTTCCAAGTTCCCTGTAGAGGATCTGGGGCAGCTTGCGAGAGCCTACAGGAGCTCTCTGACCGTAACCTCTGGTGACAAGGGTGGAAGCATCGGCTTGAGGCTACGAAGTAGCTCGGTGGACGATGCTCTGAAGGCAGCCCACAAGTTCCTTGGCCAGCTCCTGAGGAGATCGGCACAAGCCCCAAGTGAATAATAATGGTTAAACCCCTATATACTAACAGTGAAATTCGGGCCGAAGGGGGGATGACAGTGAAGGCCACCGGAATAGTTAGGCGGATTGACGATCTGGGAAGGGTGGTAATTCCCAAGGAAATCCGTAGAACCCTTCGCATCCGCGAGGGCGACCCTCTGGAAATATTTGTAGACCGAGACGGTGAAGTGATCCTGAAGAAGTATTCGCCCATTGGAGAATTGGGCGATTTCGCGAAAGAGTACGCGGATTCGCTGGCGGAGACCACCGGGCACATGGCCATGATTGCAGACAGGGACAGCATAATTGCTGTAGCTGGGGCGCCAAAGAAAGAGTTCTTGAACAAGCAAGTTTCTCCGGCTGTGGAAAAGGTGATGGAAGAAAGACAGCCGGTGCTGATAAATAAACCTGGTGAGCACAAGTACTGCAGGGAGTGCATAACCAACGACGAGGCAGGGTGCAAGTTCACCGCCGAGGTGATAGCTCCCATAGTTGCTGGAGGAGACCCAATTGGAGCCGTTATCATAGCTTCCAGGGAGCCGGGCGTGCAGTTCGGGGACCTGGAGCTGAAACTGGCTACCACCGCAGCTGGGTTTTTGGGCAAGCAAATGGAACAGTGAATGATATAATATCTGAAGCTCAAACGAGTTACGCAGGAAGGACCGATTGCATTGCCCAGAGAATCGTTTGTTAAGGGCGCCTTTGTACTCACAGCTGCGGCGTTTCTGACCAAGCTCCTGGGTGCCGTCTACCGGATACCCCTGTATCCCATCCTTGGGGATCAGGGGTTTGGTCTTTTCCAGATGGCCTATCCCATATACGGCATGGCGTTGGTGCTCTCCACTTCAGGGATCAACGTGGCCATATCCAAGCTGGTTGCAGAGCGGTTAGCATCTGGCGACCGCAAGGGTGCGGCTGAAGCCTTCAAGTCGTCGCTTGTTCTCTTGGCGGCTAGCGGGTTGGTTTTCGGCGGCCTGCTCTTTGCTGCTTCTGGATGGATTGCAGCCAGGGTAACCCATGACTCCCGGGCAACCCTATCCATTGCGGCAATATCCCCTGCCGTGCTGTTAGTTTCAGTTATGTCAGCGTACCGCGGTTTGTTCCAGGGCCTGCAGCAGATGGTGCCCACTGCGGTATCCCAAGTGGTGGAGCAGCTTGTGCGGGTGATAACCATGTTGCTCTTGGCAGTGTTGCTCATGCCAAGGGGTGTGGAGTTTGCAGCCGCTGGAGCCACCTTCGGCGCTGTCACTGGTGCCGTTGCAGGCCTGATTTACCTGTTGGCTGTATTTCGCCAGAGCCATGTTACCAAATTCGTTGGGAGCAGTGCAGCAGGAGTGTCGGTACCGACTATGGGAACTGTGTTGAGGATTGCAATCCCTGTGTCCCTGGCGTCTGGCGTGCTTGGCCTCACACAAATTGTGGACATGGCGCTTGTGCCCTGGCGGTTGCAGGCGGCTGGACTCTCGGTACCTGTAGCTACTGCCCAGTACGGCGAAATGAGCGGTGCGGCCCTACCCCTGGTTAACCTGCCCACAATACTCACGGCGGCGCTGCAGGTGAGCCTCGTGCCAGCCATTGCCGCTGACAGCGCAGTGGGGGATGCCCAGCGCGTTACCGCAAGGATGCGCACAGCGCTGCGCCTAACCTTTCAAGTGATGTTGCCCGCTGCAACTGGACTCTGGGTACTGGCAGAGCAAATCGCCATATTACTTTTCCGTGACCCAGACGTTGCTGTGCCGCTTGCCTCACTTGCGTCCAGCGCCGTATTCATGGGGCTTCAGCAAACCACGTCGGGCATACTTCAGGGACTTGGCTTGCTGCAGCTGCCAGTTCGGCATTTGCTCTGGGGCACTTCCGCCAAGTTTGTCATCACCCTCTGGCTCACCAGCGCCGTTGGCATTCGAGGGGCTTGCTACGGCACCGTGGTTGGCTTTGCCGTTGCTGCGTTACTGAACCTCACAGCTCTCGCCCGACGTTTTGGAAGGTTACTGTCCCTTAGGGACATGCTGGTTGCACCATCGGTTGCTTGCCTGGTGATGGCTGCGGCCCTAAGGCCGATGTATGCCGCTGCACGTGCGCTGACACACAGTGGCAACGTTTCGACCCTGTTAGCTATAGTTGGAGGCATGCTGGTGTATTCAGCGGGTGTGGGATTGCTAGGCGGGTTGAAGAGGGAGGACGTTCAAGTCATTCCTGTGGTGGGGCAGCGCCTTGCCCTTGTTCTGCAGAGGCTGGGCTTACTAAGATAAGTTATACAGCGGGTGATGTGGATGACAGATGTTGTGGTGGTTGGACTGGGCCCTGGTGGTCCTCAATGGCTGCCTGCCCGAAACCTTGAAGCGCTCAAGAAAGCTGACCGGGTGTTCCTGCGCACTCAGCAACATCCGATAGTAGCAGTGTTGCGCCAAGCCGGAATAAGCTTTGAAGCCTTTGACCAGGTTTACGAGAGAGCTTCAAGTTTCGAGGAGGTTTACCTTACCATTGCTGAGGCAGTTGTGGCTCAAGCCAACCAGGGACAACTCGTGGCCTTGGGGGTACCAGGGAGCCCCTTCTTCGGTGAAGCTGTAGTGCCCCTTCTGAGAAGGAAGTGTGAAGAGGAAAACCTCCGCCTTGAAATACTGAGCGCACCCAGCTTCCTAGACCCCGTTCTTGCCTTGCTGGGATTGGATGCGTCCGATGGCTTGGGTGTTGTAGATGCCCTGGCAGTTCCAGACGAAGGGATCGAAGCTGATTGCTTTGCTCACCTGGTGTTCATGCAGGTGTACAATCGCATGGTAGCGAGTAGCCTCAAGCTGAAGCTGATGAGCACGTTTGACTCCGAGCACCCGGTGGACGTGATACGTGCTGCTGGGGTACCTGGAGAGGAACGCTGGGAGAGGGTGCCTTTGTGGAAGTTGGACAGGCTCTCCTGGATCGATCACCTGACTTGCGTGCACCTAGCAACTGGCAAACAGTTGCGCTCGATGCACTCGCTTGTGCGGACGGTTGCTGTGCTTCGCGGTGAGCATGGATGCCCTTGGGACCGTGCTCAGGATCACTACAGCCTGAGGCCCTATGTGGTGGAAGAGGCTTACGAGGTTGTGGATGCCGTAAACTCTGGGGATATGAATAAGCTCAAGGAGGAGTTGGGAGACTTACTGCTGCAGGTTGTTCTCCACGCACAGCTTGCAAGGGAGCGAGGTAGCTTCAGTATTCACGATGTGATAGAAGTCATAAACCGGAAGATGATAAGACGGCACCCCCATGTTTTTGGTAGCGCCACGGCACGAACTTCCCAGGAAGTGCTCGTGCGATGGAACGAGTTGAAAAAGGAAGAAGTCGGCCACGAGGCGGGGCGAGATTCGCTTCTGGGTGAAGTGCCCCGGCACTTGCCCGCGCTCATGCAGGCTATGAAAGTGCAAGAGGCTGCGGCCAGGGTGGGGTTTGATTGGCCTAGCCCGGAAGGTCCCAGGACAAAAGTGCTCGAAGAGCTTGGGGAGCTCGACAGGGCTTTCAATGGGGGGCATCAAGAGTCGGTTGAGGCTGAGGCGGGGGACGTGCTTTTCAGCGTGGTGAATTACCTGAGGCAATTGAAGGTGGACCCTGAAGTGGCGTTGCGGAGCGCAGTTGACCGGTTTGTAAAGAGGTTCCAACTCATGGAGGGCTTGGCCAAGAGCAAGGGTATGTGCTTGGAAAAGTTGACCTTGGAGCAGTTGGACCAATTGTGGGAGCAGTCCAAGAAGGACTTGAGAAGTTGACAGAGAACTATCTCTATGAAACCGGTTTTGCTAGCTCGGCAGGCTATCTATCTTGGGAAGGGGAGGGAGCGTATTGAATAAGGCGGAACTGGTGGATGTGGTGGCCAGCAAGGCGGGTTTGAGCAAGAAGGATTCCGAAAAGGCGGTTAATGCAGTGATAGAGGGGATCCGGGAAGCCCTCGCCCGTGGTGAGAAGGTATCCCTTGTAGGCTTTGGTACGTTCGAAGTGAGGGAACGTGCAGCCAGGCAGGGCCGAAATCCCAGGACTGGCGAGAAAATAAGCATAGAAGCCACCAAGGTACCGGTTTTTCGCGCTGGGAAAATACTCAAGGACGACGTGGTCAAATAGATTTATGCGCTTGCCAAGGTAGAAAGGGTATCTGGGCTTGGGTTGAAGGGCCATCTGTGGTGACACGCGATGGCCCTTCGATCATCCATCTGGCCTTTCCACGCTGAAGGGGGTCCATGGGGGTGCTGGTAAAGTGAGGTTGGACAAGTTCCTGAAGGTAAGCAGGATAATCAAGAGGCGAACCATAGCCAAGCAATTGTGCGAAGGCGGATTGATTGCTGTGAACGGGAAAGTTGCAAAGGCAAGTACTGAGGTGAAAGCAGGTGACGTTATTCAGATCAGGATAGGCGATAGAGTAACGGAATACCTGGTGAACGAAATACGGGAGTTCGCCACCGTTGAAGAGGCTGCCAAGATGGTCAGGCGGCGGGATTCTACTTCCTGAGCGTACGCGCATATAGATCTACAAAGGGACGCTTGGCCAACTGGAGGTGGCGAAGGTGGACGAGCGGGAGCTAGATGTGGTTGGCGAACACCAAGTCACGATTACCAATCGCGAAGTGGTTTCCGTGAAGGGAGTTCTCCAGGTTGAGAGCTTCGACGATGAAGAAGTGGTGCTGGACACAGAATATGGCCTGCTGACGCTTAGGGGTGAGGAGCTTAAGATCAAACAGTTGGACGTGCAGGGCGGGAGCTTCAACGTGGAGGGCACCATTCACTCCTTGCAGTATTCAGCTGGGATGAGACCCCGGGGTCCAAGAGGGGCTAGGAGCTGGCTTGATAGGCTCTTCAGGTAGGCTATGGCTCCGGCTCAACTATTTGGCTTTGCCCTAATGGCTTTTGCTGGGGGTGTTGCTTGTTTAATTGTGCTCATCCACAGGGCAGTAAGGCATACCTGGCGTCTCAAGGGCACCGTAGGCGCAATTTGTGACCTGACCCTTGTGGCTTCAATCACTGCTGTGTTCGCCCTGGCCCTGTTGAGGGCAACTTGGATATCCCTGCGCGCCTACGCATTGCTTGGCTTCTTGGCTGGAGCCTGGGCGTATTACGTTGCTTTCGGTAAGGTGACATCAAGGGTGCTTTTCAAACTGACAAGCGTCCTCAGGGCTTTTTTGCTGCGCCTCAAACCTCACTGAAGCTCTTTCCCTACGTACGATCTATGCCTGGGAGGATTCTGGGCACTTATAGCGAACTATGTTAATACGCGTACAAGATTTGTCCACAGATTGTGCAAAACCTGTGGATAGTTATGTGGAGGACAGGCGATGCAGATTGAGATACGAGGCGCCGAAAGGCTTAGTTTCAGGGAACGCCAGGTTGTGGTGCTCAAAGAGATGGGATACAGTACCGAGCAAATCGCCACAAGATTGGGGATTGCGCCCAGTTCTGTTGCTACCTTGTTCAACCGGGCCAAGACCAAGGGTTATGAAGTGGTGATCGTGATTTCTGGCGATCCCTTAGCCATTTTTGGAGAAGTGCCGGAAGGGGAGTCCGGAAATGATGGCCTCGCGTGAAATGCAAAGGCTCATGAAGAGCGCTGCAGCGCACAGACCTCAGCAGGCGAGGGTGAGGCGTAAGCTCACCAGGTTTTGCACTTACGCAATCATGGGTTACATGGCCTTTTCGTTCTTGAGCAGAGCACTCAAAATCAGGGACTTGGTTATGGAGCAAGAAGCTGTGCGACAACAAATCGCTTTCTATGAAGAGCATTTGGTGCAATTGTCCCAAAAGCTCCGAGAGGCGGAGTCTGATGAGTTCATTGAAAGGGAGGCCAGAGAGCGCCTCGGGCTGGTGAAGCCCGGGGAAATCCAGTACGTGATAAAGCAGGTGCCCTGAGAGGTTTCAATGAAGAAGCTCCACGGATCTTTCGATCCTGGACCTTGGAGGACCGCTCAAGAGATAGACACGGTCTACACTGAACTCCCATTCGAAGGTTCGCCCCGATAGAAGCGCCCGAAGCTTCGAAAACTCAGCTGGCGACAGCTTGCTAGCCAGGGTCAGGTGGGGAGAGAATTCCCTAGGGTCGTGCTCTTCGACGATGGGTTCCACGTACCCTGCAAGCGCTTCCTCAAGGCGCGTGTGGAGTGTTACAAGCTCTTGGCTTGGTACTATTTGCACGTATATGACTGTACTCTCGAAGGAGCCAATCCCCTTGAGTTGAATGGGGAAAGAGGGGAGGGTGCTGCAAATCCGCCGGATTTGTTCCAGCACCCTTGCCCCTGTTTGACGCAGGAAAAACGGGGACTTAACAGTAATGTGCGGGGGCAAGGCCGAGTCCAATAGAGGACTCAAGCGCCTGAGCTTCACCAGCCGAGTGCGTACGGGTGGCGGTGGGATTATCACCACGCTGTAGGATATGGGCTTCAACAATTGTTTCGCTCCGTTTCTGTTCTGTGTACTGCTACAGAGAATAGGCCTTCTCGAAAAGCTCAAGGTAGTCCTGTTCCGTAATTGCCCTACAGTTGCTGGGTGTTGAGCCGTTGACGAAAGAACGTTGTGCAAGAGCCTGGAAATCAGCTGGATTAACGTAACCAAGCTCCCTGAGCCTAGGGATGCCTATGTCCCTGGACAGTTCATATAGCTGCGACACTAGCAGCTTCCCGGCATCTATTGGTGTGAGCCCCTGGATGTCAAGTCCGCAAAGCCTTGCTGCTTGCCCGTGCTTTTCGGGATCTGCCTCTAGGTTGAACTCGGTTACCACCGGCAAAAACACTGAATTGGCTATGCCGTGAGGCGTGTCGTAAATGCCGCCCAACGCTTCTGCCATACAGTGAACGGCGCCAACGTCTGCGTGAGAAAAGGCCACTCCCGCCATCACAGAGCCAAGCATCAGCTTATCCCGGGCTGACCTGTCCCCATGCTGGACGGCTGGACGCAGGTTGGGGAAGATCAGCTGCAATGCCTGAGAAGCCCAGGCATCCGAAAAAGGATTTGCCTTCCTGCTTGTGAAAGCTTCCAGGGCATGCACTAAGGCGTCCATGCCGGTGGATGCCGTGAGCTGCCTGGGCAGCGTGTACGTGGTCTCGGGATCTACCAGGGCAAGCCGGGGAGCCAGCCTTGGGTCCTTGACTGTCATCTTGAACTTCCGGGATGTATCGGTAATCACTGCGGAACGGGTAACCTCGGAGCCTGTTCCAGCCGTTGTGGGGACAGCGACTATTGGTGTGACGTCCCTCACCAGCCGATTACGCCCTTCGTAGTCCCGGATGCTACCGTCGTGGGTGCTCAACAGGGAGATTGCCTTGGAGCTGTCCAACACCGAACCGCCACCCACTGCCAACACGATGTCTGCGCCGAAAAGCCGAATAGCTTTGCCCCCCTCGTCGCAATCCACATCCCTGGGGTTTGGCTGGACTTTGTCGAAAACCTCGACTACGTACCCTGCTTCAGTCAGCTGGTCCAGAAGGGGCGAGACGATTCCGACACTGGCAACTCCCTGGTCTGTAACCAGGAAGACCCTCTTACCCTGGAGTGCTTGGCCAATTAGCTGAGCAGCTTGTTTGAGTATTCCTTTGCCGAAAACCACCCTTGTAGGCAACCAGAATTCTAGTTCCACGGATACACCCCCGACAATTCTCGCCGCTCATGCAGAGAGCTGGCGGCGCACGTACTCAACTAGACCTCCTGAATCGATTATCTGTTGGACTATGGGTGGGAACACTGCCGTCTTAAACGTTTGCCCAGTAGTCAAATCCCGAATGACGCCAGCAGCCATGTCTGCCTCCACTGTGTGACCTTGCTGTATAGCCTCAGCTGCCTCTGGGCTCTCGAACACAGGCAGACCGATGTTGATTGCGTTCCTAAAGAAGATCCGAGCAAAGGACGCAGCAATGACTGCACTGACCCCAGCTCCTTTCAAGGCGATGGGCGCGTGCTCCCGAGAACTGCCGCAGCCGAAGTTCCTCCCCGCGACCACAACGTCCCCTGGACTGATTTTCTGGACGAACTGCTTATCGATGCCTTCCATGCAATGCTTGGCCAGTTCTTGTGGGTCACTTGTGTTCAAGTATATTCCCGGGAGGATAAGGTCTGTATCCACGTTGTCGCCAAACTTCCACGCTTTCCCTCGAATGATGTATTTGTTCCGTTCCACGACTCATACCTCCTCTGGATGAGCAATCCGTCCTGCCACAGCAGAGGCTGCTGCCACTGCAGGGCCCGCCAGGTAGACCTCACTGGTCTCATGGCCCATGCGACCGACGAAGTTCCTGTTGGTAGTAGACACGCACCTTTCTCCGTCTGCGATGACACCGGTATGTCCGCCAAAGCACGGACCACATGTAGGTGCTGTTACCACAACTCCAGCTTCAACCAGTGCCTCAATGATGCCTTCGCGCAGGGCTGCCATATACACCTGTTGGCTGCCAGGGATGGCAAATGCTCTCACTCTGGGGCTTACCCTCTTCCCCTTGAGGATGCTTGCTGCCATTCTAAGGTCGCTCAACCGACCATTGGTGCAAGACCCTATGACCACTTGGTCGATTGGGATACCAGCGAGCTTGCTGACAGGATGGACATTTGAGGGAAGGTGGGGTGCAGCCACTTGGGGTTCCATGTCAGTCACGTCGAAAGTGACCACTTGCTTGACTGGCGCATCTGGGTCACTGCGCGCTACTGGCCAGCGAGGGGGAGTAGAATACTCGCTTTTCGCTGCTTCTACAAAGCGTTGTGTGGTCTCGTCAGGCTCTATAATGCCGGCCTTGGCTCCCGCTTCAATTGCCATGTTGCACATGGTGAAGCGACCATCCATATTCAGCTCATGAATTGCCGGGCCAGCAAACTCCAAAGCGCAGTAGAGGGCTCCATCAACTCCAAGGCGGCCGATGACTGTGAGTACTAGGTCTTTACCCCCAACCCATCTGGGCAATTTGCCTTGGAACACGCAGCGTATCGTCTCAGGTACCTTAAGCCATGTACGTCCGATTGCCATCAGAGCAGCAAGGTCTGTTTGACCCACGCCTGTGGCGAACGCACCAAGAGCGCCGTAGGTGACGGTGTGCGAGTCTGCCCCAATCACTAAGTCCCCCGGGTGAACCATACCCAGTTCTGGTAACACCACATGTTCAATTCCGAATCCCGCGTCAAAAAACCTCTTGATACCCTGCTTCGCTGCGAACTCCCGTGTTTGCCTGCACGCCCTGGCAGTCCTCAGGTCCTTGTTTGGCGTAAAGTGATCCATGACAAACGCTATTCTATCTGGATCGAACACTCGAGTAGCGTTCATTTTAAACATTTCAGAAATTGCAGGAGGGGCGGTGACGTCGTTTGCCATCAACAAGTCCGGTTTAACTTCGACGATGTCGCCGGGCTGGACTTGCTCCATCCCTGCGTGGAGCGCAATGATCTTTTCGGATATAGTCATGGGTCTTGACATCGGCAATGGCCTCCCGTACGTGAATTGTGGATTGCCTTGTTTGGTAGCTAACATTCGACGACCATCGCTGAGTTCCTTCAGGCCAAATACCGGAGCACGCCCGCCCGCGCTATAATGGAAATCGATGTAAGTGGTATGGGGAGGATCAGATGGGAGTTCTGCAGGGTTTTCAAGAAATACTGGGGGAACTCTTGGATTGCCTCAGGGCGGTTTACGGTTACCGCCTGATGAGTGTGGTTGTGTTCGGGTCCGTAGGGAGGGGTAGGCCCCGTCACGACTCGGATATCGACGTGCTGATAGTTGCAACGGGTCTACCGCGTGGTCGGCTCGCCCGCATGGAGGAGTTTGGCAAGGTAGAGGACATGTTGGCCACCACTCTTAGTGAGTTCGCACAACATGGAATATGTACATACATTTCTCCTGTGATCAAGACGCCCGAAGAGAAGTTAACCAGGGGAGCCTGCTCTTCCTGGACATGATTGACGATGGCTTGATCCTGTATGATCGAGACGGTTTCATGAAGGGGTACCTAGAGGGATTGACCAACCGGTTGACTGCCATGGGCACAAAGAAGGTTGTTCACGGTGGACGCTGGCACTGGGTGCTTAAGCCAGATATTCAAGAGGGTGAGGTGATCCGCCCAGAGCTATTTGGTGAGGCGCGAGAAACGGCCCAAGGCGCTCCGGATGCTGTTGGAAGAAGGGGCTCTTGCAGACGTGGTGAGAGAAGCGCAGGAGGTGGTAGAACTTGCTCTAAAGGCTATACTGAGGCAAATCGGAGTAGAACCGCCGAAGCAGCATGACGTGGGACCACTTCTAGTGGAATACAAGCACCTATTACCCCCCAAAGCTCAGGAGAATGTGTATGTGCTCGCAAAAACCTCCAAGTGGCTTCGTAAGGAAAGAGAATTTGCCTTTTACGGCGACATGGATTTCATCCGATCTCTGGAATACAGTCGAGATGACGCAGAGAAGGCAATGCAAGCTGCGGTTATGGCTGTAGCAACGGCCAGGAAAGTGATTCCTCTACCCCAGCAAGGCTCTGCAAGCGACTTCCATTGGCGGATCAGGTCATGCGCTCAGCTGAGGAGCCTCCAATGCCGCGGATAGAAGTTTCTAAGCCGTGCGTGACGCACCCATCCCCAGCCCAGAGGGAACTCCTCCACCATGACTAGCACCCAGCCTTGAATGGCGTCTACGCATATTTCCTCGCCGCGAAGGTAAGCTCTCACTCGAGGATCTGAAGGAGACAAGCGCAATACTTGCTTTACTTGGTCGCCCTTAAGCCCGAGAGCCAGGGCATGGTCCGGCACAAACCTACCGTGCTTTACGGTGCCCAACCACCAGCCTGGGCGAAGAACGCGGAGCCCGTCTAACACCTGTTGGGGAATTGGGGCACTGTAAATCCCGTTTTTCCACACTACAAGGTTCTGCTCAGCTGGTTCAGTGCGGAGATACGCATCACAGAACACGTGGTAGGCTTCCCCAACGTCCGGTGCCAGAGAGCTGCAATGACGAGGCCTAACCGGGTGCTCGTCACCCTCCCGTTGGAGCAAGGCGTAGAAATGGCCTTTCCCTGGCCCCCTGTGTGGCCAAAGGCGTATTGCCTTGTCGAGGTCGGGGGCAGGGAACTGTGCCCACTCTGGGTGGCCACGGTCGAAGCATGGGTGACTAGGGATATCTGCAACATGGAAGTCAGAGTGGTCACTGAGAAACGCACCTACCACGTCTTCGTTCTCCTCGGGAGAGAACGTGCAAGTGGCGTACAGTAACCAACCACCAGGTCTCACAAGAGCAGCTGCATGGCTCAACAGGCGGCGCTGAAGCCTTGCCATGATGGCAACCTTCTGGACAGACCAACTGCGTTTTGCGATCGCATCATTGCCGAAAGTGGACTCTCCTGAGCAGGGTGCATCCACGAGAACTCGATCGAAGAAACCAGGAAAGCGGGCAGCCAATCGGGCTGGTTCTTCGTATAGAACCACGGCACATGTAACGCCCATTCTTTCCAAGTTTCGTGCGAGTACGGTCACACGCTGCCTGTCGGGGTCATTGGCTACCAGCACGCCCAGGTTCCCCATACGTGCGGCCAAATGACTGGCTTTGCCGCCAGGAGCAGCGCAGAGGTCCAGTACCCACTCTCCAGGATGTGGATCCAGCAGTTCTGCGGCAAGCATGGCAGCAGGGTCTTGGAGATAGTAGACGCCTGCAAAGTGGTACGGATGTAGAGAAGGGCGCGCCTCTTCGTCTGGTACCACGAACCCCTCTGGAGACCACGGTACGGGATTGACAGGGAAGGGGCTCCGACGAACGAACGACAAAGGATCGACCTTTAGGGTATTAACCCTAAGCGCTGGATGCTCAGGTGCAATCAATGACGCTAGAAACTGCTCCGCTTCTCCACCTAGAAGCTGTCTCATGCGTCGAGCGAAGTCCTTGGGAATGGCCACCACAACTCAATTATATCTCGAAACAGTGGGGTGATGACGGAGACAACCCTTACGACGCAGCAATTGCAGAGGTTACCTCATGAAGGCTCTCAACAAAAACGGAAGTTCTCCAAGAGCTTGCTTTCATGGCCTGTACGGCGGTTTGAACGGTGGGCTGTACAATTTCAGGCGTTGCGTCACAAACTGTTGATTACGCGCGTTTTTGGTGCTAGAATACGTGATGCATGGCGGCGTAGCTCAGTTGGCTAGAGCATGCGGTTCATACCCGCAGTGTCGCTGGTTCGAATCCAGCCGCCGCTACCATAGAGTCAAGTTTAGGTGGGCCATTAGCTCAATTGGTAGAGCTTCCGACTCTTAATCGGGCGGTTGCAGGTTCGAGTCCTGCATGGCCCACCATAAAATTCAAGGAATGGCGAGGGTTTGCGGGCTGGAGAAAATAGGAAAAGGGGCTTTAGAGCCCCTGGTGTAGCCAAATTGTAGCCAAATGTATGGTTCATGCTATGTGCGCCATTTGGCGGCGGCCCTGGAGAAGATTGGGTCAACTGCACGGGCCGCTTCTTTTTGCATGGTAGGGAGCACGTGGCTGTAGATATCCATGGTAACGGTAATGGACGAATGGCCCAGCCGTTCCTGAACTACCTTCGGGTGCACACCCCTCTTGAGCAGGTACGTGGCTTGACTGTGGCGAAGGTCGTGAAAACGCACGGGTGGCAGCCCCAGGGCCCGAACGGTGCGGGCGAATGCTTTTGTTAACCAG
Source organism: Bacillota bacterium (assembly GCA_049718765.1). Lineage (GTDB taxonomy): Bacteria > Bacillota > Sulfobacillia > DUMF01 > DUMF01 > JBNARI01. The sequence goes on along the minus strand of JBNARI010000002.1, from coordinate 85,547 downwards.
TCTGGATCCAGAGGACCGCCATCTGGGGCAGTGCATACGAAACCTGTGTCCCGCCAGAGCGGTCCTGCCGCTAGCCGCTCTTGAAGTTGTTGTTTGCGCCATGCCCTGAGAATGTCCACTAACCCTGGGGATATGATCACGGTTCGACGGCTCTTGTTGGTCTTTGTAGGGAGGGTGACAATGCCCTCCCCCGGAAGCCTTTGCACAGTCTGCAATATATGAATGCAATGAGCCTCCAGGTCTACGTCCTGCCACTTGAGCCCTAGGACCTCGCCTCGCCGAAGCCCGGTCCCCAGGGCGATAGCCACTGGGACCAGTAACCGTAGGTCGCTGATGCCGGCCATAAGTCTGCCAGCTTGCTCTTCATCGAGAACCTGCGGCTCCTTGCGCTGTTGCTTGGGGGGCTCCACCGCATCTGCTACGTTGCGGCCCACTAACCCCCACTTGACCGCCATCTCCAGCATCCGGTGCAGGGTTCGGTGGACGTAGAGCACCGTCCGTGGCGCAAGGCCCCTTTCGAGGAGAGTGGAGTATATACCTTGCAAGGCTAGGGGCTGAAGTTTGCTCAATTCTGCCTGACCAATGAAGGGTAGAACGTGTTTTCGTAGATTGAGTTCGTATCCCTGCCACGTCCGAGGAGCCAAATTGGGTTTGACTGATGCCAGCCACCTCTCTGCATACTCGGCCACTGTTATCTTCGCCGGCTCCACAAACGCGCCTCGTTGCAGCTCTACCAGCACCTGTGCTTTGTAAGCCTCGGCTTCCCGCTTAGTCTTGAACCCACCTTTGTAGTGTCGCTTTCGCCTGCCAGTAGCGGGGTCCTGACCTACGTCCACCAGAACGGCCCACGTATCTCCTCGCCGGTAAACGCTCCCAGTCAACGCCCGGCCCATATTACCTTCCTCCTTCCTTTCGCTTCAGAAACGCTTCGAGTTCGGATTCTCGCACCCGCCACCCAGCCTTATCTCCGAACCGAACCCCTTTGAGTTCACCGGTTCGCAGCCACCTGCGTACGGTCCATTCCGACACCCGCAGGCGTTCCGCCGCCTCTGGCACCGTCAGCAGCCGGTCTTCCATTGTGCCACCTCCTACCTGTAATGGTAGCACACTATACTACACAATACAATACCATCACCGGAGGGAATGGCTACAGATTTGGCTACAGCTGCGAAAAAATCTTGCGTAGCAAGGCCCCGAACGGTGCCATCCGATTTACAATCCGGCGCTGCGAAACCTTTTGTATGATGGTGCTGGTGCAGGTGGGGCCACTTCTCCCTATTGGTAGTGGACGTGAGGGGGAAGGAGTCAGAGAGGCACAGTCACCTTATTCCCTGCCCAGTCTCACTGCCCTCGGAGCAGTCTGGGCCTGTTGGGTGGGGTCCCCCTCCCGCGAAGGGGACCCCGCTGGTGGTGGATGGGATACCCGTGCGGTGCGGAGATACTCACTCATCATACCACGGGGGTTGCGGAAGCGAAGGAGCGGCAACGCTGAGACAGAATACCGATGTTGGGAAAGGGAATGAAGGACGGGGGCAAAAGGTAATCCAAAACCTGACTACCTCCCTCCCCGCCCGCTGCACGATCAGGAAACGGCTTCCTTATCCTGCGCGGTCCTTTCCGCTTCATACTCCCGCATTCGTTCCCACGCCTCGCGCAGTCCACCGTCCGCTCCCCACCTGCTTGTTGGGACTACGTTCTGGACTGCTACTAACACGCCCGATCCTCTGCGGACTACGCCGGCTATCTCCAGCAGCAGGCGCGCCGCCTGTACGTCTCCGTTTTCAGCGGCACGGATTAACACCTGGATAACTCGGGGGATGGCCCGGGCGGCCGCTTCGACAGCCTGCACGCGGGCCTCCTGGCACTTTGCCTCCACCTCGGGCGGTAGGGTGGGACCGGCGACGCGGGCTAGCAAATTACTGCGTTTCGGCATGGCGGGCCTCACCCTTCTCGTACCAGTGCACCGTTCTTTCTATCTCGTTCAAACACCACTTCACCAGGCTTCGCAAAGCTCTCGGCAGGAGTCCCCTTTCGGCCAGGAATTTCCGGGCCTCCTGCGCTTTTTCAGCCACCCGTGCCTCACTTCCCAGGATGCGAATCAGGTCAGGCGGCACTAGGCCCCTTAGAATCGTATCCAGCTTTGTCTTCCGCTCGGGGTCCCGCTCCGCATCCCGCAGATGCGCCACCCACCTCATCGCCCCGTAAACGGCATCGCTACGAAAGTCCTTCCACTCGAAGCTATGCATTTTCTGGTCCTCCTTTCTTTGTCACCCACCTGCTTGCCCGGTCCAGAAGCCATCTCGCCCACGCTGCGTCACCCCGCGGCTGGCGGTACTTGGCGTTTCGCTCCTTGCCCGGTTCAGATATACGGGCGCACCGCCGACAAAGGGGCTGGGAGTTCCCTCGAACCAGCCACAGGGCGTAGGTGCGCTTCCCGCAGCCAGGGCACATCACCCACCGCTGCCACGGACGGCCGGGAACACGCTTCACCCAGGCTGCATGGTGCTCGGCAGGGGGCCAGGTCCATAAAAGGTGCAGTTTGTCGCGGAAAATGCGGATGACACCACGGACGGAACCCCTCACCTCCACCCGTCCCCGGCTCATGCCCTGGAGGGGAAGGAAGTTTACCCGGACTGCGACTCTTACCCCCTCCCCCGCAAGTTGATTATCCGGCCTGGGGACATTTTTGGGAGTCATGTCTTGACCTCCAGGGAGGCCCGCACCCATCGCCTGCATTTCCTGCACCAGGTCTCCGCGCTCGGGCAAGCAGTCCAGGTAAGAATTTCCCTGCATCCAGGACAGGTGATGGGGTATAGCACTTCCCGCTTGCGCCGGGTGCTTTTGCCTTCACGCTTCACGGCTAATCCCCTCCCGGGCCGGTCGGCTGCCTATCTCCACAAGCTGCACCTGGGCTTGGTAGCGGCCCTCAATTACCGCCTTGCCCTGGGTGAAGAAGCCACGCGATCCCGTCCTGAACACCTGCTCGGTCGCCAGAAGTTCCCCAGCAACATTGCCTGTCGGGTCCTTGATTGTCACCAGCACAGCCATGCTCTTCACCCCTTCGCCAACACCGTGATGCCCCACAGGAGCAGGGCGATCAATCCTGCCTGCAGCAACAGTACCGCTACTTCACTGTGTGACAGCTTGACAGTTGCTTCCTCCTTTCAGCGTTTTTGGCAGCGACGCACTCCCTCACGACAAACCCTTTGCGGTCTACCCAAAACCACACTTCACACCGCACCCCCTGGGCAGATGGTACGGCGCGCAGCTCCTCCGTTGCGGCCTTCAGTAGCGAAGGGAGGGCCTTGCGCTTGGCTCGCTTCACCTGGATCAGCCGGACGCCCTGAGGCCCAACTGCCACGATGTCGAACGGTGAGTGGCTGCCTGCTGTGCGCGCCACAACGTACCCCTCGGCCCTCAGGGCTTCCATCGCCTTCAGTTCTGCCAGATAGCCGCGCCTGTAGTTCATACAGAATTCTCCATGACCAGGGCAGCCAGCTCTGCTGCTTCCTGTTTACTCACCCACATACGTACCAGCTCGGGAGATGCTGGCGCATGACATATAGCACAAACTAGGACACCGTATCGGGAAATCCACCATTCACCTTGTTTGCAGGAGCCACAGATGCCGTCGGCCTGAAGGGAAACGGGCAGCCGCACTTTTTCCAGGTGTTTCGCCCCTTTCAGGTCGGGTTGATCTTCGCCGAGGAGCTGCAGAAGCTCACTCTTGTGGCGCCGTATAAGAGAGCACAGTTCATAAGTAAGCGCCTCTCGTGGAGCATCCACGCGCAGTTTGTCTCCCGCGCGTGTCAGCCGTATGTTCAGGCGCGCAAGCTCTCGTAGCAGCTCCCCGGCGGTCATATCTCCATCACCACACGATCCGAAGACTTCTGCAAAATGCCGTCATTCCCGTCATTGGTGGCGCAGCCCTTGGGCCTCAAGGCTTCCGGGTGTGACGGCAACAATGACGGCCTACGTCCATTGGCGTCATTCCCGTCACAAATGGCGTCGTCGCGCAAAGCCTTGAGGCTCAAAGCATCCTGGCCTTGCGTGACGGGAATGACACCAGTGACGTCTTTTTGCGCCACTTTTCTAATAAACATGCTTCGCTTGCCCGCCCCACGGTCAAATTGCACATCTATACCTACCATCCGCAGGCTGGGCGATATACGCCTAAGTTTCCTGCCTAGGGCAGACGGATTCTTCGGCCATGCCTTTGTTTTTACAAACCTTTCGTCTACGTGTTGGACCAGATGCTTAAATAGCTCAGTAGCAGTTCCCTCCCACTCGTTGCAGCACTGCATGAAGGCAAGAATTGCCTGAGCCACAACGTCGTCGGTTATTGCCGCTTCTGCGGCGGCCTGACGGTTGGCTGTATACGCTTGCATGAACTGCCCCGGCGCCCACGGGAGGGCGCTTTCGGCGGCCACTACCCAGCGCGCAAAGTCGGCCATGCGCGGCAGGCAGCTCAGACAGACGGAATTGACCCTACGCAGCGCCTCCGACACCGCGTCAAGGAGACCGCCCAAGATCAGTGGACGGTGTGCCTCAAAATCCTGCCAAATTTCCCGTTCTTCACGTCGCTTGGTCTCAGGGATAGGCGGGAGGGTTATGATGACGCTCCTGTCCCGCAGGTCGTCCCGCTCTGTAAGCTCATCGATGCCGTTCACAATGATTGGCCGCTTTGCGTCAATCAGTATTTCTTCGGTGTCCTGGTACAACTCTCGTGTTCCGAAACCGCCGCCCGTGCTCAGCCGGCAAAGGGCGTCTGACAACCATACGGGAATGCCGCTCAGGTTGTCGTAGGCTACTATCCACCCGTTAAGTGCGGCAATCATCAGGTCCCGCTCATCCCGCGGTATGGTTCGAAGCGGGGCCACGTTTGGGTCAATTAAGGCGCGCAGCAACTTTGCAGTAAGGGTCTTGCCGGTTCCTTGCTCTCCCTGCAGGACCAGGATTGGATAAGGTCCCGTAGGGTGGAAGCTACCCACAAGCCACGCAACCAGCAACAGCCATTGATCATGTTCGTCGGCAGAAAGATTTATATAGCGCTGCAGGAGTTCCAGGGAACCACCAGCCTTGGGCTGCGGCAAAGGCAGCACCCCGCGGGCTCGGCGGAATCGAACCGGGGGATCTTGAATCACCCTCCATCCATCAGGACCGATTTCGACGCATTGCCATTCCTCGTTTGCAAGATCAAGGTAAATGCGCCCATGTTGCTCAGCCACACGGGTATAAACAGCGTGTTGCCCACCACGGAGTGCGTCAGCTTCGAGTGCACTTAGGGCATCTTGAAGCGCCGGATTATTCGGCGTCTTACCTTCCAGTTCGCAGAAATGCTTAATCAGCCAGTTGCGAAAGCCCTTGCCCCGTAAGGGCAGGTTCTCTCGGTGACCGTCGACAATCACCGTGGCATATGGTTTGTCATCAGGAGTATGCCACAACTCGGCACGACGCCCCAGTGAAGCGAGGCGATCCGCTTGCGAGCTCTTCTTTGCAGCCGCCTGTATGCGACCCAGCACGATCGGGCTTCTCACTTCTCCCCTGTACTCACAGGAAACACACCACTTACCTCCAAACTCCCGTTCGACTCGATCACAGGTGACGGGCCCTGCGTCCTTTAGGGCGTGCTCCAGCTTCTTGCGCGTTTCCTCTGTCCTGTAGCGTGGATAAGGTGCGGAGAAGCGGTGCGCCAGGGTTGCACCGTTCTCACATCGCCCCACGACGCCAAGCATTGCGTACCATTCCGGTTCCGGCAAGGTGGCTGCATCCTCCACGCAATGCTTCAGCCACGGGCACCGGGCCAGGATGGGCTCTATCTCAGGCGCATCAATTTTTTCAGGACCAGTAGACGGCAATGGCTTCTGGTGTAGCAGCTCCAGGAGCCAATCCGGGCACGGAGCTAGTGGCACATCGTCTGGCGATAGACCAGACGCCCATTCATACCGACGCCCTGATGGATGAAGTGAGGGAGGTGCGACAACGTATCCGCCATCGCCCCTGAAATCCAGCCCAGGCAGCTTCCGGGCGAAGTTCCTGCACGGGAATCCGGGGTGTTTGAAATAACGATGCCATCCCTTACCGGTCCTCACGGTCGGGGTAGGTGGTAAAAACTTACCCTTAAGACTTTCCTGGCCTTCTGGACCGTCTTCATCCAACACCGCCAGGGCGGAGACACCCCCCGTGACGATGGCGACCTGTGCATCGGGCCAGCGGGTCCACCAATCCTGTACCTCGTCCTCGGTGGGACGTTGGCGCTGATATGGTTCCCAGGTAATAAGCGGCCGCTTCGTCCCCTTCGCGATCGGAATCACCGACCAACCCCGACGCAGGTATTCGAGTGCGGCCTGCTGTGTTATACTTGCTTTGGTGAGGAGCTCTGCGCCGCCTGCATGGGCGGTGTTTTGCTTATCCACACACACCACCCCCTCGCAGCCCTGCTTCCTCCAGCCAGCGCTCAAGGGCCGCCACTGGGATGAGCCGCCTCCGGCCCAATCTAATGCATGGAAGCCGACCGGCAGCGAGGTGGGCGTAGAGAGCTTTTTGACTCAGGCCAAGCCGTTGCGCCGCTTCTTTCACACTCAGGGCCAACTTCTCATCAGCCATCGCTGTCATCCTCCAGCGGACGCCCTTGAGGGTCGAACAGTTCCTCTACGCGGGCACCCAGGACGTGGGCGATTCGTTCTGCCTGGCAGCGGTAGGCGAGCATCCGCCCGCTTTCAATTCGCGAAATGTCGGCGGCCCCGATCGCAGCTCGTCTTGACAGCTCACTCCGAGACCAGCCCTTCGCCTCGCGAAGTTTCGTTAGCCTCAGCATGAGGCGATCATCTCCTTTCTTGGTCAACCTTCCTTGGCCGCTTTCTCCTACGTCTCCCCCGTCCTCGCCGCACGGCTCCGATCACGCTGCCGGTTGTTCGTTCACTCCGCCCCGCATTCATCAGGTCCCTTCCCTCCTGCTCGGCTTCATCGCTCCCGTGCTACCCGGTGGCTTACGCGCTTCCCACCGTGCGGGTCACTGGCCGCGTATACCGGGTACTTGCGGACCACACTATGCAATTTTCAAGGTCCTGCTTTGTCTTGCCTATGCTCAAGGGCAAATGTATAATGTTGACGAAGCGACATGGTAGGGGTGAACCTTTTGCTCGACGCTCTGGTGGAGTCCATCTTGATGATTCTGAAGGAAGAGCAGCAGCCCGGCCCCTGGCTTCCGCTCACTATGCCGTGGTGGGGCAAGTGGGTGCGTTGGGGCGGCGATACTCCACCGGGGCGGGGGGCGCTATGCTCCTGGTGGCTTACTGCTGTGCTATCAGGCGACCCGAACGCGCCGCCAAGGTACGAGATTCAAAGGGATGAGGAGGGGCACGTTGTGGCCGTAATCCCCCTTGGGACCGGAGCGGTGGGGGGCCCGCAGGTGTATGTGGTGCCGTCACGCGGAATGATTCATGCCTGGTACCAAGGGCTAGCGGTAACAGTTGGGCGCCGCTGGCGGTGGGAGGCTTTGGAGTTCCCTCTTTTATACGCTACCCCTTTGACACCCCTGGACCACGTCAAGGCGCAGGCGGCCATTTGGCTATGGCGGCAAAGAGACAAATGCCCGCCAGAAGTGGGCGAAAAAGCACAGACCTCGCTATACCAATGGCTTCGAGATTTCATCGGAAAGGTGGGTGGCGATCCCGAACGGGTGAGTGAGATTTGGGGGCGGCTGCTGACCCGGTACTTCCCCACCACCCACTCCCCGGCCAGCTACGTCCGGGCCGCTTGCCAGCGGGCTCACACAATGCGCAACATGCTGGGGGAGCTTCCCGAGGACAAGCGACGGATTCCGGGGGATCGGGTGGCTATCATCTCCCCGCACGGGTCGCGGGTCGGCCAGGTGGCAGCCGAAGCGGGGGTGCATGTCACCACACTCTACCGCTGCCTCCGCGCGAATGTAAACAAGCTCCCTCCCGAGTGCCGGGTCGTGAGACGAATCCAGGAGGGTACGGTCACGGTCCTGCGGGAACGCTTCCGGTACGGCGCAGTCCCAGTCGGCCTTGTCTGGGAGATGGCAGAGCAACTCAAAGAGAAACGGGCGGCCAGAAGCCAACGGGCTCGCAGAGTTCACGACCTCGCCGAGACCTGCGGCGTCTCCATCCGCACCGCCCAGCGGTGGCTGAAGGAGAGCGCGGGGGACGAAAAGAAGGTCGCTGAACTGGTGGCAAGGGCCCTGGGGCGCAACGGGAATCTTTCCCTGCGGCTGCACCGCCAGCTACTGGGCACGGCCCCCCGAATGTGCTCCTGCGGATGCGGTCGCTCGGTTCCAGTAGGCCGCAAATACGCCACCGATGCTTGCAAGCAGAGGGCGAAGAACGCCAGCCCGTACAAGAAACTCCTGGCATACCTGAACACGCAGCGGCGGCGCGGGAGGCTCACAGAGGAGGAGTGTAAAAAGGGCCATACTTTGGCGAAACAGCTGCGCGTTCAGCACAACGATTATGAAAGCCTGAAAAAGGCGGTTCTTGAACAACTCCGAAAAGGCTTTTGATGGATGGTTACGGTGTAGCCAGAACTGTAGCCAAACAGGAGAGGAATGCAGGGGAAATGCAGAAACTGTGGGGGATTATCTCTTGCCCAAAAGGCTTGTGTCGTGGGCACTCGGGGAATTGGGGGGAATCGGGAGGAAAACAACGTAGGCCTCTTAATCGGGCGGTTGCAGGTTCGAGTCCTGCATGGCCCACCATCATTTAGCTGGGGTTTTGATGGTCAAATGGTTGTTCGGGTAGTGCATTTTGGGCCAAACCGGTGCCAAACCGGTGCCACTCTGTGAAGACCGCGTCGAGTGCCCTCCTGGCCTGCTCCTGCAGTGTGGGGATTACATGGGAATACGTATCAATCGTGGTCGTGATGGTCTCGTGCCCCAATCTCTCCTGCACCACTTTCGGGTGAACCCCCTGTGATAGCAGCAGTGTTGCGTGGGTATGGCGAAGGTCGTGGAATCTCAGCCCCTCGAACCCCATCTTCTTGGCGATCCGCGCGAACTGGTGGGTCACGGTGCTCGGATCGAGCGGCAGCCCGCCCTGCCGGCAGAACACGTAATCGTTCGGTCCGGTTGCCTCGCTCCTCATGCTGAGATTTCTGAGCACCTCCAGAGCCATGCGTGGCACCGGCACCGATCGCTGCCCGCGCTTGGTCTTGGGGGCCTTTTCGATGAGCTGCTTATCAACTCGGATGAGATTGCGCCTGACGTATATGATGCCTGCCTTGAGATCGACGTCTTCCCACCTGAGCGCGAGCAGCTCGCCTCTGCGGAGCCCCGTTGACAGTGCAACTATGACCAGCGCCTCGATCGGGCTGCCCCTCGCTGCGTCAAGTAAAGCTGGTACCTGCTCCGGCTTGAGCACGTGAATTTCCGGTCGGGCCGGGCGCGGGGGCTCGACTGCGTCCGCCGGATTGCGTGGGATGAGCTGCCACTTCACTGCCTGTTTGAGTGCTGCATGCAGCACGGTGTGGACGAGCTCTACTGTGCGGTTGCTCAGGCCAGTGTCCAAAAGGCTGCTATAAAGCGTTTGCAGGTGCAGGGGTACCACTTCGCTTACAGGAAGCAGTCCCAGCGCAGGTATGATGTGATTCTCTATACAGGTCCGGTAGCCCTGGATGGTTTTGGGACTCAGCCTCGGCACGCAGGCTACTTCAAGCCACTGCCGGAGGTAGTCGGCCAGCGTGATCTTTTGGGGCTTGACGTAAGTACCCTGCTGCAGCTCTGCTACGAGTTGCTGTGCCACCTGCTCGGCCTGCCTTTTTGTCCCCTTCACACTGCGAGTGATCCGCTTTCGCTTGCCCGTAGCAGGATCGATGCCTACGTCGATAACTATGGTCCAAGAAGACTTGTACCGCTTTTCGAGATGGTACCGCACAGCTGTATCTAGCCCACCCTCCACCTGACCTCGACAACTTTCCCGAGAATGCGGATGTCTTCCTCCCTGTACACTCTCGGCTTGTGCTGCGAGTTCTTGCTCTCCGGCACAAGGATAATGAGACCGTTTTGGGGCAGGTAGCGCTTGATCGTGGCCCCGTCTTCATCACGGACGAAAAACACCCCAATGTCGTTTGGATTCAGCCAGTCCTGCTTTTTGACGAGGACAAGGGATCCCGGTGGGACGTTCGCGGCATCCATGCTGTCTCCCTGGACCCGGAGAAAGAAATCGCCCGCTCCGCGGGGTGCCGGCTCGTAGCCGAGCAAATCCTGATAGGCAGGCAGGGGGTCTCCAGCTCTGATGGTGCCGTAAACCGGGAGCATGACCTGGTCCATCTCCTCGGCGGGAATTGCACCAATCCTGCGCAGGATATCGTCCACGGGACGCGGGTCTCCGGTGCGTTCAAGAAGGTAATCTACGGAAACTCCGAACAAGTCGGCAATTCTACCTAACATGGCTCTGTCCGGAACACGCTGGCCAATTTCCCACATAGAAACAGCGCCACGGCTAACGCCAAGCAGCCGTGCCAAGCCATCTTGGCTTAGATTCTTAGACTTCCTCAGTTCGGTAAGTCTCTTGTTGAAGGTCATAACAGCCCATCCTGCTTCTGGAGGTTAGTCTACCACGTTGAGTGGCATTTGAATATCTGGGCCACAGAAAGTGGCGTTTTGCTCTTGACAAGCCACTTGAGGTGGCATTAAAATAACCGTGGGTGCAACCCGATGTTGCAGAAGGTGGATAAAAATGAGAAAACGGCTAATAGAACTTCGCAAGACAAAAGGGCTAACCCAACAGCAAGTAGCTGAGGCACTAGGCATCACTCGCAGCTTTTATGGGATGATCGAAACTGGGCATAGAAATCCCACTCTTGATCTTGCGAAACGTATTGCTGAAATCTTTGGTGCCGATATTGACGAATTGTTTTTTGGCGATAACCGCCACGTAGCGTTGCAGCATTGCCAATCCACCAGTACCTAGGGCTGAAGGAGGTAGACGCAGTGCAAGACCAAACGTTTCCCGAAGTAATGACCATAGAGGAAGCGCGCCGGTACCTGCAAATTGGCCGGCGCCAGATGTATGAGTTGGTTCGTTCTGGCGCAATTCCCCACAGACGGATTGGCAGAACGATACGCATACATAAGTTTGTGCTTGACGAGTTTGTCAAAAACCCCATGTTTGCTCTCAATCTGCCAAAGCAGGGCATGGTTCCGGTTCTGCCACAGGCTACTAACAAAAAGAAAGGGGCAAAAGCTTGCAACCTGACACAGTAGTACGCCTACGTTAGCCCCCCCTAGAAACTGGAAGCACTGGAAACTGGAAATGTGACCAAAAATTATCGCCGAAAAACGGCATGCGGGTAGGGTGTGTTTCGTTTGTTGAAAAGGGAAAGCGGAGGGGTACTCGGTGCGGCGGGAAGATCTTTCAGAAACCATGCTTGCCAGGGCGCATCAGCTAAAGCTTTCCCCTCAGCAGGAAGTCATAGTCAGGCTCATCGTTGTTGACAGAATGAGCATCGGGACTGTGGCGAAGTACCTTGGCACCAGCGAATCAAACGTCCGGCAGCAGCTCACGAAGGTGCGGCGCAAGTTTGAAGCTTACCTGCAGAAACAATGGGCAGCTGCCCTCGCAGAACAGGCCAGGCGCAGGTTCTGCGACCCAACCGCGTGCGTGCTGTTCATGCACGCCATGGGGGTTAAGAACAAGCACATAGCACAGGCTCTCGGGTTAGAGCCGCGGTGTGTAGCAGACATAATCTACAAGAACAAGGGCAAAAGGTACGTGGTCGTTGGAACTATCCCGCCGCGCAGCGAACCGAAGGAGAGTCAGGAGTTCAGGGCGGCCTTCGAGGAGGCCTGCAAGGCGTACTACAGGGCGTTCGTGGCCGGCAACATACCGCCGGAATCGCAGCAGGGCCAGGAAATACTCCGGGCGCTTGCGCTCTTCGGAGTTGGGGGCTGGCCCGCGAAAAAACTCGTGCTCACGGACCGTGCCAGCATACTGAAGTTATTCCTCAAACTCGGCAGGGTCAAGCGTTCACCTGCAGCAAAGGCTACCTGCTGAGCGCACGGCGTGTTTGTGGCGACCACTCTCACGTGTCTGGTGCTTGGAAAGGGGGTGGGAGCCCTTTCTTTTTGTCCGTAGCCTTTTCAACCGCGGCGCGGGGAGGTGGGGATAAGTGTGGAAAAAGGTATCCCTTGGGGTTCTTCTGGTGCTGCTCACGGGGTTGCCGGGCCCAGCGCGTGCGGGCAGCAACGAAATGTGGCTTGACGCGGCACTGTTCGGCAGAGGGTCGGAATACTCGTTTTTCGGGGCTACAATAGCTGACCTGGAGACTTTTCAGCAGCAGTACGACTACTACCTGGCGGAGCTGGCGAATGCTCTCGCAGAAAGGCGGCCGGTCCGTCCGGCCGGATACGAGGACGGGTACGAGGCCAGCTATGCAGAGCAGGCTTCGCTTCCCGCAGCCCGTGCCGCAGCGCTATACAGGGGCGCGGCAGCTGCTGCGCCCGGACTGGCATACTCGCAGCCTTTCTACCCAAAGCCGTACGCGAACGTCAACGACTACGCAGGCGTGCTGAGCTCGTCTGACACCGCAAGGTTGAACGGTGTGGCAGATGTGCTACTGAGGCGGACAGGGGTCAGCGTGGCAGTTGCGGTGCTGGAAGACACTCACGACGTCTGCGGAGCCATGTACAGTGCCAGGCTGTACGAGAAGTGGGGCATAGGCCGGAAGGGAGAAGACCGCGGCCTGCTGGTTGTCGTCTCGCTCAGGGAAGGGCGGGTGCGCATGGAGGTCGGGTACGGGCTGGAGTCAGTCATAACGGACACCAGGGCCGGGCAGTGCCTCGAAGGGATGTTGCCGTACTTTGCCCGTGGAGAGTACGGCGAAGGGCTGTACCGGGGGCTGCTGCATGCGGCCAGCCTGATAGCGGACGACGCTGGGATCAGACTCGACCCAAGTCCGGTGTCCCAGCGCAGAGGGCCGCAGGGTTTCGGCGGCGGCAGGAGCGGCGGAGGTGGCGCGACCAGGGTGTGGCGGCCTGTCGTGGAAGCCACAGCGACGGCAAGTGCAGTACCCGCCAATCGGGGCGACGGCTATCCTTCCGAAGGAGGGCAGGGCTTGCCGTCGGAAGGCAGACGGCGCGTGCGACTGATCAGATAGGGTTTCGCCGTGCCTCGGGGCACGGGGCAGGGGGTGCAGCAGTCAGTGGACAATCCGCGCAAACTTAAGAGGGCTGTGATCAAAGAAGAGCTTGTCGCCCTTACCGGCGACTTTGTAAAAGCGGTGTTGCTCAACCAGCTAATTTACTGGACCGAGCGCGCTGCCGACATCGATGCGTACATCCGCGAAGAGAGGCAGCGGGTGGAAGAAGAGCTCAAGCACGGGGGAGAGGTTCCCCAGTGTGTGGTGCAGGAGACTCACGGCTGGATTTACAAATCGGCCGAGGAACTAAATGAGGAGACCATGCTGGGACTGTCGCGGCAGACGATCAGGCGCCACCTGCAGGAGCTCATCGACAGGGGCTACGTGAGCGAGCGAACTGACCCGCGGTACCGGTGGAGCAAGACGATGCAGTACCGGGTTAACCTGGCGCGCATACAGGAAGAACTGACTAAGCTGGGATACTGCCTTGACGGGTACTCGCTTGTACCCGAACTAGCAGAAGCAGGAGGTTTTCAGGATCAAGCTGCTGGTAAAGAAAGCCCAGCTCACGCCCGAACGTCCACGGTGGACGTTCGATGTTCCATTTTGGACGTTCGAACGTCCAATTTGGACGCTCGATGTTCCAAAATGGACGCTCGAGCGTTAAAAAATGGACGTGTAATATCAGAGATTACATCAGAGATTATTACAGAGACTACAACAAAGAATTGTAAAACCGAATGTCCACCAGTTAACGTTCGGAACTCGGAACCGGATAAGCTTTCCCAAGGCTGCGGCCGCTCTGTGTGTGCGTCCTCTTGCTCCTGCGGTCCTGGGGAATGCTATCCGGATGACGGTTCCGCAAACGTCGATGGAATGTCTGAAGTGTCCGCGATTATCAAGAATCTGAGGGAGTCGCTTTTGAGCAAGCGCCCCGTTGTTGCAGATCCCCCGTGGCAGGTTTTCGAAGACGGATAGTTTTTGTATCGCACCGGACAATCCCGCAGACAGTTTGCGCGTTCCGATTCTCCTGAGCCTTGCTGGATGGAGTGAGCTGATCATCTTTTCGTGGAGGGAGGGTGAAATGATGAGGGCGTTCTGTGCAATCTTGGCCCTGCTGGTGGCACTGTTTCCGGCGGTTGCTGAGGCGGCAAGTGGGAGTGTACCTGTGCCCAATCCGTCGACCGGAGACGACGGGCTGAACACGGGGACAAGCGTTAACTTCCTGGTGAACTTCGCAGTTGCTATTCTGAACCTGCTGCGTTCGCTGGGAGCGATCATCGTGATAGCGGGGTACATCATAAACGGGTACAAGCTCGCTGCATCGCCTGACCCGCGTAAGCGCGCCGAGGCTATGGAGGGGCTGGTGCATACTACGATTGGCGCGCTGATCGTGTTCTCGAGCCACCTGCTGGCCGGCTGGCTGAAGGGCTTTGCGCAGGGGGTGCAGTGAGTTGAGGCTGTACCGCACTCCGATCCTGCTCGACGAAGAGCCCAAGATATTCGGCGGGAAGGCAACGCTCAGGCAGGCCATGTACGTGCTCACGGGGGTTGTGGGTGCGTTTGCGATGCATGGCGCCCTCAGGCCGTTTTCGGCTGGGGTGGGTCTTGCGGGAGCAGGTGCTATTCTGGCCTTTGCTGCAGCGCTGGCGTTTGTGAGGGTGCCTGGTCTGGACATGCCGCTGGACCGCTACCTCTGGGCGCTGGTGCTGTTCTACGTTAGGCCACGGGAGTTCCCATACCGGAGGGATGTGCCTTGACGCAACTCTGGCCGTTGGTGCCCGCTGCGGCTGTGTGCGCTGCAGCAGTTTTCTTTCTGCAAAGGGCCAGGAAGCGGTACCTCAAACAAGCAGAGGACAGTGGACCGCAGCTGGAGGTGCGCGCCTCAGCCCAGCGCTTCCTCGGCTTCGAGGACATACGCGACGGGATTGTGGTGCTGCCAGGTGGCAGGTACAGGCTGGTGCTGGAAGTTGTGGGTACAGTGAACTTCCCGCTGCTTTCCGAGACAGAGCAGGACAACATCGAGGCGTCATTCAGGACTCTGGTGGCGTCGCTGACGTTCCCGGTGCAGTTTTACACGCAGACCCGGCAGATTGACCTCAGCAGACAGATCCAGGGGATTGAAGAGCGGATGCCCGGGCTGCCGACCGAGCTGAGGCGGTACGCGCGGGAGCTCAGCCAGTACTTGGCCGCGTGGGCGCGGTACTCGCCGCTGGTGCGGAAGAACTACGTGGTCATCCACTACGACGCTGGTCCGGGGGAAGACAGGTTCAGCCTTGCCAGGCAGGAGCTCCTGCGGAGGGCCGAGGTGGTCGGCTCAGAGCTTTCCAGGTGGCTCAAGTGGAGGAAGCTGACGACCGACGAGGTTGTGGAGCTGCTGTACACGGTGCTGAACAAGGAGCGCAGCGCGTATGCGAGGGCGCGGGACGCCGTCGACCACGGCTTTTTTGAGCCGTACGTCTCGGGCCGAAGGCCGGAGGTGACAGGCAGTGTGGCGAAAGAAGGGCGCAGGTGAGCAGCTCCGGGTCAGGGGTCCGAGCTTTGAGGGCGGTGTGACGACGCTGCACGACCTGGTTGCCCCTGACGGGATATACGTGGAGCGCTCGCACGTGCAGATCGGCTCGGGGCGGTACGTGAGGCAGTACTTCGTGTCAGAAGTGCCGAGCCAGGTGTTCGTAGGGTGGCTGGACGACCTTTACACTGCAGGCGACGTGGATGTGTCGGTGTACGTGTACCCGATACCGGACAAGGAGGTGATCGATTCCCTGACGCAGCAGATCATCAACATCCAGGCGCAGGTCATTGCGGACGAGAAGCGCGGTGACTACAGGAACCTGTCGGTACTCAGGAGGGTGGAGCAGGACGCCTGGGCGCTGCGGGAGCAGGTACAGACGAACCAGAACCGCATGTTTGCGGTTGCGGTGCACTTTTCGGTGGCCGCAAAGAGCCTTGAAGAGCTGGACAGGCAGTGCAAGGTGCTGGAGGAGAAGCTGGGCGGGCGTGCGGTGCACGTGAGACAGGCCTTTCTGAGGCAGGCTGATGCCCTGAGGACTGTGATGCCCCTCGGCGACAACCGGATGATGGACGTGTACCGGAACTTCGACCTGTACGCGGCGACGGCGCTGTTCCCCTGGTCTGGTGCGGACGTGGTCCACCCGGAGGGCGTGCTGCTGGGGATGAACCTCGTCACGGGTGCGCCCGTGTTCTACGACTCGTTCATAGGGCCGCCGCTGCTGCAGAACCCGCACCTGGGGGTGGTAGCGACTTCCGGTGCGGGCAAGACGACGTTCCTGAAGGTGCTTGCAGCCAGGTCTGCGGTGCTTGGGGTTAGGACTGTCTTCCTGGACCCGGAAGGGGAGTACGGCGACCTCGTACGGGCGATGGGCGGGGTCTACGTGAGGCTGACCCCGGATGCGGACGAGGTGTACGTGAACCCGTTCGACCTCGAGCCGGAGCAGGGGGAAGACGGCAGCTACAGGGTGCCGGTGCTGGACAAGGTGAGCGACGTAAAGTCGCTGGTCGCGGTGCTGCTGCAGAGCGCTGGTGAGCGGCTCACGCCGGAAGAGGGCGCCATTCTAGAGGAAGCGGTCAGGGAGGAGTACGGGGCGAGGGGGATAACCCAGGCCCCGGAGTCGCTGTACGAGAAGAGGGACAGGATTGAAGGCGGCAGAGTGTACGTGGGGCCTGTGAAGAAGGAGATGCCCACGTTCAGCTCCCTGTACGAGAGGCTGGGCAAGTACGGTGAAAGGGCCGAGAGGCTGAGGACGGTGCTGAAGCCCTGCCTCAGGGGAGGGAGCCTGGGGTTCTTCGACGGCCAGTCAAGCATACGCCTGGGGGACGCGCTGCTCGTGGCGTTTGACGTTTCCAGGCTGGAAGAAAGCATAGCGAGGCCGTTTGCCATGCACGTCTGCCTTGAGTGGGTCTGGGAGGCGTTTGTAAAGAAGAACCCCCTGAAGGGGCCGAAGCAGAAGCTGAGGGTTGTGGTGGACGAGGGCTGGCTGTTCGAGAAGTACGAGGACACGGCGAGCTTTCTGGAGCTGATGGCGCGGCGCGCCAGGAAGAGGAACTGCTCTCTGGTGGTGGCCACGCAGCACTTCTGCGAGTTCCAGAACCCCAAGGGCCAGGCGACGATGGGCAACCTTGACAGCGTGTTCCTGATGAAGCAGAACGCGACTGAGTTTGAGGCCGTGTGCGAGTTCTTCAAGCTGGCCGAGGGGCAGAGGGACTTCCTGCGGACGTGCGGGACCGGCCAGGGGCTTCTGCGGGTCGGGAGCGACAGGAGCCAGTACGCCGCGGTGCGTGTGACAGTGTCTGAGAACGAGTGGGAGCTGCTTGGCCTAACACAGAAGCGGGAAGGCGAGCACGAAGAGTAGGCTGGCAGGCCCGGCTTCCCTAGGCCGTTTGCAAGAACATCAGTAAGAGCCCTGCTGTGGTCCGCCATGGGGCGGGCCTGTGCAGGGCGGGACTGTGTTTGCACAGGGTGGCGGCTCCAGAAGAGGAGGGATGCGGATGAACGGTGCGAGGACAGGGGTGCGGATGAGCCTTGTGGGAGCGCTCTGCACTCTACTGTTTGCGGCTTCGGTGGTGGCGGTTGGGTATGCGTGCTACGGCTGGTACCGGGGCGGTCCCCTGCCGTACACGTGGAGGAGCCTGTTTCTGGGGCTGGGGCTGCTGCCTCACGAGGTATCTTATGCGACCATTGTAGCCACTGTGCTGTGCTGCTTCGTGACGAAAGGGGCAGCCGGGCACGCGATTCTCGCCGGGTTCTTCGTGCCTGGGGCCTCCAGGAACGCTCGAGAGCTGGTGCAGCTGCTGGGGCTGGTGCTCGGGTACTTCGTGAACATGCGTCTGTTTGGTGAGGTGAGGAGGCTGCAGGCTGTGAGAAGGCAGCTGCCCCAGAAGGCGTGGGCCAGTCCCATCGGAACGGGAGGTGATTCGGTGGACGGTATAGAGGTGGTCGTGAAGGGGCCGAACCCGCAAGCGTTTGACGGCCTAGTGGGGGTCGAGCGCGCAGTGGAGGAAATGCTTGGGGCACTGGAAGTCTGGCTTAAGGACCCGGAGCGGGCGAAACTCTACAAGATCGACCCTGCGCGTGGCGTCCTGCTTTACGGCCCACCTGGGACAGGCAAAACGTCGCTTGCGAGGGCGACAGCGGAGTACTTCGGCTGCCCGCTGATTGAAGTGAGGCCGAGTGTGGTGCTGGAGAAGTGGGTGGGCGCGTCGGAGAAGAAGCTGAGCCAGGTGTTTGCCCTGGCAAGGCATGCAGCCCGCAGGTGTGGGAAGCCTGCCATAGTGTTCATAGACGAGCTCGACGCCATAGGCAGGCGACGCGACGGGGCGCACATGAACCGGGCGAGCGATGTGCTGCTGAACCAGCTGCTGGTGGAGCTTGACGGCGTTTCGGCAAGGGGCGACGTGTTCGTGATCGGTGCGACCAACAGGATAGACGTGCTGGACGAAGCGCTTCTGAGACCGGGGCGGTTCGACAGGCACGTGCAGGTGGGTCTGCCGGACTTCGAGGGGCGCAAAGCTCTTTTTTCGAAGCTGCTCGCGGAGAGGCCCGTTCTGGGCGAGATCGACCTGGACTTTCTTGCACGGATCACCGACGGCTGCTCGCCTGCCGTCATAGTAGGCATCTGCAAGGGTGCGGCGGAGAGGGCCGTGCGGAGGGGAGCCAGGACGGGTGTGGACGGGATCACCATGGAGGACCTGCTCGTAAAGGCGAAGGAAGTCGTCAAGGAGGGCTGGCTGCCTAAGGGCCTGTCGTGAAGGAAGAAGGAAAGGCGGGTGATGGGCTTTGCGCAGGTGGGTGTGTGTTCTGGTGGTGATGCTCCTTGTCGCTGCGGTGCCGGGGCCTGCCCGTGCGCAGACGCTGGACGAGCTGAGTCTGCCGACGCAGAACGGTGCGAGTACCACAGGGCCGGGGGGATTGCCTGCACTGACGGGGTCGTACTCCATACTGGACCAGATCCTGGCAACCCCGTTCAATGCCATCGCGTCGGCCCTGGACCTTGTTGCGGATCTGGCCGGGATGAAGCCGGTGGAAGAGCTTGTGTTCAACACGGGCGACGGCTCGCCGATGGCAGATGCCTTCACAGCTGCGGAGTGGTACGGGCTGGTCAAGCCCTGGTACCAGGCCGTGCTGGCGTTTGCGACATCTGTGATTGTGATCCAGACGGTGGTGCTGCTGAAGTCGTACGGTTGGATCCTGAGCCCTTCGAAGCGCGCAACAGTGCAGGAGGTGCTGTGGGACACCGGCTTTGCGGCACTCTTTGCTTTTGCGACACCGGTCATTCTCAGGCTGGTGCTGGACTGCAACCTGGCCGTCGTGAGCTTCGGGAAGGCGAGGCTGGTGGAGATGTCGGTGCCCATCACGCACGAGTGGGGAGTGCGGGCGACCGGCAGCGCGCTGCTTGACAGCCTGGTGAGGATTGCAGACGTGGGTCTGAAGATCTACATGAACGTGCTGTACCTCATCAGGAAGTTCGTGCTCGGCGTGCTGCTGGTGCTGGCGCCAGTTGTGGCCTGGTCGTGGGTGTCCAGGCGCACACGCCGGACGGCAATGTTGCTGCTGTCGGAGCTGCTGACAAACGGCATGATGACCGCTTCGCATGCGCTGACCTACGGATTTTTCCTCACGATGCTTGGCCTGCGCGAGAGCGCTGCTTCGGCCACCGGGCTGGTACGGGTTCTGGCATTTGGTGTGGGTGTCCCGGTGTGCGAAAGCGGGATCATGGGGACGGCCTGGGCAAAACTCCTGGGGTTCACGCTTGTGATCCCGGTGTCTTCGTTCCTGCGGAGAATGCTCATAGGCTTTTTGGACTGGCTGGGGATGCACGAGGAAGGCATGGCCGGAGGGGCCGTGGGCGGCATGGCATCGCTTGTTGCGCTGGGGAGCATAATGGCCGGCGCGGTCGGCGGGCTTGCGCGCTCCGGAGCTGCGGGTGTAGCGATTGCCGGGCTGTCGCCGTTCAAGGGCCCCAACGATGGAGGCGGGGGCGGTGCAGCGGTACCCCTGATGGCTGTTCAGGCGGCAAGTGCCGCGCCGGCGGGAGCCACCGGGACTGCAGCCCGGGTTTCCGGACCACGCATCCAGGGCGACATGCCAGTGCTTGCGGTTGACGAGCCCGGGGCGTACCGTCCCAGCGGAAGAGGGCTCCCATTTCGGGTGGTGGACGAACCGGACATGTGGCCCGAGGGTGAGCCTGAAACGTATGAGGGGCCCGTAGGGATAACGTGGAATGCAGTAAGGGGTTCGGCTGGTATAGGAGCTGTATTCGAAACCGGCGAAGGCGGAGGGCCGTACTGCCTCGACTTCGGTTTCGGGGCACCTGAGCGCAGCCCAAACACGGCCTCAGGCGGCGGTGAGCCGGAGCCCGAACCGGAAGAGAGAAGAGGAGAAAAGAGTGAGACGCGGCAGAGTGTCGCGGCTGTGGCCGCCAGGGTGGCGGGTGCAGCCGGAGGTGTGCTGCTCGCCGGGACCGGAATTGGGATGAGGATCGGCGGTCACCTGGTAGGACTGGCAGGGGGCCCGGTGGGCCGGGAAATCGGAGCGGCAGGGCAGGCGCTGTATGACGCTGGCGCGCGGATGGTCCGCCCACCTGCAAGGCGCCGGTTGACAGCGGACGAGGCGAGACCGTGGCGGCAGGTTATGTACGGAAAGGCCGGTGAAACCGGTGCGGCGAAGAAATCCGGCGGTAGCGGTCGCTAGGGAAGCGGTGCTGTGCTTCCTGTCCTCCGGGCGCAGGCTGCTGGCAGTGAGCGGCCTGCTTATTTTGTGCCTGGTCGTAGCGGTGCTGTGTCTGGCGTCGGTGTTCGTGGGGCTGCCGGTGGGGGCGCAGGCGGAGCCGCAGTGGAGCGAGTACCGCGAGCTGGCTTCGCGGCTTGCGGTGCCTGTGAGGTCTGCGGACGGCGCAGAAGCGGCCCACCAGGTGACTGCGGGGCTGCTGCTGGCGCTGGACGTGCTCACCGGCAGCCGCGGGAAAACAGACCTGGAAAGTGCTGCATTCCTGCTCAGGCCTGAGTTTGAGTACGGCTCCGTGGGGGTCTGGGTGGAGGATCCGGAAACCGGCAACAAGCGCCATGTTTCTGTGACAGTCCTGTTGTGCGCCCGTGCGTACGACGGGGTGTACTCCTACAGGTACTCGTGTGCAGTGTCGGGGACGCACGTGGTGCCCGTGAGAGAGGGCTGCCAGTGGACGCCCGACTACTCGCGCCTGAAGGCCGCTGTGCGCGCGCTGACGGGGCAGGAGCCGGACGACGCTTCGGCCCAGCTGATAGCTGAGCTGGGCAGGAGCATAGAGTCCGGCAGGCCCAATCTTTCGGTGCTGCTGGTGGGGCCGCTGGAGCGGCTGAGCTACAGTGGGGACTGGCCCGTGGAGGGCGAGGTGACGTCGGGCTACGGGTGGCGCGTGCATCCCGTCACCGGCGCTCTGGAGTTCCACCCCGGTGTGGACATCGGGGCACCGCCGGGGGCTGCGGTGCGGGTGCTGCGCGGCGGGGTGGTTCGCTTTGCGGGGCAGTACGGCGGCTACGGGCTGTGCGTGATCATCGACCACGGGGGCGGGCTTGAGACGCTGTACGGCCACTGCTCGGCAGTCCTTGTGGCTGAGGGGGTGCGTGTCGCAGAGGGTCAGGTCATAGCGCTGGTAGGTTCGACAGGAGTTTCAACCGGGCCGCACCTGCACTTCGAGGTGCGGAAGAACGGGGTGTGCATTGACCCGCGCACCACTGGAGGATGGAGGTGAGGTGTGCTGTGAGGTTGGCGGGTGTGCTGCTGGCACTTGCTGTTGGGGGCAGGTCGGGGGTGTGCTTCGCCGGGACGGACGTTCCCACGGCGGAAGAGATACTGGACAGGCTTGGCGCCAGCGGGAAGACCATAAACCTGGACAGCCTGACTTCGGGGACCATTGCGGTGTGCCTGAAGGTCATCCGGTTCCTGCAGGTGCTGTCGGTACCCGTGGCAGTGGTGCTCCTGATAGTGGCAGCCGGGATGTTTGCGGCGGGCGCACTGGGGCACAACGAGGCGGTGAAGAGGAACGCGGTGGGCATCGCCGTGTGCACGGCGGTGGGCTTCACGCTGGTGAGGCTTGCGCCGGTGCTGGTGGCGGTGATGATACGTGCCGCGCAGTAGGCTGATCCTTGCCACGGGTGTTGATGAGCTGGACAGGTACTACGAGGAGATGGCAGAGGGGGGCGGTGTGGAGGTCTGCGCAAGGGTGTTTTACCGGGAGGCCGTCCTCGACGCAGTGAAGCGCACCGAGGCGGATGTGCTGCTTTTATCCGCGTACCTCGAGGGCACGAAGGACATGGCCGACGTGGTGTTCGAGGCAAGGCTTGCCGGGCTGCGGGTGGTGTTCCTTGCCGGCGACATGCCCCGGGGGTCGCAGCTTATCAAGGACCTCATCGCTATGGGGGTATACGACATCCTGTTTTACGGAGAGGACCGCGCAGTGCGGGTGGAGGACATAGATGCTTGCATCGAGAGGCCAAGGACGTTCGCGGAGGCGCTGAAGGTGTGCTGCGCGGCTGCGAAGCCCAGGCCGAAGCGGGACTTTCTGGAGCTGTTCCACCGGCTGGGCGGTGCGCTGGCCGGGAAGGGAGGGGTCCGTGGGGCTGTGGAACCGGCGACCCCGGCTGGGCCACGGGAGGCGCCTGCCGTAAGTGCCGCAGCGAAGCGTAAAACAGAGGCCGCCGGCAATCCTTTCCCGCTCGGACAACAGGTCTCGCCCACCGGGCCGCAGGCCGGTTCCGCTGGGCCGATGAGGCTCCGGATGCCCGTTGTGGCCGTGTGGAGCCCGGCTCCATGCGGGAAGACGCTGGTGAGCGCTTTCCTGTCGGCCGCGCTTGCGGCGCGCGGGGTCAGGGTGGCGCTGGTGGATTTGGACACGCACAAGCACGCGCTGCACACGTACCTGCGGCTGCCCGAAGGGGAGGACACGCTCGGGAAGGTGCTTTCTCCTGCTCTGGTGGTCACCGACGGGCCCTTCGGGCTGCAGGCTGAAGGGGTCACCGTGTTCAGCAGGGACCCGGCGCTCGGCCGGCTGGAGGTCGAGTGGCAGGTGCTGGAACGGTTTCTGAATTCTCCGAAGGTGAATGCCGACGTGTTTGTGTGCGACATGCCGTGTGTGGCGGAAGATGAGTGGGCTGCAGCACTGCTGGCAGCGGCGTGGCTCAGGGTGCTCGTAGTGGACCCGGACCCCGCCCACCTGGCGGTCGTGAAGAGGGAGGTGAAGAAGGTAGGGTGCGAGTTCTTGGTGTTAAACCGGGCGAGGCAAGAGGTAACCGAAGTCCTGGGCCGCAGACCCGACTGCTTGGTGCCGGAGCTCGAGTCCCCGTGGGAGTCGGTGCGGCGGGAGGCCGTAGGGGCACTTGTCGACCGGCTCCGGGCCGGCCTGCGGCGCGCAGCCGGCACATGAGGAAGCAGGGTGCGCTCCTTCTAGCCCTCATGACCGTAATGACGCTTGCGGGGTGCTCAAGGAGCTACACGACCGAGCGGGACCTGGTGGATCTGGGGACTCGGTTCCTCAACGCCTTCTACAGCCGCGACTTTGACACGGCGTGCTCTTTTCTGACGGGGCAGGCCCTTGCGGATATGAGGGCTGCGGTGCCCGCTCTCAGGGCGATGAATGTGCAGAATAAGGTCTCCGGGCTGGAGCTGAAGTGCGACTGGGTCTCCCGCGACCGGACACGCGGGGACGTGGTGGCAGCTTACGTGTTTGAGCAGACGGTGCCCGGGGCGGGGACCACGACTGTGGACATGGTGGCTGTACTGAAGTTCGCCAGGGTTGCCGGGCAGTGGAAGATATATTCGTTTGCCACGGCGCGGAGGGTCGAGAAGTCCTGAAGCAGTCGACCTTTCAGAGGGAGGGGGAAAGAGGGGTGAGAGGCAGGTGCGGCTCATATGCCTGGCGGTGGTTGCTTGCGTGCTGGTTTCCGGGTGCAGTCCCGGGAAGGCGGCCACCGAAATGCTCGACGTGGCAAGGGAGTACGTGCAGGCGTACTATTCCGGTGACTTTGAGAGGGCGCTTAACCTGACATCTGGAGACGCGCATGCCGACCTCAGCAGGAAGCTGCCGGTGCTCAGGGGCGTGAAGTGGGAGGTGCATGAACTCAGGCTGAAAATGCTGCGCACCAACAGGGACGGCACCAGGGGGTCGGTGGTGTGCGCGGTGACCTGGGAGGAGCAGGCAACACCGTCAAAGTGCATCGGTCAGCACGTGTGCGTGCTCGACCTGATGAAGTTTGAGGACGGCTGGAAGGTCTACAGTGTACAGGTGCACAACGGACCGGGGGATCTTGACTGAGGGGGGCGATTGAGTGCCGCCCCTGATGATTTTCTGATCTGCGTGAGGGGGGGACGAGATAGTTGAAGAAGCAGGGCACGGTTTTTCTTATCCTGGCGGTCGTGATGGCGCTGTGTGCTGCGCTGCTGGTGGTGCAGTTTTTGAAGCGCGTGAACGAGACGGAGCCGGTGGTGGTTGCTGTGCGGGACCTCGAAGCGTACCAGCTGGTGACGAGAGACGATGTTAAGGTGCAGGAAGTCCCGGTGATTTCCGTGCCGCAGGACGCGGTGCGGAAGGTGGAAGACATCGTGGGTCAGTACCTGCGGGACAGGGTGTATGCAGGCGAAGTGGTCCGCATGGCCCGTGTGGCGGATGTGACGCCTGGCAAGTCGGTCATGACTGCGAGGTTGACTGCTCTGGGTAGGCCGGATCTGAGGGCGTTTTCGCTGTCGTACGACGCCGAGACCGGGGTGGGTGGTGACATCAAGCCAGGTGACAGGGTGGACATCGTGGCATCCGTGAAGGTGGAAGCGGGGGGCACCGGCATGGGTGTAGGGAAGGTGGTCGCGAGGAACGTGCTGGTGCTGGACGTGAAGCAGAACACTGAGCTCAGGTTGGGCAAAGGGAGCGTACTGGTAGTTGCCCTGACGCCGCAGCAGATAGAGGACATAGCGTTCGCGCTGACGTCGGGTTCCATCCGGTTCGCGCTGAACCCGCTGAACACGGACGAGTCTGCGGCTCAGACGCAGGGCGTGACCGGGCGGCAGTGGCTGGAGAGGTACGGCTTTGTCCAGCCGGGAGGAGGGCGGTAAGGTGTTGAGGTTGTGCGTTATTGGCGCAGAGGACCTGGTCAGGGAAGTAGAGAGTCTGGGCCGGGGTGTGCGTGTCCTGGCGGTGGCGGACAGCCCCGCGCAGCTGAGGGGCAGGGTCGGTGGTGCGGACGCTGTACTGGTGGACAGCCTTGACATGGGTGCTGAGGCCGTGCACGTGCTGGGTGGGGTGCCCGTGCTGCTTGCATCAGGGGACGCGGGGATTGACCTTTACAGGAGGGCCGCCAAGAAGGGGCTCAAGGGCGTAGTGCGCAGGCCCCTCGACGCTCTGGAACTGGAAGAAGTGCTCGATGAACTTGGCGGCGACGAGCAGCTACAGCCGCCATGGAGTGGTCCCGGTGAGGAGGAGCCCCCGGGGCCGCGCAGCAGGGTGGTGCGCCAGCAGGTGATAACCGTTTACAGCCCCAAGGGCGGCGTGGGCAAGACGACTCTCGTGTGCAACCTGGCTGCAGTGTACGCAAAGTACATGCCCGATCTGCGTGTGGTGGTTGTGGACTTCGACCCCCACGCCAGGGTGACCGCACTGCTGCAGATCAGCACTCCGCTTTCCGTGGAGGCCTGGGCGGAGGCCAAGGACGATCGCTTCGAGTCCAGGGTCGCAGCATACCCCGTGGGCAAGAAAGGCACGATCCACGTGGTGCCGGGCATAAGGAGGGCCATAAACAAAGATTTGCTGGACGAGGCGCTTGCGACCGATGTGCTCGAGTACATGAGACGCAACGCCGACGTGGTGGTGGTGGACTGCGGCCCCGACTTCGAGGACGCCACAGTGGTGGGGCTGGAGTCCGCCACCTCGGTGCTTGTGGTGGCGACGATGGACGTGCAGACGCTGAGGGACGTGTACAGGGCGCCCAGGGACATATCCCTCACGCACACCGACGAGAGGAAGATCCGGGTGGTGCTGAACCGGGTCCCAAGGAAGCCGCCGTTCTCGGTGGCGCAGGTTAAGGAGTGGCTGCCGTGGGAGCTGGTCGCGCAGATACCTGAGGACGAGAGCGTGCCGGCACTGCAGAACCAGGGCCGGCTCCCGGTGCTCGAAAGGAGCTGCCCGTTCACGAATGCCGTGCTTGGGCTTGCTGCAAGGGTGACACCTGCTCTCGGGGACGTGATCGCGTCTCACAGGGGCGGGCTGATCTCAAGGCTTTTCCGGTGGAAGAGGAGGGGTCTGTAGTTGGGTGTGTCACTGATTCGCAGGCGGATGGAAGAGAAGGAGGCTACCAGCGCGCCGAGGGCGCGGGCGGAGGCTGCCGCTGCGGTGGGGCGCGAGCGCGCGGCCGAAGTCGAGGAGCGGGTGAGGCGGGCGCTGTACGCCAGGCTGGACTCGGGCGTGCTGCAGGACGACGAGAAGCTTCGCAGGCTGGTGGCCGCGATAGCGGACCGGGAGGGGGCAGATCTCCAGCGCCACGCGAGGGCGGCTGTGGTGGAAAGGATCCTTCAGGACGTGCTGGGCTACGGTCCCATACAGCCCCTGATCGACGATCCCGAGGTCACAGAAGTGATGGTGAACCGGTACGACAGGGTGTACTACGAGAAGAACGGCAGGATCCACAGGGCTGAAAACATTGTGTTCCGGGACGAGGAACACGTGCGCACGGTGATCCAGAAGATAGTGGGACCTGTGGGGCGGCGGATAGACCAGTCGAGCCCGATGGTGGATGCCAGGCTCCCGGACGGGAGCAGGGTGAACGCCGCAGTACCGCCTGTGGCCGTTGACGGGGCGTGCATCACGATACGGAAGTTCGGTAAGAGGCTCACCGCCGGGGACCTGCTGCGGCTTGGCACTCTTGACGAGGCAACTCTGGAGTTCCTGCAGCGCTGCGTGGAGGCGAAGGTGAACGTGGTCGTGCTGGGAGGTACGGGTTCCGGCAAGACCACGCTGCTGAACGTGCTGTCGTCGTTCATACCGGCGGGGGAGAGGGTCGTCACGATAGAGGACACGGTGGAGCTGCAGCTCCAGCAGGAGCACGTGGTGAGGCTCGAGACCAGACCCCCCAACATAGAGGGCAGGGGCGAAATAGCCATGCGGGACCTGGTGAGAAATGCGCTGCGGATGAGGCCGGACCGGATTGTGGTCGGCGAGTGCAGGGGCGGCGAAGCGCTGGACATGCTGCAAGCGATGAACACCGGCCACGAGGGGTCGCTGACCACGATCCATGCCAACTCGCCCCAGGACGCGATAAGCCGGCTGGAGGTGATGGTGCTGCAGGCGGGAGGGAACCTCCCCCGGAGGGCGGTGCTGCAGCAGATTGTGGCGTCGGTGGAGCTTTTCGTGCAGGCGGCCAGGTTCAGGGACGGGTCCAGGAAGGTGGTGGCGGTCTCGGAGCCAGTGGAAACGGATGGGGAGAGCGTGGTGGTGAGGGACCTTGCCAGGTACGACGTAAGGGAAGGAAGGCTGGTGTGGTCCGTGCACGAGCCGCGCTTCATGTGGAAGTTCGAGTGGTACGGGGTGCCGGTGCCAAGAGTGCTGGCAAAAGAGAGGGGCGGTGGCAGCGGATGAGCGGCGCAGCGCTGTTCACGTTTGCCTCTGTGCTGTTTTTTGTGCTTTCTCTGAGGAGGAAGCAGCCACCTGCAGTTGAGAAGGTGATCAGGGGTGAGCCCGAGAAAGACGTGGTGGCTGAAGCAGGGCTTGGAGCCGGTACCCGGGCAGAGAAAGTACCCTGGCTTTCGCGCCTGGAGGAAGAAGCAGCGAAGGCAGGGCTTTCGGTCACGGCGCGGACGCTGCTGCTGGTGGCGGTGCTGGGGAGCGCGGCCGGGTTCACGGCACTCCTGGCCGTGACCGGGAGCGTGTGGTTTGCGGCGGCCGGCCTTGTGGCCGGTGCGGTGCTGCCCCGGTACTACGTGCGCGCGTTGAAAAAGCGGAGGGCGGAGGCTTTTGCGGCCCGGTTCGACGCTGCGCTTTCCGTGCTCAGCTCGTCACTGCGGGCGGGGGCGAGCCTGGGGCAGGCTCTGGAGAGGGCCGCCGCGGACGCGCCCGCTCCTGTAACGGAAGAGTTTGCCCGCGTGGTGCAGGCAATGAGGTTCGGCCTGCCCCCCGAGGACGCGGTGCTGGAGTTGAAGAAGCGCATCGAGTGCCCCGAGGTGGACGTGTTCATTGTGGCGACCCAGGTCCTGTCCCGGACGGGCGGAAACATTGCGGAAGTGTACGACCTGATCGGGCAGATGGTGTCCGAACGGAGGGCGTTGAAGCGGGCACTGCTCGCGCACACGAGCCAGGCGAGGCTGTCTGCAGCAGTCGTGTCTGCGGCTCCGATCGTGGTAACGCTTTTCCTGTACGCCCAGAACCCGGCCTACTTCAGACCGATGACCCAGACGGCAACGGGCAGGGCCATGCTGGCCGGGTGCTACGTGACGATCGCCCTGGGCTGGTGGGTGATGAGGAGGATGGTACAGGCTCTGGCCGACTAGGCAGATAAGTTTTGCAGGTTGAAGCAGGCAGGTTCAGCCCGCGGTCGCGCTGCGGGCTGATGACGTTTTTGAACCCCTGCGGCGGCATGGCTACTGCAGCAACTGTCCGCGTTTGCAAGCGGGCTTGATAGGGAGGTGCTGGTTTGTGTACAACGAGGTGCCCGTTTCGCTTCTGAAGCCGCATCCGAAAAACACGGAGTACTTTTCGCCGCCGACTGCGGAAGAGAGGGAGGCGCTGAAGCGGAGCATTGCGGCTGAAGGTATCCGGGACCCGCTGAAGGTCACGCCGGACTACAGGGTGATCGCGGGCCATGTGCGGCTGGAAATTGCGAAGGAGCTGGGATTGGAGAAGGTGCCCGTGGTGATCGTCGAGGGCGACGAGGAGTACCTGGAGTACCTGCTGATCGCGGACAACGAGGAGAGGCGCTTCTGCCGGGACCCGATGAAGAAGGCGAAGAGGGCGGAGTTTCTGAAGCGGTACTGGGGAGTGCGGGAAGGTAGCTTAGCAAAACCTGGCACACCTGAAGGACATTTTGTCCGTCAGGTCAAGACCCTTGCCGATGTAGCTGAGGCCATTGGGGAGGACTACAGGACTACTCTGCGTCTCCTCAAGCTCAACGACCTCATCCCCGAGCTCCAGCAACTTGTCTCCCAGGGGAAGCTCTCCCAGACCGCAGCCTACTCCCTGGCCTTCCTGCCGCCCGAGGAGCAGAGGCGGCTGCTGGAAGTGTTGGGCGAGTCCGGCGTCTGCGGGCTTTCTGTGAAGCAGGCGCAGGAGCTGAGGCGGGAGCTCGAGTCTGCGCGGGCAGAGAAGGAAGCCCTGTCTGAGCAGCTGGCGAGGCTCGAGGAAGAAAGGGACTCCCTCTGCCGGGAGCTTGCCGGGCTGCGGGACGCGCTGTCCTCGCTGGAGGCGGAAGTCGCGGAAAAGGTGGGCCGGGAGTATGAGGAGAGGCTCCAGGAAGCGCTTTGCGACCTCCAGGCCAAGCTCAGGCAGCGGACCGAAGAGGTGGAACAGCTCCGGGTGAGGCTGAAGGAGCTCGAGCAGAGGCCATTCGAGAAAGTGGTGGAGAAGGTCGTGTACAGGACGGATCCCGCTGTCGAAGCGGAGCTGGAGGCTGCGAGGAAGCAGGCTGCGGAGCTGCTGAGGGACAAGGAGCTGCTGCAGTCGCGGCTCCTGGCCCTGGCTGAAGAGAAGGCGCAGAAGGAAGCAAGAGTCAAGATGCTGGAGGAGCAGGCGAGCCAGCTCCAGCGGATGCTCGACCAGGCGAGCAGGGAGCTGGAGAAGGAGAAGTTGCGGCCCAAGCCGCCCCAGTGGTCCAAAGAGCACACTGCGTTCCGGGCGCTGTTGGAGAAGGCGACTGACGGCGCGGTCATGCTGGTGGCGGCGCTCACGGAGATCGGGACCAAGCACGCGGACCGGCTCAGGGCTGCGGCGCGGGTGCGCGGCACTCCGGGGGACGACATCGAACAGCTGGCAGAAGTTGTCGAGGACGCCCTCACCTACAACAGCTTCAAGGCGGCCCTGGACGCTGCCGGGAGCTGGATCGTAAAGACGTGGGAATTGCTGGAACCGAAGAAGCCGTTCCTGCAGCTCGTAAAAGGTGGGCCTGATAAAGGGGGTGATGAGAGGTGAAACGGCTGAAGGACGGAAGGGGCACGGATGCCGAGCGGATGCTTGACATACTGGAGAAGGCTCATCCTGCAGGGGTGCCGACGGCCCAGATAGCACAGGAAATCTTTGGGACAGACTCTCTTGAGAATAGGATCAAGGTGCAGAGGCTCGCGAAGAGCCTGCGGCACCTGGGCCACAGGGTGTATGCCGAGGGCGGGATGTACTACCTCGGCAACATCGAAGTGCTCAAAATGGCGAACCGCCGTTTCACAAGGATGGCATGTGGGTTCCTGCGGGGCGGTGCAGACACCGCGAGAGGTGTCGGGGAGCTTGGCGACCCTGTGTCCGCGGAGCAGCTGCGCGCCGAGCTGAAGCAAGCAGTCCGCAACCTGCTCGAGGCGATCTGAAGGCTGATCGAGGGGGGGGCGGTTCTGCCCCCACTCAGTCTTCTCAACCAGTAGAGGACGCAGAAGAGTTGGAGGGTTCAAGGGGAGGGTGTTGTGATTGAAGCGCACGCACAGTGTGAGGCAGGCCTGGGCCGCAGACCGGTTTTCTTCCTGCCAGGCGGAGCCGCTGGAATCCCGCACCGTGGATCAAGTGGACGTTGTACTGCCGATGTCGCTGACGCCGCAGGGGACGTGCAGGGTGTGTGGCGGGTCGAACTGGTGGGTGTCACGGTACGGGGCCATGCTCTGCGTGGTCTGCCATCCGCCCGCCATGCACGAGCTTGTGGCAAGGTTTGTGGGGCAAAAAGAAGCTGCGGCGCTGGCGGCTGAGAAGAAATGGTGAATTACCGGCGCGGGTATCTCGGGGAACTGAAGGCGGTGAGGCTGCTCGAAGCGGAAGGATATACTGTCGCGAGGACTGCGGGCAGTCATTCGCCGTTTGATGTTGTCGCGGTGGGCAGGAGTTGCGTGCGGCTGATCCAGGTGAAGCGGGTAAAGCGCGGGGGTGTGCATCCCGCACTGGAGGAGGGGAAGAGGAATTTGAGCCGTGTGCCGTGCCCGCCCTGCACCTCGCGCGAAGTGTGGGTGTGGGTGGACGGTAAGGGCTGGGCGGCCCAGCAGGAGGTGTAAAGAAGAGTGGAGCTGCTTTGGGTTGGGTTTCTGGCGTTCGGTGCAGTGCTCATGCTTCTGGTGTGGAGGCAAGTGCGTTCCGAAGCCGCGTGGGGCCGCCTCGGGGAGGTGATCGGCGCCCAAGAGGGAGTGCGGGCAGCAGTATCCGAGTTGAAGGACACAAAGCGGCCCCGGTTTCTGGTACGGGTTGCGCGCAGGTTTCTGGCCGTTCAGGCCGAGGAGGAGCTGAAGCAGAGGCTGGCACACGCGGGCATGTCGGGGCAGTACACTCCTGAGGAGTTCTTCGCGGCAAAGATCGCGTTCGGGGCCGTCATGTTCGGCGTGTTCAGCCTGCTCGGGATGGTGGGCTCCGGGGCCAGGGCTGTGGTAATAGGAGCGCTTTTTGCCATGCTGGGGTTCGTCGCACCGGACGTCTGGCTGAACGAGAAGGCGAGGCGCCGGAAGGCACAGATCGAGAAGGAGCTCCTGAACTTCACAGACATGCTCGCAGTCGCGTGCGAGGCGGGACTGTCACTGCAGCAGGCGGTTGAAAGGGTGGCGTCCTACCAGTCGTCCCTGCTGGCATCTGAATTTGGGCGTGCTTTCAGGGAAACAGGGCTGGGTAGACCCCGCAAGGAAGCGCTGAAGGAGGTGAGCGAGCGCAACGGCGTGCAGGAGCTGAGCGAGCTTGTGACGGCGCTGGTGCAGGCGGAAGAACACGGGACACCGGTCGCGAAGGTGCTGCGGTCGTTCGCGGCGGAGATGAGAAACAAGCGCCGGAACAGGGCGCAGGAGGTGGTGCAGAAGGCAACTGTGAAGATGCTGTTCCCGGTGATTTTCCTGATCTTTGTGCCGATGCTGGTGATCATGATGGGGCCTGCTCTTATGAACATGCTGCGGGACCTCGGCTTTTGAAACTCTGCCAAAGGAGGGAATTGGTAATGCTGCGGATGGTGAAGAGGTTGCTGAGGGGTCAGGAGGGCCAGAGCCTGACGGAGTACGCGCTCATTCTGGCCTTGATCGCGGTAGTGGCCATATCCGTACTCACGGGAGTCGGCCAGAAGATAGTGCAGAAGCTCACCAACGTGTCCAACGCGCTGCAGTGAGGATGTGTGGACCGCATGGGAGGTGTTGTGCATACTTTGAGAAGCCAGGCGGGCCAGGGGCTTGTTGAGTACACGTTCGTGCTGATGCTAATTGCCCTGGTTGCTGTTGCAGTGCTGCAGGCTCTCGGCACAAACCTCACTGCAAAGCTGCAGAACGTGCTCAACGGCTTTGGCCCATAAGCCCGCACTTCGTAGCCCCCGACCACGCAGCCGGGGGCTACTTTTTCTTGGGAGGGAGGGGTCGTGCTTGCAAAGCTCGTGTGCCTTGGAGTGGTCGGGACGGTCTGTTCGTACACGGACCTGAGGTTTGGGCTGATATACGACAGGGTGACGTTGCCGGCTTTGGCGGCGGGGCTGCTGCTCAATGGACTCTCGAAGGGGTGGCCGGGGTTTTTGGACGGCCTCGGGGGCCTCGCGCTCGGCTTTGGTCTGTCGCTCGCGGTAGCGCTTCTGGGGGGCTACGGCGGAGGCGACGTTAAGATGACCGCGGCTTTTGGTGCCATAGGGGGCACGCAGTTCATCCTGCGCTGCGTGCTCTATACGGCACTGATAGAGGGCGCAGTCTCGTTGGTCGTTCTTGCCAGGCGCGGCAGGCTGGCGGAGTGTCTGGCTGCGGTGGCGCGGTGGTCCGTGCTGAGGCTTCTGGGTGCTGACGTGCGCCTGCCGTCGTACGGGGCGATCCCGCACGCACCGTGGCTCACAGCCGGCGCCGTGCTGGCACTGCTGGGAGGTGTGTGCTGAAAGTGTGGCGATGGAGGGGCGGAAGCCAGCGGGGGCAAGCGATGGTGGAATTGGCACTGGTCCTGCCGATTGTGCTTGTGCTGCTGTTTGGAGTGATGACCTTTGGGATTGCGGTGAACACCAAGATAGCCACTGCCACAGCTGCGCGTGAAGCGGCGAGAGACTACGCCGTGAACAAGAGCGTGTCGGACGCAGTAGATCGAGCGCGATCCCTGCTGCGGGCGGCCCTGCCGGTGTCCGATGCGGAGTTCTGGCAGAGCTTCGACCCCAACAGGGACGTATCCGTCGAGGTTTCCGGTGGGTACGTTACCGTGACAGTCACATACCACCAGCCAGTGTACGTGCCTGGACTTCTTACCGTGCTGCGTGGGAGCAGGCTGGGCGATGCTTCTGGAAGGCTGGCTCTTTCTTCAGCTGCGACTTTCCGGCTGGAGCAGTAACGATTTCAGGGTTCTGGAGGGGGGCGATGCGTTTCGACAGCAGGGTCAAAAGAGTGGTCGCTGATCCCGTATTCATGTTGTGCGCTGTGTGCGCTGCTTCGCTGTATGTGGCCTGCAGCAGGCAGGGAGGGGTCTGGGACAACGACATTTTCTGGCACATTAAGACAGGCGAATACATCTGGGCGGCAAGGGCGGTGCCGCGTGCGGACCCTTTTTCCTGGACGGTGAGAGGTACGCCCTGGACGGATCACGAGTGGCTGTGGCAGGTGTTTCTGTACGCAGTGTATGCCGTGCTCGGGTGGCGGGTGGTGCCAGCGGTGGTCTTGCTGGGGATGTCGGGGCTCTTGTGGGCACTGCACAGCCTGTGCCGGCCGGGCGGCGCCAGGGAAAAAACGGCGTTCGAGTGCCTCGCACTGCTGGTCGTGCCGGCGCTTGTTCCTTACCTGGGCTCAGCAAGGCCGCAGGTGTTGAGCTACCTCTTGTTTGCCGTTTGTCTGGTTTTACTCGAAACTTACTGCGAGCGGACTCTGTGGGTTCTGCCCGCACTCCAGGTGCTGTGGGTAAACTCGCACGGTTCCTTTGTCCTTGGGATTGTCTTGGCCGCGTACTTCTTGGCCTGGGAACTGGCTGCACGCTCCGACAGGGCTGCCGCGAAGCGTTTGATGATGGTGCTGGCGTTGGACCTGCTGGCCTGCGGTGCAAACTCGTGGGGCTACTCGATAGTGCACTACCCGTTCTGGGTCAGCAGCAGCGGCCTGATGAGGTCAGCCATCGTTGAGTGGCACTCTCCGGACTTCAAGTCGCCGGAAGGCCTGCTGCTGGCTATGTGGCTTGTGCTGTTCTGTGCCGGGCTGAGGAAGGCGTTGCCGCCTGCGCGTGAGGTACTCCTGGGGGCCGTGTTCGGGCTCATGGCACTGCAGAGCATCAGGCATGCGCCGTACTTTGTGGTATGTGCGTCACCGGTGGTGTACAGGCTCATTTCGTCAGTGCTGCCGGAGAAGCTTGTAAGCGCCAGGCCTGGCAGGGGGTGCACTATGGTTGTGGCGGCATGCGTGGCCGCAGTGCTGGTCACCGCAGTGGCGTTTACTCCGACGGTGAACCAGGAGGCTTTTCCTGTGAGAGCTGTCGAGTACATCAAGGAGCACGGGCTGTCCAGGGTGTTGAACTACTACGATTGGGGCGGCTACCTGATCTGGGCAGGGGTGCCGCCTTTCATCGACGGGCGGGCGGACATCTATCTCCAGACTCCCCTGTTCGAGAGGGCATACCGCTTTTTCACGCTCCGGGACAGCCCTAGGCGCTTGCTCGAGGAATACGGCGTGCAGTGTGTGCTGGTACCGCGCGGAGTACCTGCGGCGACGTGGCTTTTGGACAGCCCCTCGTGGGAGCCCGTTTTCTGTGACGGTGCGGTAGTGGTGTTTGGGCGGCGATAGATGGAGGTGAAGGGGGTGCTGTCGGTGGTGATCCCCGCGTACAACGAAGAGCGCAGGCTCGGGGCGGCACTTGAGCGGGTTGGCAGCTGGTTGCGGAGCTGCGGGCGCAGCGCAGAGGTGATCGTGGTAGACGACGGAAGCACCGACGGGACGGCCAGGATTGCACTTGGGGTGCAGTTGCCATGCAGAATAACCGTGCTGAGGAATCCAGCAAACCAGGGCAAAGGGGCAGCTTTGAGGCGGGGCGTGCTGGCTTCTTCAGGGGAGCTGGTGCTCGCCACAGACGCAGACCTGCCGGTGCCCCTGGAGTGGGTGAGCGTCCTTGAGCGGTACCTGTCTGCAGGCGCAGATGTTGCAGTCGGCTCCCGCCGGGCCCCTGGGGCGGTGATCACGCGGCAGCAGCCGTTTGCCCGGAGGGTTGCGGGGCGTGCTTTCAACATGCTGGTGAGGAGCCTCCTTGGAGTGAAACTGTTGGACACGCAGTGCGGGTTCAAGCTGTTCCGCGGGGAAGCTGCCAGGCGCCTGTTTGGCCAGTGCGTTTCGGACGGCTTTGCAATTGACGCAGAGGTTTTGGCCCGCGCTCTCCTGAACGGCTACAGGGTTGTGGAGGTAGCCGTGAGCTGGGCGCATTCTGGCGGCAGCTCTGTGAGGCTGCTGCACCACTCTCTTGAAATGGCGCACGAACTCTTGAAGATCCGGCTGGTACTGCGGGAGGAGGGCAGGCTGAGTGGAAGAAGCAGAAGTGCGGCTCTTCAGCCAAAAGCTGGGGGTTCCGGTGGCACGGACCTTCTGGCAGCGGCTGACGGGGCTCATCTGGAGAAGTGACCTGTGCGGGATGTACTTCCCGCACTGCGGCGCGGTGCACACTTTCTTCATGCCGGCTCCGCTGGACGTGGTGTTCTTCGACGGAAAAGGTGAGGTTGTGAAGGTGTTTCGGAGTGTTCCTCCGAACAGGGTGCTTGCGGTCAGAGGTGCATGTTCGGTGCTTGAATTGAAGGAGGGATTGCTGAGTGGTGAGGATAGCGATTGACCTGGGGCACGGTTACGTTAAGGGACTGAGCGACACCGGAAGGACATTGCTCATGCCCTCCGTGGTAGGTGACGGGTATGAGCACCGGGTTGTTGATACGTTCGGCATAAGCCAGGGACGTAGGGAGTACGAGGTCGTGGTGGACGGCAGGAGGTACTTCGTGGGGAAGCTGGCGGTGGCGGAGTCCTGGAACGCCACCAGGGCGTTCGACGAGAGCAGGGTCTGTCACCACTTCACCGCTGTGCTTTACGGGGCTGCTACGGTCCTGCTCGCACACGACCGGCCGGGTGCCCTGCACGTGGCCGCTGGGCTGCCGTTCGAGCTGTACAAGACCCAGAAGGGCGAGCTGTTGCAGATGCTCAGCACCATGAGGGCGGACGTGGAGGTGTGCGGCGCAGGAAGGCGGAAGGTGTATTTCGACAGGGTGACGGTGGTGCCGCAGGCTGTGGGCGCGTTCTACAGCGCAGTGCTCGACGAGCGGGGGCGTGCAAGCGACCTGGGCCAGTCCCTGCTGCGGGAGGGAGGACTTGCGGCGGTGGTGGACTGCGGGTACAAGACCACGGACTTCCTGCTCGTGGACTTGGGCAGCCTCGACATAATCGAGTCGGGGTGCGGCACGGTGAACATGGCGATGAGCGACGTGGTCAGTGCGGTGCAGCACAGGGTCCAGGAGATCGTGGGTGACGTGGTGGACGTGCTGCAGGTGGAGCAGGCGATGGAGCGCGGGAAGCTGTGGTTCCGCGGCAGGGAATATAGGCTCGGTGAGCTCTGCGAAGAGAGCGCCGAGGTGCTGGCAGAGGCAGTCGCTGAGAGGCTCAGGATGACGTGGAAGGACAGGGGCAAGTACCTGAGGGTGCTGTTTCTGGCAGGAGGAGGAGCGAAGGTCTTGGAGGGGGCTCTCAGCAGGCGGCAGTTCCCGGTGCAGCTTTTGCCGGACGCGCAGTTCGCGAACGCCAGAGGGTTCCTGAACCTCGCAGCGAGGCGGGAGGCGGCCGCGCAGGCCACTGCCACCGCGTAGCCGCACAGCGCGCTGTGGCACAGCAGTTTTTGCCTCTCACGCTGGGCGGATGGTGCATTTTTAGGTGCAGTTGTGGCACAGACCCCTCTGCACTGTGTGGCGCGCCCGTTTTGCGGCGCTGTGCTGGGCAGATGCCGCGGTCTTCGTGGTACTTGTGGCACACTGGGGAGAGCAGGCCCTGGGGCTTGTGCCACAAAATGCGTGTTTTTGAAGACTTGGCCCAGCTAGGCGCCCGATTTGTCTGTGCCACAGGGGAGGAGCGGCGGGGTGAAGAGGTACAGGGTGTCGTTCAAGCTGGACGGGGCCATCGAACAAAAGTTCGATGAGGTCCGCGACAAGGCCGCCTTCGTGCGCGCTGCGGTGGAGCAGTACTTCGGGACCCGGGCGCTGCTGCGTGGGATCGAAGAGAGGCTGGCGCTGCTGGAGAGGATCGAGCAGAGGCTGGCGGCGCTGGAGGAGAGGCTGGGCACGGCCGCTGCCGCGCAGGTGCGGGCCTCTCCTGAGCTGGACAAGGAGGTGGAGGCGAAGCTCGACGCTCTACTGGACAGGATGCTTGGGGAATGAGAAGAGAGACAGTGCTGGAAGGGGTGGTGAGATGGGACCTGGGCAGGAAGCTTGCCTTTGGGAGAAAATGAGCTGCCTGAGCGACCTGGAAGAGATGCGGCGGATGCATCTCAAGTGCTACCTGGCAGTGACGCAGAGCATGAGGCGGCTCATGCGTGGCGTGCCTGCTGTGGACGACTGGGAGGTGGACATACGGGTGCAAGCCTGGTACCGGTCTCAGCCGCCGAGAGCTGTACTGCTCTGCATACGGGGAGATCTCCCACCTTCGCTCAATGCGTACCTGAAGTTTGACAGCTCCGTGGACCGCGAAATCTGGCGGTTGATGAAAGGCTGGTGGCACACTGCAGTTGCAAAGGCCTTCGGCGGCAGGAGGTTCGGGTACGCGCCTCTGGAGAGGCCAGGTGTTGTTGTGGCCGTACTGGGGCCCAAGAGCCGTGACCTGGACAACTACGGGGCGAAGTCCCTTCTGGACGCACTGGAGGATGCAGGGGTGGTGCGCACAGATGGAGAGGTTAAGTGGCTCCTGCAGATGAGGCTGAGCGGAACGCCGGGAGCCGATGTGCTGGTCACCGAGCAACCCAGGCACCTGTTCCGGTGGGCCCTGGCCCTGCGGAGGCAGATGGCCCGCCTGAGTGGCTTTGATCCCCTGATGCCAGACGATACCAAAACTGGGAGCATGGGCGACGATTTTTATGCGGAAGAGCCCGATTTATCCCCTCAAAAATTGCTCGACTAATTACCCCCCAAAAATCGCACCGTTTACGCAGCTAGAGACCGCAAAATGGCCTTCGGCAAAAATACTTCTGCAAAAAATGGGCGCATGCTGGCGTGTGTGCCCAGCTCAGTGCCGGTTTGTGCGGCCTTAGGGCGCTCGACAAATTGCCAGAGAGGGTACTTCTGCAGAGGCATTGCGCATAATGCGGGAGGCGGAGTCGAAGGTGAGCTGGAAATTGGGCTGCCTCTGGGCAGGCCTTTGTGGGCGCAGTGGACTTGGGGTTTAGGTGGGCCTGCTGGTGGGGATGGTGCCCGTCCTCTGCAAGCGTGCGTGTGTTGCGGAGGTGATCGGGTTGGATGCAGGTGTGGGCGAGCATGATTTGGAGGTCTTGAGGTGGGTGGGCTACCTGAAGGCGCTGAGCTGCAGTCAGGTGGCTGTTCTGCTGTTTGGGGGTGATTTGGAGAGGGCTTACTACGTGTTGGGAGCGCTTGTGAAAGCAGGGTTGCTCCGGCAGAAGCCCGATCCCTGGGACAAGCGGAAGCGCGTGGTGGTGCTGACGGCGCGTGGGGCGCGGGCAGTTGGGTTGAGCGAGGGGTTGGCTAGGCTGGAAGATGGCGAGTACGTTGCAGCGGTTGGGGACAACGAGTTTTATGTGCGGGCGGTTGTCGCCGGCATCCCCCCGGGCGACATCCTTTCGAGGCGTGAGGCGCTGAGAGCGACGGGGCGGGCGCCGAGCAGGTGGTGCGCAGTGTCGTGGGGGGTGAGGCATGAAGGCGGGCTGCACTTCGTGTACGTGAAGAAGGAGCAGCTCACGAGGGGGCAGCTGTGTGATTCGGTGAGGCGCTGCGGGCAGTATGCGAGCGGGCACACACTTGTGCTGCGCACCGAGAAAGAGCTGCGGTCGAGTGTGAGGGCGCTGTTGAGGGAAGCGCCTGTGCCTCCGCTCAAGGTGATCACCCTGGACGAGGTTGGGGTTTTCGCATGGGGTGTCAGGGAGAGTTTTGGGTGCGTGGCGGAGCGGCTCATGTGGGCGTATGCTCCTGGCGGGCGGCTGGTGGGGGTGGAAGCGGGGTGGCTGGCAGCGTTTGCCTGGAGTCACCCCCGCCGCGGCCAGATGCTGCTTGCGGACCTGCGGTTGGGTGACCTGCAGGTGGTGAATGGGCTGATAGGGCACGACGTGCGGAGGAGGCCGGTGACGGTGTTTGTGGCGAGCGAGGCCCAGGCGAGGCGGTGGGCGCGCCACCTGGCAGGTCTTGAAGGTCTGTGGTTTCTGGTGTGTGAGCCGCACGGTTGGAGCGGTCTTTACAGGCTTCAGTCCGGTCAGGTGATCTTGCACCGGGCTGCGGACAGGAAGGAGGCGGCGCTGTGAGGCGAGTTTTGCGTGTGGTGTTGGGAGTGTGCGTGGCGTGCGCGGTTGTGGGCGTGTGGGTGCGCAGTGTTGCCCTGCTGTGCGTGTCGTGCTGTGCGTCCGCTGCGCTGGTGGTGCTGAGCGGGCAGCTGGGGGACGTGCCGCTGTGGGCCGGGATAGGGGCTGTGTACGTTTGCGTGGCGTCGCTGTGTGCGGTGGTACTCGAGGGCTTGGCGGTCCGCTGGATGGCTTCTCTGGGGCGGGTGCCGTACCTGACTGTTTCGGACGCGGCTGCTGTGCGGCAGGGGGCGCTGCTTGCGCCGTACGCGGTGGGCCTGCTGG
This sequence comes from Bacillota bacterium, assembly GCA_049718765.1. Lineage (GTDB taxonomy): Bacteria > Bacillota > Sulfobacillia > DUMF01 > DUMF01 > JBNARI01. The sequence goes on along the minus strand of JBNARI010000002.1, from coordinate 45,525 downwards.
TTCTGTTGGGCTTGCGGCCCGGCAGAGGGCCTGCGAGACAGAGGACGGACGAAATGGACGTGGTGATCGGGTATGCGAACGGCCCGGTGGTGATAAAGAGGGACGACCGGTACCTGCACACGCTTGTGACGGGGACGACGGGGACGGGGAAGACGAGCAGGGTGCTGAAGCCGATGATATGGCAGGACCTGCAGGCTCTGAAGCGCGGCTGCAGGCTTGGGGTAACTGTTGTGGAGCCGAAGGGGGATCTTGCGCAGGACGTGTACGAGATGTGCAGGGATCTGGAGATACCGTGCACGTTTGTCAATCCGGAGTGGCCTGGGACGGCCACTTTCAACCCGCTTGAGGGCGACGCCGAGACGGCGGCTGAGATCATGAGGACGGTGCTGGTGCATTTGTTCGGTCGCCAGGAGGCGTTTTTCCGTGCGAACTACGAGCTTGCGGCGAGAAACATCGTGCTGCTTTTGAAGTACGTGAAGGGTGACGACGTGACGGTGCAGGACCTGATAGACGCTTTGCGGGACTACCGGAAGCTTGAGGCGTATATGAAGCGGCTGGAGGCGGGTCCTGCGGAGCGGAGCAAGAAGGGTGTAGCTGACTACTTCAGGGTGGAGGTTTTGGAGAACGAGAAGTCGCGGCAGTTCTTGATGGGCCTTCGCCTGACGCTGGAGGACCTGACTGGGAACTCGATGCTGAGGCGGGTGCTGTGTGCGAAGAGCGACGTGGACCTGGACAGGCACCTGGAGCAGGGTGGCGTGCTGGTGGTGAACACGGCGATGGGGCCTCTTGGGAGGCTGGGCGACGCGTTCGGGCAGTTTTTCATTCTGCACTTTCAGCAGGCTGTGTTCCGGAGGCAGGGGACTGAGCGGACGCGGACGCCGCATGTTTTGTACGTGGACGAGTTTCCGCGGTATGTGAACGCGGACTTTGAGAGGCTGCTGGCGATTGGGCGGTCGTACAGGTGTGCGGCTGTGCTTGCTCTGCAGACGACGGCGCAGGTGGTGCTGGATGAGAAGCGGACGTTCCGGGAGGTGATGGTGGAGAACACGCGGAACAAGATCATTTTGAACCCTGGGACTGCGGAAGAGGCGAAGTACCTTGCGGCGCAGCTGGGTGAGTATGAGAGGGTGGAGAAGCAGAAGAGCTACACCAGGCAGGGGACGTTCATTTTCCCGTGGTATGCGGAGGGCTACCGTGAGGCCGAGAAGAGGGAGGCGAGGTACCCGTACACCGAGTTGATGGAGCTGCCGAAGTTTTGTGCGGTGGTGCGGGTGGTGAGGGACGGTGAGCCCCTTCCGCCTCTGAAGGTGAGGCTGGAGCTGTGCGAGTGGGACAGAAAGCGCGCGGCAAGGCACGGTCCGGCGGGTGCGGGCAGACTCGAGGTCAAGGGAGTTTCCGGGCAGCAGTCGGGTCTGCGGGTGAAGGTCAGGCAGAACGCGTCCGACGGGTTTTACTTCTAGCACGTTCATCCGGCAGGGGGGGATAGGATGACAGGGAGAACACACGCTGCGGCGGGCGCCCTCGTCGGTGCTTTGGCGGGCCGGCTGGCAGGGGAGCCCGTGGCGGGGATGGTAGTAGGTGCTCTGGCCGCCTTGCTGCCCGATGTGGACCATCCGGGGAGCTTGGTCGGGCGGCGGGTGAGGCCGGTATCGGCGCTCTTGGAAACTCTGGCGGGGCACCGGACGATTACGCATACCGTGTGGTTTTGCTTGGCAGGGTCGGTCCTGGCCGCCTTGGGGGCAGCTTTTGCCCGGCTGGCGCGGCCGCTCTGGTGGACTGTGGGGGCGTGTGCGCTTCTGGGCCTTCTTTCGCACCTGTTCCTGGATGCGCTGACCAGGACTGGAGTAGAGCCATTTGTGCCTTTGAAAGCACTGCCTCCCTGGCTGGATCGGCTGCGCCATCCGCGGGGGCCGGTCGTGACCGGGGATCCGGTGGTGGAGGTGCCTGTTTTTATTGCTTTGACATGGGCCGCGCTCAGGGTTGCCGGGGTTTACTAGCCGCTAGCCGGCGGTTTCGGGAGAGCCGTTTAGGGAGGGGGGATGAACATTTGTTCTCAGCGCGCTGGCGCTCCGAGAGCGGGCAGGTGGTGATATTTCTTGCGGTGCTGCTGCCGGTGGCGGTGGCTTTCTTGGGCTTTGCGCTGGACGCAGGCAGACAGCAGCTTGCGCGTGTGCAACTGCAGACCGCGGTGGACGCTGCAAGCCTTGCCGGTGCGTTGACGGCGCGGGAGGTGGTGCTGCACGACGCATTTGGGCGCGTGTACAGAAGGTACCTGGAGATGGACAAGGCCACTGCGGAGCAGGCAGCGTACGAGTGTCTTGTGGCGAACGTGCAGAAGATACCCGGGGCGCAGCTGGTAGAGGAGCACATAGAGGCCAACCCCGGGCTGCGTACCGTGGAAGTCATTGCTAGAGTGCAGATCCCTGCGTACTTCGCGGGGCTTGTGGGCAGGCAGAGGCTGGAGGTAAGAAGGGAGGCCACTGCGGTTGCGGAGATCAGATAAGCTGGTGCAAGGAGGGTGGAGCCTTGGGGCTGAGGCATAAAAAGTCTGCGGTGTTGCTTTTGGTTGCGGTGCTCGTCTCTGTCTCGTGCCGTGCGCCTGGGGCTGCCGGGGCGCGGCGTTTTCCCGATGTGGCGGGGCACTGGTGCGAGGCCGAGATAGAAGAAGCCTCGGCGTTGGGGTTTGTAGAGGGCTACCCGGACGGGAAAATGTGGCCGGACGCCAAGGTGACGCGGGCGGAGTTCTTGAAGATGGTTGTTGCGGCGTTCGGTTTTGAGCCGTACGGGCGCTCGCTGTGGCCGTTTGCCGACGTGGCGCAGCACTGGTGTGCCCGGTACCTGGACGCTGCTCTGGAGGCCAAAGTGGTGAGGCCTTCCGAGTATGTGTCCGACCCGGGACCACGCACGGACGATTTTGTGGCGGGCGAGGCCGGGCCGCGGTACTACCCGGACGGCTTCATCACGCGGGACGAAGCTGCAGCATACACCGTGCGGGCGCTGGGCGTGTCCGGGCCGGCGGCCGCGCCGTTCCGGGACATGGGCACGGTGAGAGACACCTGGCAAGACGAAGTGGCGCTGTGTTCGCAGCTCGGGGTCTTGAAGGGCTATGGGGACGGCACCGTGCGGTGCAACCGGGCTCTGACGCGCGCCGAAGCGGTCGCGATGGTGCTGAGGGCGCTCAAGGTGCAGAACACGAAGCCGGCGGCCAGCGTGGAGCGGGTCGGCAAATTTCTGAAGGTGTGGTACGACGTCAGCGGCACAATGGAGACCCGTGCGAAGGACGGGGGATTGAAGCGGGAGGCGATTGAGCAGAAACTGGGGTTTTACTGCGGCTCGCCCCTGCTGAGGATGAAGTGTGGGGACGTTGAGTACCGGGACATGGATGGAATCTGGTACCAGTGGCCTGGTGAGTATTCTGGGCGGGCAGAGGAGTACGCGATAGAGTTCAGCCCCGACCGCGCGGGGATCCTGGCGCTGCTGTGCGCGCTGCCTCTGCGAGGCAGGCTTTTGGGAGATCCTTATGAGCGCCCGATAAACCAGCACTCTGTACAGGGTTTCCCGCTGATTGGTCTCAAGATTGAGGGCGAAGAAAAGGGCAGCCAGAAAGGGCCGTACTGGTGTGTGCGGGAAGGCGGGTGGTGTCTGTGCAAGGAAGTGTCGTGCTCCTGGGAGGCCAGGTACAGCGATGGGCGGCACGCCTGGGGTGACTTCGCGGTTACGGCGGAGTACGACCCGGTGCGGGGCTGCGTAGCAAAGGCGCATCTTGTGTATCACGGCGTGTTCGAGCACACGGGGACGTCGGTGGCTGCGGAGGTGACGGTTGCGGCGCGGTCGGCATCTGAGAGCGAGCAGTTCGAAGTAGATCCGTTCTAACGATGTCAGCTTGCCAGGCTCTTACCTGAGGGAAGAACCGGGTACCAGACTCATTTGGGCTGCTTTGCGAGCGTTCTGCCGACCTGGGCGGGGAGTCACTGCCTGCGGTGGTACGCTGCGGGAGCAGTGATGGTGTCCCTGCTCTAGCCTCAGCAAGAGGCGAACGACGCTTTTGGCGTGCAGGCACGATCCGCATGCCAACCGGACCACTTATGTGTAAAAAAGGGGGTGACCGGGCCTGTGAGCCGAGGCTGTGTCGGTCACGGCCGGGACGAGGCTGATGGGAAGGAAAATGCGGGTTGCAGTGCTTGGAGTGTCCACAACCCGTTGGACCTTTGGGCTGCCACCGATGGGGCGGACGTTATATTTTTCGCGCTTATTGACGGGGCTGCAAAGGTTGTTTTCCGGGGCGGGGAGACAGGCACTACAGGGCGGCTTGTGTCGGAAGCGATCGGGGCAGTTGGAGGTTGTCAGGGAGGTGTACTGGCTGCGGAAGCTGCGGCGCGTTTGGGGCGAGGTCCTGATGGCACCGTGGGCGGCTGCCTGCTAGGCGTGGCTGCTGTCCAGGCTGGCGGAGCGGCACGGTGCTGCCAGGTGGTGCTGCTGCCGCTGGCGGTGGTGCTGCGGCATGGCGACATGCATTGGACTGCCACGCTCTGTTGCTGACGGGAGCGAAGCGCCCACGGGTGGTGGCCGGAATCCGCGATGGCGGCAGGTGCCGGACTGCCACACCAAGTGGCTGATGGGTGGTGCAAGTGCAACACGCCGTGGCGTCTCAGCGAAGCGGCGTTCATGGGGGCTGCAGTCTGGTGCTGCTGGCCGGAGGTGCCGTCACGGTTGGTGGCGTGAGGCGCAGGACTGCAACGGGTGTTGTGTTGGATCTCTAGCGGTAACGCCTGAGAAAACTCTGGACAGGGGGTGTTGGTCTTGGTGAAGTTGGCCAAGAGAGTTGCCGTGCTGTGCGCGGCGGTGCTGGTTGTTTTGGGGGTGCTTCCGGGTTCTGCGCTCGCGTTCAACCCGGAAGCGATGGTCGACTGTGACCTGTGGCAGAAGGAGGGCGGTGCGTACCGCTGGGCTGCGCAGGACATAAACGACGCCATTTCGTTCGAGGTGTTCCTGGGGTATCCCACGGGGACGCACAGTTTCGAGTGGCTGGGCAGGCAGTGGACGCGGCCCACGGGTCCCGAGTTCCGCCCGAGCGGCGAGATCACGCGGGCGGAGTTCGCCACTGCTCTTGCGCGGGTGCTGAGGCACGAGGGCTGGAGTGGGCCTGTTGAGGGGTTTTCTGACGTGAGGGCGGAGGACTGGTTCGCGCCCTACGTGGGTGCTCTGGTCTTTCGGCGGGTCGTGGTGCCGTCGGAGTACGGCGGGGAGCTGGTGCCGGGTGCTCCCATCACGCGGGCTGAGATTGCGGCGTGGGTTGGGCGTGCGGCGCTGGCGGAGGGCGTGAAGGACCCCGGCACGCAGGCTGCGTTCCTGGACGTGTCTCCGGACTACCGGTACTTCCGGGAGATCAGCGTGGCTGCGGGGCTTGGGATCGTGCGGGGGTACCCGGACTCGACGTTCAAGCCGGACGAGAAGGCGAGCCGCGCCGAGGCTGCGGCGATGATGATGCGGCTGGTGAGGAAGCTGGACAAGAACCCGCCGAAGGTCGAGGACCTGAAGCCGGCTGTCCAGGAAGCGTTCGACGCGATGACTGCGTTCCTGAAGAAGTACAGGGGCTTTCCGGAGGACGCCCCTGCGACGTTCAGGCGGGAGCTGGGCCAGTGGTACACGGCTCCGAACCTGGATTGGTACGTTTACCCCGAGATGAACAAGCAGGTTGGGCGGGGCCTCGGCAACTTCCTTGGCGGAGGCGAGGGTATAGTCAGCGGCTTCATCAACCTCCGGATCGACGACCCCAGGTTCTGGTACGGCACCAACTGGGTTGAGTCGGTCGAGCCCGTCTGGCTTTGCGACCGGTGGGCCATGGTGAAGGTGGTGTGGGTGCACGAGCCTCACACGTACGACGGTGCTCCTCACGGCCAGGTGCGGTATGAGACTGTCTTCTGCCTGCGGCTTGACGGCGGCAGGTGGAAGTTGTGCGACCTGGTAGAGGGCCGCGTGCTGGCGAAGGGGTTCAACCTGCACAAGGAGTAGCGTGTTTTCGGACGGGCCGCCTTCGGCGGGCGGCCCTTTTCTTTTTTGTCCCGTTATTTTGGGAAGGAGGTGAAGCTGGTGTGAGACGTGTGCCGGCTTTGCAGTTTGCTCGTGGAAAGGAGGTGAAGTCTGTGAAGAGGTGCGCTCTGGCGCTTGCTCTGGCTCTCTGCCTGGTCCTGGCGCAGGTGCAGCCCGCGCTTGCCGACTACACGACTGCGGACGGTCACACTGTGACCTGGGCGGGTGGGGACAACATTAAGGTGTTCGACTCTTCGGGGAACCTGGTGTACTCCGGTTCCGGGCAGCAGGTCGGCGAGCGCCTTGCGTGGGACGGGACGTACAACCAGAACCAGTACGCAAGCAGCCCCACCCAGGTGGGCCAGCAGGTGACCGAGGACTGGCTGGACAGCCACCCGGCCACGACCCTGGGTTTGGGCGGCGTCACCAAGCCGAGCAGCCTGTCCGGCGGCTCTTCCGGCGGCTCGTCCGTGTCGGCCTATCAGGGTGCGGGCACCACCAATCCCTACTCCAGCATTGCCGGTCTTGAGAACACGGTGTACTCGGGCGTGCAGGAGATAAGCGTGGTGCTTCCGGACGGCACAACGGTTGTGGGCGGCATGAACGTGTACGTGCAGGAGCGTGCGTACGGTCCGGATGACCCGCGTTCTCCCGGGTACGGTGCGGTCCCGGCGGAGTCGCAGATCGGCCAGCTGCTCGCGCAGGCCGGGTTCCAGGTGAAGGACGGCTGGGTCCTGACGGACATCAACACGCCGGCCACCGTGCAGACCAGCTGGACGCCCGGGACGACGGTGGGGCCGAACCAGTACCTGGTAGGGTATGGTTCGTACAACCCGAACCCGCCGGCGGGCTGGGAGGAGGTGGGCGGCTCGCTGACGGTGGTGCTGCCGTCCATGCCATCTTCTCAGCCGCAGCCTCAGCAGTCCTCGTCCGGCGGTGGCAGCTCGTACGTGCCTCCTGACGTCAGGGCGCTGATGGCGTACCCCGAGCTTCCGGTGGCGAAGGTGGGGACGATGGTGCCGCTGGTGGCTGCTGTGACGGGGACCTGCCGGCAGGTGAACGCTTTTGCGGGCTGGGGCGGCTCTGCGGTGCTCGTGCCCGGCGCTGACGGGAAGCTGCGCGGTGTGCTGCAGGTGCCGGTGAACGTGCGGCCGGGCGTGTACCCGCTTGTGTTCGAGGCGGTCATAGGCCAGGCCGGGTACGCCGACCGGCGGTTCACGGTGTCCACGGTGCTGACGGTGCAGGCGCAGGGCGGCGGGGATACCACGCCGGTGCCTCCTGCTGCGGACGAGGAGCCCGACTGGTGGACTCCGCCGCAGTACCAGGGTCGCTGATCGCCGGCAGCAGGGGCGGGGCGGGTTGACGTCCGGCCCCGCCCAGTCTGTCTATCTGTCTATTCTGCTAGCGAAGGGGTGGTGATCCAATGTGTGGTACAGACGAGTCGTGACGTCCCTGGCAATTGCTGTGCTGCTTCTGGCGCTCGTGCCCGTCAGGCCCGTCCGTGCGGTGGATGCGGTGACGAGTACGGGCGGTGCGCTGTACGCGTCGACCAGTGCAGACTACACCTGGGTTGAGAAGACGTGGTACAGCCCCAACGGCTGGCAAATCTTGAAAGCGCATTTCAAGATGCAAGGGCGGCCGCACTACGCGGGGTACTCGTACACGTATGATTACGGCTATCTCTACTACATGCGGCGCGGCACGTCGTCCTGGAGCTACTGGGGTAGCTGGAACTACCTGAACGGGGACTTCTGGGTTGACTTTGCGGCTTCCGGTTATGATGTCATCGCGCTGAAGGTTGCGATCTCTAGCGGCCACAGCCACGCGGGTGGCACTGCCTGGGCGGATGTGCCCGAGGTGCTGTTGCGTAGACCCCCTTTTGATCCGGGCAAGCCGGTACTCGGCGGCGGTTCTCCGTCGCAGTGGAACGTGCGGGTGAGCTGGTCTGCCAACAGCAACCCTTCGGGGACACAGTACGAGCTCTGGCGGAAAACCGTAAACCCCGACGGCAGCGTGGCCGAAGACAAAGCCATTTACAGTGGTACTGCCACGGAATTCACCACAACCGACCAGGCTTCGGGCAAATACTACCTGTACCGGGTGCGCGCGTACTACGACGGCATGTGGTCGAACTTCTCGCCGGAGACCTCGTACTGGACGGCCCCCGGCATCTCGTCGGCGACGCCCGGTGCCGGCAGCATCACGGTTTCCTGGCCGAAGGTCAGGGACGGCCTGACCTACCGGGTGTGGTGGCGTCCCGAAGGCGGGTCCTGGCAGAGCGCGACCACCACGGCGCTGTCCTACACCATCTCGGGCTTGAGCCCGCTGGTCAGGTACGGCGTGGCGCTTTCTGCGGTGCTTTCTGAGGGCGGCAACGAGTGGCAATCCGATGAGGTGTTCGCCACTCCTCTGGCCTACGCTCCCGGGGCCGGGTCGCTCTCTGCGACACAGACTTCACTGACGGCTTCCTGGACGGCCAACGGGAACCCGTCGGGCGTGCAGTACTTTGCGGAGCTGCGGAACCAGGGCGGCTCCGTGCTCGCGTCGTCGGGATGGACGACCGCCCTCAGCTACACCTTCTCCGGGTTGTCCCCGGGCACGCCGTACCGGGTCTACGTGAAGGCGAAGAACGCGGCTGGCGTGGAGACTGCCTGGACCTACCTGGGCGAGCGGTACACGGCCCCGCCGGACGTCACTACGCTTTCTGGCGAGTGCAGTGCGCTCGACTGGTCGAACTCCGCCGGCAGGGGCTGGGTGAAGCTGACCTGGCAGCCGGTGCAGGGTGCGACCGGGTACAAGGTCTACGTGTTCGACGGCAACGCCTACCGGGCGTTTGACGTTGGCAGCCGGACTTACTGGGACTCGCGCGAGGAAAAGATCTACCCGCCGGAGTCGGTGCTCGACTCCTACTCCGACAACGCGGTGTCTTCGGACCTCTTCCGGCACGACAAGTCCGGTTTGGATCTGCGGGACACGCCGAACAAGCTGTACCGGAAGACAGTGGGCACTGCTTACGACTCGGCCAACAACTACTGGTTCCGGGTGACTGCGTACAACGCTTCGGGTGAGAGCAGCCGGGATGCGAACCTCTACCAGCCCACGCTGCCGAACCGCACGGACACCCAGGCCCCGGCGGGCAGTGTGGTGGTAAACGAGGACCAGATGGTGGCGGGCGGGGCGTCGGTGACGCTGAGGATCACCGCTTCCGACCCCGCGCAGCCAAACCACACTTCCGACCCGTCGGATGACGCATCTGGCGTGGCCTGGATGCGGTTCTCGAACGACGGTACGAACTGGCAGGACTGGGTGCCCTACCAGGAGACGTACCAGTGGAAGCTTGACACCTCGACGTTCGGCAAGAAGACGGTGTACGGCCAGGTGAAGGACGCGGCGGGGAACGTGAGCGCGACGTTCTCCGACGAGATCTTCTACTACCTGGTTGACGCCCAGGCCCCGCAGGTGAGCCTGGTGATCAACGGCGGGGCCGACGCCACGTCGAGCCCGCAGGTGCAACTCGAGGTGAAGGCGCAGGACGACCTGACTCCTGCCACGGGTCTCCAGGCTCGGTTCTCGAACGATTTTTCCAGCTGGACGGACTGGGGGCCGTATCAGCCTTACAGGAGCTGGGCTCTGCCTTCCGGTGACGGGACCAAGACGGTGTACGTTCAGGTGAAGGACCAGTCCGGAAACATCGGGACGGCGTACGCGCGGATCGCGCTGAAGACGTCCGGCGGCGGGGTGCAGTCCGCGCCGGGAGTGTTCTGGTCCGACTCCGGTTACGGCGGGGCGGCGTACTTCACCGGGCAGGCGTACCAGGTGCGGTTCGTGACGGGGGCGCAGGTGGGGCTGCGCCTCAACGCGCCGGGTGCCTCTTACGTGCAGTACAGCCTGGACGGGATGAAGTGGCTTGCTGCCGAGCCCGTACTGCCGCAGAAGACCTTCACCCTGCCCGACTGGGAGGGTCACAAGACGGTGTACGCGAGGCTTCCGGACGGGAGCGTGTACGTGGTGCACTTCGTCTTGGACAGGACTCCTCCCGACGTGCAGGCGGGCTGGCTTGGCGGCGCGACTGTTGCTCCGGGTGGCCGGGCCACGCTGGTGCTGGACGCTCGGGACAACTTCACGCGGCGGGAGGACCTGCAGGTGAGCGTGGACGGCGGCGCCACGTGGCGCTCGTATGCGGCGCAGATCCCCGTGACGCTCGGCGGCGGTTCGGGCTACCGCACTGTCCTGCTGGTTGTGAAGGACCAGGCCGGGAACGCGGTGCAGAGGACGCTGGGCATATTCGTGCCTTGAGGGAGCTCCAGTAGAGTTGCGAGGAAGGGGGGAGGGCTGTGCGCCGGGCGCTCACGTTTCTGCTTGCGGCTCTGGTCCTGGCGGCGGCCCCTTCCTTCGTGCGGGCGCAGGGGCTGCCGCCCCTGATATGGGTGGAGGATGACTATTTGGACTTCTCGAAGACCGATTCTTTGCGCACGACGGCCGTGGTGGACACTGTTCCGCCCGGCCTGGTGGTTCTGCCGCGGGAGTGGGGCCGGGTTGCGCTGCACCCCTCGGAGATGAGCCTGGTGGCGGCTGCTCCGGACGGGCTGCGCGGGTACGGGTTTGACGGCTCCCGGCTGGTGCGCGACTCAAGGCTGGACGCGTCCTTTCCCGGTGTATTCGCCGCGGCGTTTTCTTCGGACGGCCGCTTTCTGGCGGCTGTTTCCTCTTCGGGGGAAGTGCGGGTGTGGGGCCGGGACCCGGAGGGCGTGCTGCGGCAGGTGGCGTCCCTGAGCGGGTTTGCAGGGGCAGTGGCCCTGGAGCCCGCGTTCGGTGCGGACTTCTGGGTGGTGGGCTCCACCTGGGCCCGGTACCTGGGCTTTGACGGCTCCTCGTGGCGCGAGGTGGGGGCTTTCAGGCTGCTGCTGTCCGGGGCGGTGTCCGGTTCGTGGTATGCCCCGCGCGGGCTTCTTGCCGTGCTGGACGCGGGGCGGGTGCGCTGCTTCGGCTTTGACGGCGCAACCTTCCGGGAGGTGCCTGCTTTCGGTGTGCCTGCTGAGGGCGCTTCGGGTGTGGTGCAGCACGGCATAGGCTACGGGGTGGTGGTCGGGGACCGGGTGCTGTGCTACGGCTTTGGGCCCGAGGGCGTGGTGAGGGTGCCGTCGCTTGACGTCGTGCTTCCTGAAGCCTGTTTCGGTGGCGCCGTGTCGCTGTGGGGCGACCTGGACTTCGTCGTTGTGACGGACTGGGGTGCGCGGTATCTGGCCTGGTCTGGTTCGGGGTGGTGTTTCGACCCCGCGCGGTCGCTCTCCGGTGAGGTCTGGGGAGGGTACCGGCCCTCTGCGGAGTACCGGTCGGTGGTGGTGGCGTCCGAGGTCCCGGTGGAGCTGGTGTACCTGGAGGCTGAGTACCAGGTGCCGTCGGGGTGCGGCCTGGTCTTCCAGGTCAGCACGGACGGGGGTTTCACCTGGACGGACGCGGTGCCGTCCGAGGTGCAGGAAGTGCCGTCCGGTCCGTCGCTGGGCTACCGTGCGCTTCTTTCCAGCCCGGACCCTGCGGTCACCCCGTCCATCGACCGCGTGACGCTGCTCCAGATCGGCCGCTACAGCCTGCCGCCCAAGGTGAGGCTGATCCGTTGAGGTGTGCTGCTCCGCGTCCTGGCGGCGGGGCTTGGACACCCCGCACGACTGCGCACGGCGGGCGGTTCGAAACGGCGTATGGTGAAAGCGGCAGACATGTGGAACTCCCCACCAGGTTGGGTTCCGGGTGTGCCTTTGTGAACTCGGGCTCAGTGTGTAGCTGAATACCGAGGAGGAACTCCTGAATGCCCTTATGCGGAGCCCGGAAGAGCTCCGGTGGCTGGAGGTCTGCTTGAGGGACAGCCGGTGCCGGGCGTTCTGGAATGCTTTCCGGCGAGGGTACATGCCGTTTGCAGAGATCGATCTCATACGGCTACTGGAACGCGGTGGGCGGTACTCGGTGGCAGACGGGAGCACCGCGTCTGCTCCGCCGGGCGGGCAGGGGTAACATAATCGTCTTTTCAAAACGCTGGGAGAGATGGGGTGCTTGCGAGATATAATGATTGCAGGGAGGAATGGTTTTGGCTGCGATAGAGAGGAAACTTAACGAAATCAGACGCCTCAGCAGAGAGGGAGAGAATATACTGTTGAACGCTTTAGAGCGCGAAAGGGTGAAAGAGGAAGATGCCAGGAGATTTGAGAAGGCGGCCGGTTCCTGGGCTGACTTTGACGCCGATGGCTTTGTGGCTGAAGTTTATGCGCGGCGGCGCGGATGTGAAGGGGCGCTACCAAAGTGGTAGTCCTTGCAAAGTAACGTACCATGTCGCAGCTTGACCGGAAAGCGATGGAATGTTTGGACGTAATGCTTTTGGTTGCGGGGTGGTCTGAGTGACGGAAGTGATCCTGCGCATACCAGACGAAATCCGAGAGACCTTGGGGCTCCGTCGCGACCCAGCCAGGGAAATAATGAAGAGGCTTGCCGTTTCCCTCTATGCCGAGAGGAAGATATCCCTGGGCAAAGCGGTGGAGCTTTCGGGTACCAGCTACTCCTCCTTTTTGGAGGCCCTTGCCGACTTCGGGGTTGACCTGGACTACGACGAGAAAGATCTGGTGAGTGATCTGGAAGTCCTGGAGAGGTTGAGATCGGATGGTGGTAAGTGACGCCACCGTTCTTATCGGCCTCAGCCGGATAGGGTTGCTCTGGCTTCTGGAAAGGCTGTGGGGCACTGTCGCGGTACCGGAAGGCGTTTACCGGGAAGTGATGGGGGACTTCCCGGAGAGCGAAGAACTGGCCGAGGCGGTCGAAGCAGGCTGGCTCCGGGTCGAGAGGGTCGAAGACCAAAAAATGATCGCCCTTCTGCAGGCGGGCCTTAGGGGCAGGGGCGAATGCGAGTGCATCGTCCTCGCACGACAGATAGGCGCTAGGGCAGTGCTTACCGACGACAAAAAGGCTAGAAAGACAGTGGAGGCCAGCGGTATTGCAGCAGTAGGTACCTTGGGCCTGCTGGTTCAAGCTGTCAGGGAGGGGATTTTAGCAAAGGAAGAGGCCCTTGCCGCCATCGAGAATCTCACCAGGACAAACTTTCGCGTATCCAAAGCAGTGGTGAGGAAAGCCGTCGAGTTGATCCGGGAGGGCTGACGTCAAAATCCACCCGGTGCGAGCATGGTACACGGTCACCGGGACTGCGACGTGCACGTACGACCCGAGCAATGGGTTCCCCGCCGACACGGCGATGGTTTCCGACTCGCAGGCGGTGGAACTCCTACAAGTGGAAACAACCACAGGCTCGCCCGATACAGTGCGAGACATCAAATGAGTTAGCTGGTCCAGGCAGCGGCTGCCGCTACAAGGAGGCGGCCGCTAGTTTTTTGTCTCACGAGGGAGGTGATTGTATCTGAAAAAGGCGCTGACTTTTGCCGACCCGATCGAGGCAGAAGGCTACTGCGTTGTGCCTGCGGTTGTGATGAAGGACCCACGGACGTCTGTGGGGGCGAAGGCCGTGTACATCCTGCTGAGGCACTACGCCGCGATGTGGGGTGTGTACCCGGGCGAAGGGGAGCTGGCTGCGGACCTCGGGGTCACGAAGCAGCAGGTCAGGAAGTGGATGGAAGAGCTGATATCTCTGGACCTTGTGAGATGCGTCGAAGATTCTGATGCAGGGAGGGAGGCAAACGGTGATGGCGAGGTTGCCGGCTGAAGGCTACAGGGAGCCCGTGCAGGGCGGGAAGGACGTGTGGGACGAGCTGCAGGAGGCAGAAGTTGCCGGGAGGGTCCTGCAGTTCAGGGTTGCCGGTGTTGAGTCCGTGGACGGGGGGCAGGCTCTGATCCTGGACCTGGGCGACCCGAAGGTGAAGGGGGTGGTGCTGCCCCAAGAGGTGGGTGAGGTGTTCCGGGGGACGCCCGTCAACCTTGTGGGGCTGGACGTGGTGGTGAAGGTGAAGCGGTGCGACCGCGAGGCGGGCGTGATGTACTTCGACCGCGCGTCGGCTGTGAAGGAGCTGAGGGAGCAGACGTGGGCGGACGTGAGGGCGAGGGCGCCGCGCCTGCTGGAGATAGGGAAGGAGCTGGCGGCCCTGCAGGAGGAGATCAGGGGGAGCGCCGACCCGGAGAAGCAGAAGGAGCTTGCGGCCCGGGCGGCGGCGCTGCGCGAGGAGGGCATGTCACTGAACTACAACCGCCCGGGTGTTGTGCGGTGGGTGCTGCCCAGGGTTGTGTTCTGCGACGCGGGAGGCGTGCCCGCGGTGGTGCCTGCGGGTCAGCTGTCCTACGGGGAAGTCACGGACGCGAGGCGCGTGGTGGTGCCGGGGCAGGTGTTCAGGCTGAGGGTAGTCGCTGCGGACGAGGAGGAGGGCGTGCTGAGGGCTTCGGTGAAGGCGAACCTGCCCGACCCGTGGGAGACGGTGCCGGTGCGGTACGTGAAGGGCGGCATTTACGAGGCTGTGGTGAAGAGGGAGTTTCCGGGGAGCTTCATGGTGGAGTTTGAGCCGGGCGTAGTGGGGTTTTTGCGCAAGTTCGCGTACTCGAAGCTGGCAGTTGGCGCGAAGTGCCTGGTGGTTGTGACGGGCGTGGATGTCGAGGACAGGGCGATGATGTGCAGGTTCGTGAGGCTCCTGTCCCTGCGCCGGGTGGTGTGATCGGGCGGGTGATCTGCATGGGTCTGCGGGAGGTGTACGGGCCTTTCTGCGGCAGCCGGGACGGGGTTCTTGCGTTCCGGCGCATGTCCCGGCCGCCCGACCCTTGCTTTGTTGTGAGGGCGGAGGCGCAGGCGCATCTGTTGGAGCTTGCGGGGAAGCTGAAGTTTTTCACGCGGCGCCAGGCGGTGCGGGTTTTGGGGCCGTGTGCCGGGAAGCACCTGAGGGTGCTGCACGGGGCGGGGTACCTGGACGTGCTTGAGACCGGCAGGACGCCGCCGGTGTACATGCCGGGCCCCGGGGTTTTGGAGGTGCTCGGTGTGGAAGCGCGCGGGTGCCGGATGCCGCACATCCTGAGGACTGTGGCTGCGAACCAGCTGTACGCGGTGCTGGGCGGGGCGGTGGAGTATGAGGCCACGGGTGAGGACTGGCCGACTGCGGTTCTGGGTGCGGGTGAGAGGACGTACCTGGTGCTGGCGCCGAGGCTGTGGCCTGAGGAGGACGTGTGGCTGGACTGGGCGGTGAGCGGTCTTGACCCGGAGGCGCGGGTTATTGTGGTTGCGCCGTCGGAGACCGGGGCTATGGAGGCGGCGCAGACCTGTGCGGCGAGGGGCGTGACGGCGCGGTACACGTGGGATGCGGAGCTGAAGGACGGTTTTGCGCTGTTCAGGTACACGAGCCTGGGCTTTGCGCGGGACGATGAGGCGGCGGGGTACTTCGGTGCAGCATTGCGCTCCGCCGGCTCCGCTGCTGGCGCTGCCGCAGCGTATACCGGTTTGTGAAGGAACTTGTAAACGGGATGGTGACGGTGCCCGCGCCTGCTGGCGAACCGCCTGCGGTTGAGGAGCGCTTGAGGATTCTGCTTGGTGCGCCGGGTTTTGCCGCGTCGTCTAAGATAGAAGCACTGGAGGTTTATGGGTGTGGGGATGAAGCTGGCTGAAGCTCTTCTCGAGCGCAAGGACCTCTTGAAACGGTTGGAAGTTTTGCGGGAGCGCCTGGTGGCCGACGCCAAGGTTCAGGAAGGCGACCAGCCTGCCGGGGACCCAGAGGAGCTCCTTTCCGAGGCCGAGGGTTTGTGCCAGCGCCTGAAGGGCATGGTGGTGGCCATCAACCGGGCCAATTCCCGGGCGTGCCTGCCTGATGGCCGCACGCTGACGGAGGCCATAGCCGAGAGGGACGTGCTCAGGTTGTGGCACGAGCTCCTGGCGGCGGTGGCGGAGGCCGCCGTTCCCTCCCGGGACCGGTTCGGGCTGGGCCGTCAAGAGATCAAGTACGTGCCGACGGTGGATGTCGCGGCGTTAAGGAAGCGTGCCGACGAGGTGGCGAAGGCCTGCCGGGAGCTCGACGCCGAGATCCAGGCTGCGAACTGGGAGGCGGAGCTGTAGTTGTGAACCCGGTTCCCTGCTGCTGAGGGCGCGGCCTTCTCCCGGGGGCCTTGTTCTCGGGGGATCTAGTATCCAGTAGCGTTTGGCAGAAGCCCTACTTCCGTCAAGGTGCACTGGGCAATGCGCACGTGCGTACTGGGTACTGGGCAATGCGCACTACCTTGCGCTGGCGGCAGGGATGGGTGCGGGGCGCGGGAGTTTGTCCCCGGCCCCGCTTTTGGCAAAAAGCAGGAATTCAAAGTGTATCCTTGCCGGATACCCGTTCGTGCACGTGTGTTTTTGTCGGACGTACGTTCGTCCTTTTCTTCAGACCGTTGCCAGCGAACAAGGCAGCAATTGCACTCCGCTGGGGTTCTTCGCGCTCCTTGTTGGATCGGTTCTTCTTTGTGTGGTGCCTTCCCTGCTTCCCGTTTCCGATCCATGTAGGCGTGGAGCGGAACTTTTTGTCGTCGCCGGCACCGTGGCTGCTGGTTCCCTGCTCTTCTCGTTCGAAATCCGCAAAACCCCGCTGGACAAACGCGGTCTCTAGGCGAGAGGGATGGAGTCTTGCGTTGAGGTACTGATTACTTCATGAACAAAATGCTAAATGGCAGAAGTAGAAGAGGAGGCTCTGCGGCTGGTATCTGCGTGTAGCGCGGCAAACAAGTAAAGGAGGGGAGCATGGATGGTTGACGTTAAGCCCTTTGGTAGCAAGGCGGCGCTTGTAACGGATGATCCCGTTGTGGCGAGGCGGGCGAAGGGGACCGGGCTGCGGGTCATGGTGGAGGTGACGCGCGGGGGTACGTGGACGATCGGAGGCAAACAGCCGTTGCTCTGGCTGTTCGTTGGGGCGCCGGGGCGTGTGTGGGCTGTAGCGGAGCGAAGCGAGGCGAAGAAGACTGCATGAGGCCTTGGGGATTTGGCTGCCAGTTCTGTTTATGAAAAAAGAGAAGGAGGTGGGTGCCTGGTCCGGGCCGGGCGAAATAATGGTCGATTCCTTTTCGCCAGCATTTTACGTTCTGAAAAGCCGCATTTACCCAGCGGCGCTGAAAGCTGCGGCAAATCTGGCACCCGGAAAGGCGTGGCCTGGAGCGAGCAGGCCGATTGGGCAGGTAATAGATTTCGAGCCGAAGCTTGCCGTGGTTGGGCTGATGGCATATAAGGTCAGGTGGGGGTGTCCGACGTGTGGCGGCAACTCGGCATCGCTTTTGCTGCCTGCGCTTTGCGGGGTGGAACCGTGGGATTGGCCGTGGCCGTTTGCGGAGCCCGATGCGGTTCCTGTGAGCGGAGCTCGCGGAATGGTCAGAGTATTTTATCTTTCCTACCGGCCATTGCTGGAAAAGAGGTGCCTTCCCAACGTAGGAGTTAGCATTCGGACCTACCCGTGCGAGTGCAACACGGGAGACGTGAAGTGGCGGAGCAGCTACTTTGTCCTGAGCTACAGGAAGGCGTGGGGCCGAGGGCAGAAGCAGGGTATCCGGTTTGGCGACTACCTGGAGGCGTGCAGGCGCGTTGGCGAGCTCTTTCCGGAGCTGCAGAAGGTGCAGCAGCTGCCTGGGGAGAGAGAAGGTACGCGTGATCAAGCCTGTATGTAGTGTGAGTCCCCCCCTAGCCCTTCAGGGATAAGGAAGTCACTGCTTTCCGCCGGCTGCCATTGCCATATCCGGGCTTCTTGTCTTCCAGAAACCTGTCGGCGCGTGGCAGACCTTGGTGACGCCCGCGGGCAGCACACAGGCTGCGTGGGTTCAAGATGCGTGCCATCAGGGTCGCCCTTCGCGAGGGTTCTGCTGGCTCAACTGACGGAGAAGCCGGGCGAGCTCCCCTTTTCCGAGCGTGCCGGTTGCGATGCTGAGCATGGCGCCGTAGAGTGCAGCACGGGGGTCGTCCACGGATATGCCGTTCATTTCCAGAAACACAAGGGCACAGGCAAGTGCCGTGCGTTTGTTCCCGTCGACGAAGGGGTGGTTCTGGCATAGGTGAAATCCGTAGGCGGCTGCCATCTCGAACAGGTCAGCGTGCAGGTAGTTTCCGTCGAAGGTCGCCTGCGGGACAGCCAGGGCCGAAAGCAACGTTTGCAGGTCGCGAATGCCGCTCCTGCCCCCGTAGCGTGCGATCTGGTCCCGGTGAATCTCCACGACGTCCGCGAGAGTAAGGAACTGCAGTTCTTCCACCGTTGTGCCATCCCCCGGGTCACTCGGCAAGGCGCCTCAAGGTCTCGCCGTGCTTTTCGTTCACCCGCTTCAGGGCCTGCCTGAACCGCGCTTCCCGTTCGGGGTCGGTCATGGGCGAGATGATGAGGTTCCTGCCATCGGTGGTTATCTTGAGCGGCGTGTCCATCGTGATCCCAAGGAGTTCCATGACGGGCTTATCGATTATGAGAGCCGCGCTGTTTCCGTGCGGGGTCAGGTGCTTTATCATTGTTCGTCCCTCCTTTGTACGCACAATGTATCACCGAGCCTGAAAGCTGTCAAGCTGCTGTTGTTTCGGCCCCGAGTTTCCCCGGGCGCAAAAGTGCGGCATTTCCTGCGAATAACTCTGATGAGAGCTTGCAAGCCGTAAAGGAGGGGTTGACCGATGAAAAGGCTGCTGAAAACAGTCGCGGTGTTGGCCTTGGTGCTGGTGTTCCTGGTTGGGGCATCGGGCTCTGCTCTGGCCGGCGGGAAGAAGTTCTTCCGCGACGAGGACCAGGCCTCCTGGGCGAAGGCGTACCTTGCTGCGGCGAGTCTGAGAGGCCTGCTGAAAGGTGATCCCGACGGGCGGTTCCGGCCCAACGACCCGCTCAAGCGCGAGGAACTTGTCGCGGCGCTGGTGAGGTTTGTGAGCTTGGAAGAAGCCGCCGGGTCGGTGACGCAGGCGGCCCTGCCGTTCCGCGACTCAGTGCAGGTGCTGGGGAAGGCTGCCTGGGCGCGCGGGTACTTTGCCGCTGCTCATGATGCCGGCATGCTGCCGGAAGAAGGGGATCAGTTCCTGCCCGGCGAAGCCGCGGACCGGCTGTGGGCTGCGGAGCTCCTGGTGAGGGCCCTGGGGCTGCAGAATGAGGCGGAACTGCGCGCCGGCGAGGGTGTTGGCTTCAGCGACGTGGACGACGTCCCTCCCGAGAAGCTGGGGTACCTGGCGGTTGCCGTTGAGCGCGGCCTGTTGCAGGGCTTTCCGGACGGGACGTTCCGGCCGAAGGAGAAGCTGACGCGCGCCCAGCTCGCAGCGCTGCTCGAGCGGTCGGCCCTGCACAGGAAGCAGCTCGGGAAGTACGAGGTCCGGGGCACGGTGGCAGAGGTGGTGAACGGGGAAAAGCGGGAAATAGCGCTGCACGTGGACGAGCTTCGCAAAGACCTGCGGCGCTACCCGGTGTCCCCTGACGCCCTAGTGCTGGTTGAGGCAAGGGAAGCTTTCCTGGCGGACGTGAAGCCCGGCTTCAGGGCCTGCCTGGTGCTGAATGCGGAAGGCACTGCGGTGGTGGTGTCTGCGCGCTCGGCGGAGCCCGAGAAGAAGGGCGTGGTGTGCGCTGCTGGGGGCAGCGTACGTGGGTACCTGGGGCCTGGCAAGCGCGCTGCTGATGCCGCCACACCTGCACGCGGCGGCCTGGAGCCTGTGGGCATCGTGCCTCGGCGGGGTTGCCGCGGGCGCGGGGTGTGGGTTGTGGTTCGCGAGTCTGGTAGCCCGCAGGCTTGGAGGCATGACGGGAGACGTATACGGGGCGCTGATCGAGATAGGGTCGGGCGGAGCTTTGGTGGCCGGCATTGCGGTTGCCTGGCTGCTGGGAAGGGCCTGATGGGCGTGGTCGAGCGGAGGACGGGAGCCCTGTTTGACTTGGACGGCACTTTGTACGACCTGGCGCAGCCGATGCGGCTGGCGCTGCAGCAAATTGCTCCCCCGGGCATGTGCGATGTGATCGAAGGCAAGTTCTGGAGCTGCTACTTTTCCCGGGAGAACTCCCAACCGGAAGACGTGGACCAATTCGTGGGGGTGCTCCTGGAAGCGGCAGTGGGGATTCCGGGGTGGAGAGAAAAGGGTGCGCAGCTAATGGAGCTCTTCCTTTCCAGGGTAGCGCCTCACCAGGGGGTGCTGGAATTCCTCCGTGAGCTGGCCTCCCGATGTGTCCCGGTGGGTATCGTGACCAACGGTCCGTTGGTGTTTCAAATGGCCAAGATCGAGCGGCTGGGCCTTGGCGCGTGGTTCACCAGGGGAAACGTATTCACTCCTGGCGACCGGCTGCAACCCAAGCCTTGGCCGGGCATTTTCACGCACGCCTGTGATAAACTGGGACTGGATCCTCGAAAGAGCGTGTTCGTGGGAGACAACCCCTACACAGACTCCGGTGCAGTGGATGCGGGCATGATTACAGTGCTGGTGGAACCTGAAAACCCGGGCAGCGCTTCATTGCAGCGGCCGCCGCTCAGGGGAGACGTGCAGCTCGAAAGGAGGCTGTGCAGCCCCAGACTGCACAGGGTGCGCCGTTTCGAAGAGGCGGCAAGGTTCATCAGGTGGGTGGTTTTGGAGTGAAAGCAATGGAAGTTGCAGTGGCATATTTCAGCGGATCAGGTAACACGAGGCTGGTGGCCGAGGAGCTAGCGAGGGCCATCCGAAGGCAGGCGGCACAGCGGGAGCAGGTAGCCGCCACAACTTGCATGAGCATCGAGGAACTTGACCCCAGGGTGCTGGGGTTGGTCGATGCAATAGTCGCGGGCTTCCCGGTTTACGCCTTCCACGCGCCGCTGGTATTCAGGCAGTTTGTGGAGAAACTGCCTGACGGCCGGGGCAAACCCGCATTCCTGTTTTGCACCCACGGGGGCGCGCCATTCGCGGCAGTTGCGGTGATGGCCAGGCGGTTTGCCAGGCGGGGCTACAATGTCCGAGGAACGAACTCGATCCGCATGCCTGATACAATAGCAGTTGTGATGGCAAGGAAGGGCTCCGCGCTGGCGCAGCGTAACCCGGAGCAGCAGGTTGAAATGCTCGCGGCCCAGGTGGTGGAAGAGCTGATTGGTCGGGAACGGCCGGGACCCGAAGTCAAGCTTGCATCCGCAGCCGAGGAGCTCTTGACAGGTGCCTTGAACGCAGTTGGGCGGCTTGTGCTTGAACTCGTGTTGAGGCGGGGGTTCTGGGTGGACTCCAGCTGCGACTTGTGTGGGATTTGCGCGCAGCGCTGTCCCAATGGGAACATAACCCTAACAGGTGGAACCGTGCGGTTTGAGACAGGTTGCGAGACATGCTTGAGGTGTGTGAACGTTTGCCCCAAGGAAGCAATCCAGATCCGGAGATGGACTGTAGGCAAGAACAGATGGAGGAACTTATGGGGGAGTTGATCAAAGTGGGCAGGACGCCAGCAAATCACAGCCAGAAGGTTCTGGAGGAAATCCGCGGTGGGAACAGGAGAGCACTTGCAAGAGCGCTTAGCTTGGTTGAGGACAGGGAAGAAGGCTACTGCGAGCTCCTGAGGGCAGCCCATCCCCTTGCTGGGAGAGCAAGGGTAGTTGGTGTAACCGGGCCAGCAGGCGCGGGCAAGAGCACGTTGGTCGACGGGCTCATCGGTGAGTACAGGAAGAGGGGAAACACCGTGGGCGTGGTGGCGGTCGACCCCAGCAGCCCGTTCAGCGGCGGGGCAATCCTGGGGGATAGGATCAGGATGGAGTCGCATTTCCTGGACGAAGGGGTATTCATCCGCAGCCTGGCAACGAGGGGCAGCCTCGGGGGACTGTCTGCAGCCACAGGGGACGTGATTGCCCTCCTCGATGCTGCCGGGTACGACGTGATCATTGTGGAAACAGTTGGTGCCGGGCAGTCTGAGGTAGACATAATGCGTTTCGCACACACTGTGGTTGTGGTGGTGGTTCCCGGTCTTGGGGATGACGTGCAGGCCATAAAGGCGGGGATTCTGGAAATAGGGGACGTGTTTGCCGTGAACAAGGCGGACCGCGAGGGTGCCGACCGGACGGTGGCGGAGATAGAAATGGTGCTTGACATGAAACAGAACGGTGGATGGCGGCCTCCAGTCGTTCGCACCGTTGCCACGGAGGGCAAGGGCGTCGGAGAACTGTGGAAGGCGGTGGAAGAGCACGGGGAATATTTGCACAGGACGGGTGAGTACAAAAGGCGCAGGCTCGAGGCGAGCGCGGCAGAAATAGAGGCGGTGTTGGAGCACATGCTGGATTCCATGGTGATTGATCCGGCACGCAGGTCGGGGTTCCTCAAGGAGCTTGCGGAAAAGGTCCTTGGCAGGGAGATGGACACATACGCTGCTGCAGAGGAGCTGCTACGAAGCTACGGCGGCACGCTTTGCCGCGCGGGAGCCTGAGCACGTGAAGGGAGTGGGAGCCAACTGCAACCTAGGTCATACTGGCAGCGACTGGTGGGATTGTTCTTCACAGGCTGGTTGCTGATTTACGCCAACCGGCTCGTGTTGTCTGCGTCGATGAAAGCCATTCAGGAAGAATGGCACCTTTCCAGGACGGCCCTCGGCCTGATAACTTCGGCGTTCTTCGTGACCTACGGCGCCATGCAGGTGCCAGCTGGTTTCCTCGGAGACCGCTTCTCGCGGAAGCTGGTGCTTGCTGCAGGCTACTTCGTGCACGCAATCGGTGCTATCCTGAGCGGCTGCGTAACCAACCCGCAGCTATTCGTGGCGGTGCGTGCGCTCACGGGCCTTGGGCAGGGGACTTATTACTCGAACGAGTACGCCATTGCTGGGGCAGAAATACCCGATGAGTACAGAGCCGCTGGAATGGCTGTGATCAACTCGGGAATGTCCGCGGGCATAATCCTCGGATTGCTTGCGGGCGGCTTCGGGAGCACGCGCGACGGGATGTCGTGGCGGGTTCCTTTCGTGGTGCTTGGCGTGGCCACCCTGGGGCTTGCCGTCTTGATGCTGATGGTCATCCAGGGGGACGCGGCGCAGCACTCACCCAAACCGGCTGGGCAGCTGGAAGAGGGAGGTGCGGGCGGTCACGGCGAGAGTGGGTTGGACCTGCGCGGCAGTATTGCCTGCTACGGCCTGGCATTCATTTCGATGTACGGCTTCTACCTGTTGCTCACCTGGTTGCCGTTTTACCTTCAAGAGGCGAGGGGCTTTAGCCCTACTTACGGGTCCCTGATTTGTTCGATTGCCCCGCTGCTTTCGATCCCCTTTTCTGTTTACGGGGGCTTGCTTTCCGACAGGATTGGGAGCAGGCGGAGGATACTGATCGTGCTGCTGCCCGTTTCTGCCCTTTGCTTCCTGCTCATATCCCTGCCTCAAAACGCCTTGTTGATCGCGGGTTTGGTGCTCTACGGAATAACCGGAAAACTGGTGGTGGACCCGCTGATTGTGGCCTACATGGCCGACGCTGTGCCCAAGTCCCGGTACGCCACTGCTTTCGGAATGCTGAACTTCGCCAGCGCGCTGGGTACCGTGGCCTCCCCTGCCATAACCGGTCGCATGGCAGACCTGTTCGGCAATTTCACGGCGGCTTTCTACCTGGCACTGTCGCTGCAGGTGCTCGCCTGGGCGTTCGCTTTGCTCTTGCCAGAAGCGCGGCAGGCCAAGTGCCGGGCGTGACCCCATTCCTCACGCGAATTGCTGTGCCAGCTCCCGGGCCCTGGCGCTGGCCTTCTGCACGGCGTTCACCAGCGCTGAAGTGAAGCCTGCCTCCTCCAGTGCCTTGAGGGCTGCCATGGTGGTGCCGTTGGGCGATGTAACCTGCCTCCGCAGCACCGATGGGTTTTCACCCGTTTCCCTGAGCATCTTTGCAGCGCCGTAAAGGGTCTGGGAAGCCAGCGTAAGCGTAACGTCTTGTGGCAGGCCGAGCTTGAGGCCGGCTTCGATCAGTGCTTCTGCCAGGAGGTAGACGTAGGCAGGGCCACTTCCGCTCAGGCCGGTTACCGCGTCAATGAGGGTTTCGTCCACTTCCACCACTTTGCCCACGCAAGCAAAAAGCTGCCGCGCTTGCTCGGCGTGGCGGTCCTGCGTGTAAGTGCCCCTGGCGATTGCAGTGGCTGACTCGAGCACCTTGCAAGAGGTATTGGGCATGGCTCGCACCACAGGAATGCCGCCGGGCAAAGCGCGTTCAACGGAAGAAATGGGTATGCCCGCAGCAACCGATATCACCAGCTGGTCAGCACTTCCATTGCTGCGGACGTGCGGGCGCATTTCCTGTAAGGCAACGGCCATATCCTTGGGCTTGACTGCCACTACCACGATGTCCGAATTGGCCATGAGTTCTGCCTTGCCGAACACCGTGTTTACTCCCCATTTCTCCTTCAGCTGCCTGAGGCGTTCTGCATTGCTGCGGTTCGTAACCCATATTTGCTCCGGCTTGCAAAAACCGGCACTTATGACACCGGAAATCAACGATTGGGCCATGGCGCCTGCTCCAACAAACCCAACTGTGTACATGCTAGACCCCCCTAAAAAGTTCGAAGCCCCTCCGCCCTGCGTCAGGCAAGGGCGAAGGGGCTAACCTCCGCGGTACCACCTTGGTTGGACTTCTAAGGTCCATCTCGTTGGTTCGGCACTCTCCCGCAGCAAACAAACTGCTGAAGGAGCTATGCCTAGCCCTGTAACGGGAGCACCCGGCACGGCTCATCGCCTGCAGCTCGCGGGCGGGTTTCACTGGTGAAACGCAACCGGGCTTTCACCTGCCCCCGGCTCTCTGGGTACGTCCACTCAGTTACTGTTCCCAGTCATAGCTTTCAACGTCGGTTTCTTGACTCTTAGGTTAATACGATTCGCGGTGAAAGTCAACAGCGCTGGATATTGTGTGAGATTCACTTGGAGTGCAAGGAGCAGCAGGAGGGCCATAGAGAATGGGGCCGAACGAGTCGGGCATAAGCTTAGCGCAGTAGCCAGAGAAGTGACAAGTCCGGCAGTACCATGATGAAGGGGGTGGTGTGCGGGACAACCTGTTCGATAACACCAGACAACTTTCGATAATACCGAATGCCCAATGGCTGCCTTCAGCAGGAGAACCATGACGCAATACCGAACTACCAAAGAAATCAATCACTCGGGATGTGCTGAAAGGGTGAGTGCCTGCCATTGGATGTCCGGAATGTACTCTTTGCCCCTCTTTCAGGTCACAGATACTTGTTTGAGATCAAGGCCAGGGAAAAAGGCGTCCTAGCCGGCATCGAAGAACTGAGGAAAGCTGCCGAGGAACTCGGTATTGAGCTGCGCTGGATAGGACGAGAAGGTACGCGCCTTGAGGTTGGCAGTAAAGTCCTGGAGGGAGTTGGTTCAGCCTGGCAGGTTGCTCGCGCTGAGGAGGAGCTGGTGGGTATTATTGGTAAGCCTTCGGGAGTGGCTACCGAAGCTGCCGAAATGGTAGCATTGGCAGGCGAACGGGCACGGATTGTATGCGGCGCATGGAAGAAGGTCCCGAGGGACATAAGGCCGCTGCTCCGCCGGGCCATAGCGGTTGGCGGTGCGGGCATACGTCTTCTAGACAATGAGCCCTTCATCTACCTTGACAAGAATTACGTTCGCATGTTCGGGAGCATTCGAGAGGCTGTACTGTCGGCCCGACAGATCCCTGGCAGGGTAATAGCAGTTCAGATCAGGGGAGAAACGGGGCCGCTTACTGAGGAAGTCCGGGAAGCAGCCTACTCTGGGGCCGGGATAATCATGGTTGATACCGGCCAAGTGCAAGATCTGGTGCTTGCCGAGGACTACCTCAGGACAAATGAGCTGAGGCATGCTGTGCGGTTAGCGTTTGGAGGTTCGGTAAGCCGGGTAAGGGTAAGAGAGGTAGTTGAGGCTGGAGCCGAGATAATCGATGTAGGTAGGGCCATCATTGACGCGCCGCTTTTGGATTTCAGCCTTGACGTCATAGCACGTTTACCGGAGTGATTGCCGTGGAGTGGAATCTGCTCAACAAAACTACCTTTTGGATTGAAGGCATGGAACTGGAGGCTGTTGACCTGGGAGAGCTGGCCAGGGTGACAGCGGGCGTCCTCGGCTTGCCTGACCGGGAAGTTGTGGTGGTGGATGTTCGCCCGGGTGTGGTGGCATTTGATATACTGGCGGGGCTGGTAAAAGCCGAAAAAGTGGCTGGCAAAGGCAGGGAACTTCTGGAGCGGCTTTCGGAAGTACCAGGGGTCAAGCTAGGGCCAGGGGCCAGCGTTCATTCTGAAGGAGTACTGGGGTTCATAGCCATGGACCCGGACGAAGCCAAACGGGCCATAACTGCCTCTGAGCAGATGGCGGATGAAATAAGAGGGATGATTTCCCGGCGAGCCCTTGTCTTCGCTTCGGGTAACGAGGTAAGGGACGGAAAGATAATGGATACGAACTCGCCTTTCCTTATCGACCTCCTGGGCTCGGCAGGAATGGTCGCGGAGTTCGGCGGGGTGCTGGATGATGACCTGGAATCTGTATTGAATACCCTGGAAGGAGCTTTGTCACAAGGGTACGGCCTCATAGTCATAACGGGCGGTGTGGGCGCAGAGGATAAAGATTGGAACGTGGAGGCCATCAAGCGGCTTGATGAAAACGCATACACCCCGTGGATTCTCAAATTTGATCCCGATTACCGTCGGCATCACAAGGTGGGAGTGCGGATTGCGGTGGGGAGGGTAGGTGCTACGCGGATTGTAGCCCTTCCAGGTCCCCACAATGAAGTGGTTCTTGCCAGCCGGGCGCTGTTGGAAGGAATAAACCAGGGCGTGGATGACCGGAGCCTTGCAGCGCGCATAGCTTCAGTTCTACGCGAACACTGGCACGAGAAAATGCGTAATGGAGGGGTGATCGATGGACATTCAAGCCATATCCATGGAGCTTCTGGAAGCAGAGCGGACTAGGGTACCCGTGGAGCCGCTCACGGCAAGGTTTCCAGGACTGACAGTGGAGGAAGCTTACCGGATTCAATTGAACGGCATAGGCGTTAAAACCGCTCAGGGGCGCAGAGTCATAGGAAAGAAAATAGGGCTGACAAGCAAGGCCATGCAGCAACTTTTAGGCGTTAACGAGCCGGATTACGGTCACCTTCTTGACGACATGCTTTTGCAGCCCGGTGAGCCTTTGGCTAGGAGTCATGTACTTTCGCCCAAGGTTGAAGGGGAGATTGCTTTCGTTTTGAAGGAGAAGCTTCAAGGCCCCGGTGTTACCTTTGCCGATGTCCTGCGGGCTACGGAAGGACTGATGGCAGCCATCGAGGTGGTGGACAGCCGGATACGTGACTGGAAGATAAAGTTACCGGACACCGTGGCCGACAACGCTTCAGCAGCGCGCGTGGTCCTCGGGAGCAAGATGATACCTGCAAACGATCTCGACTTGAGGCTTGTGGGGATGGTCTTAGAAAGAAACGGTGAGGTAGTAAACACTGGGGCTGGCGCAGCGGTGTGGGGACACCCAGCCGCAGCAGTCGCATGGCTGGCCAACAAGCTGGCGGCCTTTGGGATTGCGTTGGAGGCCGGCGAGATCATACTGTCGGGTGCCGTAACAGGCGCTGTTGACGCCCGCGCCAACGACGTTTTTACTGTCTCCTTCTGCGAGCTGGGTTCCGTTAGCCTTAAGTTCGTTTGAGAAGTCAGGCATCGGATGTACGTTCGCGGAAGTTGGCGGTGCAAAAGGGGGAAAAGCGGTTGGAACAGCGCATCAAGGTAGCGGTCATTGGTCCGGGAAACATCGGTACCGATTTAATGTATAAGGTGCTTCGGAGTCGTTTTCTTAAGATGGAGCTCATGTGCGGGATAGTGGAATCCCCTGGTATTGAGCGGGCCAGGGCTATGGGTATCCGGGCTTCGACCGAAGGAATTGGAGCAATCCTGGACGATGAGAGCATCAAGATCGTTTTCGATGCTACCGGCGCCAAGCATCATTTGGAACACGCGCCCATGTTAGAAAAAGCTGGCAAGATAGCCATCGACCTGACCCCGGCTGCCGTGGGGCCATACGTAGTGCCTGTTGTGAATCTCAACCAGTTTTATGATGTTCCTAATCTGAATATGGTAACCTGCGGGGGTCAAGCTACAATCCCCATAGTATATGCCATCAACCGGGTTGCGGGGGCACGGTATGCCGAGATCGTGGCCGCTATAGCCTCCAAGAGCGCGGGCCCGGGTACACGCCAGAATATAGACGAGTTCACCCAGACCACCGCTAAAGCCCTCTGCACTATCGGGGGTGCCAGGAAGGGCAAGGCCATCATCATCTTGAACCCGGCTGAGCCGCCCATAATCATGACCAACACCATATACGTCGAGGTAGAGAGCCCCGATGAAGAAACCATTCGCCGATCCGTTGAAGACATGGTCAGCCAGGTGCAGGCATATGTCCCGGGTTACCGCCTGAGGGTTCCGCCGCTGTTGGATGGCAACAAGGTAACAAGTATCATCGAGGTCGAGGGCGCGGGAGATTTCCTTCCAAAGTATTCCGGTAACCTGGACATCATAACTGCAGCAGCAGTAGCGGTGGCAGAAAGACTGGCAGCGAAGATGCTTGGAAAGGAAGCGGTGGCAGAATGAAGGGCTCGAAGCACATTCACCTTGTAGACACCACCCTTAGGGATGGAAGTCACGCCGTATCTCATCAGTTTACTGAGGAACAGATACGCTCCATCGCGGGCGGTCTGGACGAAGCTGGAATTGAATACGTGGAAGTATCACACGGCGACGGATTGGCTGGCTCTTCGTATAACTACGGCTGGTCTCTTCTCAGCGATGAAGAGATGCTACGGGCGGCGGCCCCCGTCATAAAGAGGGCGAAACTGACGGTACTGCTTCTTCCCGGTATAGGTACGCAGGAAGACCTTAAGATGGCCATAGATTGTGGCGCCCGGGCGGTGAGGGTTGCCACGCACGTGACGGAGGCTGACATAGGCGAACAGCATATAGGCATGGCCAAGAAAATGGGTATGGAAGCATTCGGTTTTCTGATGATGTGTCATATGGCCCCTCCGGAAAAGATCGTGGAGCAGGCCAAACTGTTTGAGGGTTACGGCTCTGACTATATCTATGTTGCCGACTCGGCTGGTGCCATGTTGCCCGACGAGGTGAGGGCTAAGGTGGCGGCCGTCGTGGAAGCAGTTAACGTTCCCGTAGGCTTTCATGCCCATAACAACCTAACTCTGGCTACCGCCAACTGCCTGGCAGCTGTAGAGGCTGGGGCGACCTTCTTAGACGGTGCCTGCCGTGGACTGGGGGCGGGCGCCGGAAACGCCCAAACAGAGGCCTTGGTGGGCGTGCTCGACAAAGCTGGCTATCAGACTGGGGTCAATTTTTACAAGATCATGGATGTAGCCGAGGAATTAGTGGAGCCCGTAATGCACCGGCCTCAGGTTGTGCGAAACGCACCTCTCATGCAGGGCTACGCGGGGGTTTACTCGAGCTTTCTCTTGCACACCTACCGCGCGGCAGAGAGGTTTGGCCTTGACCCGAGGGACATCCTGGTAGAGTTGGGAAGGAGGAGGATGGTAGGGGGTCAGGAAGACATGATCGTCGATGTAGCGTATCAGTTGGCGCAAGAGAAGAAGGGGAGATGAGGTGTGAAGGTAGTCAACCTACTGGCAGGGGTAGACCCGGAGAAGTGCCGTGGCTGTAGGACATGCGAGCGCGTTTGTCCGGTTCTCGCCATAAGGATGGAAAACAAGAAGGCTGTGGTAGACCCAAACAGATGTAGGGGTTGTGCTGCCTGCGAGCAGAGGTGTCCTGAACATGCCATAGCTATGACCAAGCGCAGCGAACCCGTGGTGGTTAAGGTGGAGGTTCCTTTGGCCGAATACGGACGCATCGAGGAGCTTTGCCGCAAGGCACGTCTGCATCCGGAGCAGGTGGTATGCTACTGCTCGGGTACTCGGGCAGAGGAAGTTGCGGCAGCCATCATGCAAGGCGCTCGCACCCCTGAGGATGTCTCATTCATGACCGGCGTGCGCACCGGCTGCAAGGTAGAGTGCATACAACCCGTGTTGAGGCTTCTGGAAGCAGCGGGCATTAAACCGGAGCCCCCCAAGGGTGGCTGGCAGTGGTACGGTCGCACCCCTACGGTGTGGGATATTCCGGCGCAAGTCAAGCAAAAGTATGCCAGCCGTGGGTTCTACTTTGACGAGGACGAACAGCTTCTGGACCGCGTAGCGGCGGCACCGTTGCAGGGAAAGGAGGAGGTATAGGTGAGACCGCCTATCGTGCCGACTCCCCCGCGGAAGTCGCAGTATGGCATAGACCCGGCCCTGGTCAAGAAGAGGGTTTGCGAGCTTCCAGGAATGGTATCAGTCGCTCTCAAGGAGCTCTTTCCCGACCTGCCTGATGTGGTGTACCCAGGAGCGACAGGCCTGGCCGCGGTGAGGCAGGCGACCGTTGCAGCGCTGGAAAAAGTGGATATGAGTATGATAAAGCCTGAGCACTCGGTGAATATACTGGCCTCCCACCATGGGTTTACCCTTCTGGGCGGAGAGCCCTACGCTGAGATGCTGAAGACTATCAAGGACGTCATCGAAGCTAGGACGGGATGCAGGAACATCAGGCTTAGGGCGGGGGTAGGCCTTCGCTTCCGCGAAACCGAGGAGTATATAAAACGGTATGGGCTGGATCAATACTTCAACGGCAAGGCCATAGGTGTGGCGCCAATTGATGAAGGTATACCTATCGAGACTGAGATTGGCACGCTTTACGGTATAAAGAAGGTCTACGACGCCGACTGGATCGTTCACGCTCATAACTCCGATGTAAGAGAAGTCCACTTCCATCGTCAGGTGGACAGGGCGGTTAAGCCTTTCGGGATGTCGTATGCCCGCATTGAGACCCGTTCCACCTATCACCAGAACCTCGGACCCAGGGCGGCAAACTTTACAGCTAGGGCTATCTTTGATTCCGAATTCGTACAGAAGAAGTTTGCCTTTGCCTGCTTCTTGACCGTAGTACCTAACGGCATAATGGGCGTCGACGCGGATAACGACCTGTATGCGCTCAACGACCGAATAACGGTGCTCGGTTGCCGTTATTACGGCAAGATGATGACCCTCTTCGGCGAAATAGATGAATGCATAGCCGCTCTTGACTTCCCGTGCCCGGTTGTCTACGTCTTTTCCGCTGGGGTCATCTATGCGAACTTTACAGGTGCCAATACTGACCTCTACGACCTGGAGAACCCGTTCCCTGGCTATACCTGGTACACCGAGGCATTCTATGGCAAAGCGGGCAAACCACTTCTTCCTGAGATACCGCCCCTCAACCCTGCCATAAAGATGTGTGTCCATAACTACGCCTGGACGGGGTATCCCAGCGCTTTCTTCAGCGAGCACATACCCACGGTAGTAGTAGGGTACGAGCAAGCTGAACTGTTCAACAGGGACCCTCAGAATCTCAGTTACATGAAGCATGCTGTGGTGTCGGAGACGTTGGAAGCTGCCATGGAATTTGCCTACAGGGTAACCGGCACCAAGAAAGTGCTCATCTTTGACGGGGCTATTGGCGGCATCAATCTGAGTGAACCTCTAGGCGAGTATCTGCTCAAGAAAGCGCCTGAAGTGAACGAGCGGGTAGAAAACGACCTCTTGCCCAAGTGGCTGCGCCAGAGAGGTATTGCGGTTATGGTCAAGTGAGGAGGTGTGAATAATGGGGGTTGGCCCCAGCGGTTGGTTATTGCTGGAGGCCGCCCCCGGAGGTAAGGTGAGCTAGTCATGGTGTGGAGCCTTTTCGGCAGCAGAACGCACGTACGTAGAGCATGTACTCTTACTAAGGGGGGAAAGGTTCAATGTCCACAGTAGGGTCCAATCTTGCTGTCAACGGAGGAGAAAAGGCAATATGGGAGAAAGGCCCTGGCTTTTCAGAAGGGCTGCGGGATTTGCCTGGGAAGTTAAACGCCAATACCGTTACCGCAGGAATAGTAGCCACCATATTTGGATGCACCGGCCCGGCGCTGATCATCATGAATTCAGCACAGAACGGCAAGCTTACCGATGCTCAAACCATATCCTGGCTGTTTTCGGTTTATTTCTTTGGCGGGTTGATAAGCATAATCCTCGGATTGTACTATAAGATGCCAATCAATGGCGCCTGGTCCATCCCTGGAGCTGTCATGATGGCTTCTGCGCTGCCGTTATTCCCGTTTAAGGAAGTGGTAGGCGCGTATTTCGTAGCAGGGGTACTGGTCTTGCTACTTGGAGTTTCCGGTCTGATCGGCAAAGCTATGCGGTGGATACCCTTGCCTATAGTAATGGGAATGATTGCTGGGGCAATGATTAGATTTGGGCTCGGCATAGTGACTTCGACCCAAAAAGCCCCAATTGTAGCCGGGTCAGCAATTATAGCCTACTTTGTGGGGCAAAGGGTGAGCAAGAAGATCTCTCCAATATTGTGGTCCCTAGTGGTCGGAGTGGTTGTGGCTCTGTCCGCAGGAGGTTCCACGTTGTCGGGCGTCAAGGTTGGATGGGTATCTCCTCAATTGTATGTTCCTTCGTTTTCGGTTGGTGCCCTGCTTGCTGTCGCTATACCTTTGGCTGTTCTAGTGATAGGGGCAGAAAACGCTCAGGCCTATGGAGTCCTTACAGCACAGGGTTACAAGGCGCCCATAAACGCCATGACTGTGATCAGCGGAATTGGGGGAATAATAACTTCATTCTTTGGAGGGCATAACGCCAATATAGCTGGGCCGATGACGGCGATCTGCTCTTCGGACGAAGCAGGGCCCGATAAGTCGGCGAGGTACGCTGCAACCTTCATAAATGGCCTTACATTTGGGTCTTTCGGGTTATTTGCCAGCGTGGCCGTTCCGTTTGTGAAGGCACTGCCCGCAGACTTGGTGAACGTTTTGGCCGGTCTTTCAATGATCGGGGTACTGCTTAGTGCGTTTGAATTAGCCTTCGCCTCGAGAAAGTTCAGGTATGGGGCCTTCTTCGCTTTGGTTGTAGGGATGTCGGGCATAACGATATTGAAGATTGGCGCACCTTTCTGGTCCTTGGTGGTAGGAGTAATTGTTTCGTACATTATGGAGCCCAAGGATTTTGAGGCACAGCCCGGACGCTGAGAATTGGGTACGAAAAAGGAGGCAGGTGTCTGTGCATCCTTGGGTTAGGAAACGTCTGTTGCGGCTACAGGAAAGGCTCGGCCAGGGGGGAATACCCCTGGCCATTATCAACAACCGGGAAAACATCATATACTTCACTGGTCTGACTCAGGTTGAGTGCCTGGCGCTCCTTGTACCGGCGGAAGGCGAGCCGTGTGCGGTCACGATTTGGCTCGATGCTGACTACGTGGCCCGAGAGACGGGGCTGCTTACCTATGGCTACCGGTTCCCACGGGAACATCTGGCCGGCAAAATGGTGGAATGCATAAGACAACAAAGGTATCCTGTTGACACCATCGGTTTTGAGCGGTACTTTGTCACCTTCCCTGTTTACCAATACCTCCGCGAAGCCCTGCCGCACGCCCGCATGGTGGATGCGTCCGGTGTAATATACCAGCTACGCTCGATAAAGGAACCCGAGGAGGTAGAGTGCATACGGCAGGCCTCCCATGCGGTAGTGGCGGGCATGAAGGCGGCGGTTGAGGCAGTGAAGGTCGGCGTAACGGAACTGGAAGTGCTGGCTGAGGCTGAGTATGCAATGCTCAAGGCGGGCTCGGAAGGGTCACCCTTCAGGGCTCAGGTGACAGCCGGGGAACGCGTGCTTCTTACCCATCCTTGTGCCTCAAACCGACGGATCCAAGCAGGCGAGGTGGTAGTCATCCACCTGGGCGCGACGTACCGGGGCTATTGTAGTAAGATGTGCCGCACTGTGGGCGTAGGTGAGATACCTCGGCAAGTAATGGAGACCCATCGCGTCCTTGTAGAAGCACAAGAAGCTGCCATTGAAGCCCTGAAGCCAGGCCAGCCTGTCTCCGAGGTGGACAGGGCTGCCAGGGAGGTAGTTGAGGCTTGTGGTTACGGTGAATGGTTCTTGGACGTAACGGGCTATGGTGTGGGGATCAGGCAGTCGGAGTTCTATCCTATCATCGGCAAGGGAAGAACCGAAACCATTGCAGCTGGCATGGTGGTGGACTTGCTACTGTCTACTATCTACCTGCCAGGGGTAGGAGGTCCGAGGGTTACCGACGTGATCTACGTAGGTGAGGAAGGTAACCAACTGCTTACCCGTTGGCCCAAGGAAATGGTGCTGAAGGAATAAGTGGCCCGGGCGACCCTGTTCTTCTATGGCGGCTGGGTGGTGGTTGACCGCCCATGCCGCTTGCCTCTGAAATGAGGGAGCCAGCCAAGGCACGAGGGCAGAGCTGTTCCCGAAAGGTGCAGCAGGAAAGATCATTGGCTATCACGAATTCATTGATTAGCTGCGGGTTGATACCACCGGCCCCATAGGTGAGCCGGGTCAGGAGGTAGAGCCGTTTGGAAACCAGTCATCTGATAAAGTCCGTAGCAAAGGCCATGAAGATCTTGGATGTGCTCGCCGAGGCTCAAGACGAATTGGCCCTCCATGATGTTGCTGGGAAGCTTGGCATAGCCAAGAGTACGGCCTACGGTATCCTGACGACGTTACGGGAGTTAGGGTATGTAGAGCAATCGGCGTTTACCGGGAGATACAGGCTTGGGCTAAGGCTGTTTGAGTTGGGGAGCATCGTGGCGCGCCGCTGGGATGTCCGTGCCGTCGCGGCCCCTTACATTGAGCAACTCGTGGATGAACTGGGAGAGACTGTCCACCTCGTGATATTGGACAGGGGTGAGGTGCTGTATATAGACAAGCGGGAGAGCCGGCAGTCCTTGAGAATTGTCTCCCAGGTGGGCATGAGGCTGCCGGCGCACTGTACTGGAGTGGGGAAGGTTCTCTTGGCCCACCTGAGTCCGGCAGAGCTAAAGTGGATTATCTCGTCCAAGGGCTTGCCCCGGTTTACGCGCAACACCATCACCGACCCCAAGCTCTTGGAACAGGAGTTAATCAAAGTACGTGCTCAAGGGTATGCCATTGACAACGAAGAAATAATGGATAGCTTGAGGTGCGTAGCTGCTCCCATTCGGGATCACACCGGTAAGGTGTGCGCGGCCATTTCCGTTTCTGGACCGGTGGCGAGGCTATCGGGGGACAACCTCCGTCGAGCTACAGATCTGGTAACCTCCACTGCGGCCGAAATCTCGCGCGGACTCGGCTACCGGGAAAGATGTGTGGAAGAACTCACGGAGCAGCAAGCGGTCGAAAGCTGACTTCCGGAAGAGGACCCCACACGGTGGGTCAGTGGCCGGTATTTGGGTATCCCTGGCGGCAAAGTCTGCTTTGCTGGCCGATGAGCATAACCATGGAATTCTGGGAACCAAGACCGAACAGGGCAGCCTTAGACAGTTGCTGCAGAGGACGTGTTTTTCTGATTCCTACAGGGGAAACTCGAGAAATCCCAGGTGTAGCGGGGCTGTTGAGCAGTTTATCTTGTGCCGATGTAGCTTGGTGGGTTATCGAGATACTGGAAGAGACTCTGCTGGAAGGAGAGTGACTGTTGTGCGGTTACAAGGTAAAGTGGCAGTTATCACAGGAGCTGGCGGGGCTTTTGGTAGGGAGATTGGCCTGACTTTTGCGCGTGAGGGAGCACGCTTAGTTTTGGGCGACGTTAACGGAGCTGCGGCTCAGAAGACGGCGTCTGAGGTTCAAGCAGCGGGCGGCTCTGCCGTGGCCTTGGAAGTGGATGTTAGAGACGAGAAGCAGGTTTCAGAGATGGTTCGTAGGGCCTTAGCTACATATGGCCAGATTGACATCTTGGTGAACAATGCGGGGGTGGCTCGTTCTGCCAGGATCCAGGACATCAGTCTGGAGGACTGGAACTACGTGATAGGTGTCAATCTGACCGGCACGTTTTTGTGTTGCAGAGCTGTTATCGATCATATGATTGCCCGTCAATACGGCAAGATAATAAATGTCGCATCCATCAGCGCTCAAACCGGTAGACTGGTAGGAGTCGACTACTCTGCCTCGAAAAGTGGCGTTGTTGGCATTACCAGGACTCTGGCTCTTCAAGTGGCGCCGTACGGTATCAATGTCAACGCTGTGGCCCCAGGACCCGTTGCTACCCCCCTTTTCGAGAGGGGTTTCCCGCCTGAAACCGTACAGAAATTGAGGGCTAGCGTACCTTTCAAGCGGGAGGGGACACCGAAGGACATTGCGAATTTGATATTGTTCTTGGCGTCTGACGAGTCCGAATGGATTACGGGAGAAGTTATCGCAATCAATGGGGGAGCCTTCATGGGCTGATACGTTTTCCGGCTGGCTGTGGGCAGGGGAGGAACAACGCCTTGCGAGTGGGCACGAGCAAGCGTCGGAGCCGGCTGTTTATCGCAAGTTCGACAGGATCGTTGACATAATGCCTCCGTAAAGGGCTCTTGCTGGAACAGAGCCCTTTGAGTGCTGGTCGTTGAAGGTGTATGCCTGTGATGCTGGATGTATTAGACAAGGAGTGCTTAGGGGTGATGGTGCGTTCCTGGCAGAAAACGCATCGTGGTCGGCGGGAAGGCGTAGGACTACAACGCTGTGGTGGAAAACGTAAAGGAGGGCGGCAAGGTTAAGCAGAGGATAGTGGCCCATCTGACGAAGCTTAACCTTACGAGGAGGGAAGGCTCTTTCCTGACTGCTTGGTGGCGCAGAGGTTCCCCTTTTGCCGTTCGGCACGCACCCGCTGTGCTATAATCAAGCTGCCGCTGAAGCGGATTCTGAAGAGCTGGTTCCTGCTCATGGGGGCTGCGAGTAGCACGTAGTGGGGTGTCGCACTTGTACCCGAGTACTTCTCCCCAGATTTGGAAGGCCGGCGGGCAGCGACGATCGGAGGCAGTACTTGCACAGGAGGCGGTCGATATGAAGCTGCTGCTCATCGCACCAGCCGGACGGGCCTTACGGCAGATGAAACGGGGACTGCTGAGGTTTTCCACCCTGAACTTCGCACTCACCTTGCCCAGGCTGGCGGCTCTGTGCCCACCTGACGTGGAGGTGCGGATCGTCGACGACCAGCTGGAAGAGATACCGTATGATGCTCCCGTCGATTTGGTTGGGCTTACCGCAGAGACACCCCATGCTCCGAGGGCTTACGAAATAGCTGCCAGGTTTCGGGAACGCGGTATTCCCACGCTGATGGGCGGTGCGCACGCCACCCTGATGCCGGAGGAAGCTCTGAACCACGTGGATGCGGTAGCCGTTGGGGAGTGTGAGGAGATCTTTGGGGGAATCATAGAAGATGCGAGGCGAAGTAATCTTTGCCGCACGTACCGGGCGCCACAGAAGCCTTCCCTTTCACACTTGCCTCCCCCACGCCTTGATCTCTTGAAGGGTGGTCGCTACCTGCCTGTGGCCCCTGTGGAAGCATCGAGAGGCTGCCCCTTTGGCTGCACATTCTGCATGGTGAGGTACCTGTACGGCAAGGGGGTGAGGCACAGACCGCTGGGTGAAGTTGTAGAAGACATCCGGAAAGCCCCCACCAAGCTCATATTCTTTACGGATGACAACGTGGTGGGTGATCCGGAATACGCGAAGCAACTGTTTGCAGCCATGATCCCCATGAAAAAGTGGTGGATAGGTCAGGCAAGTATCACCATGGCGTACGACCGTGAGTTGCTGCAACTTGCTGCAAGGAGCGGATGCAAAGGTGTATTCGTCGGGATCGAGTCGGTGTCTCAAGAAAGCCTGCTGGAGGCTCACAAGCCTCAGAACCAGGCCAGCCGTTACAAAGAGATTATTGCCGCTTTTCACAAGCACGGGATTCTGGTTGAGGCGGGCATCGTGACCGGCTTTGACAGCGAAGACAAGTCGATCTTCAAGAGAACCCTTGAGATGCTTTCGGAAATTGGGATTGACCTGGCGAGTTTCAAGATTCTCACTCCGTACCCTGGAACCGAGTTCTTTCTGCAGATGGAGCGAGATGGCAGGATAATCACGCGTAACTGGGAGCTTTACGATGGTGAACATGTCACATATCAACCGGCGCGCATGACTCCGGAGGAGCTGCAGTCGGGGCACGACTGGCTGAGGAGGGAGTTTTACCGCGGATCTTCCATCTTGAAGAGGGTTACGCGCATTGTCAGACACCCGTTGTTGCTCCTGCTCTCAGCAGTGGTGAACACTGCATTCCACTATATTGAGTGGGAAGACTTCGAAAAAGGCTGTGCCTGAGCCAGTGGCAGTAGAGGACATTTGCTGCATTCTTGATCTAGTTGGTCTTTTTTCAGGGCTTTTCCCAGAGTAAGCCGTTTCCCGCAGCGACCAGCGCAACGCAGGTCTGAGCAGAAGCTCCAGGAACTTCGCGACTGTGCCTGCAAGCAACGACTTAGCATGTTGCTAATCACCCCGTACCTATTCTTAGGCTTCTCAAATAGGATAGGGGGTATGGTGGGGCGGCCATGGAAGTACGTATCGCAAGGCACTATAGAATTCGTTAGGGTTAGGAGGAAGATTGCCCGATCGCGTCGAAACAGCACAATGTCCACCTGCCGCCAAACTCGCGGGAAAGAGCAGGCCCATGGGGTGAAAGGTCTGCCGCGCACCCAATCAGACGCTCCTCACTTGAGTCAACGGCAGGTGGGCTTGTTTTTTATCTTGGCGCTGGATCCAAGACTTTGAATAGAAAGCCCATCAGCCATAGAATGCCTGTCTGTAGGAGTCTCACCGCGCGGAGAATCCATGAGCGCGGTGAAGGAGAGGTGTGAATCTGTGCGGAAAGCAATTGTCCGAGGGGTGCTGAGCCTTGTTGCGATGATAGCGGGAATATTTGGACTGGCAGGCAAGCTGGGCTACTGGCAAGGCTGGGTATTCACGCTGACAGTTGTGGCAGGGGTTCTTGTTTCTGCTCCATTCTTCGGCAAAATGCAACAGGTTGTAACCGAACGATGGAGCCCTGGGCCCGGGCAAAAGCCCTGGGACAAAGTGTTCTGGGTGCTCTATCTCCCGGCTGAACTGGCAATTTTCGTGGTATCCGCGCTCGACGGGGGGACGCTACGGGTGGACCGGAATGGTCCCTCCACTGGTGTACTGGCGTGCCTACGCCGTTTTCGTCGGGTCGGTAGCCATTGTGGAGTGGGCCAAGTTCGTCAACCAGTTCTTCTCAACGGTAGTGCGGCTTCAAACTGAGCGAGGCCATCACGTGGTAGACCGCGGGCCGTACGGCTTCGTGAGACACCCGGGATACCTGGGTGGCATTCTGATGGCGATATCGAGTCCCGTTGTACTCGGTTCGTACTGGGCACTGGTTCCCGCAGCAGCAGTCACCGTTCTCATCCTGGTACGCACATGTCTGGAGGACCGCACCCTGCACGGAGAGTTGCCGGGGTATGAGGAGTACACGCGTCGCGTGCGATATCGCATTCTCCCTAGCGTATGGTGATTTTGCTGTGCGCCTCCTGGATCAAACGCTGCGCTCCCAGCCTGACAAGGATGCTCAGCACATCTTCCTCTCAAGCAGCTTCTGCTTTTAAAAACTCTGCAATCCTCTGACTGGGTGGTATCCTATTCATGGGTCCGGGCTCCTTTCTATTTGTTTTTTGCTAAACAACATCTCAGCCCGGACCTACTCGTTTTCAGCTATCTTAAGACATCACCCTACTATATTGGCGTTTGGAGTTTAAGAACAAATGGCGTGGTGGCTATGTTCTTGTTTGTTACCTCATGCTGTTTGTTACCGTCTCATTAAGGTGGAACTTGTCAGGAGAGCAAGCGCAAGTGTGGCAGCAACTGTACAGGATGACATATCGCTACTTTGTGGATCTTGGACTCACCCGTGAGGATGCTGAGGTCTTGACCCAGGAGACCTTGCTGTCCACGTACCTCCATTTGGACGCAATTGGCGAAGGTAAGCTGAGAGCGTACGTGCTCGCGGTGGCGAGATCGAAGTATGCGGACTTTCTCGAACGGCGACGACGGGACTACTGGGTCATACAGCAACAATGCCGCGCCGCTGCGCGTATCTGTTTGAACAAAGATGACATACACAGCAAGCAGATAGTAGAAGATGCCGTAAGGAAGCTTAAGCCCGCGGAGAGGGCGCTTGTCTTTATGAAATATCAAATGGGCATGTCAGCAAAAGAAATTGCGGCTGCGCTTGGCATCACTGCCGATTCCGTTAAGACTGCCCTGTGGAGAGCGAGGAAGGGGTTGAAGTTGTATTTGAACAATGAGGAGGAACGCTAAAATGGTTGACATTTCTGATAAAGTTGAAGGGTTGA
This sequence comes from Bacillota bacterium, assembly GCA_049718765.1. GTDB lineage: Bacteria > Bacillota > Sulfobacillia > DUMF01 > DUMF01 > JBNARI01. The sequence continues at coordinate 5,422 of JBNARI010000002.1, read as the reverse complement.
AGGTGGAGGAGATCGACGAAAAGGCTTTTTTGCGAAGGGCGCGTATGGCGAGTATTCTACGAACCTCGGTGATTTCGCTTATGGTAGTGGTAGGTGCGATGCTGGGGTTGTTCGTATGCCCCGAGCTTGTCCTGCAACGTCAGGAAGCGCGAATCGATAGTTTCTATCCGGACCTCGTGCAGTTCACCGAGCCAAACACGGTAGCGTTAGCTGGGAATAGCGTTAACGTGAGGCTGTTCGGGCGCCAGAAACAGTACCACCTTTTGAGATTGGTCGGGCACAAGCCGTGTCCTGCTGGGACTGTGACGGTGGACTTCGATGTGTGGGGAGGGGAACGAACACTTGAGGATCCCACGTTCGTGGTCTGCACGGGATCCTGGGATGTGCTTGAGAAGATATCCACTGGGATCCCGGAAGGAAGCAAGGAGTACAGCGCCCTGGGTGTGCCAAGACTGCGATTCTATTATCCGGTGGCCGAGGGCCAGGAGGTCAGAAGGGAATTCGACGTACTCGACAACGTGGGAGACGGCTGCCTTGTCGAAATGGCGGTTTCCTTCCGGGAGCCACTTTCGGTGGATGAAGTGAGATCGGTTATGCCCCCGGAGTTGAGACTGATGTGGGGTGCAGTGTGCGTGTTTTCGGATGAGGAATACCGTAACAGGACCTATTTGGCTGGGACTAGGGTAGTTGGCAATCCGTTTATGGGTAGCCCCGAGGGCGAGCGCAAGTTCCTGGAGACCCTGGAACGGTTGAGCAAGGTACCCAGCCACCATTCTGGAAACATTAGACGTACGGTCGACTTCTTGAAAGCCAATGGCGTGAGGTACTACGGTGCTGTGGTGGTCGGGTCGCCAGGAGTGGTGGCGAACGAAACTCGCATCGGATCCTCTGGTAACTGGTGCGGTGCTGGGGATTGTGACAACGGAGTACTGACAGGCCCTGAAGTGCACCTGGTGATCGGAACACGAGCGCCTTTCCGGGCGTCTCTTAAACCGGGATACCGCGGTGGGGAGGGGTTGGGTGTGGGTGCAGGGTTGCGGGCATTGGCGCTCGCAGCTATGGTTATTGTTGGGCTTGTAGTTTTTGCCGGGGCCGGAGCCATGGCCGAAGAAAGCATCAGGCTTGTGGTGGACGGGCGGGAGATCCTGCCCGATGTGGCTCCGCGGCTGATCGACGGTCGCGTGATGGTGCCGTTGAGGTGGGTGGCGGAGGCGCTGGGGGCTCGAGTTGAGTGGGATGAAACCACGCGCACTGTCACAATTGCCAGCCAGCAGTCCTGGAGCGCCGTTGTGGATGCTGCTGAGCGCAGGGCAGCAATGCTGGAGAGGTGCCTTCGGCCCGAGAGCCCGGCATGGGTTGCGCACACCTGGGCGAGAGCTGTCAAGGAGCGCAACGGCGCGTTGCAGTTTGCTTTGCTCTCGCCTGAACTGCGTGCCAAGTACAGGTCTGCTTTCGAGCGTTGCGGCTGGGTCACCGGGGTGTCCAGCCCGTGGGTGGAGTCCTATGCGGTGACGTGCGTGGGACGAAGCGATGGGGTCTATACCTACGAAATCAGGTTCCGGATGGTGGCTTCAACGGGCTATGCTGGGGAGTACAGCGCCAGGGTAGTCGTAACGGAGTGGTATGACGAGGCGGCAGGCAGCAAGAAATGGCTGGTTTCAGAGGTGAACTATCCATACGAAGGTGCGTACCTCTCACAGTAGCTTTATATAGCAGGACAGGATGAGAGGCTTGCCCCGTGTGGACGAGCGCACAAGAGCGCACAAGTCACACAGGACGTTGCTTTCCCTCGTGCTACAACCTAGTGGCAGCGTCAACACGCTTCATGCTTACGACGGTGAACCTGCACAAGAGCACTGCGAAGGAGTGGATCGCGATGATTGCTACAACCCCGAGGTTCCGGAGTATGATGCTCCTGTGTGCTGTTATTGCGCTTGCGGTGGTTTCGGCTCTCACTCTCACAAGGGCAAACAGGACGATGCAGCCTCCTGTGGTGAAGCTGGCGACTTACGACGGCTGCTCTTTCACTGTCCCGAGGGTATGGCAGGTGTCGGAGGAAAACGGGGAGCTGGTGTTCAGGGCTGGCGGGAAAGTGGTCGGCGGGCTTGTGAAGGTTGGGTATTATCCGGACGGAGCAGCCAAGTCAGCCGGCGTACTGCTGCCCGTGCCAAATCATTCGCAGACGCTCGAGCAGAGGGAGCTGGGCGGTTTTTCCCGCAGGACGTACTACGCAAGAGTCGCCCGAACGCAACCTGCGGCATCTGGAGATACTTCTATAGCTCGGCAGGACCACGTGTTCATTCTGCTCCCAGAGAAGAACACTGCTTACGACTTTTGGTTCGACCCTGCAGTGGTCACCGATGCGGAAATGCTCGGAACTGTGAAGAGCTTTGATGAGTCTCTTTCGAAGGTGGACACAACAGTACCCGAGGGGGAGTCGCTTGCAGCACTTATTGAGCGAAAGCTTGATGCGATTATAGCCATGCAAAAGTCGAATGAATCGGAACACAACAAGAACGCGTTTAAGGGAAATACGCTTCTGGAGATCGCGAAGTACGGGGAGCCGGCGCTTGCCTATATGCTCGACCAATTTGCCAAAGGTAACGGCAAAGGTGAGCGGGGCGACCTGATGGCAGAGGCCTGCATACGGATCCTTGGCCCCAGGAACAACGTGCCGAAGAGCTGGAAGAGCGGGGAAGAATGGTATTCGAAACTGAAGCCCCTTGAGATTACGCCGCTTCCACCGGCGAGCAGGCCTTCAGGAAATACCGTTGAGGCCCTGGTGGATGCGGCAGCTCTGGAGCACTATAAGGGATACCACCCCAATGGGGTAGTGCTGGTGGCCTCGCACGTTTTTGACAAGCATGAAGAGGGCGATGTGCTTACCATATGGGCCACTGTGTTCTACTCGGAGTACGTGCTCTATGGGCGCGAGAAGCTCGTTCAGAACACTGGTGGCGTGGTACCGGCTGCCATAAAGTACCGCAGGCTGGGTGATGGTAGTTACGCGCTTTCCGAGTACGTTGAGGCGAGGGACGGTGCTTTGTTCGAGCCTTCGATAAGGGAGTTCTGCAGGCCAAAGCCCGGTGTGGCAGACGAGATACTCAAACATTATACGGACTATGGCGACCTTCACGAGAAAATGAGCCAAAAGCTTGTGGCGTACCTGAAAGCGAATGGGCTGAGCGGCGTATACCTCGAGGCTCCGGGTGGAGAAATGGTCCCGCTGACATAGGGTGGTTCACCGTAGAAGTTCGATGCTCGTTGGGGAGCGCTTGTACAAAAATGGTGTCCGGCGGAGAACACAGGCGGTTTGTTCCGTCAGAGCTCAAAGGGTAACCCGCATATACCGCTGTAAGGGAGAGTGAGACCTATGGTTTGTAGTATGTGCGTTGATAGTGTCGAGGCCAGCGACGGAGTTTGTGACTGCGAAGAAGTCCATGACGGTGACGGGTCTGCAAAAAAGGAGATCAGATCGGACCTGATCGTGTGGCGGGCATCTTTTTCAAGGCGCGCTCAAGATTTGACCGGGGCGTACGCGCTGTTGAAGCAGGACATGACCGTATCCAGAAAGCGTGAACGAGAATGAAATAGTCTACCTGCCGGTTACTACTGAGACGATTTACGCTTTGGACCCGAGGACGGGCATGATGACTAGGGACATATCCGGGTACGTGTTAAGGCAGAGCATAGAGATCAGGTCGCGGGAAGTAGACAAAGTGACGGCTATATCCAGGGAGTCCACGGAGCTCATAGAGAAAGGCATTGAGTTTGAGTCTTATCCGCCCCAGTACTACTACACGAAGTTGAACGAGCTGAAGATCGACATGCTTGGTGAGGCGGCGAGGGACGCCATGACCAGGGCTGAAAAGATTGCAGCTTCTACCGGCGCGAGGATTGGCCACTCGAGAGCTGCTAAGATGGGGGTGTTCCAGATAACGCCGAAGAACTCTACTGAGGTATCGGACTACGGCATCAACCACACTTCGTCCCTTGAGAAAGAGATTACCGCTGTTGTGAACGCGGAATTCCCACTTCAGTAAGAAGGGGTGCTGTTTGCGAGCAGTATGGCCACGGAGGTGATCCGTTGTGCTCAGGATGAGCCCAGGAGTGCGCGTGAGCATAGGCCTGATCTTGCTCTTAATCCTGCTTGTGGGGTGTTCGGCAGCGGAGAAGGCTGAGGGAGCGGGTCAAGCAGTCGAACAGTTGCGGTCCAGGGTATCTGAACTGGAAGCGCAGGTGAGAACCCTCAGGGAAGAGCTGGCCTCTGTAGAGGCCAGGTCAGGGCAGCTGGAGCAGCAGCTGATTCTGGTGAAGAAGGAACTCTACGGCAGATTTGAACACGACTCTCGAGGTGAGACCCCGGACAGGGTGATGACGCGGTACCTCGAGGCAACGCGGGCGAAGGACTGGGTGAAAGCATTTAGGTGTCTAGGTTCCGTTCCAGATGAGATTAGCCTGGAGCTGTACGTACGCGAGATGGAGCGGGCAGATGACGAGTTGCTGGAGTACAGTGTGAACGGTTACGAGCTTCTTGACCCGGAGCATGCGATTGTCTACGTAACCCACCGGTTCAGGTATACGTCCAATGGACAAGTGCTGAGCTTCGAGCGGGAGCCGTGGTCCTGTGTGAAGGAGAAGGGCGTATGGAAGGTAAGGTGGCTGCCGAGGCAGTGACCCCATTCGTGAAGGTGCTGTGTGGGCTGAGGGTGCGAGATGAGACAGGTTACCGTTCATGCTAGGAATAACTTAATGGTATACGTTGCGGTGGCATTGGCCCTGCTGCTGGATGGCTGTATTGTGCGGCTTGATCCAGATCCAGCTCTGAAGCCGGGCGACCTTGCCGGTAAGGCAACGGCAGTGGAGTGGCAATTGGTGACACGCTTTGGTGAGCGAACCTCCGTGCCAAGATCGCGCACCCCCTGCGTTCTGGCCAACCTGATCGTATATCTGAAGGACGCCAGGCTGAAGGGGCTGCCTGGAGAGGGAAACTCGGTGCGGCACAGAATACCTTTCGAACTCCCAGGTGGCTGCAGTATAGAGGCTGGGTATCTTGTTCGGGACTTCCTTCCTCGCGACCCAGGCTATCTCGAGTTTCCTCAGGGTTAGTACCGGTGCCGTGGCAGTTCGATATGTTGCTGCAAAGCCTGGTGGAATATCCTGACGCGTCCGCAGTATTCCTCCGGCCGTACGGGTGGACTGCGGCCTTTCGTATCAACGGACTGAGCCTTATTTTGCCTACTGAGTTACGGCACAGGCCCGGGGAACCCCTTGGCCCCCTTATTCCGGAGTTTTATGCTGCAAAAGCTTCTGCACTCACAGCATTGCACATGAACGACTCATGAAATGTCTGCGGTGACATGTAACCGAGAGCCCCATGCCTCCGACGACAGTTGTAATACTCCATGTACTCGGCAACAAC
>JBNARI010000001.1:0-225232 GCA_049718765.1 Bacillota bacterium | reverse complement strand
GCAGCAAAAGGTGAATAAGCCTGCTGACATAATAACCCTACCTGGCAGGATATACCCGGACAGGGAGGCAGAAGAAAAGCTGGTTTCCTTCATGCGCCGGTTTCAAGCTGCCGAACGAACTGCTTACCAGGCCCTCAGGCGGGGAAAAGAACCCGGAGAAATAGTCAAAGACCTCAATGCCCGCTGGTGCCAGTGGGCTGTTGAGGACGCCAGGGCCACCATTGAGAGCCAAAGGGAACAGGTGAGGATGCACGTATTGGATCTGGAGGCGAAGATAGAGAAGTCCGAAGAGAAGCTGGAACGTACCAAAGAAAAGCTCCGCCGCCAGGGCATACTGGCCCGTATTGCCAGGCTCCGGGGTAGGCTGGCCTACTGGAAAGGCTTCCTGGAGAGGGGTGAAGTCCCGCCCGCGGTATTCGGGGGTAAAGGGAATTTGCTTCTCCTCCAGGAAGGAAAATTATCTAAAGATCTGGCACAAGTTTGAGGTGTTCAACCGAACAGAGGTTCGACTAGCACGGCATTACCAGACAGAGGAAGTAAGTGTCAGCCAGAGTTAGGAAGCGCTGTTCGGAGACTCACTTGCATAAGAACTCTTGCGCCCAAAGCCAGAGGGCCATTCTTGGCCAAGTCGCGGCAAGCTGTGAGAGGGGGTGCTAGAGTAGCCCCAATCGCCAAGTTGATTGTGCTAGCAACCCAACCCTGTGTCAACTGAAGTAACAGTCTACTTATGTCAAAGAATGTGAAGGTGGAGAGCCATGGGCATTCGCGTTGTGGTTTGTGGAGCTAACGGGCGCATGGGCCGGGAGGTTGTCAAGGCTGTGCTGGACGACCCCGATCTGGAGTTGGTAGGAGCAGCGGGCCGGTCAAACGGGGTGGGCCAGGACGTGGGCACCCTGATTGGACGCAATCCTGTCGGAATAGTGCTCCTACCCAGCCTTGAAGACGCCATAGATAGCGGGAAGCCAGACGTGGTTGTAGACTTCACAACTCCCGCCTCTGTAAAGCAAAACTTGAAGGTGATCGCTGAACACAAGGCTCACGCGGTAGTCGGCACAAGCGGGCTGAGGGAATCCGACATACCCGAGATTGCGTGCACTTTCGAGCGCCACGGCAAGAACGCAGTGATTGCTCCCAACTTTTCTCTAGGTGCAGTGCTCTTGCTGAAACTGGCCCTAGAGGTGTCCAAGATCTTTCCCCAAATCGAAATCGTGGAAACTCACCACGACGCCAAACTGGACGCCCCCTCTGGAACCGCAATCAGGTACGCCGAAGCAATCGCCCGCGCCAGAGCGAGCGCTTCCAAAGACAGCATGGGCCACGAGAAACTCCCTGGAGCCCGGGGCGCCCAGCTTGGAGGCATCAGGATCCATAGCGTCCGTCTCCCAGGCTTCTTGGCCCAGCACACTGTTGTGGCGGGTAGCCGTGGCGAAAGGCTTCTCCTCACCCATGAGTGCATGAGCCGTGACTCGTTCATGCCAGGCGTTTTGCTGGCGGTGAAAAAGGTGCCCCACATCAACGGTGTGGTGTATGGTCTGGAGAATTTGCTAGAAACGCGGGCAAAGGAGTGATGCCTGTGACCCGATTTGGCACAGTGATCACTGCAATGGTGACACCGTTTACTGAGAACCTGGAAGTGGACCTGGAGCGAACTGCGCAACTTGTGGACTATCTGATCGACCTGGGATCAGACGGCTTGCTAGTGACAGGGACCACCGGTGAGTCGCCTACGCTTTCCATCGAAGAGAAGGTGGAGCTGTGGCGGACAGTCATAAAGGCAGCCCGGGGCAGGGTTCCAGTCATGGTGGGCACCGGTTCCAACGACACCAGGCAAAGCGTGCTCCTAACCAAGAAAGCGGAGGAGGTCGGTGCGGACGCAGTACTGCTTGTGACCCCTTACTACAACAAGCCACCCCAAAACGCGCTTTACGCCCACTTCAAGGCTGTAGCGCAGTCCACTCGCCTTCCGGTCATGCTTTACAACGTGCCCGGGCGGACTGGCAGGAACATAGACCCTGCCACCGTGGTTCACCTGGCTCAGGATGTGCCCAACATTGTGGCGTTGAAGGAAGCTGGAGGTAATTTGGATCAAGTGTCCGAGATATGCCGGGCCGCCCCTCCAGGGTTCCAGGTGTACAGCGGTGACGACAGTCTGACACTGCCCATGCTCGCCCTTGGAGCCAAGGGTGTGGTTTCTGTGGCTTCGCACCTCATTGCACGGCAGCTCCGGCAAATGGTTGAAAGCTTCCAAGCAGGCAATTGGCAGAAGGCCTTGGAAATCCACCTGAAGTATTTCCCACTGTTCAAAGGGCTGTTCTTCACAACAAACCCGAGCCCGGTCAAGGCAGCCATGAAAATGGTGGGGTTCCCAGTAGGTGGGCTCAGGCTGCCCCTGCTCCCCCTCACCCAGAAGGAGGAAGAACAGCTAAGGGGGGTTCTGCAAGAAGTGGGCCTCTTGTGATCTGAAAAAGGTATGCTATAATCTGTGGCAACAACCTCATAGCGCCAGTGCCGGTGAAGAGGAGTTTGGCACGCTGCCCCTAAAGAGAACCAGGAACGGTGGGAACTGGTGGAGGAGCGTGGCAACTTCCACCTCGGAGGCTTATCACGGAAACGGCATGTGCCGACTAAGTGAACGGTCGCCCGTTAAAGCGTAACGAGGGCTTGAGTGCTCTGCCGAGCGCACAAGCCAAATCAGGGTGGCACCGCGGGCCCCCCGCCCCTGTCGTGGGCGGGGGGCTTCTGTATTATGAAGCCCAATCCTTGGAAGGGAGTGTCCTAAGTGAAGAAACAACTGCTCATGGTACCTGGTCCAACCCAAGTTGCGCCAGAAGTGTACCAAAAGATGATCTCGCCGATGATCAACCACAGAGGCGTTGAGTTCGAAGACGCCTTTGGAAGAGTGCTTGCAAAGCTCAAACGCTTGATCAGTTCCTCTGGAACCCCGATGCTTTTCCCTGGATCTGGAACCGGAGCCCTGGAGGCCGCAGCTGTCAACATGGTGTCTCCAGGGGAAGAGGTAGTAGCGGTGAGCATTGGCTCCTTCGGAAAACGATTTGCAGAGATCCTGAAGAGGCACGGCGCCTTGGTGCACTACCTGGAGTTCCCATGGGGAGAGCAAGCCGATCCCGACGAAGTGCGTCGCTTCTTCGCCCAACGCGCTGGTGCCACGTGTTGCTTCCTGACGCATAACGAGACCTCTACAGGCGCAATCAACGACCTCAAAGCGCTGAGGCAGGCCGTACCAGAACAAGTGATGCTCGTGGTGGACGCTGTGAGCTCGCTGGGAGCAGTCCAGATCAACCAGGACGATTGGGGCATCGATGTGTTGGCCAGTGCTTCCCAAAAAGCGCTGATGCTGCCCCCCGGGTTGGCAATAGTGGTGGCAAGCAAACGTGCCATGGAAAAGAGCAAGCTCGTGGCCAGCCATAGGTACTACTGGGATTTCCAGTTGATGAAGAAGTTCCTGGACAAGCCCAGGCCCCAAACGCCTTATACCCCTTCAGTTTCCCTGGTGCTTGGCCTAGAAGCAGCGCTCGACCTCATCGAGGAAGAAGGTTATGAAGCGGTATACCGCAGGCACCAACTTATTGCAAAAGGGGTACGTGAGGGGTGCAGGGCTGCTGGCTTGGAAACCCTTGCACCTGAACACGCTGCTTCCCCCACTGTGACAGCAATTAAAGCACCCGAAGGCGTCGAAGCTGGCAAGATTACGTCCCTTGTCAAGCGGAAGTACGGGGTAGTGCTGGCAGGAGGCCAAGACCATCTCGAGGGTAAGGTGTTTAGGATTGGCCATATGGGATACGTCACTTGGTACGACGCTCTGGCCAGTGTGGCTGCAGTGGAAATGGCCATCTCGGAGCTGGGCGTTCCTGTCCAACAAGGTTGCGCAGCTCAGGCGTTGCAGAAAGTGATTATGGAGGGTTGGTCCAAATGAAGAACTCAGCTGCTACACCCAAGATCTTGGTTGCAGACCCCATTTCCGAACAAGGCATAGAGCGGCTCCGTCAAAGCGCCACGGTTGACGTGGTCACCAAGCTCACCGAAGACCAACTGGTGGAAGCCATCGGCAACTACGACGGCCTCATAGTGCGCAGTGAAACCAAAGTGACCAGGAGGGTGCTTGAAGCAGGGCGTCGCCTCAAGGTGGTGGGGCGAGCTGGCGTGGGAGTAGACAACATCGATGTAGAGACTGCCACGCGCTTGGGCGTGGTGGTTGTGAACGCGCCGGCGGGAAACACCATTGCGGCTGCGGAACACACAGTGGCCCTGATGATGGCCCTCTGCAGGAACATCCCCCAGGCGGACGCCTCCTTGCGCCGCGGCGAATGGGCCAGGAGCAAGTTCATGGGGGTAGAGCTGCACGACAAAACCTTGGGAATAATTGGCCTGGGTCGGGTAGGCTGCGAAGTAGCCAGAATTGCGCGGGGCCTTGAAATGAAAGTGATTGCCTACGATCCCTTCGTCAGCCCTGAAAAAGCAGCCCAGGTTGGGGCAGAAATGGTTTCCAAGGAGGAGCTCTTGCAGAGGGCAGATTTCGTCACTGTACACACTCCCCTCACCACAGACTCCCGCAAACTGATTGGTCATGCTGAGATCCAAATGATGAAGCCTGGTGTGAGGATCATCAACTGCGCCAGGGGCGGAATCATAGACGAAGCAGCGCTTGTTGACGGCATAGTCAGCGGAAAGGTGGCCGGAGCAGCGCTGGACGTGTTCGAGAAAGAACCCCTTCCCCCAGAAAGTCCCTTGCTCAAGCTGCCCAACGTTGTGTTAACACCGCACCTGGGAGCTTCAACCGTGGAAGCTCAGGTGAACGTCGCCCTCTCGGTTGCCGATAGCGTAGTCGCTGTGTTAAAGGGCGAGCTGGTGAGGGATGCGGTTAACTTGCCCAGAATTTCCCCTCAAGCGCTGGACGTGCTCACACCGTACGTGCCTCTTGCTGAAAAGCTGGGTAAGATGCACGCACAGTTGCTCAAAGGGCAAGTGCGAAGGATTAGCATATCCTTCTCGGGAGACCTGGGCACCAAGGAAATTGGCCCGCTTACGAGCGCGGTGCTCAAGGGCTTCCTAAGATGCGCGCTCCAGCAACCAGTCAACGCGGTAAACGCTCCCGTAGTAGCAAGGGAGCGAGGCATAAAGGTGTCCGAGACTCTCCAGCCTGCGGAAGGCCCTTATACCAGCCTGCTGGAAGTGTGCGTGGAATCAACTGCAGGCACGAGCTACCTTGCGGGCACGCTCCTGGGCAAGAGTGAGCCGCGACTCGTGGGGATCGATGGCTACACCCTTGATGCGCCCTTCGCAGAACACATGCTGCTCATCCACCACTTCGACAAGCCGGGCGTAATAGGAGCGATTGGCACTATCCTGGGCTCCAGGAACATAAACATCTCTGGCATGCAGGTTGGCAGGAAACAAGTGGGGGGCGAGGCCATAATGGTGCTTGGTGTAGACAACCCAGTAGACGAAGACACCCTGGCTGCCATTGGCAAGGCCAATAACGTGCGGTCAGTACAGGTGATAAGTTTTTGAGGGTATAGCTGATTGAACGCCCTGGGCACGCTTGGGCATTGCCCGGGGCCTTGTTGCCCATGAGGAAAAGTTCAACCAGTGCAGGATTGACATGGTGAAAGGGGCAAAATATAATTATTGCCGGTGTTAGCACTCGCCTTCGGTGAGTGCTAACAACCTCAATGAACCCGAAACAAGGAGCAAAAACCCTCGGAGGAAAGGAGGAAAACAAATTGATTAAGCCGTTGAATGAGAGAGTCGTAGTGAAGCCCATCACCGTGGAAGAAAAGACCAAGGGCGGCATCGTGTTGCCGGACACCGCCAAGGATAAGCCGCAGGAGGGAGAAGTGGTAGCGGTAGGTCCTGGCCGCATCCTTGAAAACGGCACCCGGGTTCCACCAGAGGTTAAAGTGGGGGACCGTGTGATTTTCTCCAAGTACAGCGGAACCGAAATCAAGATAGATGGTGAAGAGTACTTAATCCTCAGGGAGAGCGACATTCTCGCAGTTAAATAACAATCACTTCCAAGGAGGTCGATAGCCGTGCCTGCTAAGATGCTGGCGTTCGACATCGAAGCCAGGAAAGCCCTGGAAAGGGGCGTCAATGCGGTTGCCAACGCCGTCAAGGTGACCCTTGGTCCAAGGGGCCGTACGGTGGTGCTAGATAGGAAGTTTGGTGCACCCGTCATCACCAAGGACGGCGTGACAGTTGCCAAGGAAATTGAGCTGAAGGACCCCTATGAGAATATGGGTGCTCAGCTTTGCAGGGAAGTAGCTTCCAAAACCAATGACGTTGCAGGAGACGGAACCACCACTGCAACAGTGCTCGCTCAGGCCATTGTGACTGAAGGGCTCAAGAACGTCGCTGCAGGTGCAAACCCGATCTTCCTCAAGAGGGGAATTGAAAAGGCTGTCACTGCCGTAGTGGAAGAGATCAAGAAGAATGCAACGCCTGTGGAAACCAAAGAACAAATCGCAAACGTTGCTTCGATTGCAGCAAATGACCCAGAAATTGGCAAGCTGGTAGCCGAAGCAATGGAGAAGGTTGGCAAAGACGGAGTAATCACCGTCGAGGAGTCCAAGGGTACCCAGACCACTGTAGAAGTGGTCGAAGGTATGGAGTTCGACAGGGGTTACCTCTCCGCATACTTCGTCACCAACCCCGAAGCAATGGAGTGCGTTTTGGAGAACCCATACATCCTGCTGTTCGAGAAGAAGATTAGCGCTGTGGCTGACTTGCTGCCGCTGCTTGAAAAGGTAGCCCGTTCTGGCAGGCCCCTTGTGATCGTTGCAGAGGACGTAGAAGGCGAAGCTCTTGCCACCTTGGTGGTCAACAAACTCCGGGGCACGCTCCAGTGTGCCGCAGTCAAGGCTCCTGGGTTTGGCGACAGGCGGAAGGCCATGATGGAGGATATCGCCATACTCACTGGTGGCCAGTTCATCTCTGAAGACATCGGCATTAAGCTTGAAAACGTGGACCTGAACATGCTTGGCGAAGCCGCCAAGGTGCGCATTACCAAGGAGAAGACCACCATCGTTGAGGGCAAGGGCAGCAAGAAAGCAATCGAGGGAAGGATTGCCCAGATAAGGAAGCAAATTGAAGAGACTGATTCCGATTACGACAGGGAGAAGCTCCAGGAGCGTCTGGCGAAGCTCGCTGGCGGCGTTGCAGTGATCAAGGTTGGCGCTGCCACCGAGACTGAGCTCAAGGAGAAGAAGCACAGGGTGGAAGACGCACTTTCCGCCACTAGGGCAGCAGTCGAGGAAGGCATTGTGCCTGGCGGCGGCGTGACCTACATTGCAGCCCTCAAAGCTCTGGACAGCATTGAGGCCCAGGGCGACGAGAAGGTGGGCATCAACATAGTGAAGAGAGCTCTGGAGGAGCCGTTGCGCCAGATCGCATATAACGCTGGTCTGGAAGGCTCTGTGGTAGTTGAGCGGGTCAAGACCGAAAACAAGAAAGGCTGGGGCCTCAACGCACTTACCTTGGAGTTCGAGGACCTGGTGAAGGCTGGGGTCATCGATCCCGCAAAGGTAGCCCGTTCCGCGCTGGAGAACGCAGCCAGTGTGGCCTCGCTGGTGCTCACCACCGAAGCCCTCGTGGCAGAAATCCCGGAAAAGAAGGAACAGCACAACCCACCTATGCCTGACATGGACTACTGATCCGCGGCTTCTACGCCCTTGGCCAGTTGGCCAAGGGCCCTTTCTTTTTTCACGCCAACTTCATGAAGGAATTTCCTGGTAATCGTCGAACCAATACACGGGATGCGGTTTCCTGACGCCAGTCTACGGCGAAGGCCCATAGCGCTCATGTTCCTCTTTTACTTGTGTGGAGCCACTGTTGCCTACCACTTGGTTTCCCTGGAGTTGGTCCACCCTCGACAGCTATTGCTTTGCTGCTGCAGTGTGTGTTGTCTCACTTTGGTGGTCGGGTTAGCCGCAAAGTGTAGAGGCAAACCCCATGGCGTAGCCCTGCTGGCCATCTGGCTAGCATGGGCAAGCACTGGTGCGATCCGCGCTTCCCAGCAGTTGGTGTCCCTCCGATGGCCTTTCTCCCAGCAAGACTTGAAAGTCAACCTGGAGCTCACCGTCGTGAGTGATGTAGCGCGCAGGGGCGAGCACATTGTCTTCACAGGGCGCTTGGAGTCTTCAATTGACACCTACCATGCCAGAGGGAAACTGGTAGCGGTTACCTTGAACGCGTGCCCAGAGCTGCCAGCTTACGGTGACAGCATACAGTGCACAGGCTACCTTTCCCCTCCACGAAGCCCAGGGAATCCAGGTGAGTTCGACCAAAGGCAAGCCTTTGCCGCCTCGGGAGTCTGGGCACAGCTGCGCTGTTCGAGTTACAGGGTTCTGCGCCAAGGCAGCTTCCCAAGTGTGATCAAAGGGCTGTTTGCCCTAAAGCGCTCCGCCATTGAGGCAATCGACCGCAACCTCTGCCCAATGGTGTCAGGATTGGTCACTGGCATGCTTTTTGGAGGTTCGGATGCCATTGAACCTAAGTTGGTGGAGCCAATTCGCACCGTTGGCGTGGCTCACGTACTGGCAGTGTCAGGACTGCACGTCAACTTCATTCGCTCGGCGCTGCGGCCCCTAACGAAGCTGCTCAATCCCCGGGAATACTCTCTGTGTGCCGCTGGGTTCCTTGCCGCCTACGCAATCATGGCCGGCATGTCCCCATCTATTCTGCGTGCTTTCATCATGACGCTTATGGACTTCCTGCAGGTCCCTGCCCTGAGGAACAAGGACCCAATTGCTTGCCTGGCTGGTTCTGGCCTTGTGATATGCCTGTTCCGGCCCATGGCCCACCTGGATCTGGGTTTTCAATTGTCGTACCTGGCCACTCTTGGAGTCATGCTCTCGGATAAACTAGTCCCAAAGGGCTTTTTGTCCAAGATCCCGGCCCTGTCCATTACCCTTGGAGCCACCGCGTTTGCTGCACCAGTGGTGGTAGCGCACTGGAATTCCCTTGCCCTTATATCCCCCATCTCAAACTTGCTGCTGGTACCCTTAGCTGGCTTATTGGTGCCAGGAGGCTTATTGATTGCGCTTCTTTCCCGGGTCCCCCTGGTCTCGTCCCTTGTTGCCGTTATAAGCACCCCAGTGGACCTCCTGGGGCTAGGGTTCATCCTCCTTGGTCAGCTGTTTGCGACCTTGCCCTTGGCAAGCGTGTCAGTGGCAACGCCAAGCGCCCTTTGGCTCTGTTCTTACTACGCACTCGTCTCCGTCATGACCGGAATGGTCTCAATCCCACATATGCATCGGCGCTACGCAGTGGCTGCCTGTAGCGTTGCGGTGCTAGTTGCCACAGCAATACCTTTCGTCTCAAAGCCCTTCTGTGCTGTCACATTCCTTGACGTCGGCCAAGGCGACTGCGTGCTTATCCAGTCGGGCAGTCAGGTTGCGCTGGTGGACACAGGCCCACTTGCCTGGGACCCCCCTCGCACCCTTGCCTTCCTGCGCAGGGAAGGAATAACTCGGTTGGATTACCTGGTAGTGACCCATTGGCATCAAGACCATGCAGGCGCAGTACCTTCAATCATGCGGGAACTTAAAGTGGAGGCAATTGTGTGCCCCGAACTCACCACCAAAGAACTCGCCCTGAAACAGGCAAAGGTGCTGGTTCCAACTCCAAGGGAACCCTTGACCTTAGATGTTGGCCACTGCAAACTGGAGGTAGTCGGCTGCGTTCCAACCGAGTCCACCACCGAAAACCAGCACTCGCTGTTAGCCAAGCTCAGCTGCGGCCCATTCGAAGCGCTGCTCACGGCCGACCTTCCAGTGCAATCCATTCTCGGCAGTGGCCTTGTTTCACCTGGGGGCCAGGAGTTCAAGGTGCTCAAAGCACCACACCACGGAGCAGCAGACCCAAGATTTAGGGAGTTGCTCGACTGCTACAAGCCAAACCTTTGTGTCATAAGCGTCGGAGTCAACTCTTATGGCCATCCGTCCGAGTCCACGCTGCGCCTTTTGAACTCCCGGGACGTTCAGGTATACCGGACTGACAGGCACGGCGCAGTTTTCGTGGTGTTGGACAGGCATGGCAGGGTATCGCTGCGCTCCCATCGTACCCCTTGAAACTTGAGCACGAAAGGTTGATCCTTAAGAGGGGAAAGGAGCGCGCGTCACACGGTATGGAGGTCAAACAACAGGAAGCGCTCAAGGCAATCAGGAACGGGCAGTTGTGCTCAGTGTATGTGCTGTACGGCAACGAGCCAGTGCTCATAGATGAGGTGCGTCAAGCGATCGTCGAAGCCTCGAGGGACTGGGACCGATACACCTTTTCCTCAGACGATTCGGTGGAAAGGGGTTTAGAGGCATGCAAAACCCCTTCCTTGTTCGCACAGCAAAAGCTGGTGTTCGTGACCGCAACATGTGAGGCGCTTACCCAGCATGCTCGGGCCCTGGAACGCTACTTTGCAGCACCCTTCCCAGGATCTCGCCTGGTGTTTAGCGTGCCTGACCAATCACTACCTTCATGGTTGAAATCCCAACAGACCGACCAGGTCTTACTTGTGAACTGTTCCAAGTTGCCAACCGAACAGGCGATGTCCTGGCTGTCTGCCAGAGCCCGTCAGGCAGGCAAGACACTGCCAAATGAGGTGGCCGAAGCAATACTGGACGCCTGCGAGAAGAACCTCACCTGGGCTTCCGCGGAGCTGGAAAAGCTCATATGTTACTGTGGATCTAACAACCAAATTACCATGGAGGATTTCAAGACTGTGTGCAGCGGCGCCGCCCCCAGCGTATTTAAGCTGGTTGAAACCGTTTTCAGGGGCAAAGTAGCTGATTCTCTAGAGCTATGCGACAGGCTGCTTTCTCTTGGCGAAAGCGTGGAAGGACTGTTCGGCCTGCTCGCTTCGGAAATCCGTTACATGTACAAGCTCAAGGTTTGGAAGCAATCGGGGGCCACGGACAGTCAAATTGTGGAGGCCCTGCACATTCAGCCCTTCAGGTTTTCCAGGTGCTCAAAGAACTCGAGCAGGATGAGCCTAGACCAGCTCAGGGAAACGCTGCTGGAATTCAACCGCCTGGACACCATGGCCAAGACAGGCTGGGTCACCTTTGATCAGGCTTTGCGAATGGCAGTGCTGTACCTAGCTAGCAAAGTTCACAGTTGAAATGCGCTGGATTTTCTCCATGAGCTTTTCTGCCTCCTGACCAGCCAATACTGTGGGCTGGCAGTCCCTTATTTCGACTGGTACCACTTTGAACCACAAGATGCCTTCGCCCTTGCGAGCGTAAATGAGGAGCATCATGCTCTCCCTGGTTATTGGGCTCTTCTGGTCCATGACGAAATTGCCCAAACTATAGGCAATCACTCCTGTTTTGTACAGCTCAAATCCCTGGATAGCGTGGGGATGGAAGCCCAGCACTACGTCAGCCCCTGCGTCCACAGTGGCTCGTGCAATCTCCCTTAGGTCCCGACGGAAGTATGGCTTCGGGAAGTTGGTATACTCCTGTCCCCAGTGAAACGCCACAATCACCAAGTCGGCCTTTTCCTTTGCTTCCTGCACATCTTCGCGTATCATGTTGTCGTCAATTGGGGCGGTACCAGCCAGGGAATCAGTAGCGAGCAAAGTGCGGGGGTATTTGGTGGACCAGAAAAGGTGCTCACTGGCAAATTCGTTGTAGCCAAGCAGCGCAATCCTCAGCCCTTTGCGCTCAAACATAGCAGGTCTGCGGGCCTGTTGAATGTCCTCACCAGCCCCGGCGTGAAGTATCCCCGCATTGTCAAGGATTTGTATGGTTTCCATGAGGCAAGGGGTATCGTAGTCCAGGATGTGGTTATTGGCCAGCGTCACCCCATCCACCCCTGCAAACTTGAGCGCTTCAACCGCATGAGGCGAGGCCCTAAACCAGATGAGCTTGCCGGGAATCGGCGAGCCCGAAGTGCCCATGGGAGATTCCAGGTTAGCAATGGTCACGTCCGCAGCCGAAAGAAAACTGGCGACTCTTTCCATAGGGTAGGTCAACCCAGCGCGGCCCATGACACTTGCCGTGCCCCTGGCAAACATGAGATCCCCCACAGCACAGATCGATACCAGATCGTCCTGTGCGCCAATGGCGTCTGCGGCTTCTTGGCTCGACAGTAACCCCACCGCTTGGGACACAGCTCTCTGTAACGGTCCTGCAGGGAGCTCTACCACCTTCTCCACCTTGAGCTCACGGCGCTTAACGGGTTGTCCTTTTACGGCACAAACGAGGCCAGGTAAAGCATCCAGTGGATCGCTCACTTCTCGCCACTCCAGCCTAATGTGAGCGTCTTCCTTCTCCGTGAGCACAACCCGTTGGCCGCCCATCCTGGAACTGAGGTAGTCCACAGCGCGCGCTGCTTGGTCCCTGGCTCCCTTTCCCAAACCAATCCTCAATTCCCGGTTATACGCAAGCGAGGTTCTCCAAAAAACGAACAACCCCCAGCCCGTCGCAACAAGGCACAAAGCGACCAGGATGAGGGTTATGGGCCTCCTCATATGTCACGCACTTGCGCTGAGCGCTTTGTTCAGCAGCTTGGAGAGCCTGGACTTCCTGCGGTCGGCAGCGTTCCGATGGATGACCCCCTTGGTCACCAGCCTATCTACCAGGCTCATGGCCTCGCGGAACTTCTGGGTGATCTTCTCTCGATCCTTGGTTTCCAGGGAGGCAAGAAACGCCTTTATGGCTGTCTTGGCCCGTGACTTCCAGGCTTTGTTCCTGAGCCTTCTCTTCTCTGCCTGCTTTGCCCTTTTTATGGCAGACTTAATATTGGCCAACCCCCACTTCACCTCCAACAATGCAGATTTTATCACTGGCCTTCAAGCCTTGCAAAGAACCCATTTACGCGGCAAGCCAACTCCCACACCTTGCTTCTTGGGCACGGGAAGGTTAAGCAAAACGCGTGTCCCGCCTTTACCTCCACTCCTTCGGGCTCTACGCCACAATCGGCCGCAAGCTCGCGGAAGCGTTTCTCACCCAGCCCTGGGCCACGCACGTACCACGTACAAATCTCGTCCTCTTGCTCCACAATCACTTCAGCGGAGCCACACACCGCATCGGGCCGCAAATCCCCCACTGAAGCACGGGCAGCGGCCACGATGTCCCCCATCACTGAGCTCGAGGTTGGAGCCCCTCCAGCCCCCTGGCCTCGGAAAAACAGCTCCCCGCAAGGCTCACCTGCAAGCCATACTGCGTTCAGCGCATTATCCACGCTAGCCAGGGGATGTCCCTCAGGCAGCAGAGCAGGTTCCACCCACGCTCGCACCTTTGGCTTGCTCTCGTGGACCACCAGAGCGCCTGCCACGAGCTTGAGGGAGAATCCCCTCTCTCTGGCAAACTGCACGTCTGCAGCCCTCACTTGCCGAATGCCCCTTGTGAGCACCTGGCTTTGATATACCGGCCCCCCAGCTGCGAGCGTGGTCAAGATTGCCACCTTTCGGGCAGCATCAAGCCCGTCCACATCTGCGCTTGGGTCGGCCTCGGCGTAGCCGAGCCTTTGGGCCTCAGCCAACGCCTCCGGGAAGTCCATCCTTTGCCGTGTCATCTGCGTGAGTATGAAATTGGTGGTGCCGTTCAAGATTCCGGCAATCCTGCCCACACGGTTGGCCACCAGAGTGCTGCGCATCGGCCCAATGATAGGGATCGCCCCAGCCACACTTGCCTCGTAAAAGATGCCTCCACCTCCCGTTTCCGCCGCGCGCAGCAAGTCACCCCAGGCATTGGAAAGCAGTTCCTTGTTCGCAGTGACCACCTGCTTGCCCCGCTGCAGCGCCTCCACAACGTAATCCAGGGCGGGGCGGTATCCTCCCATGACCTCCACTATCACTTGGATCCCCGGATCCCGAATCACGGCATCAGGATCAAGTGTAAGCAGGGGTTCCGCAGCCTTGTCCCTAACCTTGCTGGGGTTACGTACCAGTATCCTGGCCACCTCTAGCCTTATGCCTGATCTACCTTCGAGCCACTCCCCGTGCGAGCAAATCTCCTGAAAAACTGCGTTGCCAACAGTGCCCAACCCCAATAAGCCAATCTTCACTCGTTTCACGGCCATAGAACAATTTTCCGGCGGGGGCTTCTTTCTGTCAAGTGTATCTCCCACCGTAGCTGCAGCTGAGCTCTACTCTAAGGGCCCAATTGAACTTTCTACCTCTCGGACTAGTGCGCCGCTAGCTATTGCCCGCACCAGCAACCCAATGTCCCTGTACAGCTCCCTGTCGCGCTTCAACGCTGGCACCATCCGACGCACAGCAGAGTAAGCCGCTGCCGTACCCCGTCCTTGAGTTAGGGGGTGCAAGAACTCCAGCGCCTGTGCAGCAGTGAGCAACTCGATCGCCAGCACCCGCTCGACGTTGTCAAGGACCCGCAGCGCCTTCCTCGCAGCCCAGCTTCCCATGCTTACGTGGTCCTCTTGATTCGCAGAAGTAGGTATGGAATCCACACACGCCGGGTGACACAGGGTCTTGTTTTCGGAAACTAGCGCCGCTGCCACGTACTGAGGAACCATAAGACCTGAATTCAACCCTTCCTCACAGGCCAGGAACGGCGGCAAGCAGCTCAAGTGAGGGTCTATAAGCCGGCTAATCCTCCTTTCGGATATGTCACCAAGCTCTGCCACAGCCATGGCCAGAAAATCCATGGCAATGGCCAGGGGCTGCCCGTGAAAGTTCCCTCCCGAGACCACTTCCCCGTCTTCTGGGAAGAGCACCGGGTTGTCCGTGACAGAATTCATTTCAGTCTCCACCACTGTCTTTACAAACTCCACTGCGTCCTTGGTAGCCCCATGTACCTGGGGCACGCACCGCAAGCTATACGCATCCTGCACTTTTTCCCCGGCCACGGAAGTCATGGCGCTGCCTTCCAAGAGCCGGCTCATGTTGCGCGCCGCTTTCCCATGGCCAGGGTGTGGCCTTAACTTGGCCAGACGTTCGTCCAGAGCCGGCATTAGCCCCCGCAAAGCCTCGAAAGTCATGGAGGCAGCAATGTCGCTTGCCCTGCACAAGTTGCTTGCCCGCAACACCGCTATAGCTGCCATGGAGCACATAAAAGCAGTGCCGTTGATCAGGGCCAAGCCTTCCTTAGGGGCAAGGGCGCCAAGGGGGCTCAAGCCATGAGCCCGCAACTCTTCGTCAGCCCGGACCACTCGGCCCCCACTGCTCACTTGGCCCCTGCCGATGAGCGCAAGCGCCAGGTGGGCCAGGGGAACCAGGTCACCGCTTGCACCAACCGATCCCTGACAAGGCACTACTGGAGTGATTGCCTCGTTGAGCATATCAAGTATCAGTTGCAGGGTTTGAACTCTGACCCCCGAATGGCCCCTGGCCAGGGTGTTTGCTCGCAACAACATGGCTCCCCGCACCACGTCCTCGGGGAAAGGCTCCCCTACACCGCACGCATGGCTCAACACCAAGTTCTCCTGGAGTTCCCCTGCCTGCTCAGGGGAAATGCTCACTCTGCTCAGGGCCCCGAACCCTGTAGTAACCCCGTACACCACAACCCCCTGGGCAGACAGGCGCTGGACAAACTGCGCAGCAGCCTCAACTCGAGACTTGGCTGCTTCGCTAAGCTTTACCCTACACCCTCCGTACACGACCGCAGCGAAGTCTTCCAGTTTCAGACTAGTCCCGTCAATCAACACGCAACCCATCTGCAACACCCCACCACTGCTTTAGTGCTATCTTGCTTCAACATCATGAAGAACAGTTCGGGGAGGCCACCTGGCCTCCCCTGACAAACTTTATTTTGCCCCTTGGGCCAACCCTACTTCCGGGATATGAGCAATTCCGCAATTTGAACCGCATTTAGGGCTGCCCCCTTGCGGAGGTTGTCCGCCACAATCCACATATTAAGGCCGTGTTCAACGGAAAAGTCTTTCCTTATTCGACCTACAAACACTTCGTCTTTGCCGGAAGCGTCAATTGCAAGGGGATACAAGTTTTTGTTAGGTTCGTCCACAACCTTTACACCTGGGGCTTCAGCAAGCAGCACCCTGGCTTCCTCAGGGGTTATTTCCTTTTCGGTCTCAATGTTAATCGATTCTGAGTGGCAGTTCCACACTGGAACCCGCACACACGTGGCGCTCACCCTTATGGTTGGGTCGTGCATTATCTTGCGGGTTTCGTTTACCATCTTCCATTCTTCCTTGGTATAACCCCCCTCCCCAAACGAGTCAATGTGGGGCAAGGCGTTGAAAGCAATCTGGTGAGGATACACCTTCCAGCTGAGGGACTTGCCCGCTACCCAATCTCGGAGCTGTTCTTCCAGCTCAAATATGGCTTTGGCTCCTGTGCCCGATACCGCCTGGTAGGTGGACACCACAATTCGCCTAATACGAACCCTCCGGTGAATTGGATTAAGCACCACTACCATCTGGATGGTTGAGCAGTTGGGGTTGGCAATGATGCCCTCATGACTAAACGCGTCCTCGGGGTTCACCTCGGGCACCACAAGGGGTACACGGGGTTCCATCCTGAAAGCGCTAGAGTTGTCGATCACAACGGCGCCTTCCGCCGCCGCCTTGGGTGCGAATTCCAGGCTCCGGCTTGCTCCAGCCGAAAAGAGCGCAATGTCTACTCCTTTGAAGGAGGCTTCGGCTAAGTCCTCCACCGCCACCCTATCGCCGGCAAACTCGAGAAGTTTGCCCTTGGAACGAGCGGATGCCATTACCCGCAGGCTGGCCACTGGGAAATTGCGCTGCTGCAACACTTTGAGCATTTCCCGTCCCACTGCACCAGTGGCTCCGACCACTGCAACGTTGTAACCTCTCATAAGGATACGCCCCCTGGCAAACACCTTTAGCACAATCATACACCAATTACGCGCCACTGGTGCTAGCGCGAGAAGCCAACCACTCCGGCAGGAGAAGCTCAAGATAGATCGAATCCCCATACGGGGAGGGATGCCCAGTGGAACCACAAAGGGATGCGTTGGATGAGCTGAAGCTGGTGGTCTTGGTGGAAGACACTGCACCCTTTGACAGCAAGTTACTCGCCCAGCACGGCATCTCCTTTTACGTGGAAGCAAGGTACAGGGAACACGTCCGGAGGTTGATCGTGGACGTGGGACAGGATCCCGCTACTCTAGAGCACAACATGACATTGCTGGGCATTGATGCTAGCAACATAGATGGGGTCGTGCTCACTCACTGCCATTATGATCATACGTCTGGAGTAGCCTCGCTGCTGGCCCGGTGTTGCAAGAAAGACATACCTGTTATTGCTCATCCACAACTGTTCAGGCCTAACTTCACCGCCTCTCCAGCGTTGAAGTACTTGGGAATGAGGACTTCGGACTCCCCCGAGAACTTGAGCGCTGCGGGGGGAAGCCTAATACTGTCTAGCGATCCCTTGCAGGTGTTGCCCGGGCTTTGCACCACAGGTGAGGTGCCCAGGGTAACACCGTTTGAAGCCGAACCGGGGCCGTTCTTAACCCTCGTTGACGGCAGACTGGCGGAGGACAAGATGATGGACGACATGGCGCTCGTAGCCAACGTCAAGGGCCGGGGCATCGTGGTGGTGACTGGGTGCAGTCATTCCGGCATAGTGAACATTGTGAAACGCGCTATGGAGATCTACCCTGGCTTCAAGCTTGAAGCAATTGTGGGCGGGTTCCATCTGATAAAAGCCAGCAATGAGCAAATCAGGCTCACAGCCGAATCTCTACGCGCCTACGAGCCTGCTTGGGTTTGCGCGGGCCACTGCACTGGGTTCAAAGCTCAAGTGGCTTTGCAGCTGGCGCTTGGCGAAAGGTTCTCCCTTCTTCACTCTGGCAGCAGCTTCGCATTGTCCCAAGCAGCTTGACCGACAGGCCACAGAACTGTGTTTTGGCAGGCTGGACGAGCTGCTAACATAAAACTGCGGAACTCGTATCCGCGCAACCATCTTAAGGTTATAACGGATGAAAAG
Organism: Bacillota bacterium; assembly: GCA_049718765.1. GTDB lineage: Bacteria > Bacillota > Sulfobacillia > DUMF01 > DUMF01 > JBNARI01. Next base: position 207,345 of record JBNARI010000001.1, on the reverse strand, counting down.
TGGCTGGCGCAAAGGCCCCCGATGAGCCCATGCAGGGCAAATCGAGTTGGGAAGGGAGGCGAAACCCTGGTCTGGGGGCCGGCTTGACTGCAAACCCCGAGCAGCCAAGTTCCTCGAACCAGGAGGTACATGTTGCAACCAGAACGCTTTGCAAGGAAGGGCATCTTAGACTTAAAGCCGTACGTGCCTGGCAAACCCATCGAAGAGGTAAAACGTGAACTTGGGCTTGACCATATTATCAAATTGGCCTCCAACGAAAACCCTATTGGACCGTCTCCTGCTGCACTCAGAGCCTTGGAAAGGGAGCTTCAACTTCAGAATCAGTATCCTGAGGCGGAAGCTCCAATGTTAAAGACCAAACTAGCAGCAAAATTGGGGGTTAGCCCAGATAACATTTTCATTTCCAACGGAGGAGACAACGTTATCAGCTGCGCAATGAACTCCCTGGTTAACGTAAACGAACGGGTGATCATTGGCCACCCAACTTTCCCCACCTACGAACGCGCAGCTGTCATAGCTGGCGCAGAGGTGGTCAAAGTACCCCTAGTGAACTTCAGATACGATTTCCAAGCCATGCTCCGCCAGGTCAACTCCAACACCAAGATGGTGGTGGTGTGCAATCCCAATAACCCCACGGGACTGCTGGAAGGTCGCAAGGAACTTGAGCAGTTCAAAGCTTCCTTACCCGAAGACGTCATATTGTTCGTTGACGAGGCCTACTACGAGTTCGTGGACAGCAACGACAGGTTCGACACGTTGAGCGCGGTCAGGGCAGACAATCCGGTGATATCGCTGCGTACCTTTTCCAAATTGTACGGTCTTGCCGGTCTGAGGGTGGGCTATGCGGTTGCTCCAAAAGCGCTCGTGCAACTCATGGAAGTGGCACGGGATGTGTTCAGCGTTTCTCGCCCAGCACAAGCGGCTGCTGAAGCCGCTTTGGACGACCAGGAGTTTGTAGAGCGGTCACTGAACGTGGTGCGCCAGGGAAGACAGTACTTGTTCAAAGAATTTCAACGCCTTGGTCTTGAGTACTTGCCAAGTCAGTCCAACTTCATTTGGGTCAGGACCAAGGTGGATTCACATCAGCTTTTTGACTATATGTTACGTAAAGGAATAATAATTAGGCCTGGTCACATATGGGGCTACCCAGAATACATTCGGGTATCCATTGGCACCCAGGCCCAAAACGAACAGTTCATTAAAGTACTCGAGCAAGCGCTAATCCATTATGATCTCATCTAAGGGCTTGCCAGGCGGAACCATGGGCAGCACGTTCTCCTGAGGCTCGATCTTGAAGTCCACGAGGAAGGGCCCAGGGTGCTTCAGAGCTGCGTCGATTGCGTCCGCCACCTGTTCTGGTTCCTCCACGGCGCACGCCTCGATGCCGTAGGCTTTGGCAATAATTGTGAAATCAGGGCTGCCGTTCAACCGCACCTGGGAGTACCTAGATGAGCAGAACAGGTTCTGCCACTGGCGAACCATGCCAAGATGGCCGTTGTTAAACACGAACACCTTGATTGGAAGCTGGTTAGCTTTGACTGTGGCCAGCTCCTGCATATTCATTTGGAAGCCGCCATCGCCAGTGATAAGTATTACGTCAAGCTCTGGCCTTGCGATTTGCGCCCCAACGGAGGCAGGAAGGCCGTATCCCATGATCCCTAGGCCGCCCGAGGACACAAGCTGCCTTGGCCAACTGAACTTCCAATGCTGGGCCACCCACATCTGGTGCTGCCCCACGTCTGTAATCACGAGGGCCTGAGGAGACACTTTTTCAACCATGCGCTCCAGGACGTATTGGGGTTTGATTGCGCCCTTGCCCCCTGGCGCAAAACGCCTGGACGAATTCCGCCATGAGTTCACGAGTTCAACCCAATCAGTGTGTTCAGCGCTTTCAACCATCTCGAGCAACACTGGGAGGATGTAGGCCAAATGGCCAACCACAGGTACGTCTACCCTCACGTTCTTGCCAATTTCCGCGGGGTCGATGTCTATGTGTATCACTTTGGCGTTGGGAGCAAACTTATCCACTGCACCTGTGCTTCTATCAGAGAACCTCGTGCCCAAAGCAATCAACACGTCGCACTCCTGCACTGCTTTGTTAGCAGCTGCAAGGCCATGCATGCCCAACATTCCCAAGTTCAAGGGATGGTCCGAGCTCATTCCACTCAAGCCCATGAAAGTGCATACTGCAGGAATGTTTGCCTTCTCACACAAAGCCACCGCAAGCTTGGAAGCTCCAGAGGACACAACCCCACCGCCAATGATGGCCAAGGGACGTCTTGCAGCATTGATCAGGGCTGCAGCTTTGGCTATTTGCTGCTGGTGACCCTTGTAAGTTGGCTTGTAGCCTGGCAAGTTCACTGTAGTAACAGGCTTGAATTCTCCGTCAGCACAAAGCACGTCCCTGGGAAGGTCCACTAGGACAGGCCCTGGCCTCCCCGTAGAAGCGATGTGGAACGCTTCCCTCACAATCCTGGGCAACTGAGACACGTCCTTGACCAAGTAATTGTGCTTGGTGATGGGAATGGTGATGCCTGTCAGGTCGGCCTCCTGGAAGGCATCCCGTCCCAGCAACCTGGAGGCAACTTGCCCAGTGAATGCCACCACAGGCACCGAATCCATGTACGCGCAAGCAATGCCCGAAACAAGGTTGGTGGCACCCGGACCGGAGGTAGCAAAACACACACCCACCCGCCCGCTGGCCCTAGCGTAGCCATCCGCAGCGTGCGCCGCGCCTTGCTCATGGCGCACCAGCACATGCCTTATGGAAAAGTTGAGCAGCTCATCGTATAATTCGATTACCGCTCCCCCAGGATACCCGAAAATAGTATCCACACCTTCCCTCACCAAACATTCTAAAAGTATCCGCGCACCTCTCATCCGGATATCACCAACCTTCAAAACGTTAGTTCACATTGTCGTAAACTGGTGTGCCATGGGAATTGGCGTAGTCCCTAAACAGGCTAATAAGCTCCTTTGTATACTTGCCCGGCGTGCCATCGCCAACCTTGCGCCCGTCCACTTCCACTACTGGCACAACCTCCGCTGCAGTGCCAGTAAGGAAGCACTCATCAGCCACGTAAAGGTCGTGGCGCGTGAAGGGCTCCTCTACCGCTTGTAACCCAACTGCCGTTGCAAGTTCCATCACCACTGCTCTGGTCACACCCTCCAAGATGCCCAAATAACACGGCGGCGTGATGAGCTTCTTGTTCTTTACAATGAATACGTTGTCCCCCGTAGCCTCAACTACCCACCCCTCAGGGCTGAGCATGATGACCTCAGGCATGCCTACCAGGTTGGCTTCAATCTTGGCCATGATGTTGTTCAGGTAGTTCAAGGATTTCACCCTCGGGTTGAACGCGTCAACTGCAAGGCGCCTGGTGGCCACGGTCATGACTCGCATACCCTTGGTGTACACTTCTTCTGGGTAGAGCACTATTTTGTCAGCAATGCACACCACTGTTGGTGATTTACATTTCCTCGGATCGAGTCCCAGATCACCAACGCCCCGGGAAACAACCAACCTAATGTAAGCGTCCCTCAGGTTGTTCACCCGCACGCTCTCCACCACGACCTTCTCCATTTCCTGCCAGCTCAGGGGAATCTCTAGGGCGATGGCCTTTGCAGACTCATACAGCCTGTTCAAGTGCTCGGTAAGCTTGAAGACCCTGCCATTGTACGCCCTAATGCCTTCAAACACACCGTCCCCATACAGGTAGCCGTGGTCGAAGACCGAAACGGTGGCCTTGGACGCTGGAACGAATTCGCCGTTGACATATACCAGCCGTTCTTCTGCCAAGCTAAGCCACCTCCTTGCTGAGTTCCTCACAAATTAGGTCTCCCATCTCCTGGGTGCCTACGGTCTTGTGCTCAGGAGTTGCCACATCTCTGGTCGCGTACCCGTTGCGAATCACTTTCCTCACAGCCCTGCGTATGGCCTCGGCAGGGGACTGCAGACCAAAGCTGAACTCGAGCATCATCGCCGCAGACAGCACAGCGCCAATTGGGTTGGCCACGCCCTTGCCAGCAATGTCTGGAGCTGAACCGTGCACCGGCTCGTACAGCCCTTTGTTGCCCTCCCCCAGGCTGGCAGAAGGGAGCATCCCCAACGACCCAACCAAAGCGCCGCCAAGGTCGCTTAAGATGTCCCCAAACGTATTTTCGGTCACTAGCACATCAAACCTTTGGGGCTCACGAACTAGCAGCATTGCACACGAGTCCACATACTGGTGTTCCACCGCCACATTGGGGTATTGTTCGCTCATCTCGTCCACCACTTGCCTCCAAAGCCTTGACGTGAGCAGCACATTGGATTTGTCGACGGATGTGAGCTTGTTGCGTCTGCGGCCTGCAGCCTCAAAAGCTGCCCTCACACACCTGGCAATTTCAACTTCCGAATAGCTCATGGTATCCACCGCAGAGCGAACGCCTGACTCTTGCCTCAACTCCTTGGGCTTGCCGTAGTACAGTCCCCCAGACAGCTCCCTAACCATGAGGATGTCAAAGCCGTCCCTAACCACGGCTTCTTTCAACGGGCTGGACGCCGCAAGTTCGGGATACAGCACAACAGGGCGCAAATTGATGAACAAGCCCAGCTTCTTCCTGAGCCCAAGGATGCCTTGCTCTGGCCTTCGTTCCATGGGTAGGGAGTCCCACTTGGGCCCCCCTACCGCCCCAAAGAGCACCGCATCAGCCCAGTCCACAACTTCCAGGGTATGCTCGGGCAGTGGTTCACCGCATTGGTCAATGGCAGCCCCACCTACCACCGCTTCCCTGGTCTCCAGCTGCAAGCCGAAAGCCCCTGCAACCCTTTTCAGCACTTTGACCGCTTCGGCAGTCACCTCAGGTCCAACACCATCTCCGGGCAGCACGGCAACTTTCATGCTCCCACCGCCTCGGATCGAATGGTCAGATCTTTGAAGTCTACAAGCAAGCGGTTCAGAGCATTCATGTATGCTTTCACGCTGGCTTCAATAACGTCTGTGCTGATGCCTCGTCCCACGTACACCCTGTCCTGGAACTCAAGCCTTAGGGTCACTTCCCCTAGGGCGTCCTTGCCGCTAGTCACTGCCTTCAAAGAGTACTCAACCAGGTGGCACTTGAAGCCTGTGGCCCTGTCGATGGCGTTGAACAGCGCATCCACAGGTCCATCGCCGCTGGCAGCCTCTTGCACAACCTTGCCGGCCTGGCTAATCCTGATGGTGGCAGTTGGGATGGTATTGTTGCCGGACGCCACGTGGAAGTACTCAAGCTTCAATTCCTCGGGCACGCTCTTCAGCTGGTTCTCGAGGAGCGCCTGGAGGTCGTCGTCAGTGACTTCCTTCTTCCTGTCACAGAGCTGCTTGAACTCCTGGAAGAGTTTCTCGAGCTCCTCTTCTGTGGGCTCGTATCCCATTTCCTTGAGCTTTTCCCTGAAAGCGTGTCTTCCCGAGACCTTCCCCAGCACTATCCTGTTGGAGGGCAACCCAATTGTCTGGGGGTTCATGATCTCGTAAGTAGTACGTTCCTTGAGCACTCCGTCCTGATGGATTCCGGACTGATGGGCAAAAGCGTTTGCACCCACCACTGCCTTGTTGGGTTGAACGTAAATACCGGTGAGAGCCGAAACCAGCTTGCTGGTCTTATAAATCTGGGTAGTGTCCAGCTGGAACACCTTGTTGTACTGGTCTTTCCTCACGTAAAGAGCCATGGCTACCTCTTCAAGTGAGGTATTGCCAGCCCTTTCCCCAATGCCGTTTATGGTACATTCAATCTGAGTGACGCCTTCTTCCACTGCTACGAGGGAGTTTGCCACGGCCAAGCCCAGGTCGTTGTGGCAGTGAACGCTGAGGGTGACCTTTTCAATGCCTGGCGTATGCTCCTTGATGTAGCGCAGGAGCTGCCTGAACTCTCCGGGCGTGGTGTACCCCACGGTGTCCGGCACGTTGATCACTGTGGCGCCAGCTTCGATTGCTGCCTTGAACACCTGGCACAGGAAGTCCGGATCGCTCCTAGTGGCGTCCTCCGCCGAGAACTCCACATCTTCGCACAGCTGTTTGGCGTAAGCCACAGCTTCGTACGCAGCCTTGAGCACCTCATCTGGCGTCTTCTTGAGTTTATACTGCATGTGAATGGGGGAAGTAGCAATGAAAGTGTGAATCCTGGGCTTTTCAGCAGGCTTTACGGCCTCCCATGCCCTTTCGATGTCTAACTTGTTGGCCCTGGCCAGCGCCGCAATAACCGGTCCCTTCACCTTCCCCGCAATTTGGCGTACCGCTTCGAAGTCACCAGGGGAAGTGATGGGAAAACCTGCTTCGATAACATCCACCCTGAGTCTTGCGAGCTGTCTCGCAATCTCCAGCTTCTCCCTGGCGCTCAAGTTGACGCCAGGGGTTTGCTCACCGTCCCTCAGGGTGGTGTCGAAGAACTTTACCGTGTCCAAGCTAGCACCTCCTCACCGGTTCAACCACGGCATCATGGCTCTGAGCTTCTTGCCAACCTGCTCAATGAGGTGCTCCTCTTCCCTCTTCTTGATGGCATTGAACATGGGCCTTCCTGCCTGGTTTTCCAGTATCCATTCCTTCGCCCATTCGCCGTTTTGTACCCTCTCTAGGATTTCCTTCATGGCCTGCCTACTGGCTGGTCCAATCACCTTCTTGCCGCTGGTGTAGTCCCCATACTCAGCGGTATCGCTTACCGAGAACCTCATGTAAGTAAGTCCGCCCTTGTAAATGAGGTCCACTATAAGCTTGAGCTCATTCAAGCACTCGAAGTAAGCAATTTCTGGCTGGTAGCCCGCCTCCACCAAAGTCTCAAACCCCGCCTTGATTAGCTCGGACACGCCTCCACACAGCACCGCCTGCTCACCGAAGAGGTCAGTCTCAGTCTCCTCCTTGAAGGTGGTCTCTATCACACCTGCCCTCGTACAGCCAATACCCTTGGCGTAAGCAAGCGCAATCTTCATGGCGTTGCCAGTGACGTCCTGGTAGATGGCCACAAGTCCTGGTACTCCAGCTCCATGCTTGAACTCATATCTGAACTGATGGCCTGGGGACTTGGGAGCAACCATGAACACGTCCACATGGGAAGGAGGCACTATTTGGTTATAGTGAATATTGAAACCGTGGGAGAACCCAAGCGCAGCACCCTTGCGCAGATTTGGCTCAATCTCCTCCTTGAACACTTTGGGTTGCCTATCGTCGGGAATGAGCACCTGCACCACATCCGATGTGGCTACCGCTTCTGGAATCTCCATCACGCGAAGTCCGTCTGCCTTGGCCTTCTCCCAGTTGGGGCTGCCTTTCCTTAGGCCCACAACAACGTTCACGCCACTGTCATTCAGATTCTGTGCCTGAGCATGCCCTTGGCTCCCGTACCCGATAACCGCTACCTGCTTGCCTTCCAACACTTTCAAGTCTGCGTCGCTGTCGTAGTAAATCCTGGCCATAGTCCTCTTCCTCCTCGTCCTCCTCAGACTTCTTTTCGCTGGCCAGCTGTTTGGACCCCCTGGCCATGGCAATTCTGCCCGCTCTTACCACTTCTTTGATGCCAAACTCCTTTGCAATCTCCAAGAAGGCGTCTATTTTCTTCTCGTCACCAGTCATCTCTACCGTAAGACTGTCCCTGGCTATATCCACCACCTTTCCTCTAAAAACCTCCACGATTTGCATCAAAGCGGACCTCCGCCCGGGCGGCGCGTGCACCTTGATGAGGGCAATCTCCCGCGCAACGTGGTCGTCGAAAGTAAGGTCGGTCACCTTGATTACGTTGATCAGCTTGTTAAGCTGTTTGGATACCTGCTCAATGGTGCGCTCGTCGCCGTCCACCACAATGGTCATCCGGGACTTGGTGGGATCATGGGTCGTGCCCACCGATAGACTCTCAATGTTGAACCCCCTCCTAGCAAACAGCCCCGCTACTCTCACCAGGGTGCCAGGCGTGTTCTCCACGAGGGCAGCCAAAGTATGTTTCATGGGCTCACCTCCTCAAAGTAAACGTTAGGCCCCTCAGTCCCAAGCAGACGCATAGGGACGAGGGGCCCGTCGTGGTACCACCCTACTTCGCACAATCCTCGCGGAGTTGTGCCTCGGCGGGTGCATGGCGCACCCCGGGGTAACGACCCGTAACGGTTAATGCCTACCCGGAATTGGCTCAGGCCAATCCCGCTCGACATACTGCTCCAGGATGACCTTCACACTGGGGCGGGAGCCGGCTCGCACCAACCGCCGGTTCTCTGATCCTCGTTGCCCAATGCTACTTGTCCGTTCATTGCATTTCGCCTGTATTGATTTGTCCCATGAAGACCTTTGGGCGGTTATAATAACGCCCGGGCGGCTCCCAGAACTTGCCGCTCGGGTGTTTTATACCCACGGTGTCCCCCAGCGAGGGGGTTGTACCGCTCGGTCCAGACCCTGCTGCGCAGGCGGAACCCTAAGGTACACTTCCGGGTGGTTAGAGTTGGCTTGGCATGGATTATAGCATCACGGCGAAGCGCTTGTAAATACCCTGCAAGGGGTAGTTTTAGCTTCACCTGCAACCTTGGGTTCCCAGCACCGCCTCCCTGTGAAGTTCCAACAGTTCCTGGTCGGTAAGGGCCCTCTTTAGTTCGGTTGCCACGGCCCTGACCCTGGACATGAGCACCTGGGCAAGCCTGTCCTCCAGGGATATGCCGTACCTTTCAAGAACGCTCTTAAGCGCTGCCGTTCCGGAGTGCTTGCCAATCACGATCTTCCTGCTGAGACCCACCTCTGCAGGGTCGAAGGCTTCGTAGTTGCTTGGATTCTTAAGAGTGCCGTCCACATGTATGCCAGACTCGTGGGCAAACACCATGGTCCCTACCACTGGCTTTGACGACGCAACGCTTCTGCCCGATGCGCCTGCAACGTAGTCAGACAGTTCCTTGAGCCGTCGAGTATCCAAACGCACTGTCCAGCCTAGGATGTGCTTGGCAGCCATGGCCACTTCCTCGAGGGCTGCGTTGCCAGCGCGTTCTCCAAGTCCGTTCACGGTCACGCTTGCAAAATTGGCTCCAGCCCTCAGGCCAGCAATGGCGTTGGCGGTAGCCAAGCCAAAGTCATTGTGAGTGTGCATTTCCAACTGCAGCCCTGGCACCGCCTCAAGGAGTCGTCTGATCTTTGCGTATGTGCTTAACGGGTCAAGTATGCCAACGGTGTCGCAAAACCTCACCCTGTCCGCCCCTGAGTTCACCGCTACCTTACAGAACTCCACAAGGAACTCCTCGTCAGCCCGGGAGCCGTCTTCTGCATTCACCGAAACGTACACGCCGTGCTTCTTGGCCAGGGTCACCGATTTCTCCACTTGTGTCAATACCCAAGCGCGGTCCTTCTGGAGCTTACTCCTTATCTGAATGTCAGAAGAGGAAATGGAAATCGCAATTGCGTCCACACCAGTCCTCAGGGAATCCTCGACGTCGCATTCCAAGGCGCGGCTCCAAGCCATTAGACTGGCCCTGAGCCCGGCCCGGACAATTTGCTCAATGGCGCGCCTTTCATCTCCTCCCATAGCCGGAATGCCCACTTCGATCTGATCGACCCCCACCTCGTCAAGGAGTTCGGCTATCCGCCTCTTCTCCCAGGGGCTGAACACCACCCCAGCGGCCTGTTCCCCATCCCGCAGGGTAGTGTCAACCAGCTTGAGCACCTTCTCCATTCCCCGCTCCCCCTCGCCGTTGCGTGGTTGACTGTACGAGTGCATACCTGTATACTGGTATACATCCAACAACAGGGCGTGTCAAGCGCTTACGAAACAATCCGCACATCAAACAGATTGGAGGGAGGACCTTGAAGGGAACGCTGGCTGAAGTGATCCTAAGCCGTAAGGTTGGTCGCCAGGTTAAAGAAGGTGAAATCGTTGTGGTGGGAGTTGACCTTGTGTATGTCCAGGACGGGACCGGTCCACTCACCTTGAGGGTGCTCAAACAGCTGGGTAGCCCCAGCGATCCCTCCCGCGTGGCAGTGTTCATCGACCACGCCTCTCCCAGTCCAAGGATGGAGCTTTCCAACGACCACAAACTGCTCAGGGAATTCTGCATGGAGTCAGGCGCGGCCCTGTTCGACACCGGACAGGGGATTTGCCACCAGCTCGCAGCCGAACAGCTCATTGGTCCCGGCGACGTGGTAATAGGGGCAGACTCCCACACTTGCATGGGCGGTGCCCTTGCAGCGTTTGCCACAGGCATGGGTTCAACGGACATCGCCGTGGCAATGCATACTGGGATGGTATGGCTGAAGGTCCCTGAAACGATTCGCATAAACCTTACCGGCAAGTTCGCTCCATTGACCTCTGGGAAGGACTTGGCACTCCTGCTCATAGGAAGATTGGGGGCAGAGGGTGCAAACTATATGGTCCTTGAGTTTGCCGGCCCTGGTGTGGAGAACGTGACAATGAACGACCGCCTCACTCTCTGCAATATGGCGGTCGAGTGTGGAGCCAAGACTGGGCTTTTCCCCGCAGACAGGGTAACCCTCGATTTCTTGACGCAGCAGGGTCGCCAGTCCCAGTTCGTGGCAATTGAGGCTTCCCCAGAGAGCCAACCCACAAGCCAAATCAATGTGGACTTGGCACAACTCCAACCCATGGTCGCCATGCCCCACAGCGTCGATTCAGTCTTTCCAGTGAAGGACGTAGCGGACACTCCAGTGCAACAAGTGTTCATTGGCTCATGCACTAACGGAAGGTTGCAGGATATCGAAGATGCCTGGCGTATTCTCCGGGGACGCAAAGTGGCCAAGGGTGTCAGGCTGATCGTCATTCCAGCCTCACAGCAGGTTATGCTCAGCACCTTAAGGCAGGGTTACATAGCAGACCTTGTAGAAGCAGGCGCAATAATCCTGTCCCCAACTTGTGGACCTTGTGTAGGCGTGCATGGCGGCATCATTGGAGACGGAGAAACCTGCATCAGCACGCAAAACCGCAACTTCAAGGGGAGAATGGGGAATCCCCGGGGTAGCATTTGCTTGGCGTCGCCAGCAGTAGCAGCAGCTTCAGCGCTCACTGGCAAGATAACAGATCCCAGGGAGGTATGCTAAATGGTACTCACGGGCAATGCTTGGAAATTCGGTGATGGAATAAGCACTGATCACATCATTCCAGGGCGGTATTACCACCTTCGCTCAAACCTGCAGCAACTCGCAAAGCACGTCATGGAAGACGCGGATCCAGGTTTCGCGTCCTCCGTGGCAAGGGGCGACTTCGTTGTGGCAGGCAGAAACTTCGGCCAAGGCTCTAGCCGGGAGCATGCTCCTTTGGTCATCAAGATGGCTGGGGTTTCCGCCGTAATCGCCAAGTCCGTGGCCAGGATATTCTTTCGCAACGCAATCAACATCGGCTTGCCAGTGTTGCTGTGCGACACCGATAGCATCTGCACTGGGGACAGGTTGAAAGTGGACTTGTCGCTTGGAGAGATAGTCAATTTGACTCGGCGCAACTCCATCAAAATACAACCACCCCCAGACGTCATGCTCAAGATCCTTGCAGATGGAGGGCTGGTAGACCATGTCAAGAAGCATGGCGGTTATGCCCTCTGAGCTGGTTCAAACCGCAATGGCCTACAAACGTCAAGGGGATGCACCAAACCAGCTGGTAGTTCCCTACATCGATGGTGACGGAGTTGGTCCAGAGATTTGGGCAGCATGCAGCCAAGTTCTCAAGGCGGCAGTGGAAAGAGCGTACGGTGGCAGACGATCAATGGAGTTCTGCCAGGTGTTTGCTGGCAAGAAAGCGCTGGCGGCTTTTGGGGAACTACTCCCAGCCCAAACCCTTCAGGCCTTCCGGGAGCACGGTATTGGAATCAAAGGACCTCTTGAAACCCCAGTTGGAAGCGGCTACCGCAGCTTGAACGTGGCAATAAGGTTGGCCCTGGACCTTTTCGCATGCATTCGCCCAGTACGCTACTTTATTGGGGTCCCCTGCCGGCTGCTTCAGCTCCAAAACATTGACCTGGTGATCTTTAGGGAAAACACGGAGGACCTGTATATGGGGCTTGAATTCCCCTCTGGCAGTAGCCACGTAGGCGAGCTTCGCAAGTTAGCAAACGCAATCCCGCACGACTCGGCAGTCGCCCTCAAGGTGGTCAGTGAAAGCAGGTCCAAGCGACTCGTCCGCGCAGCCATTCACTACGCGCTGCGCACGGGAAGGCAGCGCGTAACGGTAGTTCACAAGGGCAACATCATGAAGTTCACCGAAGGCAGCTTCCGCGACTGGGCCTTCGAGGTAGCGCGGAACGAGTTTGGGGACAGAGTCATCTTGGAACCCTGTCCAGAAGTGCCCTCTGGTAAGGTGGTGCTGGACGATTGCCTCGCGGACAATATGATGCAGCAGTTGGTACTGCGTCCAGAAAATTATCAAGTGATCGTGACCACAAACCTCAATGGGGATTACTTGTCGGAACTTGCCGCAGCCTTGGTTGGAGGAGTGGGCATCGCCCCTGGAGCAAACGTGGGCGCGAGCTGCGCCGTGTTTGAAGCCACCCACGGCACAGCCCCAGACATTGCAGGGAAAGGACGCGCAAACCCATCATCCCTTATCCTCTCTGGAGCAATGATGCTGGAATACGTTGGCTGGAGCGAAGCTGCCCGCTCAATTTGGCAAGCGGTAGCAGCCACTTTTGCAGCGGGATTTCTCACCGACGACCTGGCATCGGGGCACGGCCTTTCAACCGAGGAATTCGCGAACAAGGTGGTGGAGGCCCTCCCAAGCTAACTGTGGGAGTTCTAAAAGTCGTTCTAGCATAAATTGTAACGGCACAGTTGTGGGCGCCTACCGGCACAGTTGAGAGCTCTGGAACCATTTGCTAGACTAAGGGTGGGATCAAGTATGCCACGAAGGGAGTGAGGGGGATGAACCTGTCAGCAACAGATCAGCTCAAGAAGTTTCTGGCTGACACCGCGTTGAATTACGCCATCAACTATTTGGCCCGCGATCCAGAAGCTAACCTCCCAAGGCTCCTTGGCTTGATTGAAAAGGTGGCAACCGAACCGGCTCACAAAGAGGCAGTGTCGTTGTTCAGGGACCGGGTTTGTGGAGATCCCAAAGTGATGCTCCAAGTAAAGAGGCTGGCCACAAATCCACGCATGGTAAAGAAGTTCATTTCCAACTGGGTGATCGCCTCCCAGTTCTTGGGTGCTCCTCGCAGGAGAGCCTTGGAGAAGGAATTGGGCATCCACATTCCAAGTCTGATCTTGATTGACCCAACGTCAGCGTGTAACCTCAAGTGTCCAGGTTGCTGGGCAGGAGAGTACAAGAAAACCGACAGCCTGGAACCAGAGCTTTTCAGCAGGATAATCAGCGAGGCAAAGTCCCTGGGAATCTACTGGATAGTGCTGTCAGGCGGAGAACCTTTTGCGTATCCTCACCTTCTGGACGTCATAGCAGAACATCCCGACGTAGGTTTCATGGCGTATACTAACGGCACACTGATTACCGAAAAAGTGGCCGACCGTTTGGCCGAGCTCGCCAACCTCTCACCAGCGTTCAGCCTTGAGGGCCCCAGGGAGCTCACCGACAGGCGGCGGGGCGAAGGCGTGTTCGACAGAGTGATGAAGTCCATGGCCATGTTGAGGGAGCGGGGCGTCTTGTTTGGAGCCTCCCTCACCGTAACTAGGGAAAACGCAGAAGTGATCTTCAGCGATGAGTTCGTAGATTTCCTGGTGGACCAGGGAGTTGTGTACTGCTGGAGCTTCCACTACATGCCTGTAGGCCGGACACCCAATCTGGAGCTAATGATTACCCCGGAACAAAGAGCCATGCTTGCCCGAAGGGTGCCTGTAGTGCGAGGAACCAAGCCGATCCTTATGGCGGATTTTTGGAACGACGGGTTTGCTACAGAGGGCTGCATAGCCGGAGGAAGGATGTACTTCCACATTAACGCCGCAGGTGACGTCGAACCCTGCGCCTTCGTGCACTTTGCAGTGGATAACATACGCAACAAGAGCCTGAAGGAAGTACTGGCCTCCCCACTGTTCAAGGCGTACCAAGCCAGGCAACCATTCAATAAGAATCACCTGGCGCCGTGTCCCATCATTGATGCGCCTCAAGCCCTCAGGGACATCGTCAAGGAGTCGGGTGCCAAACCCACCCACCCCGGAGCAGAAGAAATACTACAGGGACAGCTTGCCGCTCACCTTGATGCCTACTCCAAGACCTGGTTGAAACTGGCTGACCAAGTATTGAGGGAACGGGAACACAAAGAGCAAAAGGTGGCAGCAGTGAGCTGAGTTGGGCAAACTTGCTTGTGCAGTTGTGCGGGCATTATCGTGCCCGTTCCTGTTTTTTTGTTTCCGATGCTGCTGGAGATTGCAGCGCAGCCATTGAGGACAGACCAAGCCTGAAAGGAGGGAAAACCTGGTGGGCCTTCTTGGAAGCAGCAGGAACCAAGTTGGTCCAGCCAGGGACGGGAATGTCAGACTCGCAAGTCAGCAAGGTGGGGTTCATTGGCCTTGGCATCATGGGCAGCGCCATGGCCAGGAATCTGATCAAGGCAGGTTTTGAGCTGACGGTCTACAACAGAACTAAGTCCAAGGCAGAACCATTCAGAGCGCTCGGAGCACGAGTGGCAGATACCCCTGCCATGGCAGCAGAAGAGGCTGACGTAACCATCGTGATTGTGAGCGATACTCCCGACGTGCAAGAAGTAGTGCTCGGCCCGTCTGGTGTAGCATCTACTGCAAAGCCGGGGAGCGTGGTGGTAGACATGAGCACCATTTCCCCAGAGGCCACCCGGGCAATTGCAGCCGAACTCGAAAGGCGAGGCATTCACATGCTGGACGCGCCCGTGACAGGGGGGCAAAAAGGCGCAATCGAAGGCACCCTTTCAATCATGGTTGGCGGCCGCCAGGAAGTGTTCGAGAGATGTTTGCCAGTGTTCAGGGCAATGGGCAAGAACATAGTCTACATGGGCGACCACGGCGCTGGGCAAACCGCCAAACTTTGCAACCAGGTACTGTGCTCCCTCACCATCCTCTCTATGGCTGAATGCTTGGTGCTCGGGGCCAAGGCAAATCTGGACCTGGAAAAGCTGCTTCAGGCTGTAAGCGGGGGCGCTGGCGGATCATGGTCCCTTTCCAACCTGGGCCCCAAAGTGATAAAGGGCGACTTTTCGCCCGGATTCATGGTGAAGCTGCACCAGAAGGACCTCCGCCTCGTCCTGGACCTCGCCAGGAAACTAGGGGTAACACTGCCTGGCACTGCCCTTGTCAACCAGCTGTTTAACAGCTTGGAGCCAGAACACAGTGACCTTGGCAACCAAGCACTTATAAAGCCACTGGAAAAGCTAGCGGGGTGTGAAGCTCGCAAGAGGCCCAGCTAAGCTCAATGATTGTCCCGCGCGTGCCAAGGGGGGCAGTGCCCCCCTTAGGTTTACTCATCACTTGAGCTTCTCCTGCAGCAGTTTATTCACCATCGCAGGATTTGCCTTGCCCTTTGTGGCTTTCATAACCTGCCCAACAAGGAAAGCAAGAGCCTGCTTCTTGCCGGACAGGTAGTCGTTCACGACCTTGGGATTTTCCGCAACCACACGGCTCACAATGGCTTCAAGGGTGGTCTCATCGCTGATCTGCACCAAATCCCTCTTCTTCACAATAGAACTTGGGTGCTCCCCGGTTTCAAACATTTCCTCGAACACTTCTTTAGCAATCTTGCCGCTTATGGTACCATCTTTCACCAGCTGCAACAAGGCCACGAGTTGGTCGGGCTGCACTTTCATTTGCTCTGGCTCCATGCCCTTGTCATTCAACAACCTGAACAGCTCGCCCATGACCCAGTTGGATACGGTCTTGGGTTCCCCGAACTGACGCACGCATTCCTCGAAGAAGTCAGAGATGCGTGGCGAGCTCACAAGCACGTCGGCGTCGTAGGCTGGAAGGCCGTACTCTTTCATGAAGCGCGCCTTCCTGGCTTCAGGCAGTTCAGGCAAGCTCCGGCGGACTTCTTCAACCCACTCAGGGTCAAGCAACAATGGAACTAGGTCCGGCTCTGGGAAATACCTGTAGTCTTGAGCTTCTTCTTTTCCGCGAAGGCTCTTGGTGACTCCCTGTTGCTCATCCCAGTGGCGGGTTTCCTGGACCACCTGGCCGCCATCCTCCAACACCTGGATTTGCCTCTCAATTTCGTAGGCAAGCCCTCTGTATACGGATCTGAAGGAGCCAATGTTCTTGATCTCAGTCCGGGTGCCAAACTCGCTGCTGCCCACTGGCCTCACGGAAACGTTGGCGTCCACGCGCAGCGAACCTTCCTCCATCTTGCAGTCGGACACCCCAATGTGTTGAAGAATCCCCTTGAGCCTGGTCAGGTATTCCCTGGCCTCCTCAGGCGTCCTGATATCAGGTTCGGACACAATCTCAATCAGGGGAACTCCACACCGGTTGTAGTCCACCAACGAAAAGCGCGCCGTGGTTATGTCTCCCTGATGGATGAGTTTGCCAGCGTCTTCTTCCAGGTGGATCCTCCTGATGCCTATCCGTTTGCCCCCTGACAGCTCTATCCAACCGTTCCTGGCCAGGGGTAAGTCGTACTCCGAAATCTGGTACGCCTTGGGCAGGTCCGGATAAAAGTAATTCTTTCGGTCGAACTTTGCATAGCTCATGATTTGACAGTTCAAGGCAAGTGCAGCCTGTACTGCTTTCCTAACCGCTTCCTCGTTCAGTACGGGCAGAACCCCAGGAAGTCCCAGGCAAACAGGGCAAACATGGGTGTTGGGCTCGGCGCCAAACTCCGTGGGGCACGAGCAGAAGATCTTCGACCGTGTGTTCAGCTCCACATGCACTTCAAGTCCAATTACCGCTTCATATGCTGTTGCAGTCACGACGCTCCCCTCCCCTCAAGCCTTGCAGCACACAACACCGTGGGGTTTCCCAGGTTGCACGCCTGCTCCACAGCGTATGCCACCCTCAGAAGGGTCGCTTCGTCGAAGGCTCTGCCTATCAGCTGGAGGCCCACAGGGAGTCCTTCGCTGAAGCCGCACGGCACCGAAATGCCTGGAAGCCCTGCCAAGTTCACTGGGATGGTGAAAATGTCTGAAAGGTACATTGCGAGGGGGTCGTCCACTTTTGCTCCAAGTTTGAACGCCACAGTGGGAGAAGTAGGTCCCGCTATAACGTCGAACTTGCTGAACACCTCGTCGAAGTCCCGTTTGATCAGGGTTCGCACCTTTTGTGCTTTCAGGTAATAAGCATCGTAGTATCCGGCGCTTAGAGCGTACGTGCCAAGCATAATGCGCCTCTTCACTTCTGGGCCAAATCCCTCAGCCCTGGTCTTCACGTACATTTCCATGAGATCCTCATACTTGTCCGTCCTGTAGCCGTAACGCACGCCGTCATATCGTGCCAGGTTTGAAGAAGCCTCTGCCGGCGCAATGATGTAATAAGCGTCCAAGCCGTATCTGGAATGGGGCAGAGAGCACTCCCCAACCTCAGCCCCGAGCTCTTCCAGTAAGCTCAAGGCTTTCTCCACCTCTTGCTTCACGCCTGGCTCCAGACCTTCACCCATGAACTCCACGGGCACGCCAACCCTCATCCCCCGCACTGCCTCCTCGGGAGGTACCAGTGCCTTCAAGTAGCTATCTCTTTGGAACTTTACGGAAGTGGAATCCATGGGGTCATGGCAAACTATCAAGTCTAAAACCAAGGCGCAGTCAGTCACGTCTTTGGTAATGGGCCCAATTTGGTCCAGGGACGAGGCGAAAGCCACAAGCCCGTACCTGGAAACAGCACCGTACGTGGGCTTCATGCCAACTACTCCGCAAAGTGAAGCAGGTTGCCGTACCGAGCCCCCTGTGTCTGAACCAAGCGAAAAGACCGCTTCGCCAGCGGCCACTGCTGCTGCCGATCCTCCGCTGGAACCACCTGGCACCCTGGAAAGGTCCCAAGGATTGCGCGTGGGGAAGAACGCTGAGTTTTCGCACGAGGAGCCCATCGCAAACTCGTCCATATTGTTCTTTCCCAAAATGGGCACGCCTGCGTTTCGAAGGGCCTTGACCACCGTGGCGTCATAGGGCGGCACATAATTGCAGAGAATCAGCGAGCCACAAGTGGTCTTAAGACCGCGTGTGGAAATCACGTCTTTAATACCGCATGGAATTCCCTCAAGGGGTGAGCGGGGCTCTCCCTTTGCAAGCAACTTGTCTGATTCCTGCGCAGCCTGTCGCGCGCCCTCTACGTCCAACGTTATGTAGCACTTCACCTGGTCTTCCACTTGGCTTATGCGCTCGAGCACCGACTGGCACAACTCGGTGGAAGTTATTTCTCCCCTCCTCAGCATATTGCTGAGCTCATGGGCGGTAAGCTCCCACAGCTGCAATTCGAGTTCACCTCAGCCTTCCTTTATCTTGGGTACTCTGAAGAACACCCCGTCACTGTCAGGGGCGTTGGACAGAACCTCTTCGCGGGTGAGGCAGCTGCCCACCTCGTCCTTGCGCATCACGTTCTTGAGGGGCACCACGTGAAAAGTGGGCTCTACTTGCGACGTATCCAACTCGTTGAGCCGGTGCACGTGCTCTAGGATCCTGCACAGCTGCTGTCTGAATACCTCTTCCTCTTCTGGCGCAAACCGTAGCCGTGCAAGCCTGGCCACGTGCCTCACCTGTTCAAGGGACAGAATCTCTGCCATTTTGGTCACCTCGACTTGATCATTTCAAGGAACTCTTGCTCGGTGAGCACCGGAACGCCCAACTCCAGGGCCTTGGTGTATTTGGAGCCAGGATCCTGGCCTGCTATTACCATATCAGTCTTGGAACTCACAGAGGAAGACACATGGCCGCCCATGGATTGAACGATTTCCTCCGCCTGAGCCCTTGTCATGGAGGAGAGAGCCCCGGTGAACACCACCCGTTTTCCGTAAAACGGGCTGCTGGCTGGCTGTGCCAGCTTTTCCTCAGAGGTGCGCACTCCCGCTTCCTTCAGCTTCTGGATCACCGCAAGGTTGTTCTGGTCCCGGAAGAACTTCACAACACTCTGGGCAATCACGGGGCCGACGTCCTCCACTTGCATCAGCTCTTCAAGGCTGGCCTTGGCTAGGGCATCTATGTCCTCGAAGTGCTCAGCCAAGCTGGCGGCCACCTTTTGCCCCACGTGCCTGATTCCCAGGGCAAATAACAGCTTGCGCAGAGGGTTAGACTTGGACTTTTGGATTGCAGCAACTAGCTTGGCGGCGCTCTTCTTGCCCATGCGCTCAAGTCCCTCGAGTTTGTCTTGAGTGAGGCTGTAAAGGTCTCCAGGGTCCCTAACCAGGTTGGACCCAAGAAGCTGGTCAACAATTGCAGGTCCCAATCCCTCAATGTTCATGGCATCCCTTGAGGCAAAGTGAATGAGGAGCTCCCTGATTTGCGCCGGGCATGACATTCCCACACAGCGGGAGGCAGCTTCGCCTGGAAGCCGGACTACCTGGCTACCGCAGGCAGGGCAGCGGGAAGGCATTGAGAAGGGTACCTCGCTACCCGTACGCGCTTCCTTCACCACCCTCACCACTTCGGGAATTACTTCCCCAGCCTTCTGAATAACCACAGTGTCCCCAATGCGCACGTCCTTTTCCCTTATGATGTCCTCGTTGTGCAGAGTAGCCCTGCTAACAGTGGAACCGCTCACCCTGACTGGCTCCAGTATGGCAGTGGGTGTCAGCACGCCAGTCCTCCCCACCTGTACCACGATGTCCTTCACTTTGGTAATCGCCTGCTCCGGCTCAAACTTGAAAGCTACTGCCCATCTGGGACTCTTAGCTGTAGCGCCCAGCGCCTGCTGGGCTGCTAAGTCATTGAGCTTAATGACCATACCGTCTATGTCGTACTCCAGCTCATCCCTGCGCTTTGCCCAGGAGTTGAGGTAGTCCCAGATCTCTTCAACCGTTTGGACCACTACGTAAGGTGGTACTTTGAACCCAAACGCCTTGAGTAACTCCAGCGCCTCGCTTTGAGTTGCCGGTGCCGTGACTCCTTCAATGTCCCTCACTTCATAAACGAAGCTGTCCAATTTCCTTGAGGCAGTTATCCTTGGGTCAAGCTGCCTCAAGGAACCTGCAGCAGCGTTGCGCGGGTTGGCAAACAGGCTTTCCCCCGCAGCAGCCCTCTCCCTGTTGAGCTCCTCAAAGGCCCTGCGGGGCATGTACACTTCGCCCCTCACCTCAAGACGCGCTGGTGTAGCCCCAGCCCCGTGCAGCCTAAGGGGTATGCTCCTCACAGTTTTCAGGTTTTGGGTGACATCCTCTCCAACCTCTCCGTCACCCCGTGTAGCCCCAACGCTGAGCAGCCCATCCACGTACCTTACCGCTACCGAAAGGCCGTCAATCTTGGGCTCCACCACGTAGGATACTGGCTCGCCCAACACCGACATTATACGCCTATGGAAAGCCTCAATCTCTTCCCGGGAAAACGCGTTGGACAGGCTAAGCATGGGCTTGGAGTGAAGGACGCTGCCAAACGCCTCGAGGGGTTTGCCTCCAACCCTTTGGGACGGCGAGTCTGGCGTGACCAGTTCAGGGTAAAGCGCCTCAAGCTCGAGGAGCTCCCTCATCAGTGAGTCGTACTCGACATCGGAAATGACGGGAGAATCCAGCACGTAATACCTGTAGTCGTGGTAGGCTATTTCCTTCCTGAGTTGTTCAACCCGGGCCCTAGCCTGATCCAGGGAAATCACGCTAATTGCCCCCTTTTCTCTTACAGGTATACCAGGGTGTTGCTGGGAATCTCATCTAAAAAGCGCGACGGAACGCACGGCCTGGGTACCCCATGATTGCCCAAGCGTTCTGAAGCGTAAGTTAGGTAAAGGCTCCTCATGGCCCTGGTCATGCCCACGTAACAAAGGCGGCGCTCCTCTTCGATATCGTCCTCGTGCCCCAACGACCGGGCATGGGGGAACAACCCTTCCTCCATCCCAACCAAGAACACTACGGGAAACTCCAGGCCCTTCGCGCTGTGAAGGGTCATCATAGCAACCGCGTCCTTGTCCGACTGGAAATAGTCTATCCCCGTGAGCAGCGACGCATTTTCCAGCAAGTTCTTGACCCCGTCACCCCCACGGTCCATTTCGGCAGCAACCGAGAGCAACTCATTCACGTTCTCCACTCTCGCTTGTGCCTGCAAGTCATTGCTTGCCTCCAGTTCTGTGAGGTAACCTGTGGCATCCAGCACTGCCTCAAGTGCAGCCCTAGCGCCTTCGCCCATGCGTCGGAAAATCCAATTGAGCTGGTTGTAGAACGCCTGCAGCCTGTTAGCATGGGCCTTGCCCAATCCCGGGATCTTATCCCTCTGCTCCAAAAGCTCAAGGAACGTGAGGTTGTTTTCTTCTGCAAACCTTTGCAGTTTCTCCACGGTGGCCTCCCCCACACCCCTCTTCTGGCAAGTGAGTGCCCTGAAACCACTGAGCAGGTCTGCAGGATTGTACAGCACCCGCAAGAACGCCAGCAGGTCCTTGATTTCCTTGCGCTCATAGAACCTCAGCCCGCCTATGATCTGGTAGGCCACTCCCGTCTCCATGAACGCTTGCTCGAAGGGCCTTGACTGGGCATGAGTCCTGTATAGCACGGCAAAATCCTTGAAGTTAAGCCCCTGAGCCTCTGCCTGATACACTATCTCCCTGGCCACAAACTTAGCTTCGTCTAAGGCGTTCTTCGCCTGATATACCGCAATTCTGCCTCCCTTGGCGTTTTGGGTCCAAAGCCTCTTGCCCTTCCTGGCAGTGTTGTGCTCTATCACGCCAGAAGCTGCAGCCAGGATGTTCCTGGTGGAGCGGTAGTTTTGCTCCAGACGGATCACCTTGGCATCAGGATAGTCCCTTTCAAAATCTAGTATGTTTCTGGGATCAGCTCCCCTGAACCTGTAAATTGACTGGTCATCGTCACCTACTACCATGAGCTGCCTGTGAGCTGAAGCCAGCATGTTTACCAGCACGTATTGGGCGTGGTTTGTATCCTGGTACTCATCCACAAGGATGTGTTTGAACTTGTCCTGGTATTTCCTAAGCACTGCCGGGTTTTTACTGAACAGTGTCACACAGCAGTAAATCAGGTCCCCAAAGTCAAGGGCGTTGTTGTTTCGCAGTTTTTGCTGGTACATCCCATAGGCCATGGCTACGTTCTTGTCCCTGTAGCTCCTGGCAGAGGCAGCCATGGATTCGGGGTCCATGAGCTCGTCCTTTGCCCTGTTTATGGAATTCAGCACGAACTCCGGTGAGTACATTTGGGGATCAAGCCCGCACTCGGTTACGCATTTCTTGACCACGCTGAGCTGGTCAGATTCGTCGAAAATCGTGAACTTGGGATCTATACCGAGGTGTTGGGCCTCCACCCTCAGTATCCGGGCGCAAATAGAGTGAAAAGTGCCAACCCAAAGGTTGCTTACATCCATTTCAAGCAGCTGGGAAATCCTATCCTTCATTTCGGCCGCGGCTTTGTTCGTGAACGTAATGGCCAAGATGTTGTCAGGTCTGACTCCGTTGGCCACCAGGTAAGCCACACGTCTGGTGAGCACCCTGGTCTTGCCACTTCCTGCGCCCGCCAGGACCAACAAGGGTGAACCCATGTGGGTCACTGCTTGGCGCTGGGGTTCGTTGAGGTCAGATAGAAGGTCAACGGTGCAGTTCGTTATGCCTGGCTCCCTCCACACTGCGACGATTGGGCAAGCGGTAAGAAAACGTGAAATGCCGCGCCCTTTCCGGGCTCGGATTCCACTTCCACGAAACCCCGGTGTGCAACAAGGATCTTGAGCACAACCGATAGCCCCAGGCCTGTGCCGTTTTCCTTAGTGGTGAAGAAAGGCTGAAAGGCCGATCGCATGGCCTGTGGGGCAATTCCGCATCCCGTGTCTCTTATGGTAACTCGCGCCATCATCTCGCTGTCAAGCGCCGTTTCCACGAAGATACAGCCATCGCCCTCTTCGATTGCCTCACAGGCATTCTTGAGCAGGTTGTCCAGCACATGCCTCATTTGCCTTGTGTCTATTCGCACAGGGAGGGCACGGGCATCGTAGCGACGGACCAGCTTGCGCCCTTCCATCCTAGCGTAAACTGGGCTCCTTGCAAAGTATGACTCCAGGAACTGGTTGAGGTCCACCGATTTGCTCATTGGATTGCCTGGAGAGCTCAGGATAAGCACGTCGCTCAACACGCATTCAATCCTCTCCACCTCGGACAGTGCAGTATCGATGTCTTCATCCAAAACCGACAGCCTGTCCTCGCGCAATAGTTGCAGGAAGCCCTTCACCGAGGTGAGAGGGTTGCGGATCTCATGGATGGCGGTGGCAGCAATCTCCAAGCTCGTGCGGCGCACCTTGCACTCTCGCCTGCCGGTCTCGCCACACACCTCCTCGAGCAAGGCTACAACCGCTTGGACTCTCCCGTTTCCCTCCCGGTGGGCAGTGCAAGGCATGCACTTCACGTTCACTTTCACCGAGGTCTTGCCCCTAAGCTCAAGGCCTGAGGCGCACTGCTTTTCACCCGTCAGGAAGCTCAAAGCCACAGGCCAGAGTCCTTCCTTGGCGAAAAGAATGCTTTCGTCTACAAGCGCACCAAGCCCCTTGCCCACCCTGGCCAGCAGATGTTTGGCTGCAGTGTTAGCAAACATGACTTTGTACCCCAGCTGGGTTCGCGCTACTACCAGCACGCCTGTGTCTAGAAACTCAAGCACTTCTCTGACATTCATGAACTGTCACCGCACCGAATAGATGTTATTTGACTTAAACTGCCAGAATCCTGCTTTTGACCAACTGGGTGGAGGAATGTCACAAAGCGCGACGAATATCAAAACAAATATGGAACTCAAGCAAGAACGTCAAACCCTTGCGTCTCAAATTGCAGGTCTCAGCCCGGATGAACTGCTTGCCCTGAGGATTATTGCCTTTTCAAGGCGTGGCCGGGGCATTGCGGTGGAACGCTGTCACCAAAAGCTCAACGAAATCTCCAAGAAATGGCGAAGGAACGCGGGAAGGATCGTGGAAGGTCTCCTGGCCAGTCAGCTGGTGCGTATCACGAGGCTCAACTACCGGCACGTTTACCAGGTTCCGGAGGAGCTCCTTCCCCAAGTGGTGCGCCTTCTCTATCCCGAGATGCTGGCCAGGATGAATGCAACAGTGCCCGAATCCGAGCGTCACCAGGACACCTCGCTGCCCATGGAAGCCTACGAGTTCATGGGACAGCTCCACCTCATGATGTCCCTCTTGCACAAGCGCCCGGCCCGACTCACAAGCGGGGGCTCGGTGCGGAAGACGCAGCTCAAACAAATCGTTCAAAAGCTCGGCCTTTTCCCAGAGCAAGAACACTCCACTGCGCGGCTGGAGTTCCTGTTGCAGCTGGCACGAGACCTGGGTTTCCTCAAGGAGGAGACTGAGGCCAATTGCGTGCAACCGTCCGCCAAGTGGTTTGAATGGCTCCAACTTACGCCCCTTGAGAAAGTACGCAGTCTGATGGAGTACTCCCTTGAATCGCTGGTGGAACCGGACCCCGACCTGGAGACTGCGCTAGGGCTGCTGTACCACGCAGGAGACCGCTTCGTGAGGGTGGACAGGCTGGTGGACGAAGTGAGCACGCTGGGACCCGGTAGTTCGTGGCAAAGCCTCAAGGCCAGGCTGGACAAACAACTGGAAGTGCTGGCATGCATCGGAGCGGTACAGAAGCTGGCCACCTTTGAGGGCCTATGCTGCCGCTTGTCCCAATTTGGTGCTTGGGTCTTCTTCAATGGGCCTTCCCCCAAGGACGTACCTTTCCAACCATGGTGTTACGTCCAACCCAATTTCCAAGTGCTTGCACCTTGTGACGCTCCGCCAAACTTGTTGTGGGAAATATCCGCCTTCTGTGAGCTCGTCAAGTTCGACGTGTGTCTCACGTTTTCCCTCACAAGGGAGTCCATCTATCAGGCCTTGGCTTGTGGCAAGCGCCTACAAGATTTCCTGAAGCTCCTTAGGAACCACTGCAAAGCGCCGCTGCCCCAGAACGTCGAGTTCACCGTATCACGTTGGGCCTCGGAATACGGTTCTTTGTATTTCATGAGGCCATTGTTACTTCACTGTCAAACGCCCACTACAGCAGCCCAAATTGCCAATTCCCCGCGCCTTGCGCCCTACGTGCTGGGAATGCTGTCGCCGTGCGACATAGTGCTTGACCCTGACTGTGTAGAGGAGTTCCGTGAGAAGCTAAAGGAAGAGGGCTATATGCCCTCCCCTGGTCTGCTAGATCGCCCTGCTCAATCTAGCTCAGATACAGTGTAGCCAGCGCGCCTGATTGCGCCCTTAACGTCCTCAGGCGAGGCTGCAGACGCGTCCAGGTCTACCTCTATGGTCTTGGCCTTCAAGTCCACCTGGAAACCCAGCACCCCAGCTACGCGTGAGATTTCCCGGGAAATAGCCATTCTGCAATGTTCACAGCTCATATCCGGAACCCTGAACTTCACTCTCATCCCCTACTTCCCCCCTCCCAATGACGTTCACTACCACAGGCATTAGCTCCCCAGTACCAGCCACCCTCCTGTCCCAGTACCTGATGACCAAGTACGAAAGCACCATCAAGGCAAGGGCACCCAATAGCCCCCCACCATCAGTGCCAGCAACAAGCTTGCCAAACATATACCCACACACGCCAAAAATCAGGGGCAAGCCATACAGCATGAACGCGGCCCGGTAAACAGTGCCTGCCGGCATTTCAAGCTGCACCGCATCCCCGACATTAGCTTGCACCCGGTTCACTGCTTCCACGAGGATCTCTTCGGGCCCGGACGCAGTGAATGCCCCACACCGCCCGCAGTGGCCACACTGCTCGGTGCGCTTTAGAGCCACCACTGCCACTCCGTCCCTGACCTCCCGCACCACGCCCCCCTCTCTCATGCTAATCGCCCCCTCTGTGTGCTTCTTTCCACGTACAACTCTAGCACTTGATGGGCAACACTTCCACGCCCTCAGCATTCCCCACTTCGCGCAAAGCAAAACCCCCTGGCCTGCGCGCGGTTGGCACAGTACGGCCAGGGGCAAACCACCAGTCCTCAGAACTTCACGAAATCAAGCCCTAGCTCCTTGAGCTTCTCCGGAGTGGGGTGGCCGTTGGAATCCCACCCGCGCAGCTTGTAGTAGTCGTCAAGCAGTTTCTGGGCATCTTCCATTGTGAGGTGCTGGCCAGCAGTGGGCCCATCCGCTATGGGCTCTTCCACGAACCTAGCAGGCGGCATGTCGTCTTTCCTGCCAAAGCCAGGTATATGCCTGATGTTTATGCACCGGGTAAGGTTCCAGATTTTCTCCGAAATCCTTAACAGGTCATTCCAGGTGCACTCCATTCCCGTTATCACCGGGAAGATTTCCTCATACCATTTGGTCTCAAACCCAATCTCAACCCACGGCAACCTACATATGCCCAGAGTGTCGAAGAGGGGCCGCGTGTGTTGAAGGTGTATGACCCACTCCGCTTTGCCTTCGATGTTGTGCCGGCCCTTGGCAATGTCGTAGGTGATTGCCCAAGACCTGTTGTGGTGAGCCCCAATATCCGCAGTCATGTAAGAGAGCAACATGGCTGCCGCATTTCGAGGTTCGTACCCAGTCACTTCCAATCCCTTGACGTGGATTGCAAACCTCTCTGCTCCCTTACCGAACTTCTCCGCAGCGCGCTTCACACCCTCGGCCAAGACGTCTCCAATTCCCCGCCTGTACGCCATTTGCTCAAGCAAGTAAGTTGCACTGTTCACATCACCGAACTGAATGTGTCGACCCACGTCTTCCTTTGTGATTATTCCGTTTTCGTAACATTCTATGGCGAAAGCTGCTACAGACCCTGCAGAAATGGAGTCCAACCCTAGTTCGTCACATACCGAGTTGGCATAAGCCACCTCTTCGATTGTGCCAAGCATTAAGTCCCCGCCTATCATGGCGATGGTCTCGTACTCGGGACCCTCCACGTAGAACCGTTTGCCCCCAAGGGTACCGCTGGAATACTTACCGCATGGGATCGGGCAGCAGAAGCACCCCTTGTCCGTGACGTGAATCCTTTCGCGCAAAGACTGACCATTGATTTGCTTGTGCTGGGCAAAGTACCCGCTCTTGAAGTTCCTTGTGGGGAAGGCGCCAACTTCGTTAACCCAGTCGGTGACTCCGGCGGTGCCGTAAGGCGTCCATTCCTTAAACCCAGGCTTTGAGAAAGCAGCGTCATACAGCTCCTCGCCCTTCCTAAGGGCAAGCGCAGGGTCCTTCAGTGGAATGGCTTTGGAGCCGCGCACCGCCACTGCCTTTAGGTTCTTAGAACCCATCACGGCGCCAACGCCAGCTCTGCCCGACTGCCTCCCGAAATCGTGGGAAATGCACGCAAACCTCACCAGTCGCTCGGCTGCGGGACCTACCACAGCAATCTGGAAATCATCGCCAAGTTCCTTCTTGAGCTGGGCTTCCGCGCTTATGCATCCCATCCCCCACAGGTGACCCGCCCCCCTGATTTCCACCTTATCGTCGTCGATCACAATCATTGAGGGCAGCTCTGCCTTGCCCTCCACAACGATCATGTCATAGCCAGCGTACTTGAGCTCGGCAGCGAAATGGCCACCCATGTTGCTATCTGCATAGCCGCCGTTGGCCGGGGACAGGCAGCCAGAATGTAACTTGCCGCTGGATGGGAGCAACACACCGGTCAAAGGCCCGGCGGCCATGATGAGCTTGTTTTGAGGGGAAAACGGCTCGGTGCCAACAGGTATTTCATCCCAGACTGTCTTGGCAACGAATCCCCGTCCTCCCAGCCACTCCCTTGCCATGTTTTCGTCCAGAGGGTCAATGCTCACTTTGCCCGAGCTCAAATCAACCCGCAACACTCTCCCAGCGTATCCGTAGATCACTTGGCCGCTCCCCCTTTCACCTGTCCAATCCCGTCAAAAAGGGCTCCCGTGGGACAGTAACGGATACATTCGCCACACGCAACGCACTTGAACGGCGTCCTCACCTCTGGGTGAGTGAACATGACGCCGGTGGGACACGCGCTCACGCACTGCATGCACGCTATGCATTCGTCCTCGTGTATCCTGTAAACCCCGTCCTCGTTGTGTATGGCGCCCACAGGGCACGCTTCCGCGCAAACCCCGCATTGGGTGCAAACCTTCACCTCGTACCTCCCAGGTGCAGGGAAATGCCCAACTGCGCGCAACGTGGATTTTTTGGGGTTGCATTCGTTCATGTTCTTGAGCGCACAAACCACTTCGCACACCCTGCACCCCGAACACAGTTCGGGTTTCACTTCAAGCTTCAACCTACCCACCTCCCATAGGATATGAGCGAACGTTTTCAAACCACCGACGGCTCAACGTTGAGTTCACCGGCGGCAAACCTATCTAACCCCAGTTTTTCAACGGGTATGACCGGCTTCTCCCCTGCAATCAGCTCCGACAGTATCTGGCCCACAATTGGCGCTAACATGAACCCGTGGCCGCTGAACCCCACCGCCATGTAAAACCCCTTCACCTCTGGAGCCTCGCCAATAATAGGGTGACAGTCAGGGCTCATGTTGTAAAGCCCAGACCACTGCCTTACAACCCTCACCTCCCTCAGGATCGGGAGCATCCAACAAATCCTCTTGGCCATCTTCTCCAAGAACTGCCAGCTATGTCCAGTATCGTGCCCTATGGGCTCGTGAGGATCGCCCAAGCCCATGATGAAGCTGCCGTGGGGCGTTTGCTGACAGTACAAGTTGTGGTGAAAGGACATAACCATCGGTCCCTGTACCCCGGGGTTGACCGGTTCGGTGACAAGGATCTGGTGCCGTTGGGAGTATGTGGGGATTTCCGTGCCCGCCATGGCGGCCACTTCCCGAGACCACGGGCCAGCAACGTTGACCACCACGGGACAGTGAATTTCACCGAAGGTGGTTTGGACCCCTTGTACCCTGCCACGGAGCACCTTTATGCCAGTCACCTCAGTGTGCAACCTGATCTCGGCGCCCAAGCGCTTGGCTGCCCTAGCGTAAGCATCAGTTGCGCGGAATGGGTTGATGTGCCCATCCTTGGGACAAAAGGCAGCGCCCATAAGGGACTCGGTGTTGAGGAATGGCACAATTCGCTTGGCCTCGTCTGGACTCACGAACCTGGACGGCACGCCAAGTGAGTTCTGAAGGGCAATGTTCTTCCTGAACTGTTCCACCTGCTTTTCGGTGTACGCCACAAGCAAGTAGCCCTTTTGCTTGAACTCGATGCCCGGTTTGTAGTCCAATTCCTCGTCTGCCTTCTCGTACTTCTCGATTGCTGCCCTGGCAAGCTTTATGTTCATTTCGGTACCCCATTGGGCCCTGACTCCGGCCCCACACCTTCCAGTGGAACCCGAGGCCAGGTATTCCTTTTCCAGCAGCACCACTTTCTTGAAGCCCTTCTTAGCCAGGTGATAAGCCGCAGATACTCCGTTTATGCCGCCTCCAATGATCACCACGTCTGCCGATTCACTCACCGTCGTCGCCCCCTTCGGCGCCATCAGCAACCACACCAAGCTTTACTGGTCGAGCTGGAGGCCTGAACCTGCCCAGGTCAATCTCACAAATGGGCTTTCCTGTGGCCTTAGAGATTTCCTGCAAGAGCAAGTGGCGACAGGTCCTTCCCTGGCAGGGGCCCATGCCTACCCTGAGCAGTCTCCTTATCTCTTCGACGGAAGTGTAGCCTTCCTTGATCAATTCCCGTACCTCTTTCAACGTTACGTCCTCGCATCTACATAGAAATGTGGACTCTTCCATTTGGGCTCACCCCTTGCTCCGTCCCGAAATGCCCATACTCATGTGGTTCTTCCAAAGGGCACAACCTACAATTCAGGCACGACGATATGCCTAACGTCGAGCGCAATTGACTTGGGAACAGCAACCCATACCACCGGGGTTGCCGTGCGCAGTTTGCCCCTTTGAACCCTTACTACCCTGCCCTGGCCCAGGGAATTGCCCTCTCTGTCCAGCACAGAAACCATTTGGCCTTGTTCAGGCAAGGGAAGGAACTCGTAGGGCAACTTTACGAGCGCTTCGTCTGGGGAAAAGCTCATGTCGACCACGAATATGGCAAGGCCCGGACAGGCTGCCACGCACAGCCCACAACCGTTACACTTGTCCAAGTCCAATTCCGGAAGGTCGTTGATATCCTTGAAGGGCTTGATGGCCCCCCTCGCGCACGCATCATGACATGGATTACACGGAATCCTCTCGAAGCACTCGATGATTGCTACGGCCCCTCTCTCCAACCTCTCCCCGGGAGGAATAACCTTGGCAAGCTCCTCCTCACTGGGCACGCCAGTCTTCCTCAACATGGCACCACGCCCCCAGCCCTGAGCTTAGCTAACCCGCGACGTATCTTTTCTCCAGTAGGCCCTGCTCTCAAAAGAACCAACTCTCTCTTTACCTGCTGCCTTTCAGCCTCCAGGGCCGCTTCATCCCCACACCCAAGGTAGCCTGCAGCGGACAACCCAGCAAGCCTGCCAGTCATAATGGCACTCGAAGCTTCCTCGACTCCACCTGCGTCACCTGCAACGAAGATACCCCTCACCGAAGTTTGCTGGTCTTCATCGAACCAGGGCAAGTGCCCTCCAAGCTCCGGGACGTACGCCATGCGGCACCCTGCTTGCCACAGAAGCTCCACGCTGGGAGAAAGGCCCACAGCAAGGCACAACACGTCAACTTCGAAGTCAATCTCGGTTCCAGGTATCCCCTGCCAATTCTCATCCAGTCTCCACACAGTGACGCCCTCCAGTACCTCCTTGCCGTGGGCCTCCTTTACCCCGTGAGAACACAGAATTGGAATGCCCATACGGCGTACCTTAGATGCATGCACAGCGTAGCCCCCTATTTCGGGCATTGCCTCAACGATTGCGGCCACCTCAACCCCTGCTTGCCTCAGCTGGTAGCTCACGATCAGCCCTATGTTCCCCGCTCCAACCATGAGCACTCTCTTTCCAGGCAGTACCCCATACACGTTCATGAGGGTCTGCACTGCACCAGCGCCGTATATGCCAGGGAGGTCGTTGTTGGGGAATGCCAGGAACTTTTCTGATGCACCAGTGGCCACTACCAACGCTTTAGGTTTCACTTTCACCCACTTGTCCCTTTGGTCCAGAGTGACCACGCCGTCGGAGTAATAGCCCAGCACTTCCGCCTCCAACATCATTTCCACCTGAGGAAGGCTACACACCTTGTTTGCGAGGATTTGGGCAATCTCGATTCCCCTTGTGCCTGCGTACTGGTCCTTCGAGCCGAAGAACTTGTGAGTTTGCTTGATAAGTTGCCCTCCCAGCCGGTCGTTCCTGTCGGCAACCAGCACTTTGGCACCAAACTCGGCCGCTGCCAGTGCTGCCGAAAGCCCCGCCGGCCCGCCTCCAACCACCATCACGTCAGGGGTTCTCATTGAGGTCACCCTTCCCACGTTGTCTGCGCACATGCATCCCTGCCCTCAACTTTTCCACGCACACCCTCACGTTGGGCCTGCCGTCCACTTCCATCAGGCACGACGAACAGTTGCCAATGGCACAGAAGAATCCCCTTGGCCGTCCCTTTTCAGGGCTGTTCCTCAAAACCCTTACGCCAGCATCGTGGAGCGCCGCTGCAATTGGCTCACCTTCAAACCCTTCCAGCGGTCGGCCTTCGAAGTAGAAAACCACCTTCTTGCGTTCGGGAAAGTCAAGAATTGGATGGCGGACTATTCTCATTTGGGTGGCTCACCTCGTCCAGTCGTATATATGTGACTCCTTGGCGCCCTCACCTTCAAGGGGTACAGCACCTTCCAGAAGTTCCCGAGGTGCCTCGGAGTGCCAACGTCGTTGCTTTTTCATCCCTCATGGCAATCGCCCCGTAGCCTCCTATACCCCAGGCAATTTTGCCAGTGTCTGCTAGGCAAAGCGGTACACTGTGCACTGTCACGTCAAACCCAAGGTTCAATTTATCCTTCGTCTTTCAGTCCAATTGCTCAGCCCGACAATGTCTTCTTCTGCGGCCCACGCCAGCTGCAAGTTCCCCCGCCTTCACTTGAATCGATTGCCTCGACTCCCAAATGTGGAGCAGCGCTGCCTGTTCCAGCGAACTGAGGATCTCCCAGTTCTTCTCACAGGTCTTAGCAAGCAGTTGCCTGAGCAGCCTTCGATTGTGTCCGGTGCTTCCACAAAGGCGGAAGGCCTCTCTCAGTGTGCCCTGGCTAACTCCAAGCAGACGTCTAGCTCCATTTGTGAGGACAGCTTGGCACCCGCCTGAAACTCACCAAAAAGCCCTCGAATTCGGTCAACTATCTAAGCACCGCCTCATACAGCCTGTACCGCCCGACTTTCTCGAAGGACAATGCCATCCCCCCGGCCCCTTACTTACGTGGAGAAGTGAGCAACTGGGCAGCCCGGCATAGCACGTTCCCCCTCAAGTAAGCCTTGGGCGCTTCTAGGTCCTCGGCCAATTTGTTAGCATTACGGAAATCACCACTTCGCCCGTCTCCAGCGAATAACCCCCTGCTGGCTACCTCCAGTGCCATCCTGGCGTTTGGCTCCACCAGGAGCGACCATGATTGGCGAAAGCCCCATGGACAGTGCGTCGCCATGCTCGGCTGCCCAGCCAGCTTCTGACGCAATGAGGTCCTCTTCCACGTCCCTCGGAGGCAAGGCCGACTCAATAATGGCAGGGGGCTACCATTTGAATCCTCGCCCTTATGGACTCGAGCCTTTGGTTGGAGGGGCGCCCCGTGGGCGGCATCCTGTATTCCCTACCTAGCCTCTGGTACTTTTCCGTCACGTCGTGATAAGGCAGAAGCTCAACCTCTTTAATCCCACCAAGAGACCACAGAAAGTCAACCAGAGAGTTCACGTTTTCGTCGGTGTCCGTGATCCCGGGAATTACTGGGAACCTCAGTATTACGTCCGAACCCCTGCCCATAGCTACAAGCATCTTGAGGTTATCCTTTATTACCTTGTTAGAAACTCCAGTGTATTTCATGTGTTCTTCATCATCTAACAGTTTGAGGTCATAGAGGAACAAGTCCACCCACTTGCACACCCGTGCAAGCGCTTGGGGAGGAGCGTACCCAGACGTTTCCAGAGCAGTGTGAATACCCCGAGCTTTACATTCCCGAAGTACCCCCACTAAGAACCCATGCTGCATTAGCGGCTCCCCGCCCGAGAACGTCACACCTCCTCCAGAGGCGTCGTACAGCAACATGTCCCTCTCCAAAACGCCCATTAACTCGTCTACTCCAACTTCTCTCCCCACTTTAACCAGCGCACCGCTAGGACAAGTTTCAGCGCAAGTCGCGCAATTCCTGCACAGCTTCCTGTCAATATGTGGGGATCCATCGGAAAAGGAGATGGCACCTACAGCACATGCGCCAATGCACGTACCGCATCGTACGCACTTGTATTCGAAAATCATAAGGTCAGTAGAGCTCATAATGCCCTCGGGGTTGTGGCACCACCAGCACCGTAGCGGGCACCCTTTCATGAACACAGTGGTGCGGATCCCTGGGCCATCGTGTATGGCGTACCTTTCAATGTCAAACACCAAACCTTTTGCCTCCACTAGTTTAGAGCCTCCATCACACCTGCTTCTGTTCCGTCCTTGCGATTATCTCCTCCTGCAACCCCCTTGGCAAGTTGACGAAATAGTCGCTGTACCCGGCTACCCTCACCATCAAGTCCTGGAAGTCCCTGGGGCGGCGCTGCGCTTCCCTTAAAAGCTCGGTGCTCACCACGTTGAACTGGACATGGTGCCCGCCCATATTGAAGAACACTCTAATCAGGTGACCTAACTTCTTCATGTTTTCCTCGCCTTCAAGCAAGTCGGGGGTCAATCTTTGGTTGAGCAAGGCCCCACCAGTCTTATCCCAGTCGCACTTTGCCACGGACCTAAAAACCGGGGCGATCCCCTTCCTGTCGCTGCCTTGAACTGGGGATACCCCCTCCGATACCGGGAAACCTGCCTTCCTCCCATCTGGAGTAGCACCGGTCATCTTTCCAAAATACACGTGCGCGGTGGTCGGCAGGAAGTAAACTCTTCGGGAGGCTCTCCGGATCGGCGACGGCGGAAAACTTTCCACAATCCGCACGAGGCTGTCAACGATCCTAACCGCAATCGAGTCTGCGAAGTCGTCGTCCTCTCCATATCTTGGAGTCCTGCTCAGTATAACCTGCCTGAGCAGTTCGTGCTGCCCTTCAAAATTGTTAGCCATGGCCTGCAGCAGCCTCTCCATGGATACGGCCTGTCTCTCAAATACGTGGTAGCGGATGGCTGCAAGGCTGTACGCGAGGGTGCCAAGCCCAACGGCTTGAATGTACTGGGTGTTGTAACGTGCTCCTCCAGCGTTGTAGTCCTTCCCCTTGCGCACACAGTCTTCAATCCACAGAGAGAGGAACGGTACTGGCAACTGTTTGGCATAGAGAGCCTCAATGATGTCATTGCCCTTCATCTTAATTTCGATGAAATAGGCAAGCTGTTTTTCGAAAGCCTCCCACAAATCCTCGAAGTTGCAGAAGGTCCTGGGATCCCCAGTCTCAATCCCGATCCTCTTTCCAGTAAGAGGGTCAGTGCCGTTGTTCAGAGTGATCTCGAGTATCTTGGGGAGATTGAGGTATCCTGTGAGAATGTAACATTCCTTACCGAACGCGCCAGTCTCAACGCATCCGCTTACCCCAGAAGCCCTCGCATCCTCAAGGGTCTTTCCTTGTCTCAACATCTTCACCACAACGCCGTCGAAGTTAAACATGGGTGGTTCTCCAAACCCAGGTCCCACCACTTGCAGCGCTTTCATGAGGAAACGATCCGGGTTTTTGTTGCTCAGGAGCGCTGCAGTGTTAGGTTGGAGGGTTCGCATTTCGTCCAGCACTTCCAGAATCAGGTAGGACAGCTCATTGACTCCGTCCGAACCGTCCTCTTTGAGCCCTCCCACATTAAGCTTGGCAAAGTCGTTATACGTGAAGCTCTCTTCCACGGTGACGCCAACTTTCGGCACAGCAGGCTGATTGTTGAACTTGATCCAAAAAGCTTGCAGGAGCTCCTTAGCACGTTCTCTGGTCAACCTGCCCTCGTCCACATCCCTCTTGTAGAAGGGGTACAAGTGCTGGTCTATTCGTCCCGGATTGAACGAATCCCAGGGGTTGGCCTCATATGCCACGCCCACATGCACGAACCAGTAATGCTGCAGCGCTTCCCAGAACGTGCGAGGCGCCCGGGCCGGAACCCACCTGCAAATCTCGGCCATTTGAGTGAGCTCCTCTTTCCGGCCTGGGTCCGACTCCGTGCTTGCCATTTCCTCCAGTTTAAGGGCGTACCTGTTGGCGTAAATGAGAAGCGCGTCGGCCACAACGTCCATCGCCTTAAGCTCTTCGATCTTGTCGTAGTACTGCGGGTCATGCGGCTCCAGGGAATGCATGACCTGTCTGATTTCATCCTTGATGTCCAAGAGTCCCTTTTGGAATATCCTGATACCCCCAGCAGTATGGCCTGGAGCTCTCTGTTCCATGAACTCGGTCCACACACCTGCTTGGTATGCCGCCAGCCACTGCTGAGGCAAGCTCTGGAACATCAGGTCCCTCATCGCCTTGCCCTTCCAAAACGGAATGACCTCGGTTTGGTACAGCTGTCTTGTTTCTTCGTCCACCTTATAAGGCATGTTCTCCCGCGAGTGCAACACCTCAAGATCTTCCAGACTGTGCACGCAGATCTCGGGGTATGTGGGCACCTGCTGAGGGCCGGTGCCCCTGAGCCCTACGATGAGCTGGCCCTCCTCTACAGGTATGCTCACACGCTCCATGAGGTATTTGAAGGCCATTGCTCGCTGAACGGGGACGGAAATACCCGGAGAACTCCCCTGTGTGTAGAATTCAGTCACCAGTTTGGCCCTTTCCCCACTGACCCTTACTTCTGCCTGCACGCTTTCCTGTCTGAGTCTGGCAATCCTGGCATTAATGGGCTTGATGGCGCCCCTCCTTCTCTGCAGCTCGCGCTCGATTCCTTGAGCCGGCAGCATGCACCCTGACACAGTTGCTCGCCTCCTGGAATTTGGCATCCTCGGAGCAGTAGCCGCCCTAACCCAAAACGTTTCCCGGGAAAAGCCCCACCCAATCGTCGGTGTAGCTGTATGCCCGGCAAACGCATAGAAACCAGGCAGCGTTTACTCCATCCCACCCGCTGTCACGCTACGTTAAGAACCATTAAGCAGTTATGCAGCCAGGTTTGCAGATTCTCCTGGCTGCATAACCGTCAAAAAGGCTCCAACCAGTTATCCGACCACTAACTCTTCGAACTTCCTTGGGGCTTTCGTGACCACTTCCGCACCGGTTGCCGTTACGATAACCGTGTCAGAGTGTCTGAAGCCACCCTTCCCGGGCACAAAGAAGGCGGGTTCGACGCTCACCACCATTCCCTCTACCAGCACCTCGTCGTTGTCAAAGCGGAGGTATGGAGGTTCGTGCAAGCCTAACCCGAGACCGTGACCTGTTCGGTGTATGAAGTGCTCACCAAAGCCCGCTTCCTGTATCACCCGCCGCGCAGCCTGATCTACTTCTCTACATGTTACACCTGCCCTAATTGCGTTGATTCCTGCGGTCTGTGCCTCCAACATTACCTTGAATAGCCGCTCGTATTCACTGGAAGCTTCGCCCACGAAATATGTCCGTTCTGACTCGGCGCGGTAACCGTCAAGCGCCACCTGACGACTATGGATGACCACGTCTCCTTTTACGAGACGCCGCGGAATGGAAAAAACGTGTGGAAGCACGGTTCGCTCCGCTCCTGAAGGCGACATGGCAAATAAGTCAACTCTGCAGCCCGGGAATCTCTGGGCGGCGGCTTTCAATATTTCTGCGTTTCCAACCGCGTCGATTTCTAGTTCAGTGACCCCAGGAAGGCTGTTCTTGATGGTGGTTAACACACCAGTGTCGGCCAGCACGGCAGCATTCCTAATCAGCTCCAGTTCCTGGCTGTCCTTTACCAATCGCATTTTGGCTATCACTGGGCCACAGTCCTCCAGCGCCTTGGGTACCGCAGAAGCTATTCGGTTGGCCAGAGCGGCGGGGATCACGTCCATTTCCACGCCGACGCAATGGACATTATGAGCCTTAACCACGTCGTGCAGGAGTTCCCAGGCGCTCTTTGCGCTACTGGCTTTCTCAGGGTGCTCGTAGTATACCCGTAGGCAGTCCACCTTTGCACTTTCCGCAGCATGCAGCTCTTCGAGAGCAGGCACTATGAGCTCTACCTTGTCTGGCAAGATCACAGTGATTATGGGCCTGCTGT
Organism: Bacillota bacterium; assembly: GCA_049718765.1. Classification (GTDB taxonomy): domain Bacteria; phylum Bacillota; class Sulfobacillia; order DUMF01; family DUMF01; genus JBNARI01. The sequence continues at coordinate 170,191 of JBNARI010000001.1, read as the reverse complement.
AAGTAATGGCGTAGAACCCTGTTAGGTAATACTGGTTGAGCGGATCAACAACTACGCAAGCGTCTATGCCCTTCTCCTGCATGAATGTTCTGAGGCGGTCAACACGTTCCTTTACACCCACAGCCCATACCTCCTCTTCCACGGTTCTCCCAATTGACGTCGTTTCGTCCCATCAAACCGCCTTGCTCACCTGAGAAGGAACCTTCTTTCCCCTCGTCAACAGATTCACTATCACTAGCACCGCAACGGACAGGGGGGCTGCCACGAGCACCGTGTCAATGCCAAAGGGCTTCTTCATAATCTCCCACGTTAAGGTAGTCACCGCTCCCACAAGCATGGAAGAGATCCCAGCAGCCTTGGTGGTGCCAGGCCATATCACTGCTGCCAACAGGGGCGGCGTTACTGCGGCGCCGTACATCGTGTATGCATACATTTGCACTGCCAGCACAGTGGGGAAGAACTGAACGATCACGTACGCAATCGCTGCCAGGACAATCACTGCAGCCCTGTAGAAGACCAATCGCTGCCGCTCGGAAGCCTTCGGGTTTATGTAGCGAAAATAGAGGTCCCAACCTAGGTTCGTGGAGCAAGTGAGAAGGAACGAGTCGCCAGTGGTCACTATGAAGGCAGATATGGCAATAATACAGAGCATTCCAAGCACCGCAGGCATGTCCTTGACGGCCAACGTTATGAGAGCTTGACCAGCAGGAATGTTCGGGTGCAACGCTCGCGAGGCAGTAGCTCCAAACGCCACCAGAGGCATTACCAGTGCAACACCGATGAACCATCCAATGGAACCCATCCTCGCATGTGTGGCATCCTTCGCGGCGAACAACCTTTGGTACATGTTTTGATCCCCTATTACCAGCAAGAAAGTTGGCAAGAAGTAGCCCAGGATCTTGAGCCACGTGATCCCGCCAAGTCGGAGGTTTTGTGGAGGCAGCTTGGCAGCAATGCTCGACCACCCACCCGCTCTGATGATCGCCGCCGGTACTCCCAACAACAGCCCAGTCAACATCAGTACGGCGCTGATGAAGTCAGTGTACGCTACAGACACCAGACCACCAGTAACAGTCATGGCAGTTATCGCCACAGCGCTGATCAGGGTTGCCACGCTGGTAGGTATTCCAAGTATTGCGTTGAGAACAAATCCAGTCCCAGTGAACTGGTAAGAGGTAATCGCAAGGTAAGCAATCATGACTATGACGCTAACGATTGCCCGGGCAGCTGGTCCATACGCAAGTTCGAACACATCCGGCACGCTTCGGGCTTGCATGGCTTTGATCCTCTTAGACAGGAACACCAGCAACAGAATACCTATGGGTGATGCAATTCCGAAGATCACTGCCACCCACGGCCCGTATTGATAGCCCAGCGAGTTGGTACCACCGACCACAGTTCCCGAACCCATCCAAGTAGCCATCATTGTACCTGCTAGAACCACAGCACCCAGGCGGCGACCTGCCAGTAAAAAGTCCTCTTCAGTCTTGATGAACTTTGAGTAATAAGACGCGACGAGGGACATACCCACCAGGTAACCAATCAATGCTACAAAATGCAGCAAACCCCTTCCCCCCTAAGTGGATAACTTGTTCGCAACTCCTTGAAGCCCACATACCCGAGCAAAGATCACAATTGGGTCAACGACGTTCCCACCCCCCTGCCAACAGTCGTTTGTACCTGCTTTTTAAGCGCTAGCAATACCCGTGCCGTTTTGCCTCCCCAGTGCAAAACCCTATGCTTAGCTGGTCTTACGATGAATGGAGGCCCGCTGAACGGCAGCGCCTGTCCCATTATTCGGACATCGTTAGCCCGTTTTTGGGACAGAGAAAGCCCGGCTCAGAGTTGTGGTTTGGTTATGGCGTGCTTTTTCATTTTGTTATGAAGCGTCTGCCGTGGGACCCTCAAAATCCGGGCTGCTTCAGCACAATTGCCCTTAGCCTTGAGCAGAGCATTCATAATCATATTCCTCTCAAACGTGTCCACTGCCTCGGCCAAAGAAGGAGCGTTAGACGAGAATTCAGGGCTAAAATTGCGGTACTCCTCTTCCTGAGAGGAGCAACAAAGGATACTTGCAGGAAGGTGCTTCGCCTCTACAGTTTCAACGTCGGCTTCGATGAAAGTCATGATGCTTTCTACGGTGGACTTCAGTTGCCGCACATTTCCCGGCCAGTAGTAGTTAATCAGCACTTGCATTGCGTCACGAGAAACGCCCCTCACCTTCTTGCCCAGTTGCTTGTTGTACATCCCTATAAAATGCTCAACTAGTAGAGGTATGTCCTCTTTCCTGTCCCTGAGAGGCGGTACCGCTAAACCGATCACGCTGAGCCTGTAATAAAGATCCTCTCTCAGGGACCTGTTCTTCATCGCCTTTACCGGATCCTCATTGGCAGAGGCTATAACCCTTACATCAACCACTCTGCATCTAAGGCCTCCTATCCTGCGTATCACCCCATCTTGAACTGCGCGCAGCAGCTTCGCCTGGAGTTCCACATCCATCGCATTGATTTCGTCCAGAAAAAGCGTCCCCCCATCAGCCAGCTCGAAAAGACCTGGTCTGTCCTTGGCACCAGTGAAGCTGCCAGCAGTGGTACCGAAAAGAATTCCTTCTAGTAGCGTCTTGGGCAGAGCTGCGCAGTTTTGCGCAATGAAAGGCTTGTCCCGTCTTCTGCTTGCATTGTGTATGGCCTGGACCAGCAGCTCCTTACCTGTACCAGTCTCACCCCACACCAATAGCGGCGATGGACTGTCTGCAACTTTCCTTGCCTTGTTAATCAGATCGATCATTACGCTGCTCTGGTACACTATGTCCTCGAAGGTATACACCGCCCGGTTGTCCCGCCAAGCTTTTTCCCATGGAGTCTTCTTGTACAGCTCCCTTTGCAGTGAAAGGATCTTGTCGGAAAGTTCCCGCGCGCTGGAGAAATCCCTGTAAAGCTCGAAAGCGCCAACAACCTTGCCGTTCTTTGTCAACGGCATGGTGGAACTGACTATGGTCACCTGTTTACCGCGGGAATTCACATATGTTTGAACGTGGTCGATGAGTGGCCTGCCTGTTCTCAGCACGTAGTAGAACGTGCTCGTCTCTGGAGTCAAATCAGGAAACACTTCAAGAATGTTCTTGCCTATTGCCTTTTCTGGTTCGATCCCTGCAATCTCTGTAACGGGCTCGTTATAAAACACTACATTTGCCCCGTCATCTACCACGAGCACTCCTTGCTTCAAATGGGTCAACATGGATTCAAAGAGGAGTCTGTAGTCTGTCTGGGGAAGGCTCACCCACTCCACCCCCCTTGGCACAGAGCCAAGTCCTCTGGCCATCCCTTATTCCTAATTATCCGCTCCTTTTATGGTGAGTTCCAGCACAATCTGTGACGTGAGCCCATTAACCTTCCCGCAGCAGGTCCACCAGCCTCCTATTTCTGCGTATCGAAATGAGCAGCGGCAGGCCAACTAAGTAGCAGGACACTACCTCTCCCAGTCCAATATAGCACGCAGTGAGGATGTAAGGGGTTTGGGTAAGGGTGCTCACATACGTCGAGACCAACAAACTATTGACTACTACCGGCGGAAGGGGCGCCAGCCACACTTTGGACACACGACGAGTGAGAAAGGCCGCAAGCGCGGTAGCACCAACACCTACCGTGAGATCCCACACCAGGAATGGGCTTCCAAGATTACCCAGGAGGCAACCCAGCACTAACCCAGGCACAGCAGCACCTGTAAGGTATGGCAAAACTGTGAGCGCTTCAGATATCCTTACTTGCACAGGACCATAACTCAGGCTGTTGAAGGGGGGCAACACGGTAAACAACGCATACAACGAAGCGATTACCGCCACCTTCGCAAGATACCGGACACCCTTCAGTTCAGTGCTTCGCTGCAATGTCACGCCTGTAAAACATCCCCCCGAACTTGATCTTGCTGACCGCCTCGTACGCTTTTGCCCTTGCCCTGCCGATGTCAGTGTCCACAGCAGTCACTCCCATCACTCGCCCGCCCGCAGTCACCACTCTACCGTTTTCCACGGCAGTGCCCGCGTGGAACAGCATCACGCCCTCAGTCTTCTTTGCCTCTTCCATACCTGTGATGGGCATACCCTTACTGTACTCCCCTGGGTACCCCTGTGACGCTACGACCACGCACACACAAGCGCTGGGACTCCATTTAACGGGTACACTCCCCAACCTGCGGTCGACACAAGCTTCCAGCAATGAAACTAAATCGCTTTCAAGTCTAGGAAGTACCACTTGGGTCTCGGGGTCACCGAAGCGGCAGTTGAATTCGAGTACCTTGGGCCCTTCGTCTGTAAGCATCAGTCCTGCGTAGAGTACCCCAACGTACTCAATGCCCTCAGACTTAAGACCCCTTACTGTGGGAACTAATATCTGCGAGTATATCCGCTCCATTGTAACTGTATCCAGCAAGGGCACAGGAGAGTAGGCACCCATGCCACCCGTGTTGGGTCCCTGGTCGCAATCGTAGGCCCGTTTGTAGTCCTGCGCTGGTGCGAGGGGTACAACGCGCTCGCCGTCGCAAAGCGCCATAACCGAAACCTCTGGGCCTTGCAGCCGTTCCTCGATTACTACCCTGGCACCCGCATCCCCTAGGGCTCGCTTCTCCATGAATGCCTTGAGTACCTGTTCTGCTTCCCCGGAGTCCCCAACCACAACAGCCCCCTTACCCGCAGCCAGCCCATCCGCTTTAATTACTACGCCACCCTTCTGTGCACGAACGTAACTGAGAGCTGGTTCAATCGAATCAAACCACTGAAACGCTGCGGTGGGTATTCCGTGCCTCTTCATGAACTGTTTTGCCCATATCTTACTGCTCTCAATCCTTGCAGCTGCCGCCGTCGGGCCAAAACACTTCAGCCCTCGAGCAGCAAATCCATCTACAATACCCATTGCTAGTGGCAGCTCCGGTCCAACCACAGTCAAGTCTATGCCTTTGTCATGGGCGAATTCGGCCAAGGCTCTCACTTGGTTTGCCTGGATAGGCACACATTCCGCAATCTCCGCAATCCCAGCATTCCCCGGTGCCGCATATATCTGCTCCACCCTACTGCTCCTGGAGACTGCCCACGCAATGGCGTGCTCCCTTCCTCCCGAGCCTACTATCAGTACCTTCACCCCGTTGCTCCCCCTCAATGCTTGAAGTGGCGCACTCCCGTAAACAGCATTGCAATCCCCTTTTGGTTTGCCATCGCAATGGACTCGTTGTCCCTAATGGAGCCACCAGGCTGCACAATTGCAACTATGCCAGCGTTGGTGGCAGCCTCAACCACATCTGGGAAGGGGAAGAAACCGTCAGACGCAAGCACGCATCCAACAGCAGCCTCCCCAGCGTGGGCAATGGCAATCTTGGCAGCGTCTATCCTGTTCATTTGTCCAGCGCCAATGCCCATGGTTTGCCTGCCTTTGGCAAGCACCACTGCGTTAGACTTGACGTGCTTCACCACTTTCCACGCAAATCGCAAGTCTGCCAGTTGCTCAGGCGTGGGTTCCTTGTCTGTCACCACTCGCCAATGCTCCGCATCCTGAGTGTCGGCGTCCTGCAGGAGCAGGCCGCCGCGCACTTTGCGCAAGTCCCTGCCCTGGGACGGGTGCCCAAGCCAGTGTCCGGTTGCAAGCACCCGCAGGTTGGTCTTTTTGCTCAAGACTTCAAGGGCCTCGTCGTCGAACTCAGGTGCAATTACGATTTCAAGGAATATATCAGCCAGACGCCTGGCTGTCTCAGGGTCCAGTTTCCTGTTGAAGGCCACTATGCCTCCGAAAATGGACACAGGATCACTTTCGTATGCCTTCCGGAACGCCTCGGAAAGGGTCTCACCCACCGCGCAGCCGCAAGGGTTGGTGTGCTTCACCACAACTGCCGCGGGCTGGTCGAACTCCTTGACAATGTTTAGCGCCGCATCGGCATCGAGGATGTTGTTGAAGGACAGCTCCTTCCCCTGCAATTGGCGAGCCCCTGCAATAGTCACCTCTTGGGAGAAGGGTTCAACGTAGAAGGCCGCCCTCTGATGGGGGTTCTCACCGTACCTGAGGTCCATCTTCTTTTGGAAGTGAAGCGTCAGCCTTTCGGGGAACTGCTGCAGGTCGACCCCTGCCTTCTTGGCCATGAACGAAGCAATCAGCGAGTCGTAACAAGCCGTGAGGTAGAACGCCTTGGCCGCAAGCTGCCGCCTGCGGTCCCCGTTCAAGGTACCGTTTTGCAGGGCTTCAAGCACCCAGGAATAGTCAGATGGATCGCACACCACTGCCACGTCCTCGTGGTTCTTGGCCGCAGCCCTAAGCAGGGACGGTCCCCCTATGTCGATGTTCTCCACCGCCTCATCCATGGTCACCCCTGGCTTCTTCACCGTGTCCTCAAAGGGGTACAAGTTCACGGCTACAACGTCAACGGGCTTAATCCCCCGTTTCTCAAGCTCAGCCATGTGTTGGCCAACTGCACGCCGGGCCAAGATGCCAGCAAAGATCACAGGATTAAGGGTCTTGACCCTCCCGTCCAGTATTTCGGGGAAACCGGTTAGGTCGGAGACTTCTGTTACTTGCACTCCGCCCTCCCTCAGTGCCTTTGCAGTGCCCCCAGTGGACACGATCTCATAACCCAGTTGGGTGAGGCCCGTTGCAAATTCCACAACTCCTTGCTTGTCATAGACGCTTATCACTGCGATGTTCCCCAAGCGGATACCCCCTTACTCGTCGCCTTCTGGCAAGACGCGAACGCGCCTGCCAACAATGTTAAGGCGGCCAGTGGCAAAAAGCCGCACAGCCTCTGGGTAAATCCTGTGTTCTTCCCTCAGGATCCTCTCGGACAGGGATTCCACAGTGTCGTCCTCCAGCACAGGCACTGCGGCTTGGATCACAATTGGCCCGTGGTCCACCTGTTCGTCCACAAAATGCACTGTGCACCCGGTGATTTTCACCCCGTATTCCAGTGCCTGGCGCTGTGCTTCCAATCCTGGGAACGAAGGAAGCAACGAAGGATGTATATTCAATACGCGGTTGGGGAATTCCTTCAAGAAAGCCGGACTGAGCACCCGCATGAATCCCGCCAGGCATACCAGGCCAGCCTGCCTATCCTTGAGGATCCTGGCCGCTTCTCTCTCAAACCCGGCCATCCCGCCCACTTTGGAGGGATCAATCCCAACTGCTTCTATCCCGGCACAACGCGCGCGTTCCAACGCTAGCGCGCTTGGCCTGTCACTTATCACCACCACTATTTCCCCAGGTATGAATCCGCTCCTGCAGGCGTCCATCAACGCCTGAAGGTTGCTTCCCCTCCCGGAGGCCAGCACGCCAATTCGCAGAGGCTCCTTCAATTCAACCCCTCCACTTCCACGCTGGGCACTTCGCCAGGCGTCGAGGCAACTACCTCGCCCACGAGGCTTGCCCCAATGCCTTGGGTCCTAAACCACCTTGCACACTCCTCTGCCTGATCCTCTCCCACAATGAGCACCATTCCTATGCCCATGTTGAATGTGCGGAACATCTCCCTCCAGGGCAAACCACCCTTTTCCTTGATCAGGTGGAATACTGCTGGCTCTGGCCAACTGCCCCGGCGTACAAGCGCCCGGCATCCCATTGGCAATACCCGAGGCAAGTTCTCGTATAGACCTCCACCAGTGATGTGTGCCACTCCATGCACTTGGAACTGGCACAAGCTTTGCACTACTGCCGGCGCGTAAATGCGAGTGGGTTCGAGCAGCTCCTCGCCCAGGGTCCTGCCCAGCTCTGGCACATGGTCCTCGAGACGCATCTTGGCATCTTCCAGCAAAACTTTCCTCACCAGGCTGTAACCGTTGGAATGAAGTCCTGAGGAGTGCAAACCCACCAGGGCATCCCCGGGGGAAACAGCGCTACCGTCGATAAGCTTTTCCCTGTCGACCACTCCCACCGCAAACCCGGCGAGCTCATATTCACCTTCGTCGTAAAAACCAGGCATTTGAGCCGTCTCTCCGCCCAGGAGAGCACATCCCGCCAGGCGGCAGCCTTCGGCCACTCCAGCAACCACATCCTGGATGAGCTCTGGATTGTGACGACCCACCGCAATGTAGTCCAAGAAGAAAAGGGGCTTGGCCCCTGTACACACCACGTCGTCCACGTTCATGGCCACACAGTCAATGCCAACTGTGTGGTTCACGCCTAGCATTTGGGCTACCTTGAGCTTGGTTCCAACCCCATCGCAACTGGCCGCCAGCACAGGGCGAGTTGCAGCGCTGCTGTCCAGTTCAAACAAGCCTGCAAATCCCCCTACGCCAGACAGCACTCCACTTGTGTAAGTGCCCCGCGCAATGGATTCCAGTATTGGTGCAAGTCTACCAGCAGCGTCTATGTCAACGCCCGCCCGAGCATACGCTTGGGAACTTCCTAAGGCATGGGAGCCCTTGGCTTTGCCTTCCATGGTCACCACCGCCTATCCTCATGGCCCTCTAGGGCAAACTTCCCCTCAGCGCCTTCAATTGGCACAGGATACGAACCGTTAAAACACGCGGTACACAGGCGTTCCGCCGGCCTACCTATTGCGCTGGCAAGGGCTTCTTCCGAAAGGTAGTATAACGAATCCGCGTCCACCAAGCGCCTTATTTCCTCCACGCACATCCGGGCTGCCACAAGCTCCCCTTCCGCCGAAGTGTCAATCCCATAGAAGCAGGGGAACCTGTATGGCGGCGAACTCACACGCACGTGCACTTCCCGCGCCCCCGCTTCCCTTAGGAGGCCCACTATGCGTTTCATGGTGGTTCCCCTCACGATAGAGTCGTCCACAAGCACAACCCTCTTTCCTTCTATCACCCGGCGAAGGGGGTTGAGCTTCAATCTCACGCTTGCTTCACGAAGGCGCTGGTCAGGCTGAATGAAAGTCCTCCCAATGTACCTGTTTTTGACTAGACCCATCTCGTAGGGGATCCCAGCTTCTTCTGCGAACCCCGACGCAGCGGATATGCTGGAATCGGGAACTCCCACCACCAAGTCCGCCTCCACAGGGCAGTTCCTCGCCAATGCCCGGCCCATCCTTTTCCTGGCCGAATGGACGTTGATCCCCTCAAGGTCAGAGTCGGGTCTGGCAAAGTAAATGTATTCAAAGGAGCAAAGCCTCCCGGGACTTCCAGGCAAAAGCTGCACAGCGCGCATGTGGCCTTCTTCGAATACAAGGGCTTCCCCAGGCGCCACGTCCCTCACGAATTCTGCCCCTATGGCGTCGAAAGCACAGCTTTCCGACGCGACCACCCAACCAGCTCCAAGGCGCCCAACGGACAAAGGTCTGATGCCCGTGGGGTCGCGCACCGCAAACATCCTGGATGGTTGGAGGAAAACCAGGGCGTATGCCCCCCTCAGCTTCCGCAAGCAAACGCCCAGAGCCTCCAGGAAATCCACGTTGCCTTCCCTTGCCACCAAGTGGGCGATTACCTCTGTATCCATAGTGGTCTGGAATATGGAGCCCTGGGCTTCCAACTCCCTCCTAATGGCAGCAGCGTTCACAAGGTTGCCGTTGTGAGCAACAGCGAGCTCACCGCCGCAGTACCTTACCAACAGAGGTTGGGCATTGGAAATGCTGCTGGCCCCTGTGGTGGAATAGCGCACGTGTCCAATGGCGCTCGTGCCGGGCAGTTGTAGCTCCTTCCCACCGCCGAACACCTCGCTCACAAGCCCCATACCCTTGTGTGCGCGAAGGCGATGGCCGTCAGATGAAGCTATGCCGGCGCTCTCCTGACCCCTGTGCTGCAAAGCCAAGAGTGCGTGCTTGGTCACGACCGCAGCGTCCTCGCAGCCGAACACCCCAAACACGCCGCACTCTTCCCTCAGCCCATAAGGCATGGAATCGCCTCCTGCCAGAGTTCCAGCAGACTGAACACTTCTTCCTCGACTAACTTCGTGCCGCCAGAAAGAATCGTTAGCTCCCTTCCTCCCACCTGTCCAATTACGCTGAAGGGCACACCGTGACTCAGGGCCAACTCCTGTAGGTCTCCAAGCCTCGAAGGATCGAAAGAGATCACCACCCTGGACGGGGCCTCCCCAAACAACAGTTCGTCCCGCCGCTCAACGCAGGGAAGCTCCACCCGAGCGCCAATGGGAGCCAGCACACCGCTGCCAAAACAACATTCTGCAATCGTCACGGCAAGCCCGCCGTCGGAAACGTCGTGGGCGGAGTTAATCCAGCCCTTCCTTATTGCTTCCACTACCGCTTTCTGCACTTTCTTCTCCAGGGCCAAATCTATCCCCGCAGGAATACCTTTTACCATGCCGTGTACCCTGCACAGGTATTCCGAACCTCCAAGCCAGCCCCCAACCTTGGTTGGCGCAAGAGGGCCCAACAGCCCGATCAGGTCCCCTTCCACTTTGAACTCAGCAGTACAGGTTGCCTGCACCTCCTGGAGAAGTCCCAGCATCCCGATGACCGGCGTTGGGTATATGGGCTTGCCGCTAGTTTCGTTATAGAAGCTCACGTTCCCACCTGTTACAGGCGTGCCTAGAGCCTGGCACGCCAGTTTCATTCCTTCCACTACCTGGGAGAACTGCCAGAACACCTCTGGCTTCTCGGGGTTGCCAAAATTGAGGCAATTTGTTATGGCTACAGGCTCTGCACCAACGCAGCACACGTTGCGCGCTGCTTCTGCCACAGCAAGCATTGCTCCGGTCTTGGGGTCTAGGTAGCAGTACCTGCCGTTGCCATCGGTACAAACCGCAAATCCTTTGCCCGTGCCTTTCACCCTCAGGACTGCCGCGTCCGCGCCCGGGAGCACGACAGTGTCCGTGCGCACCATGTGGTCGTACTGCCTGTAAACGTATCGCTTGGAAGCTACCGAAGGCGATGAAAGCAGCGTTTTCAAACACGTGCCTAAATCATCAGGCTCGTAAACCTCACTCGCTTCCAGCCTTCTAGTCTCCCTTAGGTAGCCAGGCTCAACCGATTCAGGGCAATAGGAAGGGGCACCCTCAGCGAGCAGCTTCGCCGGTACTTCAGCTACGGTCTCTCCTAAATGCTTTACCCTGAGCATGCCGTCCCCAGTGACCACGCCAATCCTGGCTGCATTGAGGCCCCACTTCTCGCAAACCCGGTAGACTACTTCTTCCATGCCCTTCCTAACGATGAGCAACATCCGCTCCTGGGACTCAGACAGCATGATCTCGTATGGGGTCATGCCTGCTTCGCGCAGGGGCACCCTGTCCACGTACAGCTCAATCCCGGTGCCAGCCCTGGCAGCAGTCTCAGCACACGAAGAAGTGATGCCTGCCGCACCCATGTCCTGAATGCCAACTACCGCTCCTGTCTCAATTAGTTCCAGGCATGCCTCGAGCAACAGCTTCTCGGTAAACGGGTCCCCCACCTGAACGTTTGGGCGCTTGGCCTCAGTCTCTTCTCCCAACTCCTCTGAGGCGAAGGTGCATCCGTGGATGCCGTCCCTCCCGGTGGTATTCCCTACCAGGATCACCGAATTGCCCACCCCAGAGGCAACGCCCCGCTGCACCCTGTGTTTCTGCACAATGCCCACACACATAACGTTGCAAAGGGGGTTCAGGGAATAGGCCTCTTCGAAGTAGATTTCTCCACCAACGGTTGGTACCCCAATGCAGTTGCCATAGGCCGCAATCCCAGCTACCGTGCCCCCAAACAAAAACTTATTGCGCGCCTCATTTAGAGGACCAAAGCGCAGGGAATCCAGTAGGGCCACCGGTCTGGCTCCCATGGCAAGGACGTCACGCACAATGCCGCCAACCCCAGTTGCAGCGCCTTGGTATGGCTCCACAGCCACCGGGTGATTGTGGCTTTCAATTTTCATAACCAGGGCAAGCCCGTCCCCGAAGTCGATCACCCCAGCGTTCTCCCCTGGCCCCACCAGCACTCGCGGGCCCGAAGTGGGCAGCTGCTTCAACGTGCGCTTGGAATGCTTGTAAGCGCAGTGTTCAGACCAGAGAACGGAAAACATCCCCAGCTCGGTCCAGTTGGGTTCCCTCCCGAGCTCGTCCACTATCTTCTGGTACTCGCCCTCTTTCAGGCCAAGCCTTCTCCACGCTTCATGCTCCACGTCAGGACCACCTCACCGAGCCCAGGTAGCCGATCACCGACTCGAAGATCAGCCGCCCATCAGTTCCCCCAAGCACGTTCTCGCAGCATCGCTCGGGATGGGGCATCATTCCGAGCACGTTGCCCTCTTGGTTTGCTACGGCAGCAACGCTGCTCACAGAGCCGTTTGGGTTTTGCCCGTACCTGAGCACTATTTGGCCATTACGCTCCAACTTCCTGAGGGTTTCCGGCTCCACATAGTAGTTGCCCTCGCCGTGGGCAATGGGCATCCGAAGCACTTGTCCAGCTTTACACTCACGGGTGAAGGGAGTATGGCAGTTCTCCACAACGATCTCCACGTACTCGCACCTGAACTGCAGACAGTCATTGCGTCGCATTGCCCCGGGCAAAAGGCCAGCCTCGAGCAGTATTTGGAAGCCGTTACAGATTCCCAGCACAAGCCCACCAGCTCTTGCATACTTCTCCACCGCCCGCATTACAGGTGAAAACCTGGCGATGGCCCCAGCGCGCAAGTAGTCGCCATAGGAAAAGCCACCAGGTAGCACAATGCAGTCGTACCCAGAAACGTCACCAGACTTGTGCCAAATGTAATCAACGTCAACCCCCAACACGTCTTTGAGCGCGTGATAACAGTCGGAGTCGCAGTTCGATCCGGGGAAAACTACTACGCCGAATTTCACTTGCACACCCCCAGCTCGAACCCGTAATTTTCGATCACGGGGTTTGCCAGCAGTTTCCGGCACATCTCGTCCACAATGGCGTGGGCAATCCCTTCGTTTTCAGCTTCGAGCCTCAGCCGTATGAGCTTGCCCACCCTCACTTCTCGGGTACCAGAAAACCCCATGTTCCTCAATGCGGAACACACCGCCTGGCCCTGGGGGTCCGAGACGGTGTCCTTCAGCATGATTTCAATGCGGGCTTCAAACTCCAAGCTACCACCCCCACGATTCCAGCAAGCCTAGCTCAGCCGCCGCAGCACTTCCTCGTAAGCGTCCTCCACTCCGCCCATGTCCCGCCTAAACCTATCCTTGTCCAGCTTCTCTCCTGACCGGGCATCCCACAGGCGGCAGGTGTCAGGGGATATCTCGTCTGCCACGATAACTTGCCCATCTGCCCTACCGAACTCGAGCTTGAAATCAACCAGCATTATCCCCACCCTGCGGAAGTGCTCTGCAAGCACCTGGTTCACCGCAAGCGCAGTGTGCTTGATCGTCTCGATCTCGTCAGCCGTTGCCCAGCCAAACGCCTCTATGTGGTACTCGTTCACCCAGGGGTCCCCCAGTGGGTCGCTTTTGTAGTAGAACTCCAGTACTGGTTTGGGAAGCTTGTACCCTTCTTCCATGCCCAGGCGTTTGGCCATGCTGCCTGCCACAACGTTGCGCACCACTACTTCCACAGGAACGATCTCCACTTTCTTGACGATCATGTCCTGTGGCCCCTCCAGGTGCAGGAAATGGGTTGGGATCCCGCTTCTGGACAGCACGCCGAAGAGCTTCGCGGAAATTTGAGCGTTCAGGTACCCCTTGTTTTGGATTATGCCTTTCTTCTTGCCATCAAAAGCAGTAGCCTCATCCTTGAAATGCATCCACAGCTTGCCTGGATCGTCGGTGGAGTAAACCACCTTGGCCTTGCCCTCGTACAGCTTTTCGCCCTTAACCACGGCCCACCCCTCCGTCACTTTTGGATTCCACACCTCTTGAAAATCATGTCCACCCATTTGAAATGGTTCTCAGGCGCAAAACACGCCTCTATTTCCTCCTGGCTCAACAAACTCCTGATCCTTAGGTCCTGCAACACCATGGCCTTAAAGTCGCCACCCTTTTCCCACGCGTCCATCGCTAGTCCCTGTACCCAAGAGTATGCCTCTTCCCTTTGTAGCCCCTTTTTGATCAACGCAAGCAGCAGGTCTTCGGAAAACACCAAGCCCTTGGTCAATTCAAGGTTTTCCCTGAGCCGTTCCTGGCGTACCCTCAGGTTATCTATCACCCAAGCAAATCGGCTGACCATGTAGTCAGCCAGCGTGGTGGCGTCCACAAGCACTATCCTCTCCACGGAGGAGTTGGATATGTCCCTTTCCCCCCAAAGCACCTGATTCTCCATAGCAGCAAGGGCATAGCCCCGCATTACCCGTGCGAGCCCGCAAAGCTGCTCGCACACCACCGGATTCCTCTTGTGGGGCATGGCGGAGCTCCCCTTTTGCCCCTTGGCAAAAGGCTCTTCCAACTCCCCGATTTCGGTGCGCTGCAGGGCCCGCACCTCAGTCGCGAACTTCTCAATGGAAGTGGCAAGCTGGGCAAGGGCACACACAAGCTCCGCGTGGCGGTCCCTCTGAACTACCTGGGTGGAAGCTGGCGCTGGCTTCAAGCCCAACTTCTCACACACGTACTCTTCCACGAAAGGGGGTACGTGGGCGTAAGTTCCAACAGCCCCGGAGAGTTTGCCCACCCGCACGTTTTCCCTTGCATGCTCAAGGCGATCGATGTTCCTCAGGGTCTCCTGGTACCAAACCGCGAACTTCAGACCAAGAGTAATTGGCTCAGCGTGAACGCCGTGGGTGCGCCCAATCATTGGGGTCAGCTTGTACTTCCTGGCGGCGCCTTTCAAGGACTCCGCAAGCGCCCGAGCGCCTTCCAGAACCATATCAGTGGCACGGATGGTCAGAACAGCCAGGGCAGTATCCACCACGTCGTAGGAAGTAAGGCCGTAATGCACGTATTTGCCGTATTCCCCAACCGTTTCGGCAACGGCGCTAACGAAGGCAATCACGTCGTGTTTGACCTCAGCCTCAATCTGGGCAATCCTGGCAGGGTCTACCCTCGCCTTTTGCCTTATTAGCCCAGGTGCTTCGGGCGGTATCTCCCCTAGCTGAGCCCAGGCCTCCGCTGCAAGGATCTCCACTTCTAACCATGTTCGGTACTTGTTTTCCTCGCTCCAAAGTTCCCTCATTGGCGGCCTCGTGTACCTACCGATCATTGTCCTCCGCCCTCCTGGGTTGACCTGGACTGCTCAAGGCGTCTGGCCTTGGCAGCCACCTCTTCCGCCATTGCCCGCCTCAAAGTCTCGAGTTTACCCATGAGGGTTTCGTCGGCAACTGCAAGGATTTGGGCAGCAAGCAGCGCTGCATTTCGCGCCGCAGAAATGCCCACACAAGCCACTGGAACGCCAGGAGGCATCTGCACGATGGAGTACAGCGCGTCCACGCCGTTGAGCGGCCCAGCCGCTATTGGGACCCCCACCACCGGTAGCACAGTGTTTGCTGCAATGAAACCCGGCAGGTGTGCCGCGAGCCCTGCAGCCGCAATTATCACTTTCAGCCCCCTTGCCCGCGCGGTCCTGGCGTACTCGAGCACCTTCTCAGGGGTGCGGTGGGCAGAAGCAATTGTAAGCTCATACCTTATGCCCAACATGTCCAGAACACGGACCGCTTCTGAAAGGATGGGGAGGTCAGAATCGCTCCCCATCACTATTCCCACAACCGGCCTGTCCATTGGCTACACCTCACAGCCCAAGCGCCTTGGCAAGCGACGGCACGAAGTGCAGGAAGGAAAGTACTCCCAACACCCATACCGCCCAGTGCACTTCACGGGCTCTCCCCGCAAACAGCTTGACAAGAGGATATGTGACAAACCCTGCCGCTATACCTGACGCGATGCTTCCAGTGAAGGGCATCACTGCTATGGTCATGAACGCAGGGAAGGCCTCAGTGAAGTCCTCGAAGTTGATCTTCACCACGGCACCCATCATGAGCACTCCCACGATCACCAGAGCAGGCGCAGTCGCTTCTGCAGGTATCATGCCTGCGAGGGGGCTGAACACCAAGCTCAGCAGGAATAACAGAGCAACAACCACTGACGTGAGCCCAGTGCGGCCACCCTCAGCAATGCCTGCAGAACTCTCCACGTACGTGGTGACAGTGCTTGTACCAAGGACGGCTCCAAGTATGGTACCGATGGCATCAACTATCATGGCAGGCTTGGTCTTCGGATACCTGCCCTTTTCATCCAGGAGCCCCGCCCTCGCCGCAGTGCCCACCAGAGTTCCCATGGTGTCGAAAATGTCCACGAAGCCGAAGGCAAAAATGGTCATAAGTCCAGCTGAAAGGGCACCCGCAATGTCCATCTTCATGAACACAGGCGCCAAGGAGGCCGGTTTCCCAACTATGGACCCCGCAACTTTAGTTACCCCCATTGGGATACCGATCACCGTGGTGATCAAAATACCGAGCAAGATTGCCCCTCTAACCCTGAGCGCCATCAGCGCAGCAGTTATTACCAGACCTATCAACGACAGTGCAGGACCTGGTTTTGCAAAATCACCCATGGTAATGAGAGTTTCCGGATGGCCTACCACCAGACCAGCACTGCGCATACCAATCAGCGCGATGAACAAGCCGATCCCAACGGAGACTGCTCGCTTCAGGCTGGCCGGAACGGCTGCATCAGCTGCACTGAGCACTCCTGTGAGAGCCAGCACAAGGAAGGCAATTCCTTCGATGAACACGCAGCCAAGCGCAGCTTGCCAGCCAACCTGCTTTGCGACCACGAAGGCAAAGAAAGCGTTTAGCCCCATGCCGCTTGCCAGAGCAAAGGGAATGTTGGCGAAGAGGCCGTTGAGCAAGGTGGTGAACGCTGCAGACAGCACCGTAGCGGTCATCACAGCGCCGAAGTCCATTCCGGCCTTGCTCAATATGCTTGGGTTGACGAAGATTATGTAGGCCATTGTCATGAACGTTGTGACTCCTGCAATGACCTCAGTCTTGACGTCAGTACCGTTTTGGCTTAACTTGAACAACTTCTCTAACAACGCCATGCCCTCCATTCTGCTAGGTTCTGCTAGTCTTGATCCGAACGATCTAATCCGATTTTACTACAGCATTCGTATTCATTCCAGTTGGGTGGGCGTATCTTGGTCGTTCTGACGCAGGATTGTTCGGATTTGCAGAATCGAAGGCCTGGCCGTATGGCTGCGGGAGCCTTCGACCAGGCCTACCTCTATCTTGGGCTTACCGGCATTAGTTCTTCAGAGGCGGATAATCCCGTGAGTAAACAGGATTCTTGAGAAACTCCTCAGGGTTGTACTTCCAGAACTGGCTTACGCCTTCATACGTCTTGATCACCGTGTTTTGCAGTTTGCCATTTACTTTCTCCACTTTGCGTATGTAAATGTTCTGAATCGGATTGTTGTACTGGTCAAGCTTAACCGGACCCCTTGCCGAATTCACAACAAGGTTCTGAAGGGGCTTACTGAAAGCCCGCACGTCCTTGAGACTTCCAGCAGCCTTGAGTCCTGCCTCAAGGAACGTCATGGCAGTATAGGAACCGTCAACGTAGTATGACGGAATTCTACCTGTCTTCTTGGAGAATCCGTCAACCAGCTTCTTGGTTTCCGGATATGGCAGGGTAGGGCTGTAGTGGAGTGCCGTAATGATGCCTATAGCCTCATCCCCCATGGAATATAATACGTGTTCGTCTGTCAAGGTTCCAACGCCCAGCAGCTGAACCTTGCCACCTAACCCAAACTCCTTGTACTGCTTTACAAAACGTATGGCATCGCTTCCAGAGAAGCACGCAACAACCGCATCGCTGTCCGAGGATACCTGCGCGAGATACGGGCCGAAATCTGGAGTGCCACTGGGAACCCAGATTTTCTTCAAGATCTTGCCACCGGCCTCTTCAAAAGTGCGCTGGAACCCAGCAATCACCTCGTGCCCAAATGCATAATCGTGCCCAATCGCGGTTATCTTCCTTAATCCGAGTTCCTTGAAGGCATACTCCCCAAAAGGATGCATAGGCTGTGCACTTGTCCATCCTGTCCTAATGACGTACTCACTTCGCTTACGTTGAGTTAGGTCTTCTGCTGATGTAACTGGCATGAGGAGGGGCACCTTGTTGTTATTACAGTATTCTGCCACGGCAAGACCACACGCCGCCGATATTGGTCCGACAATAAGATCTACCTTGTCTTTTTCCACAAGTTTTCTCGCCTTGGTCAGTGAGGTTGCCGGGTCGTTCGTGTCGTCCTCCACTACAACCTCTACCTTATAGTCCCCAATCTTGTTCCCTCTCTCTTCAAGGTAGAGCATCATCCCGTCCCGCATGTCCAGGCCCAGCGCTGCAAAGGTACCAGTTAGCGGCCCAAGCAATCCCACTTTCAGGGTCTTTTCTTGCTGCACGCCTGCACTGCACCCGGATAAGCTAACAAGCATTATTATCAGGAACAGCACCCAAGCCAAAAACCTGTGTGAACTCTTCATTTACCCCATCCATCCTCCAGAAGATTTTGGCCTGCATAACCATTACGACGCAGATTGTATGATATCCTCTTTTCCGACCACCTGAAATTCTGCTCAATTCAAACGAACCCAACTTGCAGGAATTTGGGTTCGGGAATCGAATATATGATGTGTGATACCCAATTGGATATTCGATAAGACTTGAGGCAGGGCAGGTTGGCTAAATGAGACCAAACGAGGTTCATAAGACCAAGGCCGAAGAGGTTTACGAGGCATTGCGCAGTGAAATCATCAGTGGGACCCTTCCCCCCGGTGCAAGAGTTGTCATTCGAGAGGTAGCTTCCAGGTTTGACGTCAGCGAAATACCCGTTAGAGAAGCCATGAAGAGACTGGAATCCGAGGGGCTCGTCGTGAGCACCCCTTATGTTGGAACAGTGGTCAGCTCCCCTTCTATCCAAGACTTAAAGGAAACAATGGTCATCCGCAGTGCGCTCGAGGCACTTGCAGCCCGCTTGTCTGCACCTGCTCTTACGGAAGCAGATATCGATCGCCTTCGAGAGCTGCTGGCTCACATGGAAGAATGCAAGACCCAGCGCAGATTCTGGGACTATTCCAAGGCAGATAGGGAATTCCACTCGCTCCTGTACAGTAGATGTAACAACAGCAAGCTGCTGCGCCTCATTGAAGAACTTTGGAACCGGTCCGAAAGAGCCAGGGCAATTTTCAATGTGATGACGCTTTCAGCTGAGCAATCCCTCCAAGAACACCGTCAAATGCTGGAGGCAGTGCTCAAGCGTGACTATGACCTTCTGGCAAAGGTGGTGAGCGATCAAAAGATTAGGGTGAGCATTGAAGTAGAGGACTTTGTCGGCAAGAACCGCAATTCCATTTAGCTTGACCAACGCAACTTTTGTGGAAGAGGAGGCATCTCAATGTACTTCGCAGTTGACTGGACGGACACAAGAGTCGATTTCAAAACCCTAAGGGAAGGGCGCGTCAACCGGCTCAGGGAGATGATGAAGAAACACGAGCTAGATGCCCTCATCACCTTCCGTGCCGAAAACATCAGGTACATGACGGGCATGCGTCCCCTGTGGTGGCCAATTACGTTCATCACCCGCAATGCTTCAATCATGGCGCTCAAGGGCGATCCCATTCTGTACGTTACCAGCGGCGACTGGGCCCGCTGCCGTGCCACAATGCATTGGCTGCCGCCAGAAAACATTCGTCCGTGCGCTTCCATGGAAGACCCGGGCGTCACGGATACCATGGTGAAGGAATTCGCTAGGACACTCTCGGACTTGGGCGTGGCAAATGGCCGGATAGGCGTAGACGCTGCAACCATCGACATGCTGTACGCCCTCAAGAGACACCTTCCCAACGCCACCATTGTGGATGGCGACGAATGCGTTAAGGAAGCAAAGGCAATAAAGAACCCTGAAGAGATAAAGCTCATGAAGATCTCGTCCCAGTGCGCAGAGGTAGGCATGGAAACAGCGGTCAAGTCCATACGCGCTGGTGCCAGGGAATGCGAGATCTTGGGCGAAGTGATGAAGGTGTTCTACTCCCTCGGCATGGAAGTACCTCAGTGCAACCTTATCGTCACCTCTGGCGAGAACACCGCACCGCTCCACCGCTTTGCCTCCGACAAAATGATCAGGCGCGGAGACCTTGTGTTCATGGACCTCGGCGGCTGCTTCAACGGGTACTTCTCGGACTTCACGAGGACCGTGATCTTCGGCAAACCCAACGACATGCAGAAGCGAATCTACAATGCGGTCTATGAGGAAATGATGGTCGTGCATGAGCTACTCAAACCGGGACATACCAACGAGGAGCTGAGCAAGGCTGCGCGTGACGTGATAAAGAAGCACGGTTTCGGCGAGTACGGTTTCCTGGGGATTCTGGGCCATGGAATTGGAATTTCTGGCTTCGAAGCGCCTCTAATCGGCGAGCTTGCAGCAACGGGAGAGAAAGTGTACGAGTTCCAGCCAGGAATGGTTTTCTCCTGCGAACCGGCAATCTTGGTGCCCGGCGTTCCGGGTGGAGGAGGTGTGAGGCTCGAGGACACTATCCTGGTCACCGAAAACGGAAACGAGATCTTGACCAAGTTCCCCTATGACGAACAGCTCCTTGGGTGAGCATCAAAAGGAGGGATCCCTAAAAAATGCTTAGGCCAAACAAGGTTTTGGTGGTGTTGCTGGCGCTGCTTCTGATGGTATCCATTGTAGGGTGCAGCACCCAACAGGCTGCTCCGCAGCAACCGGCCCAAGAGAAGAAGGAAGCAGGCCAACAGCAGCCTGCTAAGCCCAAGCCACCCAAGTCCCTCATGTCGGTGGCAAGCGGCCCTGCAGGCAGCTTGTTCGTGAACTTCTGCGCCGCCTTCGCAGAGACAATGATGAAAGCCTTCGACGGGCTGCAAATGAACGTCGAGCCAGGCGGCTCCTCCCAGAACATGCAGCTGGTACACAACGGCCAGGTGGAATTCGGCATAAGCTCCACGCTTCAGACCTACCCCGGGTACTACGGACTCTCCTGGGCAAAGGGAACAGAATACAAGAACGTGGCTTCCCTGATTCCATCGTATTCCTATGAGGGCGTCTGGTTCGTGAAAGACAACTCCCCCATAAAGTCGATATACGACCTCAACGGCAAGATCGTGGCTCTCGGTTACGCTGGCGGGGGAAGTGACGTCACTGGAAGGCAAATCCTGGAGTTCTTCAAGATCAACCCCAAGAAGATCGTAAATGCAAGCTGGGAAGACACTGGAGGCATGGTGCGTGACGGTCTGGTAGATGCAGTTTTCTACCTGGCAGGCCATCCCGCAGGCTTTATCCAGGAGCTAGAGACCCAGCACAAACTCAGGTTCATAGAAATGTCCGAGGCAGACCTTAACAAGTTCCAGGAAGCATATCCATATTACAGCGTTGGTACGCTGCGGGCCGGCACGTACAAGGGCCTCACCAAGGACATCAAGGTGTTCCAGGGCTGGAACTTCATAATTTGCTCACCTAGCTTGCCCGAGGACTTCATCTACAACGCGGTGAAGGCAGTGTTCGACAATCCGTCCATAATCCATAACGCCCATGCAAGCTTCAAGCAATGCACTTTGGAAAACGTCCAGTACATGAACTTGCCTCTCCACTCGGGCGCGGAAAAGTACTACAAGGAGAAGGGTGTCAAGCTTCCGGTCCTACCACCACCGCCGAAGAAATAGTGTTGGAACACGTTGGTCTCCGCCGTCATGGCGGAGACCAACCAGCGTCATAAGGAGGATCGCCCATGCCAGCAAGCCGTAAGAACACGTTGGAAGAACCTTCTGAGAGCTTGAGACGACATCTAAAACCACCACTTTTCACAGCAGTCAACTACTTGGCCGCCGCAGCCAGCGTCTACCACGTGATTGCCCTTGGAGTGAAGGCAACCTCAGTCCTGGAACTTCGGCTACTTCACCTCCTGGCTGCGTTCGTGCTAGTACCCTTAGTTTACGCACCTGGCCAGCGATGGAGAGACCGCCCAACAGTCATTGATTGGCTCTTGCCCATTGTGGGGCTGGCTGTCACCGTTTACGTGTTCACCCAAGGAGATGCCTTTGTGCTAAGGGCTGGAGTTGCTCCTACTCCCCTGGACATAGTGTTCGGTCTCCTCGCCATACTCTTGGTTTTGGAAATGGTACGTCGTCTGGTAGGTTTGCCTCTGGTGATCCTAACAGTAGTGCTCATGGTGTACTCGAGGTTTGCGTCGCTTTTCCCAGGGCCCTTGCGGGCTAAGAGCTATCCCCTTGCCCGCATCATCTCCCAGGCCTTCAGCATCGATGGAATATATGGGATCCCCCTGGGCGCTTCATCTACGTATGTATTGCTCTTCATACTCTTCGGTGCAATGCTGAGCGCCACTGGAACTGGCAAGTTTTACACTGACTTGGCTTATTCTATTGCTGGTAGGTTCAGGGGTGGTCCAGCGAAAGTGGCAGTACTGGCAAGTGCGCTTTTTGGCACCATTTCCGGGAGCGGCATCGCAAACGTGGTTGCCACGGGCACTTTCACCATCCCACTAATGAAGAGCACCGGGTTTGCTCCCCACTTTGCAGGCGCAGTGGAAGCGGTGGCTTCTACGGGAGGTCAAATCATGCCTCCCATCATGGGTGCTGGTGCCTTCCTCATGGCGGAAATGATCTCAAAACCCTACTCCACAATTGCCATATCCGCAGCGTTGCCAGCTATCCTTTACTTCCTAGCAGTCTATTTTATGATCGACTTCGAAGCAGGCAGAACTAACCTTAAAGGATTGCCACCTTCCCAACTGCCCCTAGCCAGGTCGGTTATCAGGGAAAGGGGCCACCTGCTAATCCCGATATTGGTCCTCCTCTACGAGCTGCTGGTGGTCCAAACTACTGCAATTAGGGCGGCCCTGTTCTCCCTTTACACCGCAGTGCTGGTATCCTTCCTAAAAAAAGACACCCGCCTGAGTTGGAACAAGTTCGTTGAGGCCCTGGCAAACGGTACAAAGGGGTGCCTCGAGGTGATCGCCTCGTGCGCGTGTGCGGGCATAGTGGTTGCCATGATATCCCTAACAGGCGTGGGCTTGAAGCTTTCGGCGGCCGTTGTGAGTTTGGCGTCGGGTTCCCTGCTGCTAGCCTTAGTGTTGGTGGCACTCATCGTGGTAATCCTGAGTATGGGTCTGCCCACGACCGCGTGTTATTTGATTTCCGCAGCAGTCATGGCACCAGCGCTCACAAAGATGGGCATTTCGCCGCTACAAGCACACCTTTTCGTGTTCTACTATGCCTGCATAAGCGGAATTACGCCTCCAGTGGCACTGGTGGCTTATCCTGCTGCGGCCATTGCCAAAACTAACCCCGTAAAGGTAGCGCTCACAGCGGCAAGGCTGGGAATTGTGGGCTTCCTGGTGCCCTTCATGTTCGTCTATAGTCCAGCGCTGTTGCTGGTAGGGAAATGGACCTGGGTGCTGTGGTCATGCGTGACTTCCCTCGTTGGGGTGTTTGCCCTTTCGGTGGCATTGTCCGGGTGGTTCCAGGCTCCTGTGAACACTTGGATTCGCCTGTTGTTGCTCGCATCAGGAATCTGCTTAATGATACCCGAGCCTGCAACTGACGTGCTCGGCTTTGGCCTGCTTGGCGGCGGCATGCTCTGGCACTACTTCGGCAGTAAGCAAGGCCATCCCACGACGACCGATACAAGGAGTGCATGACGCATGTATAAAGTGTTGATAACCACACCAACCTTTGCAAAATACGATCCGGAGCCCGTAACGTACCTGGAGCAAAATGGCTTCTCGGTGGTGAGGTTGTCTCGGTACCCTGC
Source organism: Bacillota bacterium (assembly GCA_049718765.1). Taxonomy (GTDB): domain Bacteria; phylum Bacillota; class Sulfobacillia; order DUMF01; family DUMF01; genus JBNARI01. The sequence goes on along the minus strand of JBNARI010000001.1, from coordinate 146,608 downwards.
CAAGACCGAGGAAATCCAACAGCTCATTCAGGACGTGGACGCAGTAATCGTGGGCCTTGAGCGTATCGACACGAAGCTGCTGAACCATGCGATCAAACTCAAAGTAATCTCCAAACACGGAGTTGGAGTGGACAACATAGACGTTGCAGCCGCACGGCAGCGAGGTATCACAGTGACCAACGTGCCTCACGAGAGCGCAAGGGCAGTTGCCGAACTGGCATTTGCCTTGATGCTGGCTTGCGCCAGGAACGTGGTGTCAGCAGACAAGGCAGTCAGGGCAGGCAATTGGGGCCCCATATTTGGGTTCGAGCTCAAGGGCAAGACCCTGGGGGTCATCGGCACTGGAGCTATAGGGTCATCCCTGGCCGAAATTGCACTGGCCTTTGGTATGAACGTGCTTGGCCATGACATCCAGGAAAGCAAGCTAGCGCCCGCCCTGGTTTCCAAGGGCGCCCGTCAGGTGGACATGGACACGTGCTTGAAGCAGAGCGACGTGGTGAGTTTGCACGTACCCCTCACCCCCCACACGAGAGGGCTAATAGGCAGAGAGGAGCTCAGAAAGATGAAGCCCACCGCAATCCTGATCAACACCTCAAGGGGGGAAGTAGTGGATCAGGAAGCCCTCTGCGAGGCCCTGCAACAGGGATGGATAGCCGCCGCAGGCTTAGACGTTTTGTCCACCGAGCCTCCTGAGCCGGGCAACCCTCTCTTGAAAATGCCCAACGTGGTGCTCACCCCCCACATGGGCGCATACACTTACGAATCTGCGGCGCGCACCAGCATGGTGGCCGCAAGAAACGTAGTTGAAGTCGTGCTAAGAGGAAAACCGCTTCATCCGGTCAACGTAGACTGAAAGCTTCTGAGGAGGTGCCAAGCATGAACGGCGAATGGAAAACCGACAACTGGTGGGTAAGCCCTTTCAACTTCGAGAAGGAAGTGCTGCCACAACTTCCAAGGGGCATCGAGTTTCATGACGCCACTCTGCGCGACGGCGAACAAAGCCCCGGAGTGGTGTTTCGGGAAAAGGAAAAGATCGCTATTGCTGAGATGCTTGCAGAAGTAGGCGTCCAGAGGATAGAGGCGGGGATGCCAGCAGTTTCCCAAGAAGACGCTTCTGCGATTCGCAAGATAATTGAGTTGAAACTTCCCGCCAAGATATACGCTTTCTGCAGGGCCACCAAGGGAGACATCGATAAGGCTGTGGATTGCGGAGTGCAGCACGTGGTGATTGAAAGCCCCAGCGGAGAGCCTAAAATCAAGTACCAACTCAAGTGGACCGAACAGCAGGCCCTTGACAGAGCCGTGGAAGCGGTAGCCTATGCCAAGTCCAAAGGGCTAAACGTGTGTTTCTTCCCCTTTGACACCACCAGGGCCGACATCAACTTCTTGAGGCAGCTCATAACCACCGTTGTGGCAAATGCGCGCCCAGACAGCATTGCGATTATAGACACCACAGGCTGCGCCACGCCCGCTGCGATAAGGTACCTGGTCACGCGGGTCCGCCAGTGGACAGATTTGCCCCTGGAGATTCACACCCACAACGACCTTGGCTTAGCCACTGCCACATCCCTGGCAGGTCTCGAAGCAGGAGCCCAGTCAGTACACGTTTGCGTGAACGGCCTGGGCGAGCGTACAGGAAACGCAGCACTGGATGAAGTCTGCCTTGCCTTGGAACTGCTCTACGGATATCGCACTGGCATTAAACTCGATAAACTGGTGCAGTTGTCAAAGATGCTTGAAGAGCTAAGCGGAATCAAGCCTGCCCGCAACAAGCCCATAGTAGGCGAATCTGCCTTCATGCGGGAAATAGGACTGGGTATGGAAGCCGTGTACAGCATGCCCCTGGCCATATTCCCGTACAAACCTGGACTTGTGGGCCAGCAAATCCGAGTGGTGCTAGGCAAGAAGAGCGGTAAGGAATCCGTTAAGGTCAAGGCAGCAGAACTCGGTGTGACTGTGCCCGACCACAAACTGGATGTAGTAGTTGAAGAAGTGAAAAAGCTCTCGACGGAGAAAAAACGTTGCCTAACCGATGAGGAGTTCCTGGACATCCTTGGGAAGGTATGAGCTATGAGGGCAATGGTATTGCGCTCGTTTGGAAAGCCCTTGCGCCTGGAAGAAATGCCAGTCCCACATCTTGGCAGCGACCAGGTGCTCGTGAAAGTATACAGCTGCGGCGTGTGTCACAGCGACGTAAAGCTTGCTAACGGCTGGTTGCCCCCTGAAAGGCTCCCAAGCCTGCCCCATGTGCTCGGCCACGAGATTGCGGGCACTATCGAAGACTTGGGTCAAGCAGTAACCAGTTTGAAGAAGGGTACGAAAGTGGTGGTCTACTTTTACGTGGGCTGCGGCACCTGCGAACATTGCCGTACAGGCAAGCAACAGCTGTGCGAAAACATGGTTTCACAGATTGGATTTACCAGCCATGGCGGGTACGCCGAGTTTGTGGCTGTACCCGCCGCAAACGTAATCCAGGTGCCCGATACGGTAGATTTCCCCGAGGCTGCAATTGCAGCAGATGCTATTGCCACCAGCCTTGAAGCAGTGAAGCGCACAGGCGGAGTTGGGCTGTGCCAGCGAGTAGCTGTAGTCGGACTAGGGGGGCTGGGAATCCACGCAGCTCAAATAGCAAGACTGAGCGGAGCATGGGTTACCGGAATCGAATCCGTCCAACCCAAGCTAGAGCAAGCGCGCAAATTGGGCATAGGTGAATGCTTCCTCACCACGGAACTTGGCACCAATCATTTCAAGCAGTTTCATGCCGTGATCGATACCGTAGGGTCTGAAAGTTCCATTGGGCTCGCAAGGCAGCTCGTCAAAGCCGAAGGCACCATTGTCGTGCTTGGCTACTCTAGCCAAAGCAGCGCAATCATTCCCACGCCGGAACTCGTGCGCCGACAAATCTGCGTGAAGGGATCAAGGGGATGCTCCAAACAAAGTGTCGTCGAAGCCCTCGACCTCATAGCCAGGCGGGCTATTACGCCTGTCATTGGCAAGGAATACCCATTGCACGAAGCCAACCTTGCCCTGGAAGACTTACACGCAGGCAGGGTCACAGGCAGGGCAGTACTGAGAATCTGCTAGTTTTTGAGTCGGGAGGCGGAAGTCTTGAAAGCTGTGGTCATAGCTGCACCCCTTCAAGTGGCACTGGAAGACAGGCCGCTGCCTCAACCAGGCCCAAATGAGGTGCGTATCAAAGTGTGCTACGTGGGGTACTGTGGAACAGACGTGACGGTATGGCAGGGAAAGCACAGAGCGGCTTACCCTGTGGTGCCAGGTCATGAGTTCTCGGGTAAGGTGGACGCCCTTGGCGAAGGGGTCAGCAACGTGACATGTGGGGACACGGTGGTGGCTGAAGCAAGCTACCCTTGCCACAAATGTGACCTTTGCCTTTCGGAGCACGCCGAGTTTTGCAGGAACCGCATAGCTTTGGGGCGCACCCGAGACGGAGCAATGGCGGAGTACGTGGTTGTGCCTGCAGAAATCGTGCACCCCGTCGGGCAAGGCGTGGACTTGCTGGAAGCCCAGTCTCTGGTAGCAGTCGCGTGTGCCGTAAGGGCAGTAAGCCGCTGTGGAACCATGATTGGCAAGAGAGCCGCCGTAGTGGGTTCTGGACATTCGGCGCTGCTAGTCGCGCAAGTGCTTAGGGCCGCAGGTGCAGGCAAGGTTGCTCTGGTTGGAGGCAGAAGGCAATCCAGGCTCTCCCTGGCCGAACAGCTTGGGTGCGACCTCGCAATCAGCTCGTCAAGTGAACAACTCCAGGAAAGGCTCAGCACCGTAGCCCCAGGAGGGTTCGACGTAGTTGTGGAAGCGTCAGGAGACACCTCTGCGTTACCCTTAGCCATCAACATAGTCAAACCTGGAGGGAAAGTGGTGGTCTTCAGCACGTATAAGGAAAAAGCTTCAGGGGTGCCCCTTGAGGAGCTCTATTACAAGGAAATATCCATCGAGGGTTCTCGGGCAGGCACTGGGGCTTACAGCACCGCTGTGGACCTGCTAAGCTCTGGCAAGGTCAAGGTAAGGCCCATGGTAACCCATGTGGTAACCATGGCCGAAGCCGTTCGTGGCTTCGAGCTTGCAGCCAGCCACGACGAGAGCGTGTTTAGAGTTGTTATGGAGGTAGCTCGCCCGTGACGCCCATTGCCTAAACACGTGACATGCTGGCGATCTCCCTTACCATGCCGCCCGCAATTGCCACTGCCAGGGGGATCGCCCGCTCATCGAAGTCGAATAGGTTGTTATGGTGGTCGGCGGCAAGGGGTGTGAGCACCTGGTAGTATAACGCCTTGCCGCCCCTTCTCTGCACCCGGCTCATGAAAAGCGTGGCGTCTTCGCTGCCACCCACCTCCGCCTCATCCACTATAAGTTCGATACCCACTGCCCTGGCAACCTTACCCACAAGGACTGCCAGCTCCACGTCCCCTTCAGCGCTGCCCGATTGACCCACTTCCTCGAGTTCGCACCTGACCCCGTACATTCGGGCACTGGCTTCAAGCACCTGAATCGCGCGCTCCCTCACGTACTCGTTAAGCTGGTCAGTTGCACCTCGAGTCTCTAGCTTCAGCACCGCCTTATCTGGAACAATATTCCTTCCGGAGCCAGCTTCCATGTAGCCCACGTTCACCCTGGTCACACCCTGGGAGCTTGGAGCAATGGCGTGAACGTTGAGCACAGCAGTGGCAGCAGCCAGTAGCGCGTTCCTCCCTTGTTCCGGAGCGACCCCCGCATGCGCCGCCTTGCCCAAGAACCTGGCATCTATCTTGGTGGTTGAGAGGAACCCCTTGCTCCTACAAACCACCCCCAGTTGGTCGGTGGGAGTAAGGCCCAAGTGGAAAGCTAGGAAATAGTCCACGTCGTCGGCTATGCCAGCTTCAACCATTGCCCTTGCTCCCCGAACTCCCTCCTCGGCGGGCTGGAAGATGAGCTTGACCTTTCCCTTGAGCTCAGCTCTGATCTCCGCCAGCAGCCGCGCCAGCCCAACGCCTACAGCCACATGACCGTCATGGCCGCATGCGTGCATCACCCCCTGGTGCAACGAAGAAAAACCTTCTCTGTAGGGCCTGTGGGATTGGGTTTCAGCTTCCTGCAGGGGCAGGGCATCCATGTCCACCCGGAAAGCAATTGTTGGCCCATCAACATGAGTGTCCAGCACCCCAACCACGCCCGTAAGTCCCCTCATTTGGTGGATCACGTGTTCCCTAGCGCCCTCTGAGATAGCCCGCCGTATGTTTTGCGCCAATTCTTCCTGGCTTGGTGCCCCCATCGCCGCCTCCCTTCTTACCACCTTCTCCCCTAGCAGCACTTGGTAGCCAAGGGCTTCCAACACCCGAGCCACGCGATCTGTTGTCCTGAACTCGAGCCAGCCCAGTTCCGGATAGCGGTGAATCTCCCGCCTGAGTTCAATCAGTTCGGGTGCAAAATCCGTACACCTGGCCAACAAATCAGTCATATCCGGCATCCCGCCTCTCCAAGCCCAAGGACTAGAAGGCACAAGGTTTTGATGCCCACGGGAATGCACCGCTCATCAAACACCACCTTGCTGTGGTGCAGCGGATACATCTCCCCTACGCTTTCCTCGGGGGCAGCGCCAAGTTTGATGTAAAGCGAAGGCACCCTTTGGGCAATGAATGCGAAGTCCTCTCCCCCAGCATCCGCCTGGATCTCCCGCACCGCTTCCGGCCCAAACTGTCTTGAAATCACCTGGGCAGCCCAAGCAGCAAGGCCTGGGTGGTTCACGGTCATTGGGTAGCCCCGCACATATTCCACTTCCGCGTCTGCTCCGCACGCCTTGGCTGCATTGCCCGCCACTTCCTGAATCATTGCCGGGAGCTTATCCCCGTAGGCGCCCGAAAGGATCCTCACAGTCCCTTCCATCTCCACCAAGTCACAAATTACGTTGTACCGTTCTCCCCCCTGGATCTTGCCAATCGTTATTACCACGCTATCTCTAGGATCCACCCGCCGGGAAACCACAGTCTGCAAAGTACATATTACCTGAGCTGCAGCCACGATGGCGTCAATTCCCTGGTGGGGCGCAGAAGCATGACCCCCCTTACCTTTCACCTTGATGAACAGCCGGTCCGACTGCGCAGACACTGTGCCAGGGCGTATTCCGAACTCCCCCACTTTCAATTCTGGCCAAACATGCAACGCTAGCGCGTAGTCCACCGGAGGGTCTCGAAGTACGCCTTGCTCCACCATGAGCTTTGCCCCACCAGTAGGACTGCACTCTTCTGCTGGTTGAAACACGAACCGAACTCTTCCTGTCAGCTGCTGCCTCAGCGCGCTGAGCACCCACGCCGCGCCAAGCACTATGGTTGTGTGCAGATCGTGGCCACACGCGTGCATTTTGCCAGGTACTTCGGAAGCGAACGGCAGTTCGGTCTCCTCCTGTATTGGAAGGGCATCCATGTCTGCCCGCAGAAGCACGTGGGCACCAGGCTTTGCTCCCACCAAGTCTGCAACCACTCCAGTACTTGCAACTCCAGTCCGCACTTTCAGCCCCCATAAAGCCAGCTTTTCCGCCACCAGCGCAGAGGTGCGGTGTTCCTCGTAACCCAGCTCTGGATGGCGATGGATCTCCCGCCTTAGCCCTATCGCTTGGGGCGTAAACTCCTCGACCAGCCGTTTCAGGTCCATGTGAGCCCTCCCTTAAAACGGCCACAGGCGTTGTTTCCTGTGGCCGTTTGCTAGCCAAAATCCTAGTTAGGAATCACTCGTCCCCCATCACATGAAGATCGTTGCACCTGGCCCCAGGGGCAGGTTCAGGGCCATCCACACGCCAAGCTGCAGGATCCATACCACCAGGAAGATAAGGGAATAAGGCAGCATCATAGAGATTATGGTGCCCACACCAACGTTCTCGTCGTATTGCTGGGCAAGGGCCAGAACGATTGGGAAGTATGGGAACAGGGGCGAGATAGGGTTGGTAGACGAATCACCAATCCTATATGCCACTTGGGTGAAAGCTGGCGAATAGCCCAACAGCATCATCATGGGCACGAATATTGGCGCGAGCACCGACCACTTGGCAGAACCACTGCCGATGAACAGGTTTATGAACGTTGAAATCAAGATAATGCCGATCACCAGTGGGAATCCGGTAAAGCCGGCGTTCTTCAAGAACTCGGCACCCTTTACAGCGAGGATGGTCCCAATGTTGGTCCAGTTGAAGTATGCCACGAACTGACCTATTACGAAGACCAGAACAATGTACCCGGCCATGGTCTTCACGGCCTCAGTCATAAGCCGGGGTACGTCAGCTCCCGTCTTGATAGCTCCAACTGCCTTGCCGTATGCCACTCCAACCGTCACGAAGAAGAGCATTATGATTGGCACAATGCCTGAAAGGAAAGGTGACGGAATGATGGTTCCGCTCTTGGGGTCCCGGAGGATCGCGCCCTTGGGCAACACTAATAGTCCAAGGATCACCAGGAACACCAGGGCAGCAATTCCCGCGCTCCGCAGTCCCCTTTGTTCCAGCGGTGTAAGCTCATCGTTCTCCCGCAGCTTGGCTTTGCCCTCATACTTGCCAAGCCAGGGTGCAATCACCCTGTCAGTGATAAGGGCCCCAATGACGGTAAACAGCAGCGTGGATGCCAACATGAAGTACCAGTTCACCGCAGGGTTGACCTGGTACTTGGGATCGATGATCTTAACCGCCTCCTGAGTTATGCCCGCAAGCAATGCGTCCGTGCCTACAATGAGCACATTGGCGGAAAAGCCAGCGCACGTTGCAGCGTAAGCAGCAGCAATGCCTACCAGCGGGTTCTTGCCGAGCGATAGGTAAGCCCCAGCGGCAAGGGCAGGAATCACCACAATAGAGGCGTCAGATGCAATGTTGCCGTTAATGCCAATGAACATCACTGCAAGGCTGATCGCCCAAGTTGGTGCCCCGTAAATGGTCTTGCGCATGAAAGCCGAAAGCAGCCCCACCTGTTCTGCCAAGCCTATTCCGAGCAGCATGGTAAGTACCAGTCCCAGGGGTGCAAAGTCAGTGAAGTTCTTCTGGGCGTTCTGGAGCATCCAGTGGAACCCTTCTACGGTTAGCAAACTCTTTGCTACTACTGGCTTCTTGGTGGTGGGATGGATCACGGATACGTTGGCGTAAGCCAGGATTGCGGAAATGATCATAAGCGCAATTATGAGGTACAAGAACAGGATGAAGGGGTGTGGTATCTTGTTCCCAACTCTCTCCACCCAATCAAGGAAGCGTTGCAGGCCACTTCTGCTTTGCCTATCCCCCATATCTAAGCCTCCTTTTCGGTCACATTTCGGTCATGTGGCCGTTTTTAGTACAATAATTCTACTGAGGTTGGCCGTTTTCCTCTTTGTGACGTCAATCACGATTGTCCACAGCATCACTCTAGCATCAGCCTGTACACCAGCCTGGGCCGGCCTTTGTCCCTCACAGGGTTGCCCCCGAGCACCTCGGCAAGGCCCTTTTCCTCGAGCCGTGACAGCACTCGGCGGGCGCTCCTTTCGCTGATGCCCATTGCCGACGCGAGCTCCTGAGACGTGATGTGCTCTCTGTCCAGCCTTTGAAGGGCACGCTTGATCTTGCTCAGGGTGGTAGGCCTAAGACCAACGCTACTTGAAAGTGACACCAGGTCCTCGCCAGGGTAATTGCCCCTGCTGTAAATTGGTTCCAGTACCTTTCCGTCATCAGTCACAACGAAGCATGCGCTGTGACGTCCAACCGTCAGGGCCAGTCTCAGACCTTCCCTGGCGTTGGCCTCAGCGCTCAGGGCAGTGCGCCCCAATCCTATGCCAATGCCCACCTTCATGGGCAAGTTCCTTTCAATGGAATCCAACAAGGGAAACTCCCTGAAGCAGTTGGTGACCTCCTCAAGGCTGCCTCTGGTGGCCACAATCGCAAACTCGGTGTCCCGCAGTTTCACCACCAGTCCCTGAATTTGCTGGGCATACTCGACGAGGGTCCTGTGGAGATCCAGCACCAATTGTTGAGCCGTGTAGCCCAGGTTGGCAAGGCCATCTTCCTTGAGCCCTGGCCTCACAAGCACCAGGGCTAGCTGGGTGTGCTTCAGTCTTACGCTCTCCCCATACAGCAGGGCCTTTCTCAGGCTTTCCCGCACGATGGAGCGTGTTGGGAACATCCTGTATACGGGAACCCCTTTTTCTTTGAGCTGCCAATAAGGCGTGTTTAGTCCAGTTACAGCTGCCACGGTCTTGCCGCTGCTCCACAGCTCCAGGTGATACCTGGTCACTTCTTCGTAGTTGATATATCCCTCATATTCGAAGGTATACACCTCTCCCATTGGCAGGCGCAGGTCCTGGTAGGTCTCAATGATGGTCTCCTTCTTGACAGTGTCAAAGCTCAATGCGGATATGTCCACACCGTCCCGATAAACGTCGAAGAGGGAACGGTACAGGCAAGTGCCATCCCGGGGGATATACAGCGCAGGGCAGTCAAGGTTCTCCTGCTGCTTGACCCAGTGGTAGGGCACCTGGCCGCTGAAAAGCACAACGTCAACTGCGTGTTCCTTGCAGAAGCCGTTTACGTCCTTTAGCTCCTCGAAGCTGCGGTACGGCTTCTCCACGAGCTTAAAGCCCTCGCCGAACTCCACCGCAACCTCACGAATGAGCCGAATTGAGTCGGGCGGCCCAATCAGCGCCAACCGCACCCTCAATCCCTCCCTGCAGCCCTCAACGTTACAAGGCTCACCCTTGGAGGGCAATTGAAGCGCAACCCAATACGGGTAGTGCCGAGTCCGGGATTGACGTACATGGAAGTACCCTTTAGTTTGTACAGCCCCTCACTGTACTTGGGCGGAAAAGTATCCCCAGGTACAAACAGCGCTCCCAAGCCGGGTATCCTCACCTGCCCACCATGGGTGTGCCCAGTCAACACCACGGCTATTCCAAGCTCGGCTCCCTGGTCCATCACAAAGGGCACGTGGCAAAGCAAGACGGTGCTCCCAGAAAGGCGCTTCAGGTCCACAGGTTCGCCTGGCTTTGCTACCGCACCCCCAATGAAGAGGCTGGCCCCATCACGGTAAATCCCCACTATCCTGTCAGCCAGCACCTCAGCACCGAAGCTCCCCATCTCCCTCTCAAGGCGCACCCAAGACTCGGGATCCTCCTGTGCAAGGCTGAGCTCATGGTTGCCTGGAACGAAGTACTTGGGCTTCTGCCTTGGGAGACCTGCCAAGAGCTCCACCAGGGGCCTGGAGTCTCCTGTGCTGCTGTCCACCATGTCGCCGGTGAACGCAACCGCATCGAAGTCCTCCTTAAGAAGCAAACCCAGCAGCCGTTCCTGCCCTGGGCCAAAAGTGGTGCTGTGCAAGTCGGAAAGGTGAAGGAAAGTGAAACCTTCGAAGGCCTCTGGAAGGCCAGGTACTTCCACCACAACCCGGTCAACCTTGACCAGCCGAGGTTCAATTGCTCCTGACCAAAGTAAGAACGAGGCCAGGAGCACCAATGTAACTTTCCGCCTTATTCCCATTCGATTGTGGCAGGTGGTTTGGACGTTATGTCATACACCACCCGGTTAACGCCCGGCACCTCGTTCACAATACGGCCTGCAATTCGCTCCAGCAGCTCGTGGGGGAGTTTTGCCCAATCGGCAGTCATACCGTCTTCGCTGCTCACCGCCCTAACCGCCACCATTCGACCGTAGGTACGCTTGTCACCCATCACGCCCACGCTCTTGAGATCGGTGAGCACCGCAAAGTACTGCCACACTTCCCTGGACAGCCCAGCCCTCAAGATTTCCTCGCGAACAATGCTGTCTGCTTCCCTCAATACGGCAAGCTTTTCCTTGTCCACTTCCCCAATTATCCTCACCGCAAGCCCAGGGCCTGGGAAAGGCTGCCTGTAAACTACTTCCTCGGGCAATCCAAGGGCCAGGCCGATGCGCCTAACCTCGTCCTTGAAGAGCAAACGCAGGGGCTCTACCAGCTCTAGCTTCATGTCCCTGGGAAGGCCTCCCACGTTGTGGTGGCTCTTTATGACCGCTGCTGCGCCCGCTGCGCTCCCTGTGCCGCTCTCGATCACGTCGGGATAAAGTGTGCCCTGGACCAGGAACTTTACCCCTTCTATTTGGGCTGCCTGTTCCTCGAAAACCCGAATGAACTCAGCGCCAATCAGCTTCCTCTTCTGTTCTGGGTCAACCACACCCTTCAGTTTCGCGAGGAACCTTTCACTGGCGTCCACAGTCACTAGCTTCATCCCGAACCTGGTGGACAGAGTCTCCACAACTTCCTGGGCCTCGCCTTTTCTGAGTAGCCCATGGTCCACAAACACGCATGCGAGGGCGTCACCAATAGCTCGATGAACCAGCACCGAGGCAACTGTACTGTCCACGCCCCCGCTCAAGGCGCACACCGCTCGTCCGCTACCAACCTGCTCCCTGATGCCCCTTATCGCCTGGTCTATGAAGGACTCTGGCGTCCAATCCCCAGTACAGCCAGCAACGTTGAACAGGAAGTTCCGGATGACCCGTCTCCCCTCGAGGGTGTGCACCACCTCGGGATGGAATTGCACTCCGAAGAACCGCCGCTCCGGGTTTTCCATTGCAGCCACCGGGGTGCCTCTGGAACTGGCGATCACGCGGAAACCCGGCGGTGGTTCCACAACTGTGTCCCCGTGGCTCATCCATACCTGGGCGGGCGAGTTCACCCCGTCGAACAAAGGGGAAGGTCTGAGCTCAACCTGGCATTTGCCGAACTCCCGGCTCACGTGAGGCTCTACCCTGCCTCCAAGGTCCCTGGCAAGCAGCTGCATCCCGTAGCAAATGCCCAGTATTGGCAATCCAAGCTCATACACGCCCTTGTGAACGCCCGGAGCTTCCTCTTCGTAAACGCTCGCCGGCCCGCCGCTCAGGATGAGAGCTCGAGCTTCTCTCTGGAGTATTGCGTCTGGAGGAATGTCGTGTGGCACAATCTCGCAGTAAACGTTGCACTCCCTCACTCGCCTGGCTATGAGCTGAGCGTACTGAGCACCGAAATCAAGAACAAGCACCAGTTCCCTCAATGTACGTCTCCGCCTTCCAGCACTGCCACATATGGCATTTGTCTGAACTTCTCCTGGTAATCCAGGCCGTAACCCACGACGAACTCATCGGGTATCTGGAAGCCCACGTAATCCAGGTGGACATCAACTTTCCTTCTCGAAGGCTTATCCAGTAACACGCAAACCTTCAGGCTAGTTGGCTTGCGCGCTCGAAGCACGCTGCATATGTAGTTCAGGGTAAGCCCAGTGTCAACTATGTCTTCAACGAGCAGTACGTGTTTGCCTTCAATGGTGTTGTCCAGGTCCTTGAGGATCCTGACCACTCCCGATGAGTGGGTGGACATTCCGTAGCTGGACACTGCCATAAAATCCATGGAACAAGGGCACTTCAACTGCCTGGCGAGGTCGGCCATGAACATGACGGCGCCTTTGAGCACGCCCACCAATAGCACCTCGTGGCCGTCGTAGTCCCCAGATATTTGAGCGGCAAGCTCCTTTACCCTTTCCCGAATACGCTTCTCCTCAATGAGGATCCGCATCTCCCGCCACCTCTCTTTCTGCAGCGCAGTTCCTTACTTCCCCTCGCAGCACAGCCACAGCGTGGGGGATTGCTGGCAAGACGACCTGCAGGCACTCCTCAACTGCCTTTGTGCTGCCTGGCATGTTCACAATCAACGTGGTGCCCCTTACACCTGCGATTGCCCTGGAGAGCATTGCCCTGGGAGTGAACTTAAGGCTATGCCAGCGCATGGCTTCGGCAATGCCTGGTACTTCCTTTTCGATCACTTCGTAAGTGGCCTCTGGGGTGTTGTCCCTGGGCCCAAGCCCCGTGCCGCCAGTGGTGAAAATCACGTCCGCTCCCCTGTGGTCCGCCATGTCCCTGAGTTCCCTGGCAATCACGTCTCTGTCATCCGCCACTATCACGTGGTGTATCACTGTACCACCGTGGGCTTCCACGATCTCCCGTATCTTTGCCCCGCTTGCGTCCTCGCGCTCGCCCTTGGCCCCAGAATCGCTGGCGGTGAGAATCCCAACTTTAAGACCCTTCATATACGCCACTCTTACCTCCCGCCTTGTACACTAGCCTGATGTTCTGAATCCTAATTCCCCTTTCCACCGCCTTACACATATCGTATATGGTCAGGCACGCCACAGCAACAGCGGTTAAGGCTTCCATTTCCACCCCAGTCTGGCCAGTACACTTCACAGTGGCTTCCACTTGGGCCACACTTCTGCCTTCGTCCAGGGTTATCTCCACTGCGCAATGGCTCAACTCCAAGGGATGACACAGGGGGATGAGCTCCCAGGTCCGCTTTGCAGCCATGATCCCCGCCAGTCTCGCAGCGCCCAGCACGTCCCCCTTTTCCAGGGCGTTGGCTTTTATGAGAGAGAGGGTTTCGGGGCGCATGCACACCTCCCCTCGGGCAACCGCAATCCTTTCAGTGGATGGTTTGTGCCCCACGTCTACCATGCGCGCAGCGCCGCTTTGGTCCACGTGGGTGAGTCTCCTTTCACCCTCCAATGCTGAACATTCTCCTTTCCCCAAGCTCCTCGGAGCCTCCGGTCATGTTGTGGCCTGCTGGTTTCTGCCACACCGCTTCTGCGATAAGCCGACACAGTTCCTCATCGGAGCAACCATTTCTCAGGGCACACTTTAAGTCTACCTCGCTGGTGCTGGCCAAGCACAGGGACAGCCCCCCCTTGGCGGTGAGCCTAACCCGGTTGCAGGCGCCGCAAAAGTGGCTGCTGATTGCGGATATGAACCCCAAGCTGCCAGCAGCACCTGGAATTCTCCAGTATGAGGCCGGGCCTGAACCCCTAACTTCTGCCCTCTCGAGTGGGTAAGCTTTGGCAATACGTTGGAAAGCTTCGTTGACCGGCACGAACGCCCCCGAGTGCCAGCGCCTGCACGCCTCCCCAAGGGGCATGAGCTCTATGAAGCGCACGTGAATCGGTTTGGAAAGGGTTAATTGGGCAAAGGCCACTACTTCTTCGGAGTTCACCCCGTTCATGAGCACCGTGTTGGTTTTAACCGGGCCCAAGCCCACCCTAAGGGCCTCATCGATGCCTTCCAGCACCTCTTCCAGGTCCCCTCCGCGGGTGATCCGCCTGAACGTGTCGGAATCCAGGGAATCCAGGCTCACGTTCACCCGCTTGAGCCCGGCTTCCTTGAGACTCGCAGCCAGCTGCTTGAGCATTGTGCCGTTCGTGGTCATGCTAATGTCTGCCCAGGGCACAAGTCGATTGAGCTCCCTGATGAACTCGACTATGCCCTTGCGTACCAGGGGCTCTCCTCCGGTTATCCTGAAGGCCCTGAAGCCCAGTTTGGCACAGGCTGCAGCCACTCTCAAGATTTCCTCGTAGCTGAGCATATCTTGGTGCCGCAGGAGCTCGACACCACTTTCGGGCATGCAGTAGATGCACCTGAGGTTGCACCGATCTGTCACCGATATTCTCAAGTAGTCAATCTTTCGCCCGAAAGCATCATGTATCATGATGTGCGCAGCTCCTTCCCAGTACGACAGTTTCCTCTCCAGTCCTCGTGACGTCGTAGCCCCCAAGCGCAGCCATTTGGGACTTGAACTGGTCAGAGTTGAGCGCTTGAAGCATGCACTCCACCAGAGGATCATTCCTTGTCTCCTCTGGTATGCAGAGCTGGTAAAGTTCCCAGTGAACTGGCACGAAATCCAGGTCCAAGGCCCTCGCTGCCGCATGAATGCCCAATCCCACGTCAGCGCTGCCCGACGCCACTGCTGCCGCCACCGCCATGTGGGTGAACTGCTCGTTTGCGTAACCCTTCACCTCGCCTGGCTCCACCCCCTCCTTCTTGAGGAGGTAATCCAGGAGGATCCGAGTTCCGGCACCTTTTTGCCTGTTCACGAAGCGCACTTCTGGTCTGCGCAGGTCCTTCACGCTTGTGATTCCAAGGGGGTTGCCCTTAGCCACTATGAACCCCTGAGCCCTTTGAGCCACGGTCACCAGGCTCACCTTGCACTCAGGCAGGTACCTGAGGATATAGGGCACGTTGTATTCCCCTGTGGCCTCGTCAAGCAAATGCACCCCAGCAGCGTGGGCTTCTCCCCTCTTGATGGCCATGAGCCCCCCCAGGCTGCCTACATTAACCGAGGAAATGCGGGCACCGGAGCTGTACCGGCTGATAATCCCGCCCAACAGATCCAAGGCTACGTCGTGGCTGCCAATCAGCATCAGGGTGTTTTCCACCTCGTACTCTGGTCGGAGCAACTCCACCTGGACCCTTTCACCTTCCATGTAGCCTTCGCTCATCCTGCGTATCCTCAACAGGCCATCTGCCCTCACCACCGAGCTGATCAGTCCCGCACCCCTGCTCAGTGGCGTGGCAATCATTTCGCCCCTCACCCTGCCCAGCTTCACCCTAACAAACTCCTCGACCCCGCCCAAGCTCACTACTCGTCGTGAAAGGCGTGCTTCTACCCTCGGGGCACGAGGCGGCTGCAACCCTTGCATCCTGTAGACCAGCGGCCTCAAGAACAGCCCGGCAGTCAACCAGCAGGATACGGGATACCCAGGCAAACCCAGGAACGGCACCCTGCCCACCATGCCCAGCACCACTGGTTTGCCCGGTCTTATGGCCACGCCGTGCACAAGCAACCGCCCCAGCCCCTCCACAACCCTCGCAGTGAAGTCTTGGGATCCGGCGGAGGAACCAGCGTTCACCACCACCACGTCAGCCACGTTAACGGCGCGCTTCACATTCTCCACAAGCAGTTCAAGGTCATCAGGGACTGGTGCTTGCACCATGGGAAGGCCTCCCCATTCCTGCACCATTCCAGCGATCATTGTGGAGTTAAACTCGGGTATTTCCCCGGGGGCTAAAGGCAAACCGGCTTGGCGCAGCTCGTCCCCAGTGGGGATAATAGCCACCCTCGGTTTCCTTACCACGGTCACACTGGTGACCCCGCCTGCAAGCATGGCTCCAAGCTCCGCCGGGCCAAGCTGCTGGCCTTGGGGCAATAGCATTTCCGAAGCCACGATGTCCTCTCCAACCTGCCTCACGTGCTGACCAGGGTAAGCCGGGGATATCACTTCAATTGCGTCCTTGAGCTGGTGCACCTCTTCAACCATAATCACTGCGTCGAACCCTTCGGGGATAGGATCTCCCGTGTCCACATAGATCGCCTGCTGCCCAAGCCTGAGAAGCACAGGAGCAGTCTCCCTAGCACCAAAGGTGTCCTTGGCCTGAACTGCAAACCCGTCCATGGCTGCTGCCGGATAGTGGGGACAACTGGTTGCGGCAAATACTGGTTCTGCAGTAACCCTGCCAAGCGCCTCCCTCACGGGAACCTTTTCGCTCAGCACTGTAAGGCCAACCTCGTCCAGCGCTGCTAGCAGCCTGTCCAAGGCCTCTTCCCACGTTACGGTCTCTAGATACACTGATCTGTCCCTTGCAGACGTCATAGCCATGTTGCCGCCGCGGACAATATCACTTCCACCATTTCTCCGGCGGCACAACCCTCCTTTTCGAAAGGCACCTTGATGTACGCCGAAGCCCCAACCATGGTACTTACAAGTCCCGATTTCCCCAACAGGGGTTCTGCAAGTACCTCCGTGCCATCACTCCGGAGCAAACAGCGCACGTAATCTTCCCTACCAGGCCGCGAGGAAATGGGGCGCGTGAGTCTGGCAAACAAGCGGGGCACTTCGGGGTTCGATCCTTTCCTCCACCCCGCCATGTGCATCAGCAGCGGGCGCGCCACTACCTCGTACACCACCATGGCAGACGCGGGATGCCCGGCCAGCCCAAGCACGGGCTTCCCCTGCACCGCCCCGAGTACCGTGGGCTTGCCAGGCCTTATGGCAAGCCCGTGCACGATCACACCTGGCTCGCCAAGTGCGTCAATCACTCCTGCCAGCACATCCCTGGCGCCTGCAGATGTACCCCCGGTCACCAGCACGCCGTCGCACTCTTCAAGCGCCCTCCGGAGCTCCGTGGCTATGGCCTCCGCACAGTCGCGCACAATACCCTGGAAAACGGGCACCATGTGGTCGTTATGTATCATCGCACATAACGCAAACCCATTAATATCATACACTTGGCCAGCTGAAAGCTCACCTCCTGGAGGTTGGAGTTCGTCCCCAGTGGAAATCACCGCCACCCTGAGAGGTCTGTACACTTTCACCCTGGCTATGCCACACGCAGCAATGGCAGCCACATCAACAGGCCTGAGGCGCCTCCCTTCGGGCACCACCGCCTGCCCGGCTGCAAAATCCTCTCCCATACACAGCACGTTTTCCCCAGGCGCAACGCTGGAATACACAGCAACAGTTCCACTCCCAACCTGCTCCGAATGTTCAACCATCACCACAGCATCTGCGCCTTGGGGCAACATGCCACCTGTGGGAATCTCATGGGCGCACCCTGGCTCAATTGACCCTGCAGCCCTGCCCATTTCTACCCGACCAGTAAGCCTGAGAAGCGCTGGCACGCTCTCACTTGCGCCAAAGGTGTCGGCAGCCCTCACCGCGTACCCGTCCACCGAAGACCTGGTGAAATGTGGTACGTCCTTGGGGCATTCCACCCCTTGGGCAATCACCCTGCCCACTGCTTGGGAAACCTCAACGTCCTCTGCTTCACGCTGCTTGTCCAGGGCCTTTATATGGGGAATGACCAGCTCCAGGGCTTGCCAGGGCGGAACCACCGTCAGCACCTTTTCAACCCCCTTCCGTGTCTTCAGCGAATATGAGCAAGAGTTCTCCAACCAGGATCCTGTTGGGGTTGGGCACCTTGTTCCACCTTACTATGTTTTCGACAGAAACCCCGTATTTCCTGGCAATCTTCCACAACGTGTCTCCCTTTTCTACCCGGTACAACACGAACCCTGGTACAGGCAGGATAAGGCGCTGCCCTGCCACAATGGCCTCATCGCCTAGGCGGTTGAGCTGCTTGATCAGTCCCACAGGCACCTGCCAGTTTCTGGCGATTGTTTCTAGCGTTTCTCCAGTGCTCACCTGGTAACCTTCCAGGACAAGGGAATATCCCTCCCACAGACGACTCAGGAGCTTCAAGCACTCCCCGTCCACCTTTCCAGTGGGCTTCAGCCCGCTTTCCAGCTGGAATCGAAATACTGCCTGCTTTGTAGCGCCGTCCATGCGACCGCTCACTTCCCCAGAGTAGTAGCCCAACTGCTGCAGCACGATTTGCAAGTTGCACACGTCTTCCCCCGTCATGCCCTCTGCCAGTTCCCTGTATCCAAAGTGGGCCGCCCACGACTTTGAAGGCGATCCCTCCAAGGTCAATAACGTCACCATGATCCCCACTGCCACAGTAAGCACCAACCGCGTCCCTCTCATTTCACAATACCCCCAGTGTACATCATTCCCAGCCAACAAGTATCTTAGACATCTGTTAGTTTTTTCCTGCTTTTGCCATTTTCCCATATCCCGGAACAGGAAGATGTGCTTGTGGGCTGACCCCGACCCAGGCCTGACTTGACTCGGCGCAAGGGTTGTACTCAAATTAAGTGGAGTGGGTGAAACGAAGTCATGGAAAACTCTAAACACCAGTTGCTTTACTCCCTAGACGACAGTCCTCCGTTCCCCAGGTTGCTAGCATACGCTGTGCAGTGGCTCCTGTTCGCAGTGGGTCCTATCTTCTCTACCGCCCTTGTGCTTGGTCCCGTCTTAGAGCTTAGCCCTGCTCAAACCGTTGCGTTTCTCCAGCGTTTGCTGGTGGTCTCGGGAGTGGCAAGTTTGGCCCAGGCAACCATAGGCCACAAGTTGCCTGCCATCGAGGCTTCAGCAGTGTTCTGCTGGGGTTACATTATCCCCCTGGCAGAACGGGCCCGCGCAATTGGCCTGCCAGTACAAAAGTTGATGGCTCAAATTCAGGGAGGCCTAATCCTTGCGGGCATTGTGATCGCTGGTGCCGCATTGCTAGGACTTGGTCCTCGTATCGCCCGGTTGTTTACGCCAACAGTGCGCGGAGTAGTGCTGATGATGGCTGTATTGCAGGTGTGTCAACCCCTTGTGAACAGCATGACAAGAGGTTCCGACGGGCGTTTCCATCCTCTATTAGCTGGGGTTTCCTCGGTGGTTGTGTTCGTTGTGTTTTCCCTTTCGCTGTGCAGCAACAGGTTGGCCAAAAGCCTGTCGCTCCTTACTGGGCTGGTCACTGGCTGGGCGATTTCAATAGTTTGCGGGCTCTCTGCACCCCTGCCCTCAGTGGTTAAGGCTGAGCCGCTGTTCTTCAGCTGGGGATTGCCCTCATTGGAGCCGTACACAGCTGCGATGCTAGTGCTTGGCTACTTCGTGTTCCTCCCAAACACCATCGTTTCCATGGCAGTAGTAGAATCGGCCATCGGTCTCGACCGTTCCGATATGGGCCTTTGGGCCAAGGGGATAATGGTCAATGGTCTTGCCCAGTCCCTGTCAGGGATGATGGGCGGCGTAGGAACCGTGAGTTGGCCGGCTTCTGCAGCAATAATCCGCATGACAGGTGTGGCAGCCCGGTTGCCCTATTTGCTGGGCTGCGTGTTTCTTGCAGCGCTTGGTCTCCTCAAGCCTCTGATCTCCGCAGTAGCCACTATCCCCGTCGGGGTTGCCAGCGCGGGGGCATTTGCAGCAATGTGCAACATGTTTTCCCTGGCCTTGCAGGAAGTGTGTGCAACGCCCATCACTTCAAGAAGGGCCATCGTGATCGGCTTTAGCGTGCTGTCTGGCCTGGGAATAGGCAGGTTTTCCGTAATAGTCGCAGCAATCTCTTGCATCTTGCTGGAGCAGCTCCTTGACCGCCATGAGGAGCCAGAAGCCTGAGCACTTCACTGGGAAGGCCACCGCATGGCACCGATACGCCACATTTCCTCGGGATCGATGTTGAGGAAAGCCTCTACCACCCGGGGGTCAAATTGCTTGCCCGACCCCGCCACAAGTTCCTGGCGGGCTTTTGCAGGGTCCATAGCAGCGCGGTACGGCCTCGCTGAAGTCATCGCATCGTAAGCATCTGCCACCCTTATGATCCGGGCAAGCAGAGGGATGTTTTCACCAGCAATGCCTTCTGGGTATCCGCCTCCCCCGTAATCCTCATGGTGGTGCTTCACCGCTGCAACCACTGGAGGCGGGAACTTGGCAGGTTCCAGGATGCGGCTTCCAATGACGGGATGTTGTTGCATTTCCCTGCGCTCCTGGCCATCCAGCGCACCCCTTTTTTGCAGCACTGCCTCACGCACCCCAATCTTGCCAACGTCGTGGAGCAGCCCAGCTATGAACACCTGCTCTTGTTCTTCGGCGCTGAGCCCAAGTTGCTTTGCGCAGGCTCGGGCCCAAAGCGCCACCCTCTGGGAATGTCCCCTTGTGTACATGTCCTTGGCTTCAAGCGCTGTGGCAAGGGACTGCACTGCGCTAAAGTAGTAATCCCGCAAAGAGCTGTAAAGGCGGGCGTTCTCCAGGGCAAGACCCGCCTGGTTGGCGACTATCAGCAGGTAGCCAAGCTCTTCTTTGCTCCACTGGCGTGGAGTTGCGCAAGAAGCTACCAGGATCCCCAGAACTTTGCCACCAGCGCGCACGGGCACCAGCGCCAGCCCCTGGGCTTCACCAGCGCTGCGCGCAATGGGCTTGACCTCTTCGCCAGTCAAGTCCATTATCACCACAGGTTCGGCTGCACCCATAACCTTGGCAATTATGCCGCCTCTGGCCTTCACCCTAGTGGCAAGGGACCCGGGCCTCTGCAGGCCAAGGCTGCCTTGAAGCACAAGCTCTCCAGTGACTTCGTCCACCAGATACAGCGCACAACGCTCAGCCCCAAGCACATCCCTCACGCTCTCCAAAGCAGACCTGACCACTGTCTCTTTGTCAAGGCTCCTGCTCACAAGCCTGCCCACGTCTATGAGGCGTTCCAGCATAGCAGCTCTGGACTCAAGGGTGCGGAACAGCCGCGCGTTCTCAAGGGCTAAGCCAAGGCTCGTCCCCAGCGTTCCCAGGAAATCCACTTCGTCGTCAGCAAAGCTCGCTCCCCCGGGCTTGCCTGCCAAGGTCATGACGCCGGTCACGCGTCCGCCCACCACCAAGGGCAATGCCACCCCGGGCTTCCTCTCTTCGGGCGTGGGACCATCTGGCCGGCTATCGAACCTTACCGGGCAGCTCCTTTCCCCCACGACCGCCACAAGCTCTCCCGAAGGCACCACGTCCCCCTCGCCTGGAGAGCTCACAGACGCAGCCAGCTCGGACAAGCGAGTACCTGTCAAGTCTTCGCTCAGCATCATAACGGAGCCGCTGCTCGCACCAGTCAGGCTGAGCACCGACTCGAGGGCCCTGCGAGCCACCTCAGCCACATCCAGGCTGCTCGAAACGTTCTTGCCAAACTCAAGCAACGCCCTGAGCTGGTTCTCTCTGCCCTCGTACTCGTGCTTTGCCCTGAGCAGCTGTACAACAGTGCCGCTCACCTCCTGCACCATGCCCATCACCATCCTCAGCTTCTCGTGGGCCATCCGTGGAGCCCGGGTTGAAGCTTCCCTAAGCCCTTCCGGGTCCAAACCTGTCTCCCGGGTAAGTGCCTCCAAATCTCCGTCGTACCCTTCCCCGGTCACAATCCCTCCGCCCACGGCTACCGCCACCACTTCTCCAGACAGGCGAACGGGAACCGCCACGCACGTCAGTCCCGCATAGCACCGGCGAGTCACAACCTCACCAGCCGACGCCGCGGCCAGAGCGTACTCTTTGTGCAGGGAATCGCACTTTGCCCCACAAGCGGCTACGTGATGGAGCATGGCGCAAAGCCCACTCATGTTGGAAACTTCGGTTATGTATTCCCCGTTGGGCCCAACGAACTCCAGCCAAATCCCGAGGGCCCTTGCCATGCTTTGCTGGACTTGCTGCAGCCCTTCACGGAGAACCTCCCGTGGCAATCCTTTGCTCCTCACAACTGGTCAAGCTCCTTCAAGAACAAGCTGACTACCCGCGGATCAAAATGCTTACCAGACTGTTTCAGGATGTAATCCCTCACCTGTTCCCGTGGCCAGGCGCTCCTGTAGGGGCGATCGGAGCTCAAGGCGTCCCACACATCAACCACGGCGAATATCCTTGCGGCAAGAGGTATTTCCTCTCCCCGAAGCCCCCTGGGATAGCCCGTGCCGTCCCACCTTTCGTGGTGGCAGTACGGGATGTCCAGGGCAGGCCGCAGGTAACTTATGCTCCAGAGCATGTCGCGGGCGAACTGGGGGTGCTTCCTCATGATTTGCCATTCCTCTTCGCTAAGGCGCCCAGGCTTCAGCAGAATGCTGTCAGGAACGCCCAGTTTGCCGATGTCGTGGAGCAGAGCGCCACGGCGAACGTGCACCAGCTCGTCCTCTCTCATGCCCATCTTGCGGGCAAGCCTCACGGTGATTTCAGTGACCCTTCTGCTGTGGCCTTCAGTTTCCCTGTCCCGCAAGTCCAGCGCATAGGCCCAACCCTCGATGGTAGCCTCGTAAGCCGCAATCAGCTCGTTGTGAGACCTCTGCACTTGTTCGAACATGACCATATTGTCTATGGCAATGGCAGTTTGCCTGGCAAAGGTCTCAAGGAATTCAATCCAAGACCTGTTTGGGGAAAGCACCTGACGGCTCAATACCTCGAGCACCCCGACCACTTTGCCCTTTGCGGTGAGGGGCGCACCCAGGTAGCTGGAAAACCCTTCGGTGGCCAGCGCCTTTACTTGGGGAGAACTTGACCTTGCCTCTGTGGGGATGGCTGCAAACAGCAGCCTCTGGCTGAGGGCGACCTGACCAGCGTATTCCTCCCCCAGGCGCACCCCAGTTTTCTCTGGGAGGGCTGTTTTGAATCCACGCCAAGCAGAGTACTCGAGAAACTGGGTGTGTGGGTTGAGGAGCAGCACCGCTCCAGCCCCAGGTAGCTGGTAACCTCGTCCAGGATGACGCCCAACACCACCCGAACGTCCATGCTGCCAGTGATGGCCATGTCAATCCTGCGCAGCACCTGAAGCTGGCGTAACTGGCGCTGGGACTGGTGGTAAAGCTTGGCGTTGACTATCGCTTGGACAGCCTGGTCGGCAATGCCCTGAAGCAAGCTGAGCTCCATGGGCCCAAACTCCCTAGGAGCGCCCAAAGAAGCAACGGCCAAAGCTCCAACTGGCACTGCGCCCCTGTCCATCCGCACCACCGCGCAGCTATAAAGCCCCAATTCCTGGCACAGAGCTGCAACCCTCCCGGTGATTGCCTTGCCCATATCCGCAACCACCACTGGCGAACCCGCCCCCTTCACAAGACCGTCGAACTCCGCCCTGGGCACAAGGCCAAGTTGGCTTGTGAAACCACTGGGCAGCCCACTGCACCAGGCTACATGGTAGCCATCCATCGCCTCGTCGTAAAGCAACACCGCGCTCACAGGCACCCTGAGCACCTCGCACACCTCTTCGCACACAGCCTTCAGCCTTTGCTCAAGGTCAACCTGGGCAGCGAGTCGTGAGGCCACCTTGAGGAGCGCCTCAGCCCGCGCCGCTTGCCACCTGATTTCCCCTTCCATTTGCTTTCGCAGGGTTATGTCCCGCAGTACGGCGTGCCACAGGCCACCGTCAATCGGTCCGGCATTCACTTCCACAAAGGTGATCGCCCCGTCCCGCGCTTTGATCTCAGTCTCAAAGCTCACCCCTTGCCCTGACCTGAGCTGTGCCAAGACTTTCTCAGGGTCTGGCGCCTCGCCGCAAAACAGCTCGAACAGGTTCACATGCCTTATTTCCTCCAGGGAACGCCCTGTCATGGCGCAAGCCCTGGGGTTTGCGTCAAGTACCCGCCCGGTCATGTCAAGCACTAGGATCGAACTGGATGACTACTCCACCAGCTTCCGATACCGCAGCTCGCTTTGGTCAAGCGCCCGCTTGTCCCGGAGAACCCTAATGCCAAGGGACAAGTTGTCCGCTAATCTAACCAACAGTTCAGTTTCTTCCGGAGAGAAGACGTCGGATCGGGCCGCGTAAACGTTTAAGGCTCCTATCGTAACTCCGCCCACGCTCAACGGCAGTGCAATTGAGGAACCGTAACCTCGTTTCCTGGCCTCTTGGCGCCATGGAGAATACTCTGGGTGTGTTTCCACGTCCTTAACGGAAACGGGCTTTCCAGTTCGGATGGCCGTGCCGGTAGGACCGCGCCCCAACTCCGAGTCATCCCATGTAACCCGCAATCCCCTAAGGTAGCCGCCTTCCTCCCCCGCCCACGCTACCGGAACTACGGTCCTGTGCTCGGGTTCAGCGAGCCCCACCCAAGCCAACCTGTAGCCGCCCTCATCTACCAAGAGGCCGCACACCTGCTGGAACAAGCTGGTTTCGTCTTCTGCCCCCACCAGCAACTCGGCGCACCTTGCTAGCACGCGAGCGGCCCGGTTAGCGCTGGACCAGCGACCAACCACTTTTTCAATCCAGGCACCCAGCCCGAGCACTGAAGCGGCCATTTCCACAGGGGCCACCTCCGCCTCCTTCCACTGGCGAGGCTCCCTCGAGCACACAACCACGCCGCCCCAAGCCCCTTTGTGCTCCACTGTTACCCCAATCGAAGCCCGAATGTCCAGGCCTTCCATCGCGAGCCTCACAGGCCAGAGCGCAGCCGACTCTGGCTCCACTTTGGTCCAGTCAGCTACCACTTGCACCGCTGGGGCTTGGCCCATCGCGGCTATCACTTTCAACGGCTCTGAGATTCCCCTGTGGGCCCAGCGCTCTCCAAGCCACACTGCTCCCATCTCCAAGCCCAGGCACCCAAGCACCCAGTCAAGCACTGTAATACATACTTCGTCACTGCTCGTCAGGGAATCCGTTGCCAGGGACTTCACCAGGCCTTCAAGAGCATGCATGGCCTTTCTCAGTTCATCAGCTGTCCTTTCAGCCTCCAAGCAGCGTTGGCGCGCTTGTTCAAGGGTTGCCTTCAAACTGGCAATCGCTTCCCCCATGTTCCCTCCCCCCAAGGCCTGCGATCCCAGTCTGTCAAGTCACGGCAATATTATACAGCACTAAATAACAGCCCCTGGATCAAACATAATGAAAAAGCGGCAATCATCCTGCCGCCAGAAGTGCCCTTGGCCTTTTTGAGGCCCTAGGCCAGACCTACTCCTTCTTGGTGAAGCTTCCCTTGGTCCCGCACTGCGGACATTTTTGGGGTTTGCACCTAGCATCTTTTTCAAACCCGCAGTTGGAGCATTTCCAGGTCGCCATACTTTTTCCTCCAATCAACAAGTGAGCTGCCCTTCTTCGTCAAGGTAAAGCTCGTCTGCGTCTTCGTTATATCCGATCAATTCGCCGTACCTGCCCCAGTCGATAACTGTCTTCAGGAGCCGCTCCGCTTCGTCTTCAGGGAGCTTTTTCTCGAATAGCTCCAGGAAGTAGTCCTTGGGAGCGCGTTTGTTCCTCCTTTTCTTCAAGGTTTCCGTGATGTCCTGAAACAAAGGCAACTTCTTGAGCTGCTTGCAAACAATGCGCTTGCGGCCGTTCACATCGCTCATCAAGAAGTCTCGACCAAGTTCAGTCATGGCCACGTCGCCCTTGCTCACGTTGAAGAACCCCAGGACCTTCCCCGCATTAAGCACAGGAAGCAGGTCGTCCAGCTCCATTCGGAGCGCTGTGGCCACGCGGTAAACGTCCTCTTGACCGCCAATATCGTCAAGGTATTCCAGCAACCCTATTACCGCACCCAATGCACTACTCGGCAATGGGTCTACGTCCATTTATCACAGACCTCCCCGCGACTCGAAAACCATTATACAGCAACTCACAGGATCAGTGAATAAATCCTATCTGTCATCTCATGGAACGCCTGATGCTTTGGATTCCTGGGCCTCGGCAAATCGATCCTCACATCCCCTAGCACCCTCCCCGGTCTTGCAGAAAGCACGATCACCCTGTCTGCCATGAAAACTGCCTCGTCAATGGAGTGTGTCACCATGATCACCGAAGAGACTGGCATGGACTCGTCTTCCCAAAGGTCAAGCACTTCCTCGCGCAAGTTCTGCGCCGTGAGGGCGTCCAATGCGGAAAATGGTTCGTCCATCAGGAGCAACTCCGGTTCCATGGCCAGGGCCCTTGCAATGCCCACCCTTTGCTTCATTCCGCCGGAAAGCTCCCTTGGGTATGCTTCCTCGAAGCCGTCCAAGCCCACCTTATCCAGGTATTTATTTACGATGGCCAGCCTCTCTTTCCTGCTCAGCCCCTTCGCTTCCAGTCCCAGCTCTACGTTTTGGCTCACCGTGAGCCAGGGCAAGAGAGCAAAGGACTGGAACACTATGGCAATGCGGTCCCGGAATTCCTCCACTGGTCTGGCCCTGTACAGCACTTCCCCTGAAGTGGGCCTGTCCAGGCCAATCACCATCTTGAGCAAGGTGGATTTGCCGCAACCAGAAGGCCCAACCAGGCACACGAATTCCTCTTCGTGTACATCTATGGACACGCCGTCCAGGACCTTCACCACCCGGCCCTCGTCCGCGTATATTTTGGAAACGTTGCG
This sequence comes from Bacillota bacterium, assembly GCA_049718765.1. GTDB lineage: Bacteria > Bacillota > Sulfobacillia > DUMF01 > DUMF01 > JBNARI01. The sequence continues at coordinate 120,182 of JBNARI010000001.1, read as the reverse complement.
AACCGTCAGCAGTTCCACGTTGCACCCCAACCGTCAGTACTCAATCTTGTAACGCCTGCTCGCGTGCTGGTACAATGGCCGCCACACCAGCCTGTTCATTACCGTAATGAATAATACCATACTCAAAAGGGAGAACCACATCACCTGTAAGTTACCCGTCTCGTACGTGGCCACGTCCAGCATGGAACCAATGCCAAACGCTTTGTACGCCTTGCCCCCGTAGACCACGTATTCCGAAACGATCAGAGCGTTCCAACCGCCACCCCAGCCCGTTATGCTACCGGTGACCAACGAAGGGAACATGCCTGGCAGTAGTACTTTTTGGAAGAACAGTTTCCCCTTGACTTGGAAGGCCCTTGCCGCCGCAAGCAAGTCCCCGGGGATAGCTTTCACTCCGGCCACCAGGTTGAACAGTATGTACCATTGCATTCCGGTGAGCACAAGGAGCACTGAAGCCACTTCGATGCCTCCGCTGGTGTTGAGCATGATCGCCACGATCACCGGGAACAGGGCGGTCGCCGGCACCGACGCAAGAACTTGGGCCACTGGCATCAACACGGCCTCCGCCCGTTCGTTCAACCCCACCCAGACGGCCACAGGCAAGGTCCAAGCAATGGATATCACGTAGGCCACTGCCAACCTAAGTGCGGACGCACCTAGCGCCAGGGGAAGCAGTTTGACTTCGGAGGGCCAAGGCCCCCTTAACAAGGGAACCAACGTCAAAGCCAGTTTCCAAACCCCAATCAGGGCGATCCCAGCAAATCCAATCCAACCAATCCTGGACATTGCCAGACGGGCGTTCCTGGGCACTCCTTCCATCCTCCTGCGCTCTGGCCGTGGGGCCGCAGCGCGCGCCCTCTCCTGGGCGGCCTCCAGGGCAGCAACTACCCTCGCTTGAACCCAGCGCCCAAGTCGGAGTACCCTGGGAACGAGGTACGAATCCTCAAGCAGTCTCAGCACAGTGGACTGGGGCCTTGCGCCGTACGCAGTGAACTCGTACTTGTACTTGTCACCCCAGACCAGCAATGGAGCCCAAACCAGGGCGTTGAGCAGCACTATCACGGTCACCAGCACCAGCAATCCCGCCAAGGTGAGCCCCAAGTGCCCTTGCTCCGCCGACTTGATCAGAAAGCTGCCAAGCCCTGGCAGGGTATGGTGCACCGGCCCAAACGAAATGATTTCACACGCTATGAGGAAGTACCATCCTCCTGCCCAAGAGAGCATACTGTTGTAAATTAGCTTGCTCACGGTGGCAGGTAGGTGTAACCTCTTGAATGCGAGCATGCCCTTGACGCCGAGGGCTTGAAGCGCCTGTACCAGGTCCTTGGGAATGGTGGTTAGGGACTCGTAAACGCCAAACGTCATGTTCCATGCCTGTCCAGTGAATATCAAGAAGATGGACGCTAGTTCCACTCCAAGGATGGAGCCCCGGAAAAGCTGCACGAAGAAGTAGACTGCCGCCGGGAAAAACCCGAGCACCGGGACGGACTGCAACACATCCAGCAACGGGATCATGATGCGCCCCGCTGCGGGGTACGTGGCTGCAACGTATCCGTAGGACAGGGAAAAGAGCAGAGATATAATGTAAGCGACTATCATCCGCGTCAGGGAGCGTACTGCGTATGCAGGCAAGTGTCGCAGCTCAAGCGCAAGATGCTCTGGTTCTGCAGCAACCGGCCTGCCCGCGGCCATCAACGCGTATATCAGGCCGCCCACGAGGCACAGCAACACCAGGTCTATCGTCAGCTGCAACGCGATTGGCTTCTTGCGGCGGCGCATTTGGCTTGCCTTCACCTCCCTGGGCGTCCACTTTGTTAGCTTATCTCTGCTAGGAAGTGGGAGTCAACATGCAGCTTTCAAACCAGCTGGACATCGTCACGCTTGCACCCGACTACGTGGGTGAGGTGGCCCACAAGCTGCTGCAGCAGGGCCACCAGGTGTTTGTGGTTGGAGGGGCACCCAGGGACCTCCTGTTGGGACTCGTGCCTTCAGACTGGGACCTGGCCACATCTGCCCTCCCAGATCAAGTCAAGGCACTGTTCCCGCCCGACAGATTGGTGCTGGCAGGGGAGAAGTTTGGTACCGTGGGCGTGGTGAAGGACGGCAAGGTGGTGCAGGTGACCACCTTCAGGGGGGAACAGGACTACCACGATGGACGCCACCCAACGCTGGTGACTTTCCTGCCTGACATCGAGGGGGACTTGGCAAGGCGTGATTTCACGGTCAACGCAATTGCGGTGCACTGGCCCTCGGGAGCCGTGCTCGATCCCTTTGATGGCATTAACCACCTTCGTCAGGGCGTGATATGCACCGTTGGAGACCCAAACCAAAGGTTTGCCGAGGACGCCCTTAGAATGCTCAGGGCAGCCCGGTTCAGCGCCGAGTACGGTTGGGACGTACAGCGCGACACCCGGCGGGCAGTGCAAGCCAATGCCCAAAAGCTCGCCCTGGTTTCCGTGGAACGGATTAGGGACGAACTCAACAAGTTGCTCCTGGGCAAGTACGCTTCCAAAGGGCTGCAGTTCATGCTTGACAACGGCCTCATGAAAGTGGTCATACCAGAGCTTGAGCAGCTCGCCTCAATGGATAGTGGGGTTAGGCTGCACAACAAGCCAGTGGTGGACCACTCCCTGGAAGCAGTAGAGCTCGTGCCGCCCACGCTCCCCCTGCGCTACGCCGCGTTGCTCCATGACATAGGCAAACCCGCGTGCGTGTGCGTGGACTCTGGTCAGTTGCGTTTCTACGGTCATGAGAGAGCGGGAGAGCAAATAGCGCGCCAGATCCTGAGCAGGCTTAAGCTGGACAATGCCACGGTGGAGCGCACCTGCATGCTGGTCCGTGAGCACATGAGGCCCGTGTCGGATCTGGGGGATGCAGCGTTGAGGCGACTCCTGCGCAAGCTAGGCCCAGACGGAACCCTGGACTTGCTCGAGCTGAAGCGCGCTGACATGTTGGCTTCAGGAAACGAAAGGGGCCTTGACTCCATCGTCCAACTGCAGCAGAGGATACGCCAGGTGATTGAAGAAAAGCAGCCCCTGAGCGTGTGCGATCTGGCAATATCAGGGCACGATGTCATGGCGGAACTTCAGATCAAGCCAGGCCCCACAGTGGGCAGGGCACTTGGATATCTCCTCGAGCAAGTGCTGGAAGACCCCGCCAAGAACGAGAGAGGCAAGTTGCTAGAGCTGCTCAGGGACTGGTGGAGGGACCAAAGTGTCAGGGAAAAGCGTTGAATCCCTTGGCTGGCTGTGCTCGTACACTCCAGTTGAGCTGATCCACGCGGCAGGTATTTCCCCCTTGAGGTTGATCCCTGACAGAGCAGGGGGAGCAGGTGCAGACGCCCTGCTGGCGAGGAGCTTTTGCCCGTACGTGCGGGCAGTGCTAGATGAAAAACCTACAGCTGTGGCAACTGCTGTGTCGTGCGACTGCATGAGGCGACTCCTGGACGCAATACCATTCAAGGCCATTACCTGGGTGCCACGGCTGGCGCCACCCCTCGACCCCGAACGCCAGGCAGCAGCCCTAGCGTGGGAGTTCAAGGGGTTCTGGCTTCAGCTCCACGAACTCATTGGCAAGCCCGTGCCTCCCGAAGGCGAGGCCATCGGCGCCATCCAGAAATCTGCACAGCTTTACGCTGATATTAGGGCACAGCTCAGGATGCTCCACGGTGCAGCCCAAGCGCGAAATCTCCGGTTTTCCCAACTCCACCGTTACGCCGTCGCTGCGTTCACCATGCCCCCCGAGGAGGCGCTCACCTGGCTGAAGGCGCGCCGCCCTGATCCAAATAGGGTATACCCGGGTGGAGCAGCAGTGCTCCTCACCGGTACCAACTTGTTGGATGGCAGCGCCATTTCCCTGGTAGAGGAAGCTGGCGGCTCCGTGGCGGACGTGGACAGCTGTTTGTGGACCAGATGGGCATCCCCGCCGGCCAACGCCCTTGCTCCCACTAGTGACGGGCAATCCCTCGACGGGTTGCTCCGCCGACTCGCCAGCGAATATCTTTCGAGGCAGCCCTGCCCGAGGGAGGTCCCCGCTTCGGTGAGGGCTCAGTCCATTTACGACAGCGCCCGAGCAACAGGAGCTACAGGGGTAATCCACATGGTTCCCAAGTTCTGCGACGTAGGCCTCTACGAAGCTGCCGTGGTCAAGAAGGTGCTCGAGTCACGCTCAATGCCCTGCCTATTGGTACAAATCGAGTACGGCTGGGGCAATACCGGACAGGCCCGAACAAGGGTAGAGGCTTTCCTTGAAATGCTTAGAAAGGACAGTGACCCCAGTTGTTGGCTGCAAGGCTGATTCAACGGGGGTTGCGTTCCCCCTATGTGCCATGGCTTTTGCGTTCAAAGGCAGCCCATTTCCTCGCGAGGGCAATCACCAAGTTGTCCCGCGTTGACCAGTACAGCCTGTTCCAGCGGGAGGCGCTGTGCTTTGCGCTCCTTCAGCCAGCGGCAGCTTACACTAAGGCAAGGCCTGTAGTGTGGACCAGCACTTTTGTGCCCAGCGAGCTGAGTTATGCCGCTGGAGCAATCCCCTTCATCCCTGAACTCGCAGCTGGTGTTGCCGCCTCACTGGGACTCGGCGTGCCCATGCTTTGCAGCGCAGAAGGCGAGGGATATTCCAGCGACCTATGTGGGTTCCACCGATGCATGGTGGGTATGGCGCGGAACGGGCTGCTCCCTGAACCCAACGCAATTGTCACCACAAACCTCCTGTGCGACGGCGGCGTTAGGGCGTTTGAGAACTTGGCCCATACCCTTGGGGTTCCGTGCTACAACCTGGACGTGCCAGTCACGGCTCCTGGCAGCACTTACTGCACAGAAGCGGTGGACTACGTTGCCCACCAGCTCCAGGACTTGTGGCAAAGGCTCGTAAGAGAGATCCACCCCCGCAGGCTGCTCAACCACACAGACTCAAGCCTTTGGCTGAGCCGTACTGCTGCCCACTCCAGGGCCTGCACCCTTCATCGCCAGCGCGTCAACGAGCTCAGGCAAGAGGTGCCTGGGCCATGGAGGGGAGCCGAAGCGCTGTCCTACTTTGCCGTAGAAATGCTTGCAATGGGCTGTCCGGAAGGGACCAGGTTCTTTGAATCCCTGGCCGTATGCCTTGCCAAACGGGTGGCCTCTGGAAGGGCGGCCTTGCCAGGAGGGGAACGTTTCAGGTTGCTTTGGCTTCACTTGCGGCCGTACACTGACTCCCACGTCCTGGACCACCTGGAGCTGAACTGGAAAGCCCTCATCGCCTTTAACGACTACAGCTACGTCCACTGGCAACCGCCCCGTCCTGAGGCTTTCTGGCAATACCTAGCCCAAAGGATGGTGGACCATCCCAGTTGGGGCCCAGCGGAAAGGCGGGTACAGTTGGTGCTCAAGCTCGTCAACGATTACCGAGTGGACGGCGTCATTCAGTTCAGCCATTGGGGCTGCAGGCAATCCACTGGAATGGCTTGGGCAATAAGACAGGCACTAAGGGATGAAGGAATCCCCTTCCTGGAACTCGACGGAGATTGCGTGGACCCCAGGTGCGTGAGTACTGCCCAACAGAGGTCGAGGGTCGACGCATTTATGGAGGTGCTCGAGGGTGTCAAAGGTTGTCGCAGGCATTGACGCAGGTTCAGTTGCCACAAAGGCCGTGGTGGTTGCTCTCCCAGATGCCTGTACTCCGAAGGTATTGGGGCTGGCCGTGGTTCCTACAGGCGCAGATCCTGTGGCTGCGGCTCAGACAGCCCTGGAACAGGCACTGTCCCAGGCAGGGCTACAGCGCTCCGACGTATGGCGCCTTGGGGGCACCGGATACGGCAGGGTCAGGTTGCCAGGAGTTGACCGGGTTGTAACCGAAATCACGTGCCACGCGCTTGCAGCCAAGTGGCTGCACCCCTCTGTGCAAACGGTGATAGACGTGGGTGGTCAGGACATCAAGGTGATAAGCGTTGACCAGGGCGGCCAGGTTCAGGACTTCGTGATGAACGACAAATGCGCGGCAGGTACAGGCAGGTTCCTCCAGGTTATGGCCACAGCGCTTGGCATGGGTCTGGACCAACTGGCCCAAGTGTCATTTCAAGGGCCTGCTGCTCCCATCAGCAGTACTTGCACGGTGTTCGCCGAGTCGGAAGTGATATCCCTCATTGCTGCAGGCACACCCCTGTTGAACATAGTGCGGGGGCTGTTCCAGGCAGTAGCTGAACGGGTCCAAGGGCTGGCAACTAGAGTCTCGGTCAGGCCTGACGTCGTAATGACCGGCGGGGTGTCCTCAATAAAAGGCGTACCCCAGGCGATTTCCGCCCGCCTGGGGTTAAAGGTACACGTGCCTGAGCTGGCGCAGTTCGCCGGAGCGTACGGTGCAGCATTGGTAGCTGCGGGCGCTCAGGTCCGCACAGTGTAGTTGGGCGCTTCCTTGGTGATGTACACGCTATGAGGGTGGCTTTCCTGAAGGCCAGCGGAAGTGATAACCATGAACTTGGCCTTTCTTTGGAGTTCGGGAATGTTCCTTGCACCCAAGTAGCCCATGCCCGCACGAAGGCCGCCCACAAGCTGGAACACTGTCTCAGAAAGGGGGCCCCTGTACGGCACCCGGCCTTCGATCCCTTCTGGCACCAGCTTGCTGCTTTCCTCTTGGAAGTACCTGTCGGCGGAACCCTCTTTCATGGCGCCAACCGAACCCATACCCCTGTACACCTTGAAGCTTCGGCCCTGGTAAATCTCGGTTTCACCCGGGCTCTCTTCTGTGCCAGCGAACAAACTGCCAATCATGACGGTCGACGCCCCAGCCGCTAACGCCTTGGTGATATCCCCAGAATAGCGTATGCCACCGTCAGCTATCACGGGAATGCCATACTCCCGAGCAGCCTCTGCAGCCATCATCACCGCGGTTATCTGGGGAACGCCCACACCAGCTATTACCCGGGTGGTGCATATGGAGCCCGGGCCCACTCCCACCTTGACGGCATCCACCCCCACGTCAGCTAAAGCTTTAGCTCCGTCCGCGGTAGCTACGTTGCCCGCCACAAGGTCTACCTGTGGGAAACGCTTCTTGACCTCCCGTGCCATTTCAATAACGTTTTTGGAGTGGCCGTGGGCGGTGTCAAGTACCAGCGCGTCCACCCCTGCTGCCACAAGCAGCTCTGCCCTGCGCAGGGAGCCCTTGTCCACGCCAATGGCAGCAGCCGCCAAAAGTCGCCCGCGCTTGTCTTTGGCAGAGTTAGGATACTTCCTGGCCTTTTCTATGTCCTTTAAGGTGATCAAACCCTTTAACCTGAAATGCTCGTCCACAAGGGGTAACTTCTCGATCTTGTAACGTGCGAGTATCTTCTTGGCTTCTTCGAGGGTGGTCCCGACTGGCGCGGTGATGAGGTTTTCCTTGGTCATCACGTACTGGACTTGCTTGGTGTGGTCTTCCTCGAACCTAATGTCCCTGTTAGTTATGATGCCTACTAGTTTGCCTCCGTTTTCCACTACCGGCACCCCTGATATGTGGTACCGTGCCATGAGTTCCAGGGCTTCCTTCACCGTGTTGTCAGGTCTCAGGAAGATGGGGTCGGTGATCACGCCGTGTTCCGAGCGTTTCACCTTGTCCACTTCAGCCGCCTGCCTTTCGGGGCTCATGTTCTTATGGATGACCCCGATCCCCCCCTCCCTGGCAATGGCAATCGCCAGCCGGGACTCGGTGACAGTGTCCATTCCAGCGCTAACGATGGGTATGTTAAGCCGGATGTTCCGCGTGAACCACGTGCTCACATCCACCTGGGACGGAAGCACCTCAGAGTAGTCCGGCACGAGCAACACGTCGTCGAACGTAAGCGCTTGCCCGACGAACTTTTCTTGGTACATGGTTTTTTCCCCCACAAACGTGCGTTTGAGATAGTATAGCACAGCTTGGGCAAGCTGAACCACACTTGAAGGCCCGGGGACAGTGGCTTATGATCGAATGGGCCTGGGAACCGCAACGCTGGAGTGGTGATAGCCATGTTGTGGCAGGCGCTATTCGAAGCCCAAAGAACCGGGGTCCTGCCCCTCACATCCACGTGCAACTTGAGTTGCGAGTTCTGTAGCAACAGGTTTAACCCCCCTGGGGTAGAGGTGTTCAGGATACCCCCAAGACCCCTCCGGGAAATCGAAGCAACCCTGGAGTGGCTGCCGCCCCGGGGCAAGATCGTGATCGGCGAATCAGCAACCAGGATAATCGAAGGCGAGCCCACTACCCACCCCCAGTTCATCGAGGTGGTTTCCTTGTTGCGCACGAAGTTCCCCCAGTGCAAAATCCAAATCACCACCAATGGGTTGCTCCTCAGCAAAGCGACGGTGGAGCGCCTTTCGGAAATGGGCGGCATAAGCTTCGTGATATCCCTGAATTTTCGGGGTCAAGCTGCAAGGAAGCAGCTGCTTGGTGACAACACTCGTGGCCCCATTGAGGCGCTGGAGCAGCTTCGCGCCCACCAGCTGCAGTTCGACGGAAGCGTGGTAGCAATGCCCCACCTCACAGGCTGGGATGAAGTGGAGGAATCCATCGCCTGTTTGTTGGAACTTGGCGCGCGCACGGTGCGGGTCATGGAACCAGGCTTCACCAGGCTAACCCCTGCAGAGCTCCAGCCAGCAGACCCAGTGGAAGCTCGCGAGAGGTTGCGGGAGGTTTGCGACCGTGCCTCGCGAACCTGGAAAAGGGCAGTGTTGTTAGAGCCTCCCTGCCTCCCCTCGCTCGAAGCGGTGGTAGAGGGCACCCTACCTGGTTCCCCTGCCGAAGCCGCTGGCGTCCAGCGAGGCGATGTGGTGCTTGCCGTAGACGGCCAAACAGTGCTCAGCAGGAACCACGCCTTCCAGTTGTGCGTCCAGTCAAGGAACCCAGTGCTCATGCTGCGCAGGGAGTCCCACACCTTGGAAGTCACCCTTGTCAAACGTCAGGACGAGGAAAGCGGGTTGGTGCTGTACGATGACGTGTCCTACCAAAACCTGGCTGCGCTGGCGCAGCACCTGGAACGCCACTGCAGGGTGGTTGTGGTCACGTCCACTTTGGCGCAGTTTTGCGTTGCCCAAATGGTACAGCTAAGCGCTAGAATCGCAGGGAGCCCGCCAGTGCAACTGGAGGTCCTGCCTGTGAGAAACCGCTTCTTTGGCGGTTCAATACGTTGTGCCGGACTGCTCACCGTATGTGATATCATGGAAGAGTTGGAAGACAGGCGCAGCTTCCCCCGGGGCTTGCTGCTTGTGCCGAGCAAGGCCTTTGACTCCAGGGGCAGGGACATCACCGGGAGGTCATACACTGAGCTATGGCGGAAAACGGGATGCGAGACGATCCTTATATGACTCTGCTGGCAGAACTATCGGAGCTGCCAGGTCCTTCGGGCGCCGAGTTCCCAGTGGCTTCGGCAGCCCAAAGGTGGCTTGAACAGCGCTGCCCTGAGGTTTGGACAGACCAGATGGGCAATGTGATGGCAAGGCTACCAGGAACCGGGTCAGGTGGAAAACATGTGGGCACAGTGGTGCTTGCCGCCCACATGGACGAGGTGGGCCTCGTGATCAAAGACGTAGACGAACGTGGCTTTTTGAGGTTTGCACTTTTGGGAGATATGGACGAGAGGGTGCTGGTTGGTCAGGAAGTCACTGTGTACGGCAGACGGACAGTGGACGGTATCATTGGCATGAAACCGCCCCACCTTGTTAAGGACGAAGAGCGCCGCAAGTCAATACCCATTGACGATCTCTTCATAGACACGGGCCTTGGGGAAAAGGCAAAGGAAGTGGTTCGCGTAGGAGACGTAGCCTGTTTCAAGCGCAAGCTCCTGAGGCTCAAATCACACTTGGTGGCAGGCAAGGCCCTGGACAACCGCGCTGGAGCCGCCGCAGTATGCCGCACCATGGAGCTCCTGTCCCAACGACGCCACCCTCCTGACGTAGTTGCAATTCTCACGGTACAAGAGGAAGAAGGGCTGAGAGGAGCAACTACGGCGTGCTTCAGGCTCCAGCCCAGGGTAGCAATTGCGGTGGACGTCACCCACGGGGATATGCCAGGCCTGCCAGAGCACGACTCTTGCAAGCTTGGAGGAGGACCAGCCATCCTGGTTGGCGCCAACGCTCACCCCAAGTTGGTCGATCTGCTTTGCGCTGCTGCGGGTTCCCTTGGCATGAAGTACCAAGTCGAGGTGGCCCCTGGCAGAAGCGGAACGGACGCTTGGGCCATGCAGGTGTCAGGTGAAGGCGTTGCCACCGCAGTGGTGAGCATCCCGCTCCGCTACATGCACACCTCCGTCGAGACCCTTGACCTGAGGGACGGGGTCTGGTGCGCAGTTTTGCTTGCCGAGGCAATAACCCGCATGGATGCACCGTTCATGGAGGGTCTGACGTGTTGGGAGTAAAGGAACTGGCGCTAGCTGCGGGAGTGTCGGGAAGAGAGGCAGAGGTAAGGAAAGTCATCCTTAGCAGGTTGAAGGAGTTGGGCGTGACCATAATCACGGACGCTATGGGCAACGTGATTGCGTCTAAGGGGACTGGTAGTACCAGGGTGCTCCTGGCAGCGCACATGGACGAGGTTGGCCTCATGGTGGCTGGCATAGACAAAGACGGATTGATCCACTTCAAGAAGGTGGGCGGCATAGACGACAGGGTGCTGCTATCTAAGGCGGTGCTCATTGGCGAGGACAAGGTGCCTGGGGTCATTGGCTCCAAACCTGTCCACAGGCAAGATCCTTCTGAAAGGCAGTCCGTAATTGCTGCAGACCAGCTCTACATAGATATTGGCGCTTCCTCCAGGGAGGAGGCGACCAGGTGGGTTCGTCCTGGCGACCCAGTGGTGTTCCTGTCCGACTACGCCGAAGAGAATGGGATCGTCAGGTCCAAGGCCCTGGACGACAGGCTAGGTTGTGCCATTCTATTGAAAATACTGGAGAGCGAATACAGGCTCGAGCTAAACGTGGCCTTCACAGTGCAGGAAGAGGTGGGTCTCAGGGGAGCCAAAGTTGCAGCGTACAGGGTGAACCCCCATCTGGCCGTGGTTGTGGAGGGTACCTTGTGTTCCGACCTGCCAGAAATACCCGAGCATGCTTGGGTTACGAGGTTAGGATTTGGCCCTGCCCTCAGCGTGATGGACGCTGCATCTCTGCCAAACAGGGCAATGCTCAACTCCCTGCAGGAGACCGCAGAAGAGCTGAGAATACAGTACCAACTCAGGGAGACCACAGCAGGCGCCAACGACGCTGGAGCAATCCACCTGAGCAGAGGAGGAGTGCCCACCGCAAGCGTGTCGGTGCCCTGCAGGTACTTGCACAGCCCTTGCTCGCTGGCAAGCCTCCAGGACGCTGAGCGTGCCTTCATGCTGGTTGATGGCTTCCTGAGGAAAGTGGAAAGGGGGTTGGCCCCTTGGGCTTGAGAGAATTGCTGGAACAACTGTGCCCCTTACCTGGTCCTTCGGGGCATGAAGACCCGGTGCGTGATGCTATTGCTAGAATCGTGGGGCCTCTGGCAGACGAGGTGCGCACAGATGCCCTTGGCAACCTCATAGTGAGAAAGGGCAGCAATGGCCCAAGGGTCATGATGGCTGCCCATTTGGACGAAGTGGGGTTCATCGTGACCCACGTCGACAAGGATGGCTTCCTCAGGTTTGGCAACATCGGGGGAGTTCGGGCCGTACAAATGGTCGGCCAAAGGGTCCAGTTCCTGGACGGAAGCACTGGAGTGGTGGGGTGCGAGAAGGTAAAGGACCCCAAGGAGCTGCAACCAGAGCACCTTTTCATCGATTCTCCTGTTCCTCACAAAGTGGGCGACTGCTGCTGTACCGTAGGCCCCACATTGTTCCAGGGCAAAACTGTCACATCAAAGGCCCTGGACGACCGCTCAGGGTGCTGCGTCCTGATCGAAGTGCTCCAAAGGCTGTGCAGCGAGGGCTTCCCGCAAGTGGAAGCGTACTTCGTGTTTACGGTGCAAGAGGAGCTTGGACTGCGGGGCGCGCAAACGGCTGCGTTCACAATCAAGCCTGATGTGGGCATTGCAGTGGACGTGGCCCCAGCGGGGGATACCCCCAACGCCAAGAGCACAAGTCTCCGCCTGGGGAAAGGCGTAGCCATCAAGGTGAAGGACAACAGCGTGATCACAAACCTCACTGTGCGGCGAAAACTCGAGGAGCTAGCCCAGAAGCAGGGAATTCCGTACCAGCTTGAGGTGCTGGAAAGGGGAGGCACAGACGCTGGGGCAATTCAGCTCTCCGCCGGGGGCGTCCCAACGGGTGCCTTGTCCATCCCCGTGCGGTACGTGCACTCCCCATCGGAAACGGTGCACCTTGATGACATGGAAGCCTGTGTGAACCTGCTGGCAGCTTTTCTCAAGGGGGTCTGAGGTCAAATGGTCCGGGCGTTTCAGGGAAAACACCCCCGCATTCACCCCAGGGCTATGGTGTTTGATTGCGCAGAGGTCATTGGCGACGTGGAACTGGCAGAAGACGTGTGCGTTTGGCCTGGGGCAGTGTTGCGTGGGGACTTGAACTACATCAAGGTGGGAAAGTGCACCAACATCCAGGACAACGTGGTGCTTCACCCCACCGAGGAGTTCCCGGTGGTTGTGGGCGACTACGTCACCATTGGCCACGGCGCCATAGTTCACGCCTGCAGCATCGCTGACAGGTGCCTCATAGGCATGGGCAGCGTGGTGCTGGACGACGCCCAAATTGGCGAAGAGTGCATCATCGCGGCAGGCGCAGTTGTGCCCCCTGGTTCCCGTATCCCTCCCAGGAGCATGGTCATGGGCGTCCCGGGCAAGGTGGTACGCCAAATAAGCCCGCAAGAAGCAGAAGGGATGGCACGCCACGCCCAGTACTACTTGAACTTGGCACGAAAGCATTTCCCTGCAGCAGAAGGGGGCCGTTGAAGAAGCCCCCTTCACCACTTAACAACTGTATCCCGGTGCTCGATATACAACACTGGGAGTGGCGTCCACCGATCATGCATAAAGTCAAAACTACCCTCCAATACGATGCTGGCAGGATTGTGGCACAGGCGCTCATGGACGCGCTTGGTGCCAAGGACGCCTTGACCAGGAGCCATTCGGAACGTCTCGAGAAGCTCCTCGTGAACGTAGCCCAGGCGATGGAACTCCCCCAGCTCAACGTTCCCCGGCTCAAGCTGCTGGCACGCTACCACGACATTGGCAAGATCGGCATTCCCCCGGAGATCCTCTTGAAACCAGGTCCCCTGGACCCAGGGGAAAGGGCCCGGATCGAGTTACATTGCAGGATTGGGCAACAAATTGCGCTGCTAGTGCCCGAACTCTCCTCCATTGCCGACCTCATCCTCACGCACCACGAGTGGTGGAACGGCATGGGTTACCCCCTACACCTGGTAGGGGACCAAATACCGGTGGAATGCAGGTTGCTAGGCATCCTGGACGCTTTCGACGCCATGACCAACGATCGGCCCTACCGTAAGGCCATGCCCCCAGAACAGGCCCTTGCAGAGCTGCAACGCTTCGCCGGAATCCAGTTCGACCCCGACCTGGTCACCCAGTTCATATTCATTTGGAGGGGTAGCTTAGGCTCCCACGGATCTGGGTGGTATAATTCGCGTAGTAGCAGCTAACGGAGGGACCAAACAGTGGAAACAGTTCTGAGCGGCATGAGGCCCACGGGCAAGCTGCATCTGGGGAACTTGCTTGGAGCCTTGGACAACTGGGTAAGGATGCAGCACATGTACAGGTGTTTTTTCCCCGTGGTTGACTGGCATGCGTTGACCACCGGTTACCAGGACACGTCCCAGTTGAGGCAAAACATCCGCGAGATGGTGATCGACTGGCTGAGCGTGGGACTCGACCCAAACAAGTGCGTCATTTTCAGGCAATCCCACGTTAAGGAGCACGCTGAACTGCACTTGCTGTTGTCCATGATCACTCCCCTCGCGTGGGTGGAAAGGGTACCAACCTACAAGGAGCAACTGAGGGAGCTTGAAGGCCGGGAAATCGCCACCTACGGGTTCCTGGGATACCCGGTGCTCCAGGCTGCAGACATCCTGGCGTATAAGGCCACAAAGGTGCCAGTGGGCGAGGATCAGTTGCCCCACTTGGAGCTCACCAGGGAAATAGTGCGCAGGTTTAACCACCTTTACGGGCCAGTGTTCCCCGAACCCCAGGCCCTGCTGAACAAGGTTACATTGCTTCCAGGAATAGACGGCAGAAAGATGAGCAAGAGCTACGGCAACGAAATAAACTTGTCCGCCACGCCCGAGGAAATCAAGGCAAAGGTGGACCTCATGATAACCGACCCCGCGCGAATAAGGAAGACTGACCCAGGCCACCCAGATGTGTGCACTGTGTTTGCCTTCAGGAAAGTGTTCGCCACAGGCAGCCTAGGGGAAATCGAGCAGTCCTGCCGTTCCGCATCGATCGGCTGCGTACAATGTAAGCGCGAGCTTGCCCAGGCAATAATCGATTTCCTGGCCCCCATAAGGGAAAGGCGCCACAAGCTGGAACAAAACCCACACATAGTGGACGAAGTGCTGGAACAAGGAGCGGTGAGCGCAAGGCAAGTGGCTTCTAAGACGCTGGAAGAAGTAAGGGAAGCAATTAAAATCTGAGCTTGAGATTACTCACCACAGTTGGGCCCGCGCCCGCAGGCAAGCCCTACCTTGACGAAGAGCCAGGGAGCCACGAAGGTGGCACCAAGGGCCACACCCGCGTAACGTAGGAAACGGAAGCCCGGGGTGTCTGGCAGCAAGAGCTTGAGGCCAAACAGCGTGAGGGCCATAAGCCCGATACCCAAGACGTACCTGAGGAACCTCTGGGGCATTGTGCCCCGGGGGTTCATTTTCACCAGGTTCGTTTGGGCCCAGTGTCCCACTGCTATGCCTTGTAGTGCTCCCGAAGCCGCAGCGCCTTGAGGATCGGAAAACAAGGCGAAGAGCAGCAGCGGGACGAACAGCCAGATTGTCCTGACAGCCTGGCCAGATGCAAAGAGTCGCGCTGTAGCCAGCGCCCAACCATAGCCCAACAGCGCGCCAGCCACCACGTCCACAGGCCAGTGGACACCAAGGTACACCCTAGAGAACGATACCAGCGCAACGGTTACGACCCCCACCACTGACATGAGTCTGCGGTGGGCACTCTTGAGGGAGATGTATCCCCAAAAACACGCGCTCCCCTGGGCGTGGCCGCTTGGAAAGGACCAGCCTTCCGCAAGGTGCAACTGGGGCAAGCGCACCTTTTCCAGGGGTGGCCTTGGCACGCGGAAAAGCGATTTGAGCGCAGCGTTGGCCCAGGCAGAGGACAAGAAACCACAGCACAGTTGGAAACCAAGCTCCGGGTCAACACACCAGTAAACCATGGGGAAAGCCAGGAGGTAAAAGCCCTCGCTGCCAAGTGCCGTGATTCCAACGAAAAGCAAGTCAACCAAGTTCATGGCTGGGATTCAAGGGGTAGGTCTGCCACCGCGTTGAGCTCCAGTGACGCCTGCCTGCCCTGGCGATGTACCCAGAAGCCCGCAGAGGCAACCATTGCGCCGTTGTCAGTGCAAAACTGCTTTGGAGGCACATAAAGCTGGAGGCCGTTCCGGCTGCACGCGTCGGCCAGCTCGGCCCTGAGCAAACTGTTGGCGGCCACTCCCCCAGCAAGAGCTATCCTTCCCACGCCGAGGGCACGGGCCGCGCTCACAGTTGTACCCACAAGTGAAGCCACAACTGTGCGCTGGAAGGAGGCTGCAATGTCTTCCTTGGAGTAGTTTGCCTCCTGAAGGGCGCGCAGGACTGCGGTCTTCAGGCCAGAAAAGCTAAAGTCGAAGCTGCCCTCCTCGAGCCTCGTTTTGGGGAAACGCACCTTGCTTGAGTCACCCCGCGCTGCCAACCGCTCGATTTCGGGTCCACCTGGATAACCCAAGCCCATTGCCCTGGCCACCTTGTCGAACGCTTCGCCTGCAGCGTCATCCAGGGTCACTCCAACCACCTGGTACACGCCGTGACCCCTCACAAGTATGAGGTCGGTGTGGCCGCCAGACACTACCAGCGCAAGCAGGGGGAACTGGGGCACGCTGGCACCGAGGAAATTGGCATAGATGTGGGCTTCCAGGTGATGCACTCCTACCAGGGGCTTACACAGCGCAAAGCTCAGCGCCTTGGCGAAACACACGCCTACTAGCAACGCACCCAGTAGTCCAGGCCCCGCTGTCACCGACACCAGATCCACGTCGCCGAGGCCAACCCTCGCCCGACTCAGGGCCTCTTCCACAACGGGCACTATGGACTCCAGGTGCTTTCTGGACGCAATCTCGGGCACAACTCCCCCAAACTTGTTGTGCACGTGGATTTGGGAAGCCAAAAGCACGGAAAGCACTTGCGTGCCGTCATTGACCAGGCCCACAGAGGTGTCGTCGCATGAGGTTTCTATGCCAAGTACGACCATTGCCTCACCTCAAACCCACCTGATTTCGTCAAGGCGCCCCTGGTCCACCTGGCCAAGGTCGTCCTTCCACATGATGAGGGCGTCCTCATTGGTGTCGGAATAATAGCCCTTGCGGATACCCCTCACCTGAAAGCCAAAGGACTGGTAAAGGTTCTGGGCTACGGTGTTGGACTTCCTCACTTCCAAGGTCATCTTGGTAGCGCCCCTCACCTTGGCGCGCTCGATCAGGTCGTGGAGCAGCAGGCGACCCAAGCCCCGCCTCCGGTAGTCAGGGTGAACCGCAATGTTCGTGACGTGGGCTTCGTCCAGGATCACCCACATGCCCGCGTATCCGACCACCTTGCCCGAAACCCTGCAAACCACGTAATGGGCGTACTCGTTGGTAACAAGTTCGGACAAGAAAGCCTGCCTAGACCAGGGGGTCTGGTAGCACAGCTTCTCTATCTCCACCACCTGGTCCAAGTCAGCCAGCCTCATTTCGGTTACTCGCGGCCTTGCTTCAAGCTCCACTTGACCTCCGCCTCGCTCCTTCGAACGTACGCCGGACTTAGTCCCCTGGCATCAGTGGCCCGCCCTTCCCGCCACAGGACCATACCCATGACTCCCACCGTGCTTGCCCTGGGCCGACACAACCATTGGGGAGCTACGTTGAACTCCACCCCCAGCTTCTCCAGTTCTTGGGCAAGGCGGTGCCCTTCCGCCCCCTCCACTTCCCCCACAACGACCACTGGGCTGCCAACTGACGCAACCCATCTCGCCACGGCCTGGGGTGCCCCTGTGCCAACGTCACACACTGGTTGCACGCCCCCGCCCTCCCACCTGAACAGCCCATAGTATAACTCGTCCTGGCGGGACTTGAGCACCGCGCAAACTAGGGGCAATGGACCATCTGCCCTCCTGAGCCCAGTGGCTGCGGTCTGTAACACCTGCAGGGCAATAGCGTCAAGGGTGCCCACGGCCACGCAGGGCTTGGACCAGCACAGGGCCAGCCCCTTTGCGGTGGCCATACCTATGCGCAATCCGGTGAAGGAACCAGGCCCAGCAGACACAGCAATAAGCCCGGTCTCCGAGGGAATGGCGCTGGCCCGCTGGTAAAGCTGGGCAACCATGGGCATAAGGAGCACCGAGTGGACCCGTGGCAGGGCCACGCATTCTTCCGCTATAACCTTGTCCAAATGAAGCAGCGCCACTGAACAGTTGACCGTGGCTGTTTCAATCGCGAGTACTAACATTGCCAGCCTCCGAGCCCAATTTCTCCAGGAGCCAGTTGTACCTTCCAGTGCGGTCGCAAAAGCGGATCACCCTTTGGTGCTCTTCCCGGCCAAAACTCAGTTCCACGTAAAGCTGTGACAAGGCCCAGGAGCCCAGCCTGTCCGCCCACTCCACGATCACAGTTGCGTCGCTGCCCACCGCCTCGGCCAGCCCAAGCTCCCACACTTCCTCCGGGTCATCCAGCCTGTACACATCGAAATGGTAAACGTTTACCCTGCCCGAGTGCACGTACATTATGTTGAAGGAAGGGCTTCTCACGCCCCCCTTCACGCCGGCCCCCTCGAGTATTCCCCTGGCCATGCACGTCTTGCCCGCCCCCAGGGGCCCAGCCAGGCAAATCACTTCCCCACCCCGAAGCTGAAGGCCGATCCTGCGCCCCAAGTCCAGTGTATCCCGTTCACCGTTGGAAGTTACGGTGACTTCCATCAGGTGGTCCCCTCTTGCTGCAACTGCAGAAGCACTCTCCTCACTTCCTTGAAGTCTTCCCACACTGGCAGCTTTTTGCTCGGGTCGCGCAGCAAAGCAGCTGGGTGGTAAGTGGGCATATACATGATGCCGTCCTTTTCCACCCATTGGCCCCGTACCTTTGTGATTCGGGCAGACGGGTCCACCAGCACCTGAGTGGAGAGGGCTCCCAAGCACACCACCACAGATGGCTTGATCAACCTGAGCTGGGCCTTCAGGTGGGGATAACACGTGGCCGCCTCCTCAGGCGTGGGCAACCTGTTTCCAGGAGGTCTGCACTTCACCACATTGGCAATGTAGACGTCCTGCCTGCTCAGACCAATTGCTGCCAGGATCTTCTCGAGCAACTGGCCCGCAGGACCAACGAAGGGCCGACCAGTCTCGTCTTCCACCGCCCCTGGAGCTTCCCCAACCAGCATGAGCCTGGCCCGGCTGTTGCCCTCGCCGAACACCACGCCATTGCAGCCGGCCCGAAGCCCGCACCTTTGACATTGCTTCACTCTGCGCTCAAGCTCAACTATGTCGTTTATTTCCGCCCACATTTCCTGTTTCACCTTGGGCGGCGCCGGTGAAACAGGCCCGCCGAAAATGGAAAGCTGGACGAAATTGGCCTCGCTCATACCCATTGCCCCTTCACCATGACGGCAACAGCCTGGCCGTCCATTGAGAACGGATCCCCTTTGAACACAGCAATGTCTGCAAACTTACCTGGGTCCAATGTGCCAACCTGGTCTGCAATCCCCAGGATTTGGGCTGCGTTAACTGTAACAGCCTTCAGACCTTCTTCCCAAGGCAGCCCTGCCCTTATGGCAAGCCCAACGCAAAGGGGCAGGTATTTCAAAGGCACCACAGGGTGATCAGTGGTAATCGCCACCTTGACACCTGCCTTGGCACAGACCCCTGCCGTGGAGAAGTCCAGCTCCCGCAGTTCCACTTTTACCCTGGCAGTTAGCCCAGGGCCCACCACTGCGGGCACCCCTGCCGCAGCAAGTTTGTCCGCAATCTTGTGGCCCTCAGTGCAATGGTCAATGCACAGGTCAAGGTGGAACTCCCGGGCGATCCTCAGCCCGGTCATGATGTCATCCGCCCTGTGAGCATGCAGCCTCAGCCTGAGCTCGCCCCGGAGCAGCTTGGCCAAGGGTTCCAACCTAACGTCAACCTCAACCGGCTCACCCTTTGCCAAGCACTGTTGCCTCTTGGCCTCGTAGTTGCGGGCACGGGTGAGCGCCTCCCTCAACACCGCTGCAGTGCCCATTCTGGTCACGGGGCTCTTCTTGAGCTCAACCCCGTAACAGCGCTTTGGGTTTTCCCCGAGCGCCCCTTTGAGGCCACAGGGTTCCTTAATTATCATGTCATCCACTACTGTGCCGACGGTATGGATGGCCACTCCTTGGCCACCAATCACGTTCGCGCTCCCTGGGGCGCACCAAACTGCAGTAACCCCAGCTCGGGCAGCCTCACGGAGTCCAATGTCGTCGGGGTTAATGCCGTCCACAGCGCGCAAGTGGGGGGTTACTGGTTCTGCCAGTTCGTTTACGTCGTCTCCCTCCCAGCCAAACCCGTCTTCCCAAAGCCCGGCGTGGCTATGGCAATCTATTAAGCCAGGGATTACGTTGAGCCCTGTGGCGTCAAACACCTCGGCACCTTCGGGCACTGGAAGCTCTCGCCCTACAGCCAGGATTCGTTCGCCGTCTACCAGCACAGTCCCCCCGGGGATTGGCGCTTGGCTTACCGGGTACACCATACCTCCAACAATTGCTTTCACAGGTATACCCCTTTCTGCCTGGCTTGACGAGTCCCAGCCACACCCACAAACCATTGGAACAGCCTGTGGCTTGACTCGTCTTCCATTCGTTCTGGATGCCACTGCACCCCCACTAACCAGGCACCGTCATCAGCTTCTACGGCCTCCACAATGCCGTCCTGGCACCAGCCCACGGCCCTCAGCCCCACCCCCAAGCGCTTCACCGCCTGGTGGTGGTAGCTGTTGACGTTGACCTCCGAGGTACCAAGCACGGGGAACAGCTGGCATTCCTTGGTAATACGCACCGGGTGGGTTCCCCCGTCATCCTGGTAGTGCTCCAGGGAGTTGGGGCACTCTGAGGGGATGTCCACGTAAAGGTCTCCGCCGCACGCAACGTTGATCACCTGAATACCCCGGCATATGCCCAGCACCGGGACGCCAAGGGCCAACGCTGCCCTAAGCAATGCCATCTCAGTCCTGTCCCTTTCCGCTTGAACGTTGCGGGCTTTGGGGGCACCAGCTCTGCCGTACAGCGCGGGGTCAAGGTCGCCCCCGCCCGTGAGTATCAGGCCATCCAGCTTGCCCACAACGTGCCGCGCCGCCTCTTCACCGTCCAGCGCCGGGATCACAACGGGCACCGCGCCACAACGGCCAACAGCGCGCACGTAGACGGAGTTGATGGAGTAGTGCTCGGGGTTTTCGGAAAGGCGACCACAGCTCAAACCAATTGCAACAGCCATTGCAGCCCTTCTCCTTGAGCTCAGATTTGCCTCAAACCGAGGCTTATTTCGATTGCGGTGTTCACCTTGAACATCAATTCGCCGTCCAGGTGCGCCACGCGTTCCTTGAGCCTGCGCTTATCGATGGTTCTCAGTTGCTCCAGCAGCACCACCGAATCCTTGCCCAGCCCTGATACCACACTGGGCAGTTCCACGTGAGTGGGAAGCTTCGCCTTGCTGATCCTCGAAGTGATGGCAGCCACGATCGTGGTGGGGCTGAACCTGTTGCCCACATCGTTTTGAACCACCAGCACAGGCCGAACCCCACCCTGTTCGGAGCCGATCACCGGGCTCAGGTCAGCGTAAAACACGTCCCCGCGCCTGACGTTCACGCGCCTTCGCCCCCCGGCTGGGGCTTATGGGCAATACCAGGTGACCACCACTGTTCCGCAATTTCCAAGTTGATATCAGCCATCTCCAAGTAGCCCCGAACCATTTGCTCCATCAGCTCGAGGCGTTTCTTTCTCTCCACGTATGCCTGCAGGGCTTCCCTCACCAACTGGCTCCTGTTGCTGTGCTGGGATAAAGCAACGCCGTCAACCTCAGCGAGCAGCGCTGAAGGCACGCTCACAACGATCCGCTTCAGGTTCGACAAGTTATCGCCTCCGCCTGCGATTATATCTTCCCCTCAGTCCCCACTCAATCTGTTCCCTTGGCCTGGGTGAACCTGGAGGTGATCAAGTGGGGTATCTTGTCTGCCACCTGCGAGGCCAGAACGCCTCTATCCAGTCCAATGGCTTCCCCAGCCAGCCCGTGCAAGTAAACCCCTGCAATCGCAGCGTCCAGGGGCAACATCCCCTGTGCGCAAAGGGCAGCCACCACCCCTGTGAGCACGTCGCCCATTCCAGGCGCAGCCATGGCACCGCACCCGGTGGGGTTCACGAAGCAGCTTCCATCGGGTGCTGCCACAACAGTGCGTGGCCCCTTCAGTACGCAAACCACTCGGGCCTCCCTCGCAAGCTTCCTGGCCCATTCCACCCTGCACCGCTGTATCTCTGAAGCAGGAACGCCACAAAGTCGGCCCATTTCCCCGGGGTGAGGCGTGACCACAACTGGCGCCCTGCAACGCTTGAGACTTTCCAGATTGCCCGCTACACAGTTGAGCCCGTCCGCGTCGAGCACCAGTGGCACCGTCGCCCCTTCGAGCACAAGCCCAACGAACTCCACAGTCTCGGGCGCAGTGCCAATTCCAGGGCCCAGGGCAATCGCCTTGGCCACCGAGCACAAGCGCAAAGCCGCCTCCGCGTCAGAGGCGCTGAACCTTTGCCCTTCCCCCACAGCTGAGGTCATTACCTCGGGCAAACACGGCGCAACCACGTCATACACTCCACCTGGCACTCCAAGGGTTACCAGTCCTGCACCTGCGCGCAGCGCACCTCGAGCCGCAAGCAACGCAGCCCCCGTGAAACCCTTGCTTCCACCAAGCACTACCACCCGCCCTGCGTCACCCTTGTGCGCCCAGGGGCTCCTGGGCACCAGAAGGGCGCCGACCACCTCGTCGTCCAGGAGTTCCAGACGCCCTTCCTCCCCCACCACACGCCACGCAGAACGAGGAATGCCAATGGGGCATACTTCCACCCTGCCCACCTTGGCAGCTCCCGGGTAGGTTGCCAGCCCCAGTTTCATGCAGTGGAAAGTGACCGTGAGGTCTGCCTCAACGCAGTGACTAGCCACTTGGCCAGTGGAGGCGTTGACTCCAGAGGGGACGTCCACTGCAATCACCTTCGCGCCGCGCTTCCTGGCCCGGTTCACTTCGTCGATCACTGAAGCCAAGGGCTGCCTCACTTCTCCCGAAAAGCCGGTCCCCAGAAGCGCGTCCACGATGAGCACCTCACGGGCCTCAGCCAATTGAGCGGGGGACTCAGTCACCCGCTTTACGGGGACGCCTAACCTCTGAGCAATCCCCAAATTCACCAGTGCGTCCTGGCTGAGCTCCCCTTCCCCAACCACGAAAGCCTGAACCCGCTTGCCCATTTCCCAAAGGTGCCTGGCGGCAACCAGACCGTCACCACCGTTGTTGCCGCGCCCGCATAGCACAATCACGTGCTGGAAAGTGGGGAAATGATCCATTGCGCACTGTGCCACTGCGATTCCGGCGCGCTCCATGAGAACGAGGCTTGATATCCCCACCTCTTCAATTGTGTACCTGTCCATCGCCCTCATTTGTTCCGCAGTCACCAGCTTCAACTGTCCCCACCTCCCGCTGCACTACGCCCGCGAGTGGCAACCGCCACAGCCACGCATACGTCGTCGGAGTGGCTCAAACTCACCCACACGTGTCCCACTCCGGCCTTGCCCGCAAGGTCCAGACACTTCCCACACAGCTCCACGCCTGGCTGCCCGCTTGGGAACCGCACCGTCCTGATGTCCCTCCACGGCACCGACCCCAAGCCTAGCCCCAAGCATTTCATTACCGCTTCTTTTATGGCAAACCTGCCAGCCCAAATCTCTACAGCACGTCTGCCCCTGTGGCCGTACTCGCTAAACTTGGGCACCTCGCCTTCGCAAAAAAGCCTCTCAAGCAGCCGGTCTCCCCACCTTAGCAGCTTTGCCTCGAACCTGGTTATGCTCACCACGTCTACTCCGAGCCCCAGCAGTTGGCCGTTCATAGCACCCACCACTTTGATCCTCGCACAGCCTTGGCCCTGTGCACAATTGCTCATTCCACCGTGACGCTCTTGGCCAGGTTGCGCGGCTTGTCAACGTCGCACCCCCGGGCCACCGCAGCGTAGTACGCCAGAAGCTGCAGCGGGATCACGCTAAGCACAGGCATCAGCAGCCAGTAGGCTCCAGGCAATGCCATCCACCAGTCGCAGTGCTGCGGGGTTTCCTCATCGCCTTCCCTGCAGAAGGCGTAAATCTTGCCTTCGCGCGCCCTCACTTCCTGCATGTTAGAAAGGGTCTTATCCCGCACGTGTGGCTGGGTGACTAGGGCAATTACGGGCACGTCCTTTGTTACTAGCGCCAGGGTGCCGTGCTTCAGCTCGCCAGCAGCGTAAGCTTCGGCGTGAATATAGGAGATCTCCTTTAGCTTTAACTGGCCTTCCATTGCCACAGCGTAGTCCAAGCCCCTTCCAATGAAGAAAACGTCATCCCAAGGAGAAATGGTCTTGGCAAGCTGGGCAATGGCCGCCTCGTTTTCCAACACCCTCTTGGCCAGCCCAGGCAAGGCCCTAAGTTCTTGCGCCAGCTGCTCCACTAGCCCAAGATTGATCCCTCGCACCTGGGCAAAGGCCATGGCCAGCAAACACATAACCACAAGTTGAGTCACGTATGCCTTGGTAGAGGCCACTGCTACCTCAGGCCCTGCCCAAGTGTACACTGTATAACCAGCTTCCCTAGCCACGGTGCTGCCCATAACATTGGTCACAGCTAACACTGGCAACCCGCGCTTGCGGCTTTCCCTGAGTGCAGCAATGGTGTCTGCAGTTTCCCCAGACTGGCTTATCACCACCGCGAGCTGGTTCTTCCCCAAGATTGGGTCCCGGTACCTGAACTCCGAGGCAAGGTCCACCTCTACAGGTACCCTGGCAAGCGCCTCTATTAGGTGTTTGCCCACGACTCCAGCGTGGTACGCCGTGCCACACGCCACGATATGCACCCGCTCCACAGCCTTCAGGAGCTCCGCGGGCACCCCTAGCTCCTCTAAGTTCACCCCAGAATCGCCAAGCCGCCCCCTGAGGGTGTTCGCAATTGCCTCTGGTTGTTCGTGTATCTCCTTGAGCATGAAGTGGGGGTAACCGCCCTTTTGAGCCGCAACCGCATCCCACTCAATCCTGAACACCTTCCTGTCCAGAGGCCGCCCATCACAGTTCATCACCCTCACTTCCCCCGCAGTGACGCACGCAATGTCCCCGTCGTGGAGTATGAGGGCGTTGCGGGTGTGCTCGAGGATAGCGGGCACGTCGGAAGCCACCATGTTCTCGCCGTTGCCCAGCCCAATCACCAGGGGGCTGTCCTTTCGGGCCACCACGATCTTCCCTGGATCCTTGGCGCTTATTGCTGCAATTGCAAAGGACCCTTTTAGCCTGCGAACCGCATTGCGCACCGCCGCCTCCAGGGAGCCGTCGAAGAACTGTTCAATCAGGTGAGCGACCACTTCAGTGTCCGTTTGGGAGCGGAAGGTGTGCCCCAAAGCGAGCAACTCCTTTTTGAGGGAGGAGTGGTTCTCTATTATCCCGTTGTGCACCACTGCAACTTGTCCATTGCAGTCAAGGTGAGGGTGGGCGTTCTCGTCGGACGGCCGCCCGTGGGTTGCCCAACGGGTATGTCCAACTGCAACTGTGGCTGAAGTTGGAACGCCCTGGAGCATGCTCGCGAGCTTGGAGATTCGGCCCTCAGCCTTCACCACGTTTATGCGGTCGCCTTCGAGCATGGCGATGCCTGCGGAATCATAACCTCTGTACTCCAGCTTTCCCAGACTGTTTATCACAAGGGGGGCCGCAATCCTGTCCCCCACGTAACCCACAATTCCACACATTAGTTAATCCCTCCGTGGAAATGAATAGCCGCGCACCGACAGCGCGGCCACCAAGGTCACCTGGCCCTTTTGTCACCGGAATCGCTTCCGGCTTTTGTGAGGCCGCTAACGGCCGTGACCTGGCCGTGGGGCATCCGCCGAAACTTTCGATAAACCCCACCCTCGTCAACTCCCTAAGGGGAGTCCAGGCGCTACATCCACATCCAGAATGGCCCGCTGTGTCTTTAGTCAGACAAGCTCTCTGAAGCAAGCTGGTTTATACCCTGCCTTAGCTCCTCTGCCACCTCCCCCGCCAAACTCCCATCCCTACATTCCACAAGCACCCTTATCACTGGTTCGGTCCCCGAACCCCGCACCACCACCCTTCCGTCTGCCCCAAGGCGCTCCTGGGCCTTCGCCTTCAGCTCCTCCAGCTTGGGGTGCTTCAGCACCTTCTGCCGGAGGCCGTGGTCCTGGAGCACCACGTTCAGCGCCACCTGGGGCACCTTCTCCATTATACGAGCAAGCTCTGAAAGGCTGGCACCTTTCAGCTTCATCAACCAGGCTAGGTAAGCCGAAGTTATGAGACCGTCTCCAGTTGTGGCGAAATCCCGGAGGATGATGTGCCCCGACTGCTCTCCCCCAAGGTTGAGTCCCAAGTCCACCATGCGCTGGAACACGTGCTTGTCCCCCACAGGAGTGCGCACTAGGCGTATGCCCCGCTGCGCAAGCATGATCTCCAAACCCAGGTTGGACAGCACTGTAGCTGCCACTGCACCCCCCTTCAGGCTGCCGTTGTGGGCCATGTAGTCCGCAAATATGGCCATAATCTGGTCGCCGTCAACTATGTTGCCCTGCTCATCCACGGCAATTGCCCTGTCTCCGTCACCATCGTAGGCAATGCCCAGCTGTGCGCCGGTTGACACCACCGCCTGGCTCAGGCCCTTGGGTGCAGTGGAGCCACAGTTGTGATTTATGTTAAACCCATCTGGCTGAGCGTTGATCACAGTCACCTCGGCGCCCAGCAGCCTGAACACCTCTGGCGCAATCTGATAGGTGGCACCATGGGCGCAGTCCAGCACCACCCTCAAGCCTGAAAGGCAACCCTCCCCGAAAACCTCAACAACTCGCTGCACGTACAGCCGAACGGCCTGATTGTCCTCGAGCAGGCGCCCAACGGCAAACTGGGTGCCCCGGGGCAGGTCGTCCTTGAGCCTCATTTTCATCATGGCGGCCTCTATCTTGTCCTCCATTTCGTCGGGCAACTTGCATCCCTCGGGGGACAAAATCTTGATGCCGTTATATTGGAAAGGGTTGTGGGAAGCAGAAACCACAAACCCTCCAGAGCACCCGGTCTTGGACACAAGGTAGGACAAAGCTGGGGTAGTGACCACTCCCACCCGCCTCACCCAACAGCCGGTGGACAGTATGCCTGCAATCACAGCACACTCGAGCATTTCACCTGACGCACGTGTGTCCCTGCCCACAAGAAAGCAAGCCGGCTCGCGTCCAGAAGCCACAGCCGCCCCCGCCCGTCCAATGCAGTAGGCCAACTCCGGAGTCAGCTCGTCGTTGGCTATTCCCCTCACCCCATCTGTTCCGAAAAGCCTAGACACAAGACCACCTCTCGTCTACCTTGGCTTCAATGAGAGCTTAACCTTATCTGGGGAAACGTTAACCAATGAGACGTTCTCTGGGAGCACCACCTGCACTGGTATTTCGTGCTCGCCCTCGCCCAGCCCCCTGGCGTCC
This sequence comes from Bacillota bacterium, assembly GCA_049718765.1. Classification (GTDB taxonomy): domain Bacteria; phylum Bacillota; class Sulfobacillia; order DUMF01; family DUMF01; genus JBNARI01. The sequence goes on along the minus strand of JBNARI010000001.1, from coordinate 93,356 downwards.
ACATACGCTTCCACGGAATAGGTGTTCAGTTTGCCAAGTAAGTCCTTCTTGGCAGACACCGTGACGCTCACTTCCGAGGGGGTTATCAGCCAACGGAAGCCAGAGGAAAGGCTCCTGAGCCTAACCGGGACCGAACTGAAGTTCCTTTCAACTAAGTCCTCCACTATGCGCACCCGAACCGTTACAGTGCGGCTGTCTGACATCGTAGCCCAGGAAGGCAGCGACACCTGGGTCTGCACTTCGACGTCAGAGGCACGCCCCGAGACGTCCACAGGCAACGTGTTTACCCATTCCAAGGAGCCAATGAGGTCAGAAGGCCCCCTCACCTTAACAACTGACGGCTCCACCTGGACTTCCGAAACCTTGTAGCCTGAGGCAGGTTGTCCCACAACTTGAGCCCTCACCTGCACCATCCTGGCAGGCGGCAAAGTCTTCATTGGCACGTACACGTTGACTGTCTGGGGCTCCACGGATACACCAGGCACCTCTTTGCCTTCTTGGTCCACCGCCTTCAAGCTCACCCCACGGGTGAAGCTGATTGTCTGCCCAGTAATGTCCACAACGCCCATGGCCTTCCTCACGATAGCAACCTTGCTTTCGGGGCCGCGTACCGTCACCTGAGCCGAAGCGGGCCTGGGCGGGTCCGCGGCATAATCCTCTTGTGGGGACCCAACGATCCTCACTTCCACGTTTACCGCGCGGCTGGCAATGGCCTCAAGGGTCACAACCGACTCGGGCGGACTAACTTCCGCCACTTCGCACCCTTGGGGAGCAACCACCGAAATTGGCACTGTGTTCTTGCCAGGGCCCAAGCTACTCAGGCTCACCTGGGCGGTGAGCTTGGACTCACTCAAGGAGTCCAGAACCCTGCGCCCTCCCCTCAAGGTGACGTTCACTGAGCCAGGCGCGGCTTCTGTCACAACCAGCCCAGTGCCCAGGTTCACGTACTTGACCTCAACACCCCTGTATGTGCGAACATCCACGGGGTTGAGCTCGTTTGTGACCTGCAGCCACAACACAACCGCAATGACTATGGAAACCACTTTGAGTGCGAAGTCCTTTCCTAGCCATCTGTCCACCAAAGCATCACCACTTCATCCAGCGCGATGGAACAACCTCATTGGGGTGGCCTTTACGTGCAACAGCGACGTTAGCATTTGCCTCAAGGTCTTCTCGTCCAGATGCCTGATGAGCTTACCCCCATTTGCCAGAGAAATCATGCTGGTTTCCTCGGAAACCACAATCGCAATGGCGTCTGAATGTTCGGTGATCCCCAGAGCTGCCCTATGCCTGGAGCCAACCTCGACCCCCAAATTGGGCGCCTCAGTTAGGGGCAAGAAACAGGCCGCTGCCATTATGCGGTCTCCTCGTATTATCACGGCACCATCGTGAAGGGGAGTATTTGGTACGAAAATGTTCTGAATCATTTCCGCAGTCACCAGCGCCTCAAGCCTGATGCCCGTCTCAATGTAATCGTTGAGGCCCGTTTCCCTCTCTACGACGATCAAGCCCCCAATGTTGTTCCTGGACAGCCGCATCACAGCCTTGACCAGTTCCTCTATGACACGGCCTACGTCCTCTTCGCCCATCACTGGGAACTGTACCGAAAAGAACCGACCGCGCCCCACCTGCTCAAGCGCCCTGCGCAGTTCCGGTTGGAACACCACTGGAAGGGCAACAAACAGCATGTTGCGCAAGTTGACCAAGAGCCAGTTTATGGTATAAAGTTTGAGCCACTGGGATACGCTGGTGGCAATGAGCAGTACAATTATGCCTTTGAGCAATTGGACGGCCCTGGTTCCTCTTATGAGGACGAGCACCTTGTATATCAAGTAGGACATGAGCATTATGTCCACCGCAGCTATAACCAAGTCCCTCGCCGTCATGAAACGCACTCCAGCAAGCAACCCCACGACCACCTCGGTTCCATTCGGCCTCAATACAATATAACCCAGTTTCTTACAACCCACAACTGCTTTAGCCCAAGTACTCCTTGATCCTTTCTGCCAGAGACGCGCTGATCCCAGGCACCAATTGCAGTTCTTCGACGGTAGCGTTGCGCAGTCCTTCAAGGCTCCCAAATCTTTTGAGCAGGGCAGCCCGGCGTTTGGGGCCAATGCCAGGAATCTCCTCCAGCACTGAGGCCGTGGTGCTTTTCCCCCTCAACGCCCGGTGGTAACTCACCGCAAACCTGTGGGCTTCGTCCCTGATGCTTTGGAGCAACAGGAGCGCACGGCTGCCCTGTTCCAGCCTGAGCGGGGGTTGGGAAGGGGCGGTGTACACCAGTTCCTCGCCCTTGGCCAGCGCAATCATGGGCACAGCCAACCCGAGCTCTTCACGAGCCCTGAGCCCTGCCGAAAGCTGTCCCGGGCCCCCGTCAATCACAATTAGGTCCGGCAGGTCTCCGTTGCCCAGCCTGCGCCGTAAGGTCTCGTACATCATTGCGTAGTCGTCAGGACCTGGTGAAAGCATCCTGAACCTCCGATAGCGGCTGGGCGAAGGCAACCCGTCTAGGAACACCACCATTGACGCTACAGCATATTTGCCCTGAATATTGGATATGTCGAACCCCTCTAACCTGCGGGGCACGCCTTCAAGCCCAAGGAGTCGCCCAAGCTCCATCAATCCCAATTGGAGTCGCTCGTGCCTTGGACGGGACTGCTCAAAGCCGTGCCTGGCGTTTTCTTCCGCCATCTGGAGAAGCTGCTTCTTGACCCCGCTGCTGGCAGTGGTGATCTTGGCGGGAATGTATTGACTCAACCCGCCCAGTTCGTGCTCTGGTGGCATTGCGGGCACAACGATCTCAGGGGGAACACAGGGCACGTTGGGGTAATACAACTTCAAGAGCGCCGCCACCAGATCCTCTACCTTCTCCCCCGCGACTCCAGTGAGGAACAGCTGCTCCCTACCGACCAGTTTCCCTTCCCTCACCTGAAGGATTGCGGCGCACGCATCTGGCTCCGCCCTGTGTATTCCAACCACGTCTAGGTCTTTCAGGTTGCCCCAGGAGACCTTTTGCTTTTGGAGCACTGCGTCTATTGACTTTATCAAATCCCGGTACTTGGCAGCCCTTTCGAATTCAAGCTTGCTACTGGCCTCGCGCATCCTGTCAACCAGCTCCCGTCGCAGCTCAGAGTACTTGCCCTCGAGGAACTTGATAAGGCGAACTATCACTTCCCGGTACTCGTCCTTGGAAACGTTGCCCGTGCACGGCCCCAAGCACCGTTTGATGTGGTAGTCCAAGCAAGGCCTTGTGGCGTTCTTCATCACGCTATCTGAACAGGTGCGGTAGGGGAACAGCCGCCGCAGCAGCTTGAGGGTGTCCCTGAGGGCGCTGGAACTGGTGTAAGGGCCAAAGTACCTGGAACCATCCTTCTTCATTCTCCTGGTAATCACCACTCGAGGCCACTCCTCTTCGACGGTAACCCGCACGTAAGGGTAATTCTTGTCGTCCCGCAGCTTCACGTTGTACCTGGGCCGATGCTTCTTAATCAGGTTGTTCTCTAGGATGAGCGCTTCTACCTCGGAGTCAGTCACTACGAACTCCAAGGAAGCCGCGTTGGCCACAATCTGCCTCACCTTGGGCTGGTCCCAGTTGACTTCCTGGAAGTAATGTTTCACCCTGTTCTTGAGGGACACAGCTTTTCCCACGTATATCACTTTGCCGGAGGCGTCCTTAAACAGGTACACGCCTGGGCTATCTGGCAAGTCCGGCGGTATTTCTATCACGCCTGAGCACCTCCGCAAGGAACTGCCCTGTGTAGGACTGGGGAACCTGGGCCACCTCTTCGGGTGTGCCACAGGCCACAACCCTGCCACCTGCGTCGCCGCCTTCCGGTCCAAGGTCGATCACCCAGTCGGCACACTTTATCACGTCAAGGTTATGCTCGATCACCAGCACCGTACTACCTGTGTCAACCAACCTCTGCAGCACGTCAAGTAGGCGGCGCACGTCTTCCATGTGCAGCCCTGTTGTGGGCTCGTCCAGAATGTACAGGGTTCCACCGTTGCTCCGGTGGCTAAGCTCGGTGGCAAGCTTCACCCGCTGAGCCTCCCCGCCAGAAAGTTGGGTGGCAGGCTGTCCCAAACGAATGTAACCAAGGCCCACGTCGTAAAGGGTTTGAAGCTTTCGCCTGATGCCGGGAATGTTCTCAAAGAACTCAAGCGCTTCTTCCACCGTCATTTCCAGCACGTCCGCAATGTTCTTGCCCTTGTACTTCACCTCTAGGGTTTCCCTGTTGTATCGTTTACCCTTGCACACCTCACAGGGCACGTACACGTCGGGAAGAAAGTGCATCTCAATCTTTATGATTCCGTCACCCCGGCACGCTTCGCACCTGCCTCCGCGAACGTTGAAGCTGAACCTCCCCGGCTGGTAACCCCTGGCCTTGGCCTCAGTGGTTTGGGCGAACACTTGCCTTATCAAGTCAAAGGTACCGGTGTACGTGGCAGGGTTCGACCTTGGGGTCCGGCCAATCGGTGATTGGTCTATGTCAATCACTCGCTTAAGGTGTTCCGCACCGTAAATCGCCTCGTGCTCCCCTGGGCGAAGCTTGGCGCCGTTCAAGTCGTTGGCGAGCCTCCGGTAAATTATGTCGTTGACTAGGGTACTCTTGCCCGAACCAGATACCCCCGTGATGCAAACGAACAGGCCAAGGGGGATAGACACGTCCAGGTCCTTCAGGTTGTGCTCCCGAGCACCCACCACCCTCAGCCATTTGTCTCCAGGTTTCCGTCTGGTGCATGGCACCTCAATCCTGCGCCGACCAGCAAGGTAGCTACCAGTTATGGATTCCTCGCACTGCATGATGTCCTCCACCGTGCCGACTGCCACAATCCTTCCCCCGTGCTCCCCAGCCCCTGGGCCCATGTCAATGACCCAGTCGGCCTCCCTGATGGTCTCTTCGTCGTGCTCCACCACCACAAGGGTATTACCCAAGTCCCTGAGCCTTTTCAAGGTGTCCAGCAACCTGCGGTTGTCCCTCTGATGCAGACCAACGCTTGGCTCATCCAGCACGTAAAGCACTCCCACCAGACCAGAGCCAATCTGGGTTGCCAGATGGATTCGCTGGGCCTCGCCGCCAGCGAGGGTGCCTGCGCTCCTGTCCAAGGTTAGGTAGTCCAGGCCAACGTCTACCAGGAAGCCCAAACGCTTGTCGAGTTCGCTCAAGATTTGGCGTGCAATTAGCCTTTCCTTGGGGTCAAGCTGCAGGTTCATGAGGAACTCCCGGGCCCTTGCCACCGACATTGCGGTCAGCTCACTGATGGAAAGCCCGCCCACTTTCACGGCCAGGCTCTCGGGCTTGAGCCTAGCCCCGTGGCACGCTGGACACTCCAACGAGGACATGTACTCTTCGATTTCCTCCCTCACCGCGTCGCTGGTGGACTCGGCGTAGTGCCGCTGGAGTACGCCCACAACCCCTTCGAACTTCACCCAGGAGCTGCTGGACCTGCCATACCTGGAGACGAAGTTGAACGGGATGCGGTGTTCGCCGGAGCCGTGAAGTATGATCTTGAGCTGTTCTGAGCTGAGCTCCGCCACAGGTTTATAGATGTCTATGTCAAAGTACTCGCACACCGCTAAAAGAAGCTGGTTGTAGTAGTCGGTTGTGGGCTTTGCCCAAGGTACCACCGCGCCTTCCGCAATGGACTTACTCTTGTCGGGCAAAACCTTTTCCTCGTCCACGACCATCCTGAACCCCAGACCATCGCACTCGGGGCACGCGCCGTAGGGACTGTTGAACGAGAACATCCTGGGTGACAGTTCCGGCATGCTAACACCGCAATCTGGGCAAGCAAGGTTGCTGCTGAACACGATGTCCTCGCCACCCTCTGGCGCCACCACCACCAGGCCACCAGAAAGCCTGGTTGCCGCCTCAACTGCCTCTGAAAGCCGGGACCGCGCCCCGGCCTTCAGCAGGATCCTGTCCACAACGGCCTCAATGGTGTGCTTTTTGTTCTTGTCCAGCCTGAGAGGGTTTCGCGTGTCCACTTCCACAACTTGCCCATCTACGCGAGCTCGCAGGTACCCTGCTTTCCTTATGTCCTCGAAAGCCTTTTCGTGTTCCCCCTTGCGTCCCCGCACCAGCGGAGCCAGCACCATGATCTTGGTGCCCGGGGGCAGGCTTTCTATCTTGTCCACCATTTGATCCACGTCCATCCTGGAAATTGGGCGACCACACACGAAACAGTGGGGATGTCCGATCCTAGCGTACAACAGTCTCAGGTAGTCGTAGATTTCAGTGACAGTGCCCACAGTGGACCTGGGGTTCTTGCTACCGCTGCGCTGGTCTATACAAATTGCAGGGGAAAGTCCCTCCACGAAATCCACATCTGGCTTGTCCATTTGCCCCAAGAACTGCCGCGCATATGCAGACAGCGACTCCACGTACCTTCGCTGACCCTCAGCGTACAGGGTGTCAATGGCCAGCGAGGACTTGCCCGACCCCGAGAGGCCCGTTATGACCACGAGCTTTCCCCGGGGGATCACCACGTCAATGTTCTTGAGGTTGTGCTGTCTGGCACCCTTGATGATTATGTCACCCATTGACGATCTTCGTACCCCCAGCTCTGGACTCGAGTTCGAATATCATGTCACGAAGCAGCGCAGCGTGTTCAAATTCAAGCCGCTTGGCAGCTTCCTTCATCTCCTTCTTGAGCTTCTTTATCATGGCTGGAATCTGTTTCCTTGGAACGTCGCTTAGCTTGTGAGTCTGCCAGTAGGAGTCGGGCTTTTCGAGCACCTTGGTGGCCTCAATCACGTCACGCACCGGCTTGATAACGGTCTTGGGCACAATGCCGTGGGCGGCGTTGTACTCCATCTGGATCTTGCGCCTGCGCTCCGTTTCCTCAATGGCCCTTTTCATGGACCCAGTGATGCTGTCTGCATACATTATGACCTTGCCCTCAACGTTCCTTGCAGCGCGCCCAAAGGTCTGAATAAGTGAGGTTTCAGACCTCAAGAAGCCCTCCTTATCCGCATCAAGGATAGCCACAAGGGACACCTCTGGCAAGTCCAGCCCTTCCCTGAGCAGGTTTATCCCAACCAGCACGTCGAATACTCCCAGCCGCAGGTCCCTGATGATCTCCATCCGCTCCAGGGTGTCTATCTCGGAGTGTAGGTACCTCACCTTCATGCCAGCCTCGGCCAAGTAGTCAGTCAGCTCTTCAGCCATTTTCTTGGTGAGGGTTGTGATCAAGCACCTGTGACCCTTGGCAATCCTTTTCCTCAATTCAGCGATGAGGTCGTCCATTTGGTGTCTGGTGGGCCTCACTTCTACCTCCGGGTCAACAAGCCCAGTTGGCCTAATGATTTGTTCGACCACTTGCTGGGCGCGGCTGAGCTCGTACTCCCCAGGGGTGGCGGACACGTAGATCACTTGGTTCACCCGTTCCTCGAACTCCTGGAACTTGAGGGGCCTGTTATCAAAAGCCGAAGGCAACCTGAAGCCGTATTCCACAAGGGCCTCCTTTCGCGACCTGTCCCCCTCGTACATCGCAGCGAGTTGGGGTATTGTCTGGTGGGACTCATCAATCACCACCAGGAAGTCCTTGGGGAAGAAGTCCAGCAATGTGTAAGGGGGCTCCCCGGGTTTCCTTCCAGTGATGTGCCTGGAATAGTTCTCTATGCCGTGACAGTACCCTGTCTCGGCAAGCATCTCCAGGTCGAACCTGGTCCGCTGCTCCAACCTTTGGGCTTCAAGCAGCTTACCTGCTTGCCTCAGTTCCTTGAGCCTTTGCTCCAGCTCCTCCTCAATGGACTCAAGGGCCCTCCTCATCTTCTCAGAACTTGCAACGTAGTGGCTTGCAGGGTGGATCATCACGTGCTGCCGCTCCCCGTAAGCCTCGCCAGAAACGGAATCAACTTCCAGGATCCGCTGGATTTGGTCATCGAACAACTCTATCCTGATGATTTGTTCCCCTGAGGACGCTGGGAAAACTTCGATGACGTCCCCCTTAACACGGAAATGGCCCCTAGTAAGATTCAAGTCGTTCCTGGAATAGTGCATCTCCACCAGCCGCCGAATTATCTCCTCGCGACTCTTTTCCCCTCCGACCCTAAGGGACAGCGCTAAATCCCTGTAGTCCTCTGGTGAGCCCAGTCCGTATATGCAAGAAACGCTGGCCACAACAATCACGTCACGGCGCTCGAAAAGGGCGCAAGTGGCGGAGTGACGCAGCTTGTCGATTTCCTCGTTGATGGACGAGTCCTTCTCAATGTAAGTGTCAGTCTGGGGGATGTACGCCTCTGGCTGGTAATAGTCGTAATAGCTCACGAAGTACTCTACCGCGTTGTTGGGGAAAAACTCCTTGAACTCGGAGCACAACTGGGCTGCCAAGGTCTTGTTGTGCGCAATGACCAGGGTGGGCTTTTGTACCCTTTCTATCACCTTGGCAATGGTGAAGGTCTTGCCTGACCCAGTCACGCCAAGGAGCACCTGGTGCTTCAGGCCATCGAGTATCCCTTTGCTCAACTGTTCAATTGCCTTCCCCTGGTCTCCCCGGGGAACGAAGTCAGAAAGGACTCTGAACACGGTAACTACCTCACTTCCTGGTATCAAGTGCCTGGCTCAATTTCACCAGGTCCACGCCCATTTGCTTGAGTTCAAGCCAGGTCTCCGCTATGGCCTTCACCGTGACAGGGTGAACGTGCCCAATCACAATCACAGGGCGCTGTTTCTTCAAGGCAATTCTAGCAGCTTGAAACAGTTTTCCCCTCACGTGGTCGCGTTCTTTCAGGTTATCAATGAACAGCTCGTTCTGTCCAGCTTTCAGCCCAGCTTGAAGCGCAACGCTGAACAACTTGGAGCCCGCAATAGTCTTTGAATCCAATACTCCAAGCCCAAGACGGCTGGCCGCCCTCACCACTGCCCGAACTACCCTATCGTCTGTAGAGGCCCGTGACCCCATGTGGTTGTTGATGGCAATTGCGCCAGGGACCAGCCGGGCATACTCCTCAACCAGTTGCTCGATGCGCTCCTCGGGCATGTCCACGGTCACGAAGTACTTGTCCCCCGAACCGGTCGCCGGCAGACTCCCCAGGGGCTCCATGGGCAAGTGAAGCAACACTTCGTGTCCCAAGGTAACAGCCTCCCTGGCTTCCTGGGTGCTCTTCGGCCCGTGGGGCAGCACCGCCAGGGAAACCTCTGGCGGAAGTCCCAATGCCTCTCTGGTGCCAGAGACGCCCCAGCCAAGGTCGTCCAAAACTATTGCCAGTGCCGCCCTTGTACTGGTGACATTCACTGCTTCGGGCACTGCGGGCTCCCGGGGAGCCTCCGCCGCGCTTTCAGGGGTTCCCCTGGCTTCTTGGGGTAAAGGTGATGGGGTAACTGCAGGAGGTACAAATCTCAGCAAGAACGCATTGGAAGCCAGGCCCAGAAGGAGTACTAGCGCTGGCAAGACCTCGCGGGAGCTCAGCGCCTTACGAAAGCCCGTCTGAACCAGCCCCCAATTCCGCGAATCAAGCTTTTGAACCATCCCAAATTCTTCCGCTGGCCGAACTCCACCAAGCTCGAGTCCCCTGCTTCGGGCACAGTGATAACTCCCAGGTCGGTCACTGGTCTACGGAACTCGATCCTCTTTGGGTGGCCCCGCCAGCTCCTCACCTCTAGTTCAAGGTACCAGCCCGATGCAGCAACCGCAGTTACCAGCTCATCCCTGCAATTCACTGGAACGCCGTTGGCCTCCAGGATGATGTCCCCAGGCTCGATCCCTGCGGCTTGAGCCTCTGAGCCAGGCAAGGGGCTCAGCACCATGACACCCCGCTCGGGCGGAACGAACATGGGTGAAGAGGCCAGCTCCTTCTTGCCTCCCAAGCTAGCAACCACTTCATGTCCCAGGGGCCCCAAAAGGGCCGCAACCCACTGGAGCACCCAGTACCTAACTGCCAGCAAGGAAGCGATAAGCAGCAACACGCTGTACGCCGCCAGCGCCAGCGCAGTGCGCCTGGTCTTTTGCTGAGGCAAAGTGCTCACCGCCACGTCGCTATACCCAAGGGCGGCCGTCACCGGGACCAGGGCGAAAACCACTTTGTCTGGCTCAGCTATAGGCGCCCTCACCAGCGGCCACCAGTCTGGCATTTGGATCAGCCCAGGCAACTTTGACGGGTCTGCAACGCTGAGCATGAACAGCGCCACCAGGGGTACTGGCCAGAACCTCTGGAGGCTGAACCCACCAACTACCCGCCCAGAGGAGTGCCGGGTGTAAATGGGGCTTGCGCACCCGTGGCCACTGATCCTGATGAGCAGGCTTTCTGTTACGTGCAGCACTGCCACCAGCGCCATTATTTCGGGCACGCTCACTTCGGGATACCCGGTCACCAGGTGGGCAAGGGATATTATACCCCCTGCGTAGGAGAAACACATTAACCGTGGATTGACCACGTAAAGCAGCAACGCCAGCGGCAGCAAGTACTCAATCCCGCTTTCAGAAAGGGATATCCCCACCAGGGTAATCACCAGGCTGGCCAGGGCGCCTCCAAGCAGTCCCAGCACTACCGAGCTCAGGGCAAGCTCCAGAATGTTGCCGAAGCTCACTCCCCATATCCGTTCTTCCAGGGACGCCGCTCTTCTGTATTGCATAGCCACTAGTGCCACGATTATCCAGAACATGCCGGCCGTGGCCGGGTACACCATCACGAGGGGGATGGTCTTCACCACGTTCCAAGCCAGTTGGCCAAAGGTGCTCAGCGTTTGTTGATCCCTGCCTCTGCAATGAGCTTCATGGCGATCCTCTTTGCCTCTTCCAGCTGGGGGTCGCCCTTTCCAGGTTCTTGGGGGGCTTCCACCACAACGTCGGGCTGGATGCCCGTGCCGTTAATTGACGATCCGCTTGGGGTGTAGTACTTGGCCGTGGTCAGCTTGATCCCTGACCCGTCAGGCAAGTCTATCAGGGTCTGGACGGAACCTTTGCCGAAGGTGCGCGTGCCAACCAGAGGCCCCACACCCCGGTCACGAATGGCACCCGCCAGGATTTCTGAGGCGCTTGCTGAACCCTTATCCACCAAAGTCACCAGGGGTAACTTCAAACCCTCAGACCTGGACTCGTAAACTTCCTTCCGTCCCTCCCTGTCCACTACGGACACGATCACTCCCTTGGGCACGAACAGCTCAGCAATCTTCACGCACTGGTCCAGCAACCCGCCGGGATTGCCCCTCAAGTCCAGTATAATCCCTTTTGCACCCGCCTGGAGCAAAGCGTCAAGCTCCCGTTTGGTTTCCTTGTACGCGTTCTCGTTGAAATGTATGAGCTGGATGTAGCCGATGTCTCCCTCCAACATTTTGCCCTCTGCCGAAGGAATGTTTATGTATTCCCTCACCAGCGTGACCGAGAAGGGCGGGCCGTTGTCCCGGCTAATCCACAGCGTGACCCTGGTACCCGCCTTCCCTTTGATGAGGTTCACCACAACGTCCGAGGGCATGCCGGTCACGTCTTTGTCGTCCACCTTGAGGATCTTATCGCCAGTGCGAATCCCAGCGCGGTCCGCCGGGCTGCCCTTGATGGGCGCAATCACCGTTATATACTGCCCGTCCACGCCAATGTACAGCCCCACCCCAGTGTAGGTGCCCGAAGCGCTGCTGAGCAGCTCTCTCCACTGCTCAGCGTTGTAGTAGTCCGAGTACGGGTCCCCCAGTGCCCTCACGGCGCCGTAGAGCGCCCCCTCGTACAGAACTGAAGGGTCCACGTTGCTTACGTACTTGCGCGCAACGCTGTTGACCACTTCCTTGAGCTTCTCGATCCCTTTCACGTCTGCCGGTGCAAGACGCCACCTGAAGTAGGTAGTCGCCCCGTAAGTGACCACGCTGGATAGGATTGCCGTGGCAACCACCAGAGCCAGCACCCTGCGTTTAGACATCAAGCCCAGCCCCTCCAATCGCCTTCCAGCCCACTGGGCTGACCGGCAGACTAACATATTCCTGCACTGGTTATTCTAGCACCTCTACAGCTCCTCCACACTCACCCTGTGCTCAACACCATTAACCCTCATAATGAAAGTCCTGGTCTTGGGGGAACTCATGGCCTCAATTGCTTTCTTGATCCGGGCGCTTCTCTCCTTGGCCAGGTGGTAAGCTGTGGCCACGTCTACCTTTTCGAACCGCAACTTGTCGCCTGGCCTAAGCTGACCTAGCAAGTCGAGGTCAGCCCAAATCGTTGTGGCAATCTTGGGGTAGCCCCCCGTGGTTTGTCTGTCCGCAAGGAGCACAATGGGCTGCTGATCCCCTGGCACCTGCACTGAGCCCCAGGCTATGCCGTCCGAAATAATGTCCGATTTGCCCTTGTGTTTGATGGGAGCTCCGCTGAGCCGAATGCCCATTCTGTCAGACTGAGGGGTCACAGTGTAAGGCTGGCTGAAGAACGCCTCAAGCCCTTCCTGGGTAAAGTAATCGTCCTGAGGGCCAGGCACTGCCCGCACAGTGCACTCACCCCCAAACACTGGCCTGAAGCTTTCGGGAAGCCTCAAGGCGCGCTGGCTAGTACTAACTGCCTGGTAGCAGGGTAGCCGGTCGCCCCGTTGAAGTCGCCTGCCTTGGATTCCCCCAATAGCTCCCTTCACGTAGGTGGAACGGCTGCCCAAGACTGGCGGCACAGCAAACCCACCCTTCACGGCTATGTAAGCCCTGCAACCTGTCGAGGCTGAACCCAAATGGAGCTCGTCGCCCTCCCGCAAGTGCAGCGTTTCCCATTGACTTACGGGTTTGCCGTTCACCTGGGGGTGAAACTCAGCACCCGTCACCGCAACCCACAAGTCCCGCAGTGCCTTTAACCTTGGTCCGGCTAGGGTAACTTCCAACACGGCTTGACCCAAATTGTTCCCCACTAGGGCGTTGGCCATCATGGCGCTGAACCTGTCCATCACCCCTGAAGGGGGCATTCCGTACTTCTGATAGCCAAACCTCCCCAGGTCCTGGATCGTGGTGTGAAGCCCCGGTTCCAGCACTTCCAGCCCGTCGAACCTGTTTCCCTGTTCGCCCTCTTGCTCCACGCTCAGGTGAGTGCTCCCCACTTGCAGGTCAAGCCCCTTCACCTTGTAAGTTCCTTCTTCCACTTGCCTGCGGATTTCTTCGAACTCCGAAAGGGAAATCGGGACGAACTTGAGGTAATCTCCCGGCCTGAACAGCACCGGGGGATTCCTGGAAGGGTCATAAAGCTTCAGGGGGGTCCTGCCGATGATGCGCCAGCCGCCAGGGCTGTCCACAGGATAGATACCTGTCTGGGGCCCAGCTATTCCCACTGAGCCTGCAGGCACGCACCCACGGGGGTTCTTCAGACGTGGGGTTGCAAGCTGCTCAGGCATGCCTCCCAGGTACGGATAGCCCACGGTGAACCCCAGCATGTACACTAGGTAGTTGACGCTGCTGTGCAGTCTAATTACTTCCTCGGGTGAAAGGCCAGTGTGGGCCGCCACGTCTGGTAGGTCGGGGCCAAACTCTCCTCCATATGCAGTTGGCACTTCCACCAGCGCAGGAGGTGGCAACTCCACCGACTCCAAATGGGATTCAAGTTCTCGAACACGTGCTTCCAGCCACTCTGGCTCCACCTGTTCTGGATCGAACACTACAAGCACCGAACGGTAAGTAGGTATGCACTCCTTGACCCCTGGCAATCCTGCCCTTTCAATCGCGTAGGTCAGGGAACGTACTTTGGCCGCAATCTCCGGCGCAATAGCGTCGCCGAACTCAACAACGAGCCCGTGGTCGGCCGCGTGAAGGTACCTGGCTGCTTGGTACACCTGCCGCACCCTCCTTCCATGGAATGCCCATTTCGCCCCAAGACAATCCTTTCGGGCTGGTAATCACACCAGCCCGAAACGGTGTTGAACCTGCTGAGCTCGTGCCAAGGCCAAGCTCACTTTATGATGCCAAAGGCCCTGAGGATGAGGCGGAGCCCCAACACTATGGTGATGCCCGTCACAATCCACCCCAACACGTTCTGCACGGGTGTATTGGTGAACTCCTTCATAAGCCTCTCACGGTTCATAACGATTATCAAGTATATTGCGGAGATTGGCAACAGAACTCCGTTGATTGCTTGGGCAAATACTATCACCTGTACCGGGTTGGCGCCAGTTAGTGCCACAAATGCGCCCACGATGAGCACAATGAGCCAGATCGCCCTGAACCGGAAGCTCCTCATGTCTGGCTGCCAGCCCAGCACCCCAGTCACGGCGTAGGCTGCAGCCAGGGGGGCAGTCATCGCAGAAGTGGCTCCAGCGGCAAACAACCCCAGCGCGAAGAACCACTTTGCCCACGGCCCCAGCAACGGTTCAAGCTGCTTGGCCATGTCGGCGGCGCTCTTGACCTCCACCGAACCGTGCATTGCGGCAGCTGTGACTATGATTGCTATTGAAATGACTCCCTGTAGCTTTATGGTCTAATGACGAGCCCCACCTTTCTGCCGCGGCAGATGAATGCAAGAACAAGTTGTATGGCACCACCGTTGTGCCGATCAGCCCCAGGGTCACGAGCAAAGCTTGGGGCGGAATGTTGGGCACAAACAAGCCTTTGAGCAGTTGGCCCCAGTCATGCTTGATCACAAGCGCGGTGACCAGGAACAAGGCGCACATGAGGAACACTGTAGATACCAGTCCACAAGAGGCCAAACGCCGCAACGGCAACTACCGCCGCCCACACCTTTTGTGTGCTGCCAAGCAGCACTTGCAAGCCCAAGGAAGCCCCAGTGATGTTGCCATTTTGGAAAGCGGAGTTCCCAACACCAATGGCACCAACGATTAGCACAGCGGCTAGAACTCGCATGGCGGGAGTGTCAGCGGAATTGCGGATTGCCTGCCCAAGCCCACCACCAGTCACTATTCCCACCCGGGCGGACATTTCCTGGAGCAGGATCACCGCAATCGTGGAGAACAACATGGCCCAAAGCAAGCTGTACCTATACTGCACGCCAGCCACCAGGCCCTATGAAGGCAGCAGTCACGATTGCAGCTGGCCCAATTTCCCTCAAACGCTGCAGGGCACTTTTCTTGGCACTCGTTGACCCGCTCACTGACAGTACACCTCCATACCATACCAATCACTGCCTTACTCCCCTGATAGCACCACCTCCAGTTGTTCGTTGAGAATGTCAGTGATGAACATGTGGCCCGGGCTGTGGGTGATCATGATCTCGGGCTTGGACGCCATTGCCACGGCTTGCGGCGTAACCCCGCAGGCCCAGAACACCGGGACCTCCCCATGGTAAACCGGCACAGGGTCCCCAAAGTCAGGCTTCTCCAGGTCCCGGATTCCCAAGGCCTCTGGGCTGCCCACGTGAACCGGCGCCCCATGCACTGATGGGTACTTGGCCGAGACCATCACTGCCCTGGATACCAAGGAAGCTGGGATCGGCCTCATGCTCACCACAAGGGGCCCTTTGAAAGCTCCAGCCGGCACGCACTGCCTGTTGGTTATGTACATGGGCACGTTCCTTCCCAGTTCAATGTGGCGCACCGGCACACCCGCACCAAGCAAGGCCGATTCGAAGCTGAAGCTACAGCCAATCAGGAAACACACGAAGTCATCCCGCCAGTAGCCAGTTATCTCGGTCGCCTCTTCTTTGAGCTCACCCCGCACGTATACCCTGTACTTGGGTAGGTCAGTCCTGAGGTCTGCGTTAGGGGCCATCCTGCGTGGCACAGGGTCACCTGGATCGGTGACTTCCAACACGGGGCACGGCTTCTTGTTCCTGTAACAGAACAAGAGGAAATCGAAAGCATAGCGCGCAGGCAGTATCACCAGGTTGGCCTGGGCGTAGCCTGGTGCCAGACCGGCAGTGGGCCCGCAGAACTTGCCCTCACGGATTGCCTGCCTCACTTGCGCAGGAGTTGCTTGCATCCTCACCCTCTCCCCTTCAGCCACTCGCTCATGGGCGCAACCCTGATGCCCTTGTTTTCCAGTGCAGCCCTTATTTCCTTGGCAAAGGCAACAGCGTCGGGTTGGTCACCATGAATGCAGATTGTGTCCGCTGCAATTGGCACCTCGGTGCCATCCACAGCCACCACGCTGCTGTGTTCCACCATGTGAAGCACCTGCTGGATAGCAACCCTAACGTCCTTTATCATTGCGTTTGGCCTGGTTCTTGGCACAAGGGTGCCGTCTGGGTTGTAGGCCCTGTCCGCAAACACTTCCCCCGCAGTCAACAGCCCGGCTTCCCTACCAGCCTTGTACAACTCACTCCCGGGCAGCGCCACGAGTATGAGGCACGGGTCCACTTCCTTAACAGCCTGGGCAATGGCCTGGGCCAGGCGCTTGTCCTTGGCTGCCTGGTTGTACAGGGCGCCGTGGGGCTTGACGTGGGTCAAACGCCCTCCTTCCGCCTCCACAAAGGCTTTCAAGGCTCCAACCTGGTACACCACGTAGTCCCTAGCTTCCTCAGGGTCCACTTCCATGTTCCGTCTCCCGAAACCAAGCAAGTCTGGCCATCCCGGGTGAGCGCCAATGGCAACCCCCGCACTCCGCGCCAGGCGAACGGTGCGCCTGATGGTGCTGGGGTCCCCAGCGTGGAACCCACAGGCGACGTTGGCAGAGGTCACACAGCTCATCACCTCAGCGTCCCTGGATACCCGCCATTTGCCCCAATCCTCTCCAAGGTCAGAGTTGAGGTCTACAACGTTCATCGAAGGTGCCTCCTTGTATGCGTGTACTACAGGTAGTGCATGTATTAAATGTCAGATTACCCACCTATTTTCATATTCGCCAATAATGGGAATAATCCTTCAACGTTTCCGTCTGAAGCCCACCCATCCCCGTTGTGTTATTATGTTCCTGTCTCAGTTGGAGGTGATGGCGACTTGTTGTGGAAGCTGTTTGCAACCTTCTTCAAGGTGGGCGCCACTACGTTCGGAGGCGGACACGCCATGGTGCCCATCATTCACAGGGAAGTGGTGGACGCACACGGCTGGCTGACAAATGAGGAAATGGTGGACATCATTGCAATTGCGGAGATAACCCCCGGACCAGTGGCGGTAAATACGGCCACCTTTGTGGGGTACAAGAAAGCAGGGGTAGTTGGCTCAGTTGTTGCCACAGCAGGCGTAGTGCTACCTTCCTTCCTCGTCATCCTCGCCATAGTGAGCTTCTTCCTCAAGGTGGAGAACTCGCCAGTGGTGGCAGCCATCTTCAAGGGGATGAGGCCCACCATCCTGGCGCTTGTGGCCTGGGCCGCAGCGCGCATCGCTAAGGTAACCGTCAAGGACGGCTTCACCGTGGCGGTGTGCGGCGCCGCACTGCTGCTTGTGCTCGTGGTCAAGCTGCACCCAATTGGGGTAATCGCCCTATCAGCGCTGGCTGGCTTGGTGCGTTCAATGCTGACCAGGAAGGGGGAGGGGGAGGCCCAGTGATATTCAGCCTGTTTGGCACTTTCTTCTTAATCGGTCTGTTCACTTTCGGCGGCGGCTATGCAATGCTGCCCTTGATCCAAAAGGAAGTGGTGGTGTCCCACCAATGGTTGACCATGACAGAGTTCATCGACGTGGTGGGCATCGCGGAAATCACACCAGGGCCAATTGCCATCAACACCGCCACCTTTGTGGGGTACAAGATGGCGGGGGTGTTGGGGTCCGCAGCTGCAACCCTTGGGGTTGTGCTGCCATCCCTAATCGTGATTGTCCTCATTGCGGCAGTGTTCGTGAAGGTGAGGGACAACCCCTACGTTGAAGCAGCCTTCAGCGGCATGAGACCGGCGGTAGCTGCGCTCATCGCTTCGGCAGCGATAAACATTTTGCCTAGCTCTGTCGTGGACGTGAAGGGTGCAGCAATTGCAGTTGCCAGCTTCGCCTTGCTCAGGTTCACCAAGGTTTCGCCCATACTGCTACTCTTGCTTTCTGGCGTCCTTGGCGCCCTCATATACTGACTTGGCAGCAAGGTCAGCGGCAATCTGGTGTATTTTGCGCATCCTGTGGTTCACTGCGGACTTGGTGAGGGGTGGAGTAGCAAGGTTGGCCAGTTCGTTGAGGCTTGCCTCGGGGTTGGCAAGCCTCAGCCTTGCCACATGTTGGAGCCTGGGGGAAAGCCTGTGCAGCCCCACTTCCCTATCGATAAGCATGATGTCCTCGATTTGTTTTTCCGCAGCCCACACCGTCTTCTCCGCATTGGCGGTGTCCATGTTCACGACCCGGTTCACCTGGTTCTTTAGCTGATTGAGCGCCCGCCTGTTCTCGAATTCCATTAGGGCAGAGTGGGCTCCAACTGCGCCGAGCAGCGCTGCCACTTCGTCTGCGCCCTTGAGGTACAGCACCGTGCGCCCGGCCTTGCAACACATGCCCGGCTTCACTCCAATCTTGAGCAATGCCTGCCTGAGCCGGGGCACCTGCCTGGGGTCCCTGCAGCTCACCTCCGCATGGTACTGCTTCCCAGGGGGCGCCACGTAACCGCCCGTGAGGAACGCGCCCCTGAGGAAGCTCTTCAAGCAGCATGCCCTGGCACCCATTTCCTCGTTGGGAGGCGCCGGCAGGCTCAAGGTCCACACCGTCTCTTCAGTGAGCTTGCCTTTGGAAGCGCGCGGGGGTTGGATGGGCCCAAACAGCTTTGTAGCCAGCCTGTACGCTGCGCGCGCCACGTGAGGGGTAGTGGTGCTCAGCTTCACCTGCTGGTCTCTCACAGTGCCAGCGCCGCAAATCATGCCCTGCATTTGGGCCACCTGGCAGCACCTTTCCTGGGGAAGAAGGCGCGCCACCTCAGCCTTGACGTCGGAACAAAAGGACATTTCCAATCACCCCAGGAGCTCCAGAATTGCACGGGCCAACGCGTCCGCTTGGTGGCGGGCAACTCCACCGCTCACGTCCAAAAGGGGCCCCGCCCACACCTTCATTCCTACTTCCTCCAGGGCTCTCACTTCCACCTCCACAGGCACAGCCCCTTCGGCAGCGTATTTGGTCCTAACTTCTTCAGGCAACTGCTCACTGTTCACCACAACGCAGTCAAGCACATCTCCGCAATGTTTCAGGATGGCTTTGACGTGGTCCAAAGCGGTGTAACCCAGGGTTTCCCCAGGCTCGGTCATGATATTGCACACGAAAACCTTCACCGCCTTGGACTCCCTGATTGCCTCCGCCACATCCTTGACAACCAGGTTCGGAATGACCGAAGTGTACAAGCTGCCGGGTCCCAGCACTACCAGGTCTGCGCCAAGTATAGCTTCAGTCACCTCCGGAAGACCTTCCGCTGGAGGATCCAAGAACACCTGGTCAATGGCAGATGAAGCACCTACCGCAGTCTCACCGCGCACAACAGTCCCGTCCTTGAGCCTGGCGCACAAGGTGGTACTCTTCAGCGTGGACGGTAGCACCTTACCTCTCACCTTAAGCACCTGGCTCAGCTCTGCAACTGCTTCCCTGAAGTCGCCCCTGATTTGGGTCAAGGCTGCAAGTATCAGGTTGCCAAGACTATGGCCCTTGAGCTCTCCCCTGTCGAAGCGGTACGCAAACAGCTCTTCCATCAAGGGTTCAGTATCGGCCAGAGCAATTATGCAGTTGCGCACGTCTCCAGGAGCAACGATGCCCATGTCCCTGCGCAGCCTGCCAGAGCTTCCGCCATCGTCGCAAACAGTTACAACTGCTGTGATCCGGCTGGTGTACCCCTTGAGACCCCTTAGCAGTACTGGCAGGCCACTTCCGCCACCCAGCGCGACGATGGCTGCGTCATTCACCGCCCAAAGCCCCCTCTCGCTTTTCGCGAGCAATGTCTCTGTGCTCCACCCTGGCCTGGTATTGCTTCTCCCCAAGAAACTTTGAGATTTCCTCGGCAATCACCACCGACCGGTGCCGGCCACCAGTACAACCCACTGCAATGGTGAGCTGAGTTTTGCCCTCGGCAACGAAATAAGGGATCAAGAAATGGATCAGGGAATTGACCTTGTTCAGGAACTTCCTTGTCACCCCTGACTTCATTACATATGCCCTCACCCGCCGGTCTGTGCCGTCCAGGCCTTTCAGCTCCTCAACGTAATATGGGTTCGGCAAGAAGCGCGCATCAAGCACCATGTCAGCGTCCAGGGGCAGCCCGTACTTGAAGCCAAAGGACATAACCGTAATGTACAACCTTTGGCCTTGCTCACCGCTGAACAGGCGCACGATTTGCTCTTTCAACCCGCTTGGTGTAAGGCCAGATGTGTCCAGAACGTAGTGGGCCTTCTCCCTGATGCGCTCCAGCTTCTTCCTCTCTTCCTTTATTCCCCGCAGCACGCTGTAGTCGCCCGCAAGGGGGTGCTTTCGCCTGGTCTCCTTGAACCTCTTCACCAGCGTCTCGTCGCTGGCCTCGAGGAACAATATCTCGTACCTTATGCCCTGTTCCCCGAGCTCTTCCAGGGATATGGCGATGTCGTCGAAGAACTTGCCGCCCCTGACGTCGATTACCAAAGCCGCCTGGCGGATTTGGCCACTGGCTTGCCTGCAAAGCTCGGCAAACTTGGAAATGAGTGCAGGGGGAAGGTTGTCAATGCAAAAATAGCCCAGGTCTTCAAAACACCTCATTGCCTGGGACTTGCCTGCGCCGGACAGCCCAGTTATGATAACCAGCCTAAGTTCTTCCGAAGGTTGCGCGGAACGCGTCATTGTATAGGTTGACCACCCTTTCCGGGCTCAGCCCCGCAGCGCGCACCAACAGCAGCGCCTGGCTCAAGTCGCCAACCTTGGCAGGTGAATGGGCGTCGCTAGACACCACGAAGCGCACCCCTGTCTTTGCTGCCGACCTCACGAACTCGAGTTCCGGTACCTCATGGGAAGCGTTTATCTCGAGCGCAGTGTGCCTCTCCTTGCACGCATAGGCCAGCTCTTCGGTGTCTATGTCCACGTGCAGCCCAGGGTGCACCACAATGTCCACGTCGTGCTTCATCACTGCACGAACCAGCGCCTGGGTGTTTGACTTCCGCAAGGCAGCCCGGGCTTCACGGGGTAGCCAGGAATACGCCAGGTTTGGCACAACCAGCTTCAATTTGTCCCGTGAGTCGGGCCATATCATCAGGTGAAAGCCCACGAGCAAGATGTCAAGTCGCTCAAGCACCCAATCGGGCACGTCCAGGTGCCCGTAGCTGGAAACCACGTTGGCCTCTAACCCCAGCAGCACCCTGATCCCAGGGTACTTTTCCCTCGCCGCCTGGACTTCCTCCTCTATTCTACTCCAGAACGCCAAGTCCACGCCGTGCCTCCACAGGGCAGGCCCGTGATCTGTGATGCCCACCGCCAGCAGTCCCTTGGTCACCGCGGCCCTCACGTTTCCTTCAATGGTGCCGCTGCCATGACTGTGGACCGTGTGGGTGTGGAAATCTGCCCACGCCTGGTACAACCTTGGCACACCCCCTTTCCCGCAGCGCGCTTCAGCCCCTGTGGAGGGGGCCCTGCACCAGAATAATCCCCCAAGGTTGGCAGATAATATACTCCGCACCAGCTGTTTACAAGTCAGGCGGTGACGCGCAGTGGCATTTCGCACCCCCATCACGCCGCGAAAAGGGAAGGGCTTGCGCCCTCCGGACGGCACGTTGAGCCAGGACCTCCAGGTCAACTTGGACGTGCTCAAGTCCATATTCGACAGATGCAGTGACGTGGTGTTCAGGGAATTCGTGTTTGCCCAAAACGACGACATTAGGCTCGCGCTGGTTTACACCGACGGTTTGGTAGACAAAGGCCAGGTGAGCGACCAAATAATGAAGGCGCTTGCCCTGGAAGTAGCCATGGCAACCAGCACTGAGAAGCTGTCCAAAGCTGGGGCCCTGGAGTTCATCAAGCGTCGCGGGCTGTGTATCCACCAAGTGCGTGAAACCCAAGAGTTGGGAGAGGTGGTTCACGCTGTGTTGTCTGGGGACACAGTGCTCCTGGTGGACGGACACGCCCGCGCCATCATCAATGGGGTGAAAGGTTGGGAAGCAAGGACTATTTCGGACCCGGAAGCAGAGCCCACAGTTCGGGGCTCCCGGGAATCCTTTGTTGAAACCCTGCGCACCAACACCGCGCTCCTCAGGAGAAGGCTCAGGAGCCCCAAGTTGAAAATTGAAACAATGAGGCTGGGCAGCGTGAGCAATACCGACGTTGCCGTGGCGTACATCGATGGCCTTGCCAGCGAATCCCTAGTGGCCGAAGTGAAGAGGCGCCTCCAAACCATAAAGGCGGACGCAGTGCTTGAAAGTGGCTACATCGAAGAGCTCATCGAAGACCATCCCTGGAGCGTGTTCCCAACTGTCAACCACACTGAAAAGCCCGACAGGGTGTGTGCCATGCTCCTCGAGGGGCGGGTGGCAATAATGGTGGACGGAACACCCTTTGTGCTCACGGTGCCCAACCTGTTCGTAGAGTACCTCCAAGCTTCGGAGGACTACTATGAGCGCTTCATTTTCGCCTCTGCAGTGAGGTTCATACGCCTGCTGTCAATGGTGATTTCCCTGGTGCTGCCCTCCCTTTACATTGCAGTGGTCAGCTTCCACCACGAACTTTTGCCCACCACCCTCCTCCTGAGCATTGCCGCCCAGCGCGAGGCAGTTCCCTTCCCTGTGCTGGCAGAAGTGTTGGTCATGGAACTCAGTTTCGAGATCCTCAGAGAAGCTGGAATTCGCCTGCCAAGGCCAGTGGGCCAAGCGGTGAGCATCGTGGGAGCTCTGGTGATCGGGGAAGCTGCGGTGAGAGCCGGTCTAGTCGCATCAGCCACCGTGATCGTGGTGGCCCTAACGGGCATTGGCTCCTTCGTGGTGGTGTACAGCGCCAGCATCGCCTTCAGGCTGCTGCGGTTTGCCCTCATGGTGCTTGCGGCCACCCTTGGCATATTTGGGGTGGCGTGCGGCCTGGCAGTGATCGCAATACACATGTGTACCCTTGAGTCCTTCGGCGTGCCCTACTTGGCCCCAGTGGTCCCCCTGAAGGCCCCAGACCTGGAGGACGTGATATTCCGGGCTCCCTGGTGGGCAATGTTCCGCCGCCCCAGGAACGTCATAGCCCGTCAAACCAGGGACAGGGTGGTCCAGTGAGAAGGATGTGCCCCAACCAAGGGAACATAAGCGTTGGGCAGGGAATCCTGCTCATGGCCTCACTGGTGCTGCCCACCGCCATAATGGTCATGCCTTCCATCACAATTCAGTACGCCCGGCAGGACGCCTGGGTTTCTGTGCTGCTTGCCACCGTGTTTGCGCTTCTCAACTCGCTGGTGGCGGTTGCCTTCATACAGCTGTTTGGAGGCATGAGCCTGTTCCAAGCAACCGGCCAGTTGCTAGGGTTCTTGCCCTCAAAGCTCCTGGGAGCGCTCTACCTGTGGTGGCTGCTCCACACCAACGCCTTGATCATCGACGAGTTTGCAGCGTTCCTCTGCATCGCCATAATGCCCGACACGCCGTTCCTAGCGTTCTTCATCCTGGCAATAGCTGTTTCAGCTTACGCGGTGTGGCACGGTCTGGAAGTGCTCAGCAGATTCAACCAGCTTTTCCTCCCATTCGTGCTGGCAATACTTGTTGGGGTGTTTGTCCTGCTGGCAAAGGAAATGCGCCTCCAACGGATCCTCCCCTTGCTTGACTCCAGCCCTTTCGACGTTCTTCGAGGCGCCGCGGGCCCGCTGAGCTGGATGGGGGAAATCCCTTGTCTCTTGCTACTTACCCCGCACATGGTCAAGCCAAAGCAGATTAGGCTCGTGGCTTTGGGCTCAGTGCTGACGGTGTGCGCTTTCATGTTCCTTGTGGTGCTACTGAACTTGTTGGTTCTGGGAGCTGGACCAAGCAGCCTCTTCATCTTCAGCACTTACAACGCAATACGTGTGGTCAGCATCGCCAATTTCCTGGAGCGCACAGAGTCCGTAGTCATCAGCATGTGGATGCTGTCGGGCTTTGTGAAGATCGGCCTGTTTTACTACGCCGCGGCGCTTGGGAGCGCCCACCTGCTCGGCTTGAAAGACTACCGCCCCCTGGTGGCGCCAATTGGCCTGGTACTGCTGGGCTTGGCCATGTTGTGCAGGAACATAGTGGACCTCATGGACTTCATAAAACGGGTTTGGCCACCCTACGCCCTGGTGTTCGAGGCGGTGGTTCCTCTCTTGCTGCTGACGGTAGCACTGCTCAAGGGAAGGGGCGGGAACAAGGTTGCAAAGGAAGCTGGCCCTGCTGGCACTGCTCCTTCTTGTGAGTAACGCCCTCACGGGCTGCTGGAGCAGGAAAGAAATAACCGAAATCGCCATAGTACTGGGGGCTGGGGTAGACCTAACGACCGAAGGGCAAATCAGGCTCACCCTGCAAATTGCTAAGTCAGCTTGTGGCGCAGCCGGGGCGCAATCAGGCGGCGGCGGAACCGACCAGGCAGCAAGCTGGGTGGTGTCTGCAGAGGGACGCACAATAGAAGAGGCAGAGGCACACCTGTCGTCTCGCGTTCCGAGGGAGATCTACTGGGGCCACTGCATCGTGCTGGTCTTGGGGCGAGCCCTTGCGGAGCGAGGGGCAAACATGGCGACCGACTTCTTCGCAAGGGACAGGGAGCCCCGGGAAACCATGTGGGTGCTGGTGGCAGACGGCGAAGCAAAACAAGTGCTCGAAACCTCCTCCAGCTTGGAGAGGACTTCGGCCCAAGCAGCTGGGTTCCTCATGCGGATGGGAGCTGTCCATTCGGTGCAATTCCACGAGTTCGTGGAAATGCTCACCAGCGAAGGCATCCAGGCGGTGGTGCCTAGGGTGGCAGTGTGCCCACCTGGAGTCACGCCCGGCAAACCCGCTGGGGAAGGAGGTGAGGGACAAGACCACGTCAAGGTGTCTGGCAGCGCGGCGTTCCGCGGGGACACCATGAAGGGCTGGCTGGATGAGGTGGAAACCCAAGGACTCCTCTGGCTCAAAGGGGAAATGGCGGGCAAACTCATCACCATGCCGGGAATGTCGGAGCCAGACAGGTCCATGAGCTTCAGGGTGAGGAATTCCCACGTGAAGATTGTACCCAGCTGGAACGGGGCAGCTCCTAGCTTCCATGTGGAAGTTAAGCTCGAAGCAGACATGATAGAAAAGCAATGTTTGGAAGACGTCTCCACACCCGACAAACTGCGCAAGCTGGAAGAAGCAATCGCACGGCATGTAGAATTCAGTATCTCCCGGGTGCTGCACAAGGCCCAAAGGGAATTGGGGCTTGACATATTCGGATTTGGCAGCGCTTTCCATCGCCGGTTCAAGCGGGAATGGCGTTTCATTAAGGAAAGGTGGGACCAGGAGTTTGCCCGGTGCACGGTGGATATTTCCGTAGAAGCCCGCGTGAGGGAAATAGGGCTAATCATGAGGAGCCCCCACGTGTCTAAGTAGGAGGCCGTGAGTGCGGTGGTGCTATTGGTTGTGGCGATCTTGGCCGGGGTTGCAGCAGTCCAGGTACCCCCACTTGTCAAGAATAAGATGTGGCGGGAGCTTGCAGCCTTCACGGTGTACATGCTCCTTGGCGCAGCGCTCTGCATCCCCCAGGCAATGGGGATCAGGCTGCCCAACCCCACCAAAACCATAGAGGCAATCTTCCGGCCCCTGGCGGAGCTGATGAGGTGAAAGCAACAACAAAGCCCAGGATATCCTCGGGCCAGCTGCTGGCCCTTATGGTCAACTTCTTGCTGGCCAGCGCTTTCATCATCATCCCTTCGGCAGTAGTAGGGGGAGCCGCCCAGGATGGCTGGCTTTGCGTCTTACTTGCCCTGATGGCCGCGGTCCCCCTAGCACGCCTCTACCCTGCCCTTTCAGAGGTTTTCCCCGGAAAAAGCTTGGTGGAGGCGTGCAGGGAAGCCTTGGGCCACACCATTGGCACCGTCTTGGCCACTTGTTTCTTGTGGTTTGCGCTACACCTGGGCGCCCTGGTGGTCAGGAACTTCGGCGACTTCCTGGTAGTCACCCTCCTGCCAGGGACCCCTCAAGTGGTCATACATGGCCTGACCATGGTAGTGGTGGTAGCAGGACTGCTTGGAGGTCTCGAGGTGCTCTCCAGGCTGAATCAAATGACCATCCTGGTGGTGTTGCCCTCTGTGGCACTGTTCCTGCTGCTTTGCTTAACTATACGCCACGTGGACCTCGGCAGGCTGCTGCCCCCTTTGGAACAGGGCATTGGGCCCGTGCTCAAGACCAGCCTTGTGCCCCTGACGTTCCCGTTTGGGGAAACAGTGCTTTTCACCATGGTCACGCCCTACCTGCAATGGGGCAAGGACGCGTCGCGGGTGTGGATCAGTTCTCTGATCCTGGGAGGCACTCTGCTTGTCCTGGCCACAGTGGTAGTCACGGCGTGCTTCGGTCCCCAGGCTGCTTCGCGTCTTTACTCAGTACATTCCTTAGCCAGGTGCGTTAGCATTGGGGCCTTCGTGGAGCGGATGGAAGTGTTCCCTGTGATCATCTGGATGTGCACGGGTCTCACCAAGATTGGGGTGTGCCTTTACGCCTTCGTTTCGGGAAGCGCCCAGCTCCTGGGTCTCAGACAACAGTCACCCTTGGTCTTACCCTCTGCACTGATCATGACAGGGCTTTCAATGTTACTCTACGATAACGTAACTGAGCAGCTGGACTTCGCCAGGTACACCTGGCCAGTGTACAGCCCATTGTTCGAAGTGGGACTTCCCCTCTTGCTGCTGATTGTTGGCAAGCTAGCCAGGCGTCAGGGCAGGTAGCGCAGGGGGTCGACCGGGGAACCGTTCACGCGCACCTCGAAGTGAAGGTGCGGGCCAGTGCTCAAACCCGTGTTGCCGCTCCTGCCAATCACCTGGCCTTTGCTCACCACGTCCCCCACATTAACCAGCAAGGCTGAGCAATGGCCGTAGAGCGTGGACACACCTTTGCCATGGTCTATCACCACGGCGTAGCCGTATCCCCCAAGAACACCGCTTTGGATTACCACTCCGGACTCAGCAGCCATCACAGGGCGCCCCACGGGCACCGCAATGTCTATGCCCGAGTGGAGTCGGTAGCGCTTCACGATCGGGTGATACCTCATCCCGTACCTCGAGGTTATCGTGCCCCGCAAGGGCCAAATCATCTGGATTTCACCCGTGCGCACGAACCCTTCCTTTTCCTGCAGGGCACGGATTTCCTCGCCTAACTTCTCAGATAGCTCTTCCCACTCGTCCAGGGCCTTTTCCCATTCGATTGAGTCTTCCTTCAGCTTCTTAAGGTACTGCTCCCTCTCCTGGCTCCTGGAAGCCAGTTCAACCCTTCTGCCCTCGTAAGTGGACTTGAGGTTCTCCAGCTCCGCGCGCTTCTTTTCCAAGTCTGACAGAGCGGCAGCGCATTCTGCTTCCTTTTCGCTTAGGGATGAAATCAGCTGCTTGTCGCACTCGATGAGGCTGGTAACAAGCCTTATCCTTGTGAGCAGGTCTGAAAAGCTCGTGGAAGCCAGCACCACTTGAAGGTAGCTCACTGGCCCAAGCTTGTATATTGCTGGCAGACGGGCCGCAAGCAGCTGCTGTCTCTGGGACAGCTCCTCCCTAACCTGGGCAAGGCGCTGCTCCGCCGCCTTAACCTCGGCTTTGGCCTCCTCAAGCCTTGAGGAGACGCTGTCCAGCTGCTTCCTGGTTTGCTGCATGGCCTGCTCCAGCTTTTGCAGCTCCGAAAGCACCTTCCTTTGGTTGGCTTTGTTTTGTTCCAGCGCCTTCTGGGCCTGATTAATCTTCTCCTGTATTTCCTGGAGCTGCTTCAGCTTTTGTTCCAAGTCATTGGAAGCATACGCTGCCCTGGGTGTCGCACTCAGCAAGCCGAGCACCAAGAGCAACCCTATTAGCGCGCTCCAGGAGACGCGGAGCCTCTTTCCCAACCCCATACACATTTCCTCCACACAGCCACTTCACACTTGCAGGAAGCGCTTTATGGAAAGGGCGCTGCCAGTCACACCTATTGCTCCTCCCGCAGCCAGGGTCAGCCACAGCAGTTTCGCCCAGAGTGCCCCTGGGGAAACAAGGGGTATGAAAGGCATTGACGAGACCACCAGGTTGAACACGTAACCGTAAACCAAGCTGGTGCAAATCCCCGCCGCCAGCCCTCCAAGCAACCCCAGGAGCATGCCTTCAAGCACCAAGGGCACCCTGATCAAGGTGTCCGTTGCACCCACCAGCTTCATGATGGCGATTTCCTTGCGCCTGGCGTACACTGTCAGCCTGATGGTGTTGGATATCACCAGCACAGTTACAGTTCCCAGGGCCGCTATGAGCACGGTGCTGGCCACCTTTAGCCCCCGTGTGACCGCTACCAGCTTGTCCACCAGGTCCTTCTGGTAGTCCACCTCGTCCACTCCAGATAAGGCCTTGACCTTTTCTGCCACGAGGCCTAGTACGGCAGGATCAGTCACCTTTATTTGGAAGGAAGCGGGCAGGGGATTGACCTTTTCAATGCCCTCGAGAAGCCCCTTCCTGTCCCCAAACTGCTGCTTCATTTGTTCCAATGCCTGTTCCTTCGAGATGTACGTGAAAGATTGAATCCCTTCGATCTGTTTTAGCTGGTCCTGGAGAGCCTTGAGCCCTTTGGAGTCCAGGTTGGGTGACAAGTACGCCCTGATCTCCACTTGGGCTTCGGTTACCTGGATCAGCTTGTTCACGTTGCAGGTAACAGCGTACATCCCCGCAAGCACCGTCAAGCAAAGCATCACAGTAGTTACAGAAGCCAGGGTCATAAAACGGTTGCGGCGGAAGCTAGCAACGGCCTCTGCCGCCATGTACGCCCAGGTGCTGGCCCTCACGCTCGGTACATCCCCCTTGCCTGGTCGCTCTCGAGCGCGCCGTCCCTCAAGGTGACCACGCGCTTGCGCAGGGAGTCAACTATGGTTTGAGCGTGGGTGGCCACCACCACTGTGGTGCCAATGGCGTTGATGTCCTCGAGCAGCTTAAATATGCCCCAGGTGGTATCCGGGTCGAGGTTGCCAGTTGGCTCGTCGGCAAGCAGGACCATGGGGTTGTTCACCAGCGCCCTGGCAAGGCTCACCCTTTGCTGCTCCCCTCCGGAAAGCTCGTGGGGCATGCAGTCAGCCTTTTCCCTGATACCACAAAGCTCAAGCACCGCTGGCACCCTTCTCCTTATGGTTAAGCGAGAGGCGTCCGTCACCCTCAACGCAAATGCCACGTTCTCGTACACCGTGCGGTCCGGCAGCAGCTTGAAGTCCTGAAACACCACTCCAATTTGTCTGCGCAAGTATGGCAGCTGCTTCCGGGAAATCCTGCTTAAGTTCCAGCTGTCCACAATCACGTCTCCAGACGTTGGGGACTCTTCCCCATATATGAGCTTCAACAGGGTGGATTTCCCAGCGCCGCTTGCGCCCGTCACGAACACGAACTCTCCCTTGTTTATGGAAAGATTAATGCCCCTGAGGGCAACACAGTTGTTGGCGTAGACTTTCGTCACCTGAATAAAACGAATAAGGGGACCCATGGCACCAGCTCCACCAATCCCCTTTTCGACATAATGCGCCCTAAATCCTCTTTTTCGGAAGTAACAACTGCCCTACAAATTTTGACATTAACCAGGGTCTCACAGGCGTTTCATGGCAATCGCCTTCCTAGCAGCCTCCGCAACGCTACGTGGCGTGAGCCCGTAAAACTCCAGCAGTTCGCTTGCGCTCCCCGACTGTCCAAAGCAGTCTTGAATGCCCACCATTTGCACCGGTACCGGGTATTCCCTGACCAGCACCTCCGCCACCGCGCTGCCCAGGCCTCCAATTACCGAGTGTTCCTCCACAGTCACAACTGCCCCGGTTAGCTTGGCAGACTCCACAACACAGTCCACGTCCAAAGGCTTTATTGTGGACATGTTGAGCACCCTTGCGCTGATTTCTTCCGATTCTAGGATCTGGGCAGCCTTCAGGGCCACGCTCACCATCGTGCCACATGCGATGATGGTGACGTGCTTGCCCTCACTTAGCAGGCTAGCCTTACCCAAACGGAAATCCCACTTCTGCTTGAGAACGGGGCTAGGGTGTCTGCCAAGCCTCAGGTAAACAGGTCCCCGGTGCATCACCGCCGCCCTGCACGCCTCCATGGTCTCCGCGCCGTCTGCAGGCACGATCACGCACATGCCCGGTATCACTCTCATGAGGGCAATGTCCTCGATGGACTGGTGAGAGGCCCCGTCTGCTCCCACAGTTATGCCCGCGTGACTTGCAGCGATTTTCACGTTAAGCCCAGGGTAACCCACGGATTGCCTCACCTGATCAAACGCCCTTCCAGCGGCAAACACTGCAAAGGTGCTGGCGAATGGGATCTTGCCGCTTGCCGCCAGCCCCGCAGCAATGCCCATCATGTTGGCTTCTGCAATGCCCACGTTGAAGAACCTGTGGGGAAACGCTGCTGCAAACTTGGCCGTCATTGTGGACTTGGAAAGGTCCGCGTCAAGCACCACTATTTCTGGAAACTCCTTGCCTAGTTCCACCAGGGCTTGGCCGTACGCTTCCCTGGTGGCTATTTCAGTCCTGTCCATCGTCAGCCAGCTCCTTCAGCGCAAGCGCAACTTGCTCTGTGTTTGGGGCTTTCCCGTGCCAGTCTGCCTGCCCTTCCATGAAGGACACCCCCTTGCCCTTCACCGTCTCCGCAATTATGCAGTGGGGCTTGGCTTCTGGGCACTCCAGGGCCCTCTTGGCCGCAGCACAGATTTGAGTTACGTCGTGGCCGTCTATTTGCTGCACGTCCCACCCAAAGGCACGCCACTTCTCCACCAGGGGCTCTGGGGAACACACCTGGGTGATGGGCCCGTCTATCTGTAGGCCGTTATGGTCCACGAACGCCACAAGCCTGTGCAGCCTGTAATGGCTGGCAGCCATGGCAGCTTCCCATACCTGCCCTTCCTCGCACTCGCCGTCCCCAAGGAGCACATAGGTGACCCTGTCTGAACCGTCAAGCCTTGCAGCAAGGGCAACCCCACACGCAAAGGAAAGGCCCTGACCCAGGCTGCCCGTGGAAGCTTCCACGCCTGAAGTCTTCCTCATGTCAGGGTGGCCCTGCAACGGGGAACCCAACCTCCTCAAGGTGCCCAGCCACTCCAGGGGGAAGAATCCCCGCTCAGCCAGGGCAGCGTAAAGCGCAGGCGCCGCGTGCCCCTTGGACAAGATGAACCTGTCCCTGTCTGGCCAATCGGGCGCCTTGGGGTCAATCCTCATGAGGCCGAAGTAAAGCGCAGACAGTATGTCTGCGCATGAGAGCGACCCTCCCGGATGGCCTGACCCTGCCGCGCCAGTCATGAGGATAACGTGTCTCCTGATGGCTCTGGCCTTTGAGCGCATAAGCTCGAAATCAAGTTCCACTGCCATCAACTCCTGTTTTGCCAACTGGTCCTCGAAGCTTCCACCATTGCCCTAGCACTGCTAGCAAAAACCACACAAGCCCGGGCACACGCCGCAGTCGCCTGGGCTCGGTGGTGATCCTCCACAGCCACTCGAGCTGCGCCCGCCTGAACACCAGCGGCGCCCGGTTCACGCGCCCCGCAAACACGTCCAGCGCGCCCCCAACGCCTATCATGAGGGGCACTCCCAGCGCATTTCCGTGGCGGAGCAGCCATATTTCCTGTTTGGGCGCGCCCAGTCCCGCCAGCAAGAGTTGAGCACCCGATCCAGCTATGGACTTGATCACCTGCTCCTCCTCTTCGGGCCGGAAGTAGCCGTGGTGAGTACCCACCACCTCCAGGTGTGGGTACCTGGCTTTCAGCTTTAGCCCTGCCTCCTGGGCTACGCCTGGTTTCGCTCCCAACAAGTATACCCTGCACACCCTTCCAGTGCCCAGAACTCCCTCAACCAGTTCAACGCCAGGCACCCTTTCTGGCAAAGGCCGCCCCAGCAACCGAGAAGCCCAAACCACTCCAGCTCCATCCGCCACCACCATGGCAGCACGGGCCATAAGCCGCCTCAGTTCCTCTGACCTCTGATAATGATGTACGAACTCAGGGTTAGCAGTCACAACCACGTGGGGCCTCTGGGAAAGGGCCATCCGGGTGGCCAGATTAATTGCTTCCCTCAGGCTCACTTTCGCGAATTCAACTCCGAGCACTTCAACCGTGTCCACCCAGCTCACCTCCGGCGGTTGCCCCCGCATTCAAACAGGTGCTATACTGGGATAGACTTAGGCTGAGGGTGGTAGTGGCCATTGCCATACAACGTGCTCCTTACTGCAATGTCCCTGGACCTCGGGGGCGCCGAGACCCACGTCATAACCCTTGCTACAGAACTGGCCCGCCGTGGTCACCGGGTGGTGGTGGCTTCCGACGGAGGCCGGCTGGTTCCAAGACTTGGCCAAGCTGGAATACCACATTTCAGGGTAAAGCTTAATTCCAGAAACCCCCTTCACATATTCAACTCCGTCAGGGAAATCCGGGAGTTGTGTTCAGCTCACAAGGTGCAGCTCATGCACGCCCACGCCCGAATCCCGGCTTGGGTGTGCGCCAGGGTGTCCCGTCGCACGGGCATTCCCCTAGTGGTCACCTATCACGGGGTGTACGCCTCGGGCTTCCCGTGGAACCTGGTCACAACACCTGGGCGCCTCACCATTGCCGTGAGTCAGGACGTAAAGCGACACCTCATTGGCAGGTTCGGGTTCGACCCTGCTTCCGTAATTATAATCCCCAACGGCATAGACACGGAACAGTTCAAGCCCGCTCCCCGTCCTCTCCAGTTTGCCAAAGAGCTGGGTGTGGACCCAGGCAGCCTAGTGATAGTGCACGTGAGCAGGCTGCAGGCACAAATGGCAGAAGTGGCGCTCAACCTGATTGAGGCCTTGCACCTATTGCGCTCGAGTCTTGGAAGGGCTGTTCAGCTCATCATAGTTGGCGACGGTGACGGGCTACTGGCAGTGAGGCAGGCAGCCGACCGCTGCAACGCCCAAATGGGATACAAGGCAGCGCTGATCCTGGGCGGGCGCACCGACACCCCAACCATCCTGCAGCTTGCAGACGTGTTCGTTGGGGTGGCCAGGGCAGCAATGGAGGCAATGGCTTGCGGCAAACCCGTGGTGATTGCCGGTGAAGGCGGCTTTGGCGGGGTGCTCACCCAAGACAAGATGAGCGAAGCTGAGCTTTACAATTTCACCGCCAGAGGCTGGGGCACCAGTATTACTCCAGAAAAGCTGGCTCACGCCATCTTGGAAATTGCCGAACCCTCTAGATTAGAGGAGCTTGGAAAACACGGCCTACTGTTCATTCGGGAGCACCTCACTTCGGAAAAGACAGCAGACCAAGTTGTCCAAGTGTATTCCCAGGTGCTTGAGGCGCCGACACGCAGGGGGCACCCTTCAGGGTAGCCCTGTGACGCCACGCTTTTGCTCTGCGCCAGCACTGCTTTGCTCGGGTTAGCGGTCTAGGACCAAGGTCCCCTGTGCCCTGCCCTTCAAAGGGCAAATCAAGAGCCTGGAAAGGAGGCAATCGCCTGGTGTGGGGGCCCAGCTTGGCTGCCAAGCGCTTGAACCAGGCGACACGTGAAGTGAAGTGGAAGCTCAAACCCATGGACTTTTTGGCCCTTGCCGTCATTGCAGTGGCAGTAGTGGTGGCTGCATTGAGGTTTGGGGCAAAATCGATAGGGAAAGCGCCTGGAGAGCAAAGGCAAATTGAGGTCACGTTCCTTGTGACAGCCGTGCGTGATGCAAGCGTCAACGCCGCAAAGGTTGGGGACAAGGTTTGGGACTCCAGGACCAACAACTACCTTGGGGTCATTGTGGAAAAGAGGGTGGAACCAGCTGACATCGTATCGGTGCTGCCCGACGGTCGGCTCTACGAGACCACATCCACCCGGCGCAAGGACATGTACCTCACTGTTCGGGGTACGGGCGTGGTGTCAGAGAACCTGATCACCCTGGGCGGCGTTGAGCTGCGCATTGGCACGCAGGTGGGACTGAAGAGCAACATCTTTGCCTTCCAGAGCACCGTAGTGGAAATAGCGCTTGAGCCCAAGGCGAGGTAGCTTGAGCCATGACTTGGGAAGTCCTAGCACAAACCAATGGCAAACACCTTTGGGATCCAAACTATTGCAGCTTTCTCGTGGCACTGGTCCTGTTGTGCCTGCCACTCCTGCCAACCGGCGCTACACTGCTTTTGCTTTTTGCTGGCGTCCTGGTCCTCACTTGGTTCGGATTTAGGCAGGCCCACACGTCTTGGGCGCTGCCCAAGGCGGTTTTCCCTGAACGGGTGTTGTTGCTGTTTGGCCTGTGGCTCTTGGTGCCGTTCATCGCTTCAGTCTCCCCCAAGGACAGTGCAGTTTCAGCCGCAATTTGGGTAGCGTGCGCCTGCGTTTACCTTGCAGGCAGACAAGCCGCCATGGCTTCTGAGGATCAATTGCGTGAGGCGCTCTGGGCAGTGCCCCTTGCGGCAATTCCCGTGAGTTTGCTTGCGATATACCAGTTCGTGGCGAAGGTGGCGACTCCCACCTCCTGGATTGACGCGCAAATGGCGGAACTAATCCCGACCAGGGCCTACGCTACTTTCGACAACCCCACCATGCTGGCCGATTACCTGGCGCTCACAATCCCCCTCACCCTAGCGCTCCTGTGGGGGTCGGGCGGGGTTCGCAAGCTTTGGGGCGGCGCTTCCCTGGCCCTGCAACTTGCGGCGCTCACCTTCACCTTCTCCAGAGGGGGCTGGCTGGCCACAGCGCTTGAGCTCACAGCCATGGTAGTGCTCCTTTTGCCCCGCTCCCTGGGGCCTTTACTCGCGCTGGGCGCAGCGGGTTTCCTGTTGGCCCCCAGGTCTGTGACGGTGAGGGCTCTCAGCATTTTCACGGGTGGAGACAGCTCCACGCGCTACCGTCTCACCATCTGGAAGGCTGGCTGGCGCTTGATTCGAGACTTTTGGCCAACTGGAGTAGGGTTAGGTGCACCCGCCTTTGCCCGCGCCTACATAGGCTACGAGATTGCCGGCACCCCTGCCATGCACACCCATAACCTTTTCATGCAGCTCCTGGCAGAGACAGGGCTGGCAGGGCTGGCATTGTTCTGTTGGTACTGCGGAAGCCTGCTCTCAAGGGTGCTGCGCCATAAAGGCCCTGTTTCCCTTGCGCTGGCACTGGGCTTGGGGGGGCAGTTGGTCCATGGGCTGTTTGACCACATTTGGTACACGCCCCGCAACATGCTTTTCTTCTGGTGCGTTGCGGGCCTGCTCACCGGCAGGTGTGTACGCCAGGAAGGTGAGCGCCTGTGAAGCGATTGAAGGTGCTCCACGCCATACCAGACTACCAAATAGCGGGAGCAGGCAAGTACCTGCTCACGCTGGTGGCCCAACCCGAGTACAGCTGCCAGGTGGAATCGGTGGTGTGCTGTCCAGAGGGGCCTCTTGCGGCCAGACTCAGGGATTTGGGAGTACAATGGTTACCACTGCCGGGCAGGGACAAGTCCTTTTCCCCACGAGCAGTGGCCGCCATGGTGGGCGTCATTGAAAAGGTACGCCCTCACTTGGTGCACACCCACGCCAGCCTGAGCGCTAGGATTGCTGCCTGGCTGTGCAGGGTGCCTGTGGTGTTCACCAAACACACCCCAGATCGCTCCCGAGCAAGGGTTCTTGGAGTGCTCCAGGGACTGCTTTCAAGGGGGGCCATAGCAGTTTCCCAGCACGTGGCCCAGGTGCTTCAGGATCAGGGCTACCCAGCACACAAGATCCAGGTGATCTACAACGGCGTGGACCCAAACCAGTTCTCCCAGGACAAAGGCTGCAACGGTATGGCTGCTGGTGCGCCGGGAGCCGTGATTGGCACAGTTGGCAGGCTTGTGCCCCAAAAAGGTCACTCGGTGCTTGTTCGAGCCGCAAAGACGGTGGTGGAGCGCTTCCCCGATTGCCGCTTCCTGATTGCAGGGGAAGGACCAGAAAGGCAAAACCTGATGGCACTGGTCCGCCAGCTTGGTCTGGAGGGATGGGTCAGCTTCAGGGGATACGTTGAGGATGTTCCAAGCTTCCTCAGGAAGCTGGATCTGTTCGTGCTTCCCTCGTTGGAGGAAGGACTGGGCATTGCCCTGGTTGAGGCAATGATGTGCGGCTTGCCAGTTGTGGCCTCAAGGGGGGGAGGAATTCCCGAAGTGATCAGGGATCCCAGCATTGGCATTTTGGTTGAGCCCAACGACCCTGACGGGTTGGCTCAGGCAATGGTGAAGGTCCTGGAGCACAGGCAGGAGTCCTTGGAAATGGGTGCTCGAGCTCGGCAGTTCGCGTTGGAGCACTTCAACGCAGCTCACATGGCCCAGCGCACCGTGGAATTCTACCTCAAGGTGATGGGCGAAGGGAGGCGCAGCGATTGCCAAGGGTAGTGATTGCAGGCTACCACGGCTTCGGGAACCTGGGAGACGAAGCAATCCTCCAGGCGACCCTTTGCGAGTTCAGGCGCCTGGCTCCCGAAGTTGAGTTCACGGTGCTTTCCAGGGACCCGGCGTGGACTTCCGGGGCCTACAGGGTGCGGTCTGCGCTGCGCATAGATCCCCGCCAGGTGATCAAGGAGCTAAGGGCTGCCCAAATGTTCCTCCTGGGAGGCGGCAGCCTGCTTCAGGACATGACGAGCCTGCGCTCCCTTATGTACTACGCTGGGCTGCTGTGGATTGGCAAGAAACTCACAGGCAAGGCAATGGTGTTTGCCAATGGAATTGGTCCCATCACCACGCCCCTAGGCAGGGCGTTGTCCAGGACTGCCCTGAACGGAGCAGACCTGATTACCCTGCGCGACCCCGATTCTGCCCAAACCCTGAAAGAACTGGGAGTGGACCGGCAGCCCATCGTCACTGCAGACCCCGCCTTCCTCCTTGAACCCGAGCCCGTGGAAGGCCAGCCTGACCCATTCCAGGCTGAGGGGATACCGCCAGCCCAAGGCCCAAGGATAGTGGTGTCCGTGAGACTTTTCCGGAACGCGGCGGTGGGGTTCAGGGAGCTGGCCCGTGCTCTGGACAGCGTCGTGGAGACCAGGAAAGCCCAGGTAGTTATGGTTCCCATGCACCGCACAATGGACCTGGAACCCTCAAGGCAGGTGCTGGCGCTCATGAAGCGGCCAGGGTTTGTACTCCAAAGGCAGTACTCTCCTGGGCAGGTGCTGTATATGCTGGCCAAGTGCAACGCGGTGCTAGGCACCAGACTTCACTCGCTGGTGCTGGGTGTGACAGCACTGGTGCCAACTGCAGGAATCGTGTACGATCCGAAAGTCGAGAGCTTCTTGAGGGAACTTGGCTGTCCTTGCGCAGGCTCCCTTTGGGACCTCAACGCGCGGGACGTGGTGTCCGCAGTGGAAGAGCTGCTGGACAGGTCCTCAACCATTCGCGGCCAGCTGCAGCGGGCCAAGGGGCGGCTTGTGCCCCTTGCCCGCAAGAACGTAGAGCTTGCATTGGATCTCCTGTACAGGCGTTAGCCCTGCCCTCCTCCTTGGGCAGTGGCCTTCTGAAGCAGGTAAGCGTAAATGAAGTCGTCGATTTCTCCATCCATGACCGCCTGGACGTTTCCTTTCTCATAACCAGTTCGGTGGTCCTTCACAAGGGTGTACGGTTGGAACACGTAGGAGCGGATCTGGTTGCCCCAGGCGATCTCCCCATGTTGGCCCCTGAGCTTGGCAATTTCTTTTTCCCGCTCCTCTTCCTTCAAGGCCAGCAGGCGCGACTTGAGCAGCTTCATCGCCCTCAGTTTGTTAGCGTATTGGGACCTCTCGGTTTGGCAGGCCACTACGATGCCGGTTGGGATATGTCTAATCCTCACTGCGGTCTCCACCTTGTTGACGTTTTGGCCGCCCTTCCCCCCAGAACGGAAGGTCTCGATTTCCAGCTCCTCTGGCTTGATCTCGATTTCTTCCTCGTCCTCGATTTCGGGAATCACGTCAACCGACGCAAAGGAAGTGTGTCTGCGGGCGGAAGCGTCGAAGGGGGATATCCTCACCAGCCTGTGAACTCCCTTTTCCGCTTTGGAGTAGCCGTAGGCGTTTGGGCCTTTTATCAGGATAGTGACGCTCTTTATCCCCGCTTCTTCTCCCTCTAGCAGGTCCAGTACCTCCACGTCGTAGCCCCGCCCCTCGGCCCAGCGCGTGTACATCCTCAGCAGCATTTGCACCCAGTCCTGGGCCTCGGTGCCCCCCGCGCCGGCGTGGAGACTCATTATGGCGTTGCGGGAATCATATGGGCCGTTGAGTAAAAGCTCAAGCTCTGCCTTTTCCACGTCCTGGCGAAGCGCAGCGATTTCACTGCTCAGCTCATCCGACACGCTGCCGTCGCCCTCTGCTTCGGCAAGCTCCGCCAGGTCCCTCAAGTCCATGAGCCTCTTATCCAACGCCTCGTACTTTTCTATGTCCCGCTTGAGCTGGGACACTTCCTTTAGCACCTTTTGGGCTGCCTCTTGATCTGCCCAAAAGTCCTGGGATGAGAGCTTGTGGTCAAGCTCAGCAAGCCTGACCTTCTTCCCTTCCCAGTCAAAGAGACCTCCTTATTTGGTTTAGTTTCTCTGCCAACGCTTCAGTTTCCCTGATTATCTCCTCGTACAACTTAAGCAAACCTCCTCAAGCTAGCTTTCCACAGCATTTCTTGTATTTCTTGCCGCTACCGCACGGGCAAGGGTCGTTGGGGCCGATTTTCTTCTTCCCCCCGTAACCTGGCGCTCCCTTCGCGGAGCCGCTGCCTTGGGGCGCTACCGCAGGTCTGCGTACGGGTTCAGGCTTTCTAACCACGTTGAGTTTGAACACATAACGCACAGTCTCCCGCTGGATGCTCCTCACCATTTCCTCGAACATGTTGTACGTTTCTATCTGGTACTCCACAAGCGGATTCTCTTGGCCGTAGGCGCGCAGGCCTATGCCCTCGCGCAAATCGTCCATTGCATCCAGGTGATCCACCCATTTGGAGTCCACCACCCGCAGCAGCACAAGCCTTTGCAGCTCTTGCATTAGCTCCTTACCCAGTTGGGCTTCGCGTTGCCTGTAATCATTCGTGGCAAGCTCAAGCAGCCTGTCCCGCAATTTCTCCCTGCTCAGCCCGTCCAGGCTGCTCGGATCGCAAGGGGAGTTGAGGCATATTCCCTGCAGGTATTCAACCAGCCCGCGCAGGTCCCACTCTTCGGGATCCACATTGTCCGAAGCGTAAATGTCAAGCGCTTCGGCCACTACCCTTTCCACCATTTTAAGCACTTTGTCCGTGAGATCAATGCCCTCTAGCACCTGACGCCGCTCTGCGTAAATCACCTCACGCTGCTTGTTCATCACGTTATCGTACTCGAGCACGTGGCGGCGGATCTCGAAGTTGCGCGCCTCCACCCTCTTCTGGGCAGTCTCGATTGCCCTGGTGAGCAGCGGGTGCTCGATGGGTTCGTCCTCGTTAATGCCAAGACGGTCCATGAGGCCAGCGATGAGGTCAGAGCCGAACAGGCGCATCAAGTCATCCTCAAGGGACAGGTAAAAGCGGGAGCTACCTGGGTCGCCCTGCCTGCCCGAGCGTCCCCTGAGCTGGTTGTCGATCCGCCGGCTTTCGTGACGCTCAGTGCCAATAATGTGCAAACCACCCAGCTGTACGACTTTGTTGTGGTCTGCGTCGGTGATCTTGCGCGCTTCCTCGAAGTACTTTAGGTACTTCTCTCTGGCTTCCCGAACCTTTTCGTCGGTCACAGGGCCATGCTCCACCGCCTGGGCTATAACCCATTCTGGGTAGCCGTCCTGTTTTAACCTTTGCCTGGCAAGGAAACCAGGGTTGCCCCCAAGCAGGATGTCGGTACCGCGACCCGCCATGTTGGTGGCGATCGTCACAGAGCCTGACCGTCCCGCCTGAGCCACGATTTCCGCTTCCTTCTCGTGGTACTTGGCGTTGAGCACCTGGTGGGGCACACCGCGCTTTTTTAGCATGTCGCTCAGCATCTCGGACTTCTCGATGGACACCGTGCCAACCAGCACCGGTTGCCCTCGTTGATAACACTGGCATACCTCCTCAACGATGGCCCGGAACTTAGCCCTCTCCGTCTTGTACACCACGTCGGGGTAGTCCACCCTGATCATGGGCTTGTTGGTTGGGATGACCATCACGTCCAGGCCGTAAATCTCTCTGAACTCTTTTGCCTCGGTGGCCGCAGTGCCAGTCATGCCCGCAAGCTTTCGGTACATCCTGAAGTAGTTCTGGAAGGTAATTGTGGCAAGGGTCTGGCTTTCCCGCCTGATCCTAAGGCCCTCCTTGGCCTCAATCGCCTGGTGCAATCCGTCCGAGTACCTGCGGCCAATCATCAACCTACCAGTGAACTCGTCCACTATGATGACTTCGCCATCCTTGACGATGTAGTCCCTGTCCCGCTTCATGAGCTCCTTGGCCTTGAGCGCATTGATCAAGTAACGGTAAAGGTCCATGTTCTCGTGGTCGAAAAGGTTCTCCACACCTAGCATCCTCTCGACTTTGGACACCCCTTGCTCGGTGGGCTCCACGGTGTGGGCCTTTTCGTCCACCATGTAATCCTCTTCCCTGGTGAGGCTGCCAGCCAGTTTGGCGAACTTGTAATAAAGCTCCACTGGCTTTTCGGCCATGCCAGATATGATCAAGGGAGTGCGTGCCTCGTCAATGAGGATGCTGTCCACCTCGTCAACGATGGCGTAGTTGAGCTCCCTCTGCACGATGTCTTCCTTGCGCAAGGCCATGTTATCCCGCAGGTAATCGAAGCCAAACTCGTTATTTGTGCCGTACGTGATGTCCGCAGCGTAGGCCTTTTGCCTTGTGGGAACGTCCAGCCCGTGCACAATCAGGCCAACGCTCAGCCCTAGGAACTTGTACACTTGCCCCATCCATTCGCTGTCCCGCTTGGCCAGATAATCGTTGACGGTGACGATGTGCACGCCTCGCCCTTCCAACGCGTTCAAGTACGCAGGCAGGGTGGCCACCAGGGTCTTGCCCTCGCCCGTCTTCATTTCGGCGATGTTACCCTCGTGCAACACGATCCCGCCCATGAGCTGCACGTCGAAGTGGCGCATCCCCAGGGTGCGCCGCGAAGCCTCCCTGACCACTGCGTAAGCTTCGGGAAGTATGGAGTCAAGGCTTTCCTCTCGAGACACCCGTTCCTTGAACTCGCAGGTTTTTGCCCGAAGCTCATCGTCGGAAAGGCGCTGCACCTCGGATTCCAGAGCGTTGATCCGCTGCACTATCCCGGAAATCCGCTTGAGTTCCCTTTCGTTTTGGTCGAATAGCTTCTTTATGAGCCCGATCAATCCCCTAATCACCCGAGTAGCATTCTAGCACCCCCACCTCACTTCCACAACTTGAAAGCTTCGACAGGGTCTCCATGCACACCTTGGAGTGGCCTAAGGTACCCTAGCTGGCCTGACAAGCCGAGACCATCGCCCTAGAGCGAGATCCCACTCGCCGTCAAGGCCAGCCACAGGCAACAAGCGTGGGAAAGACGATGCCCCCCAACCTAAACCCACAGGGCAGCAGCCCACTAATCTGCTCAACGCTCGACCATCCGTGGGTGCGACGACGGGACTTGCACTCCTGGCGTTTCCACACTCTTCCCAGGTGCCGCTGTGTTCCCTAAAACTGGAGTCTGCGCGATAATAGTGCCAGGAAGATCAGAGAGGGGCTCGATTCCCGTGATTGATTGGCTCAAACTAGTGGCGGGGTTTCTCACGGCAGCGTTGATGCTGATGCCGGCCGCTCCTGCTGGGGCAGTCAGCAGGTTCCATGTCTACTACCCGGTGTACCTGCAAAGTGGTTCGTTCGTAGTTCCCGTGGAATTCCTCTCCCCTCCCGTGGCTGCGCCCGCCAGGGCTGCCCTGGAACGTCTCATTGCCGGCTCAGGGGTGGAATCTGTCCTGCCAAGGATGATCCCCACAGATACCGAAATACTGGGGCTGAACATCCGTGATGGAGTGTGCACCGTGGACCTGGGAGGAGGCATTCGCAGGCTCAACGTGGGTTCTGGGGGAGAAGCGGCTGTGGTTGCAGCCCTGGTCAGCACCCTTGGCCAGTTCTCTTCAGTGAACTCCGTAAGGATCCTGGTGGAGGGGCAGAGCGAGTCCCTTGCAGGGCACGTGGACATCACGAAACCTATAGCTCCCGACAGGAGTTGGGTCTTTCGAACGTTTTCCGACGTGGAGCAGCACTGGGCAGGTGGCACAGTGGCCCTGTTGCAGCTCCTGGACATCGTCAACGGCTACGAAGACGGCACCTTTAAACCCGACAGGACGCTCACCCGGGCGGAGTTCGTGAAAATGCTCGTGGAGGCGATTGACATCCCAAATGCACTCAACCAGAACGTACCTTTCCAGGATATTGAGGGGCACTGGGTGGCTCAGTACGTGAAAAGAGCGGTTGCTTCGGGTCTGTTTTCAGTCGACGATTATGGGCCACAGTTCCGGCCCGACGAGACCATCGCCCGCGAAGAAATGGCCTGGTTAGCAGTAAGAGCCTCTGACGCGTACCGAGGCGCACACTCTGGAGCCCAGCCGACTGGACACAGCAACCCCATCTCTTTCCGGGATGCAAGCCAGATCACGCTTAAGTACTTCCAGTGGGTGCAGGAAGCAGTGAAGAGAGGACTGCTCCTTGGCTACCCCGATGGGTCATTTAGGCCCGCCAGCGGTCTCACCAGGGCTGAAGCTAGCACCGTTGTTGCCCGGGTCCTGGGCATAAGCGGCAAAAACGTATTGGTGCTTGCGCCCCGTCCGGGCGTGACGTGGCAGGGTGGTGACCTTGTTGTGCTGGGGGCAGCTGCAGCCTTTGAAGGTACAGTGAACTTCCGGCTTAAGGACGAAAGCGGCGGGGTACTGCTTGAGAGCTACACCACCTCTACAAACGGAACGGGCTGGGGAGTGTTCGGGTTTGCTGTCAGGCAGGAACTGTTTGGCAGCCGGAAGCCCGCTCAGCTGCAGCTGTACTTGGTTAGCCCAAAGTATGGCTCAGAGTACAGCACAGTGACTGTGGCGCTGGGTGACTGACCAAAGGGTCCATGCCACTCTTCTGACTCTGCCAGAGTACCTTTCGTGCCAATAGCGGAAGCGGGGCAGGTGGTACAAGTGCCACTGGCGCAGTGATACACAGGTATCACTCCACACCAGGCGTTGTGAAGCGACTGGAGCAAAGGCCCATAGCCTATCTCAGGCAAGTCCTGTCATGTCCTCCAATGATTCCCAGGCACCCAGAACATTAAGTTTGACTTTCACGGTTGCAAGTGATATAGTCACGGTGAGCCTAGAAAGCTCGTACTGCAAATTTGTTAGGAGGAATAAAGTTAATGCAAGGTACCGTCAAGTGGTTCAGCGCTGAGAAGGGCTACGGGTTTATCGAGAGGGAGAACGGCCCGGACGTGTTCGTCCACTACTCGGCGATCCAGACCCAAGGTTTCAAGAGTCTGATGGCTGGCGACAAGGTGGAGTTCGAAATCGTGCAGGGACCAAAGGGACCCCAGGCAGCCAACGTGGTGAAAGTATCCTGACCAAGTCAGCAATGGGTCAGGTTGCTTGATGTAATCTCTCAGAAAAAGCTGACAGGAATTGCTCCGGCTAACAGGCCGGAGCTTTCT
This sequence comes from Bacillota bacterium, assembly GCA_049718765.1. GTDB lineage: Bacteria > Bacillota > Sulfobacillia > DUMF01 > DUMF01 > JBNARI01. The sequence continues at coordinate 50,018 of JBNARI010000001.1, read as the reverse complement.
GTTTCGACAGGCTTTGCGGCTGACAATGGTAACACATGGTTATGCACTCCCCTTGTCGGCAGCTTGCCTGTGGATAATGTGCAAAACTCTGTTGATAACCTGCAAGAAGGCAGTTTGTACTTGTGGACAACTAGTGGATAGCAATGAAGCTTTATGATTAACGTGGCAACTACTGTCAGGAAATGTCGACCCCTGGAGAAGCTCCCTAGTGACAAAGTGACTAATGGTTAAGGCGTTCAGCCCGATGTGTCTATGAGAGGCGGTCTTGGGTTTCTACTATGCCATCGGGACCAATCCAGATAAGCCTGGGTGTCTTTGAGGGCCTTCATCGTTGCGTCCCTGAGCCTTTGGCCTTCGGCCATGCACTGCTGGTCCACCTGATTGATCTGAAACAACAACAACCTTACGTTTCTTGTCGTATCCGGCGATTCTTCTGCAACCGTTGAGGCATCCTGCCCTCGGTTGGCTGAGCTCATCACGGATGCCAGCTCTTGCTGGACCCTTTCCCTTTCAGCGGTGAGCCTCTCAAAGGCCTCGGGGTCGCCCATTCTCACTGCCCAGAGTTGAGCCCTGGCGAGGCTGAGGATCCTCTGAAGCTTTTCCAACAACTGGTCACTTGCTGCGTTTGGCACACTCGCACCATCCCTGTTTAAGGGTATCTAACACCTTGGCTATTTCATCTAGAAACTTCGGGTCTCTTGAGGCCGTAACTCTGCCCAGTCTCTCGTTGATGAACCCATATAGCCTAGCCAGGTTATACGATACTTCACCCGCTGCAGGGTCTAAGGAAGAGGTCAACTCCGCAATTATGCTCTGCACCCGTCTGATCCACTCACCGGCAGCCTGGTAGTTGCCGTCACTCATGGCCTCTTTGGCCCTTGCCAGGTACACGCTTGCACCGTCGTAAGCCATCACAACCAGCTCGATCGGGTTGGCAGTCTGGACTTGAACGCGCTTATACTGCTCATACGGGTTGGTCATGATTTCTCACCGCTTCCGTAGATGCTGGCGAACTGAATGCTCAGCCAGGCGCTTTGGGTTTTGAGCTTGTTGAGTGCTACTTCCATGGAGTTAAACTGCTTCCTCAGAGCTTCTTCCCGCAGCTCCAGCCTTCGCTCCCAGTCCTCAATGCGGCTGTCTATGTTGGATACAGTTCTGTCGATTGTGTCCTGTTTGTTCTTTATCACGCCACCCGAGGACGTAAAGCTCTTGAGCAGTTCGGAAATTGCCGAAGCCAGTCCCGCATCCCGCTGGTATACCTCAACTTCCGTGATGCGCGAGTAGTCTCCCTGACCGTTGGTGGCGTCCACGACAACCCTTATCCGGTCGGTGGTCACGGGATCGAAACTGCAGCTCACAACCCCGGACGTGTTTCCTGACACGGTGGAAACGGTTATCCACGTGGTGCCGTCCCAGTACTGTACCCGGAGGTCACGCACGCCGTACTGGTTGGCCGGAAAAGCCTCTGAGTTAAGAGTGTAGACTTTAACTGTGTCTATGGTGCGCTGCCCGGCAAACACGATTTGCAGGTAATCAGGGTACACTCCAGCCGTGCCATCGTTCCATCCCCCGCCAGTGGTCCCCCATCTTAGGCTGGAGGTATCTCCGTTAATTGCCCCTGACGCCGAGTACACCTGTGCGTCGTACTCATTGGTATTGCCGTACTCATCCAAACCAGTAGCACTTGCGCCGCTCGAGGCAAGCGCCACGTTCACACGCCTCGCTCCAAACAACTTCATCACCGCCTCGGGATCCGACTCCAACGCCGCAGTGAGTTTTCCCTCATCCAGTTTGAGGTGCTCCCCAGAGCCACTACCCGGAACGTAGGCCTCCGTGGTCAGGCCCACGTCTGCAGCCCGGCTCAGGGACTGTGGAAGCCCGGGAACGGCCGAGACTAGCACCTGCCTCATCTTGTTTTGCAGACTCATCAGCGATGTCTCACCGAGCAATGCACCGGCCTTCTTGTTGGTCGCATCGTAATAAGTTTCATTCTTGATGGCATCCACCGCGCTGTTGTAAGCGTTAACAAATGCCTTCACGGCTGAAACCACTGCAGAATAGTCCCTTTCCACAGTTACCACAGTGGTGCCGATGTTTTTCAGGGTGAAGGTAAGGCCTGTTACCACGTCGGACACGGTGTTGGATGCCCGCTGGACCTCAATGGAATTCACCTTGAACCTGGCATCTTGGGCTTCCTGCACGGTGTTTGCTTGGCCGTTCACAACCAGCCCCAGTGCCTCTAGGGCTCCGCCGTCGTCGACAAGAGTTATCTGCGCAGCTGCCCCAGTTTGCTTGGAGCTGACCACCAGTTTCCAGCTTGAGGAGTCCACTTTGACTACTGTTGCGCTTACACCTGCGTCGAGCGAATTGATCTTGGCTGCAATGGTCTCCAGCGAGTCCGACGATGAGATTAGGAGGGCCTTTCCGTTGATCATGGGCGAACCTGCGATTCCGATGGCCTGGGTGGTGCTGGACTGGGCTGCTGAGGCCACCACGTGCGCAGTGGCAAGCTGCATTACTTCAAGGGCTAATTTCCCAGGGGAAGCGCTGCTGGATGCAGAAACCTGAACCACCGACGAATCATCCACAGACGCCTTGGCCGAAAGGTATGTGTCCACCGTGGTAAGGCCTGCCAGCTTCGCATCCAGCGTTGTTAGAGCGCTGTATACCCTGTTCCACGCTTCCCTCTTGGACTGCAGCTGGGCTTTCTGGCTTTGCAGCAAGTCCACGGGCTTCCTTTCAATCGCCATCAGCTTGGAAATGACGTCATCGGTGTCCATTCCAGAGATTAGCCCGCTCAGTCTAACTTCGCCCACGTGCTCCGCCCCCTCCCAGTTTCTCGTGTCTCCTCAAACTATTTGGGCTGGCCAGCCGGGAACTGGCCAGCCCCCATCAGTATTATGTTGTTAGGCCTGCAGCAGCCTGAGGATCGCTTGCGGCTGCATGTTCGCCTGTGCCAACATAGCAGTGCCAGACTGCACCAGGATCTGGTTCTTTGTGAACTCCGCCATCTCAAGCGCCATGTCCACGTCACGGATCCTGGATTCTGCCGCAGTGAGGTTCTCTGCAGCAACTCCCAGGTTGTATACTGTGTGTTCGAGCCTGTTCTGGTATGCGCCTAGTTGAGCTCTTAGCGTGGACACTTCGTCAATAGCTGTGTCTATGGAGGTCAACGCCGTCTGTGCGCCGCTTGCCGTGGCCACGCTGGTCGAGTTCAACTTCGTGGAGCCTCCCAGAGCGCTCGCTCTCATGTCGGAGATGGATATGGCCATCGTTTGTGTAGCGTTTGCTCCAATTTGCAGGTTCATGCTACCTGAGGCAGTTACATCGAACGTGTTGTTCAAAGAGATGTTTGTCAAAGCGCTGTTGACAGTCAACTTAATGCCAAGGGACGCAAAGTTGAGTGTGGTTGTGTTAAAGCCACTGGGCACGCTCACATTGTCAATCGTCTCCGACACTGACCCCTGGGACACCGTTATCTTCTTGCCAGTGGTGCCGTCTTCTACAGTGATCGTATAGCCATTAGCCACAGCTGCGCCGTTAAGCTCAATGCTTACGATACCGTTGCTCGGTGTCAAGCTAGACCCGACATTCTCAATGCTCGCTCCCAACGACCCATCCAGGAGCTTCGTAGTGTTGAACTCGGTAGTGTTAGCAATCCTCGTAATTTCATTAACCAGTTGTTGATACTCCTTATCCAGAGCTGCACGGTCCTCGTCGGTGTTTGTATCGTTCAGAGCCTGAACTGCAAGTTCCCTCATCCTCTGCAGAATCGCATGGGTTTCGTTCAATGCACCCTCAGCCGTCTGGATTAGCGAAATACCGTTCTGTGCGTTACGTTGCGCCAGCTGCAGCCCCCTGATTTGGGCCCTCATCTTTTCTGAGATGGCCAACCCTGCGGCATCGTCTGCAGCCTTATTGATCCTGTAACCCGAAGACAGCCTTTCAAGGGACTTCGCAAGAGACCCGTCAGTGACGGTCAAGTTTCTCCACGCATTCAGTGCGTTAATATTGTGGTTAATCCTCATCACATTACCCTCCTTACTCTCACCTACAACCCGCTGCCACTCTTCCCGGGCGCCACGAGAAAAGCGCTCTGGTGTTGCCTTACTCCTGTGCTCACTATGTTTATCGACAGTGACAGCACCAGGTTTTAGCCCGTCCCCACACCAACAACCGCCACAACAAAACGCAAAAGCCCCTGGGCTTGCAGCAGGTGCCAGGTCATGGCTGTGCCCTGAGTACGCTCAACACGGCCAGCCCCAAACAAAACTTATGGCAAAACAACGAGCCCACGGCCACAAGCTCAAGCACTTTACTTGCGTCCGCGGGCTCACGTTAGCCAGCACGTCGGAACGCTTGGAAAAGACTCATCTTAGATAATCGATCAAACTAGGCTGAGCAATCCTCGCTCCTACTTCCAGCGCCGCGCGGTAAGTGATTTCCTCTGTGTTCAGTGTAACCATGGTCCCAGCTAAATCCGCATCTTCCGTCTCGGACAGTACACGGGTGTACTCGATCTCCACTTGTTGGAGACGATCCAGGGTTACCTGTAGTCGGTTGATCCGAGCGCCTACCTCGGCCCGGTACCGGAGCACGTTGTCTAGGTGTTCCTGCACCCTGGAAATGCACTGCTGTGTGGCCTGAACGTCACCCGCAAGGACCGACTGCCTCAGCTTCACCAGGTCGCTAAACATTTCCATGTTAGAGCCAAACAACTCCGTACCAGCCACGTTCACAATAACGCTTGCGCCGCGGCTGATTTCCCAAACGAGCCTACCTCCGTCGCCAAAGTATGAAACGGAAAGGCTCGACTGATCGATCTCAAACGGCTGCTGCAGTGTGCTTGTCCCAGCAAACACATATCGTCCACCAATCTCTGTATTGGCCACCTGTACCAGGTGCTGGAGCACCTGCTCAAGCTCAGCAGCAATCGCCTGGCGGCTTTCCTCGGGCAGCACACTGTTGGAGCCGGTAATCCCGAGTTCCAGTGCTCTCTGCAAGGCCTCGTTCACGCTTCCCAAAGCCTGGTCCGTTGTGCTCAGCCAATCGATACCAGCCTGGACATTGCTTTGGTATCTGCGGTTCTGCTCTATCAAGGACTTCATGTGTAGGCTGGTCATAGCCTTTCGCGGGTCATCAGAGGGCCTGTTCACGCTCTTGCCCGAAGAAAGCATGTCCTGGGCCCTGGACAACCTCTCTCCAATTTTGGAAAGGTTGTAGCGCAGGTTGTTCACGCTCATGCTGTCGGTGATCCTCATAGGCACGCCCCCCTCGACCTACAGCTCATCTGCCTACCAAACCAGTGCGGGAAATCAGCACCTCAAGCAGCTCATCGTAGGCGGTAATGAGCCTTGCAGCAGCGTTATAAGCATGCTGGAGTTTGATCATCTCGGTGGCCTCTTCGTCCAGGGAAACACCGGAGACCGACTCTCGCCTGTTCTCCAAATCCTTCAGCAGCAACTCCTGGTTCTCGCTAACTCGCTTGGCTTCCTGAGTCTCAATGCCAAGTCTGGCCGTGATAGACCTTATGTAATCGTCCCACGTCGCAGTGGCATTCACCATCAGTGTCTTCTGTTTGAGCTGAGCCATTGCCAGGGCGTTACTGCCATCGCCTGGCTCACCGCTTGCCGATGCAGCAACCAATGAGGGGTTCTTAAGGATATCTTCGCGCACCTGCAAGTCACTCGCGTCTTTCCCCATGACGAAGAAATCCAACCCAGTTGTGGTGCCGTCAAGCCCATAACCTTTCCTGTGAAGCGCATTCACTTCGTCGACGATGCTGCGAGCAAGCTGGTTTAGGTCTTCGATGTACGAAGCTGCAAGCTCGTCCCTGGCTTCCAACAAACCCTTAAGCCTGCCGGTGCCGATCTGCAAAACTCGCCCTTCGGGCCCCCAGGTCACAACGGGATATCCAGAAGCCCCCACTGCCTGGAACTCCAGCTTCTCCAAGCCGTAGGCGTCCACAATGGGAAAGCCCCCGAGCTTGATGATTGCTGCGCCTTCAGTCCGAACCGTGACGTCAACTGGCCCAAACTCCGACAGCTCATCAATGAGAAGGTCCCGGCGGTCCTCCAGCAGGTTCGAGCACTCACCCCTGGCTCTCGCCCTCACAATCTGGTCGTTCAGCTCAGCAAGCTGTGAGGCAATGTCGTTAATCCGACCAACTGTGGTCTGGATCTGGTAGTTGAGGTTCTCCTGAAGCTGCCTGAGCCATTCAACCGTGTGCCTGAACGCCTCGCACAGTGCTTCGCCTCGCTGTACCACGGTCGCACGCACGCTAACGCTTTCGGGGTTCAGCGAAAGTTCCTGCAGCGCATTCCAGAATTCGTCCAACCGCGCCCTAATGCCAGTGCTCTCGAGCTCATTCATCACCACTTCCACTTGGTTCAAAGTCTCAAGCCTTGCGTCAGCCCAGCCCTTCGTGGCTGTCTCCTGCCGAATCTGCTTGTCCAAGAAGGCATCCCGTAGCCTGGCCACCCTTTCCACTGTGACCCCTGCACCGGTGAACTTCTGCACGTCGCTCAGTCCAGACTGGGCGTAGCTCACAGCTTTCATTTGTACGCTCTGACGCGAATAGCCCGACACGTTGGCACTGGCCACATTTTGGGCAACCACGTCCAGGGCTAGCTTGTGAGTGGAAATTGCCGATCTGCCAATCTCAATGCCTCGGAAAGTACTCACGTTAACACTCCTCCAACGTCATCTGGCGGGAGGCTGGTATGACGGCCCAGTAGTGCTGCACTTTATCATAAACCCAACGTATTCAAGGGCCTTTTTGAGGAACATCATGTTTCTGCGGTTTATCTCCCTGGCTTCTCCAAGGTATAACCCGATCCTGTTGCACGCCGCGGTGACTTGTTCCCTGATCTCTAGGGGTGCTTCAGCGCACGCTCCCGTGAGGCCCTTTTCCACTACAAGAGGAGGTACGTCCTTGAGGTGCAGTCCAAGGGGCAATAGCTTTTCTTCCCGGATCATGATCTCCTCGAGGGCAGCAGTATCTGCGTTGGTAAGCGCTTGCCTTTTCTCCTGAGCCAAGGAGCGAACCTGACTGGCAAACTGCTCCAGGCGGTCGACGTAGTCCTGCAGCTCCACCCATTGCGCTTCCATCACTTTTTCATCCCCGAACCCAGCATGTAATCAACAAATATCCTGCAAAGCATCTTCTCAGCCACGGCCATGGAGTCCACCTGGTAAGTGCCAGAGACAATCGCCTTTCGTAGTTCTTCAACCTTGTCCTGGCGCACCTCTGGAGCCCTCTTTACCGCTTCCACTGCCTTTCGGAACTCCTCAGTTTGGGTATACAGCCTAACTGTGTCCAGCTTCTCGGCAGAGCTTCGAGCTGATGCCTGCACGGAGCTACAATGCCTGGGCTTTTCTGCCCTTTCCATTGGAGTAGCGCCGGTGGAACTCACTACCCTGCTCATTTGATCTCGAGATATCTTCACCGGGCAATCACCCCTCCAAGGTCCCACCACCTAGTGTAATTATCGAAGCAGTGAGGTTTAAAGTTAAACCCAATTTAGCGTTTGCCGTGCGGGAATTGCTGGCACCGAAGCGGCTACCAAAACGTCCACTCTGCGGGCACCCTCTTGCTTTAGCACCGTAGCACACGCTTCCGCAGTACTACCAGTGATCATAACATCGTCCACTAGCAGCACGTGCTTGTTCCTGACGATCGACCGATGTCTTACCCTGAAGGCATCTTTCAACCTGGCAAACCTCTCGCTCCTAGTTGCCCCCTTCGGTGGAGGGGTCTGTTCCCGTTTTTGCAGGACCTCCCGAAGGGGCAATTCGAACTGTCTTGCCAGCACCTGGGCAAGACAACGAGAATGATTGAACCCCTGTCCTCTGAGCCTGGTCAGATCCATTGGAACAGGTACCACCAAGTCGGGAAACCCCCCGCTTAAGCAGGCCAGTTCTTCCAGCCTAAAGCCCATGAGTGTGCCAAGGGTCCCGGCCAAACACAGCTCCGGTCGGGACTTGAAGTAATGGATAGTGTCGCTCAATGGCGTGCTGTAGCGACCAGCAGCGCGTGCTAAGTCGAAAGCCCTGGCACCAGAGTGACAATCAGTGCAAATCGACACCCCTTCTTCAAGCGCAGCCGTACCAATCAAAGGTCTGCCACACATGAAACAAATCCACCTGTAACCGTCCCCAATCGCCTGGAGGCACTCCCTGCAAACACGCAAGTGCTGCCAGCCAGGGAGCTCTTTACCGCAAAAGGCACACCCTTCGGGAAGGGGGAAGAACAATTCCACTAAGCTGCCAGTTACTGTTATCAGCGCCTTCCTCAGCGGCTTGTCCTCCCAAGCAACTCTTATCAAGGATGATGCCCTCATGACCCTATCATTTGCACTTCACGAGAGGTATAACACACCACGGAGGCTCCTTGTTCCATGGGGAACGCCATGTACCCCTAGACAACCGCCTAAACCACGAACCTGTAGAGGGTGCGCACACAAAAGAAGAACCGCCACTTCACCGTTAACACCAACGCGGGGAAACCAAACAGCTTTAGCTGACGACGCACTGTGGTCAGCTAAACCGTTCAACGCTAACACAACTAAGCACGCACAGCTGGCTCAGAAGTTCGTCCAGAAATTCCTGTAGCCCTGAGTTGCTTGCCCTCTGCCCGGTCAAATCGCAAACTATCACCGGGCTACCGTTGCGCTGTTTCAGCTCTTCTGGCAGCAAACATTGGCTAACCTTGACAACCTGGCAAGTTCTGGCAAGCTTCTTCACTATCTCGACAGTCTCATCCCTGGAGCCAACGTCCACAACGCTGACCTCTAGTGGAACTCCCCAGTAGTCAGCGCATCTCAAGAGGCTCCGCATGCTCCCCTCGATCCAGCCGCTCGCGTTCCTCACGTACAACACCAAGAGCACTTTCCTATTGCCCACTGCAATCGGGTACCTGCGTACCACCTTGGCCGCATCGAGGAGCATGGTGAACACCAGCAGCAGACCGTAGGCAGCCAGACAATACACCACGAAGTCGCGCACCAGCAAGGTTAGCCCCCGAGACCATGTTATGAGAGCACAAGAACGGCCGCCACAGCCTCAGCCAAGTTTAAGGTCCGTCTTCTCCCAAGGAAGGTCCAGATCGTCCCGGCCGAAGTGACCGTACACCGCAACTTGCCTATACATGGGGCGCCTCAAGTTGAATCTCTCAATTATTGCACCTGGACGGAAATCAAAGTTAGACATCACAAGGCGCTCGATCTCCTGGTCCGGGATCACGCCGGTGCCAAAGGTGTCCACCATGATGGACACTGGGTTGGCCACCCCAATGATGTAGGCCACTTGAACCTCGCATCTGGACGCAAGCCCGCTGGCAACTATGTTCTTTGCCACGTACCTTGCAGCGTACGTACCAGACCTGTCCACTTTGGTTGGGTCCTTCCCAGAGAAAGAACCGCCCCCATGCCTGGCGTAGCCGCCGTACGTGTCCACGATGATCTTCCTGCCGCTCAGGCCAGAATCTCCCTGGGGTCCACCGATAACGAACCTTCCGGTGGGGTTAACGAAATACCTGGTCCTTTCGTCCAGGAGGTGATTGGGAATTACCTTGCTGACCACATGCTCGATTATGTCGTCACGTATTTGCTTTTGATCCACATCTGGCGCATGCTGGGCAGACACAACTACCGCATCCACCCGGACTGGAACGTCGTCTTCGTATTCCACGGTGACTTGGGTCTTGCCGTCTGGCCGCAAGTAGGGCAACTCCCCTGACTTTCTTACCTGAGCAAGTCGGCGAGCCAATCCATGGGCCAGGTATATGGGCATGGGCATTAGGGTAGGCGTTTCCTTGCATGCAAAGCCAAACATCAGCCCCTGGTCTCCAGCGCCAAGCACTTTCTCTTCTCCACCCGTTGCCCTGACTTCCAATGCCTCGTTAACGCCCTGAGCAATGTCGGGCGACTGTTCCTCTATGGCAGTGAGCACCGCGCAAGTGTCGCAGTCGAAGCCATACTTAGCCCTGGTATACCCAATCTCGCGCAGGGTTTCCCGGGCAATTCGAGGCATGTCCACGTAGCACTCGGTGGTGATTTCTCCGGTTATGAGCACAAGGCCTGTCTTCACGGTGCATTCACACGCTACACGTGCTACGGGATCTTTCTCGAGGATGGCGTCGAGTATTGCATCGCAAATCTGGTCGGCCACCTTGTCGGGGTGCCCCTCGGTGACGGACTCAGAAGTGAACAGCTTTCTCCTGCTCAACCTCACCACCCCCTGGCCAAAAGCATCAAAACCTCCCCCACCTTGGAAGAGGCGGCTTTATCATACATCTGTAACTGGGAGGATGTCAATTCTTGCAGCCCCCAAGCGCCGGCAACCCCTGGGCCACGGGATATAATATAATCGAAGTGTGAGACCTCCATCAGAAGGAGTGGTGTGACGTGCGCCTAAACGTCCGGAGTAAAGATCTGGAGATCACCCAAGCCATGAGGGATTACCTGGAAAAGAGGCTTTCCAAGCTGGATAGGCTGATAGACCAGGAGTTCACAGCCCAGGTGGAGTTCAACGTGCAAAGGGGCAGGCACAGGGTCGAAGTGACCTTGCCGTTGAACGGCATGTTGATCCGGGCCGAGGAAATCGCCGGTGACGTGTATTCTTCCATTGACCTGGTCACAGACAAACTGGAAAGGCAAATCGACAAGTACAAGGCCAGGTTCAACAGGAAACCGCGGGCGCAGGATCTCACACCACAAACAGCCGAAGAGCAGGAAGCTCCCAAAGTGGTCAAGGTCAAGAAGTTCGCGTTCAAACCCATGTCTGTGGACGAGGCCATTCTCCAAATGAATCTCCTTGGTCACGACTTCTTCATTTTCCAGAACGCCGAAACCGAAGCCATCTCGGTGCTTTACAGGAGGAAAGACGGCAACTACGGGTTGATCGAGCCCGAGTAAGTGGCAAGATGGGCCTTTGGCTGCTCAGTTGTGACCCTCACAGACCCGGGAGTATCTCGGGTCTGTGGTGTTTTAGGCGCAGCAGCCAACAGAAGCCAGGCGTGGCAAATTCAGTTCCAGCGCTCCATCGGGCCTCATCCAGCTACACCCATTGGCAGGAAAGTTTGTGGGCTTTGTAGGATATGGAGGAAAAGCGTAACCATTGATCGAATCTACATGATAACTGTCTGGGAAGGACTGCGCGTTGGATACCACAGTCAAGAAGTGCGAAGCTTTGCTCAAGAGAATAAAGGGTGTAGTCGCGGCCAGAGTGGTTCCGAGTGGCGACAACACTTTCGAAGCGTACGTACTTGCCGGCCACTCACGGCCCGTATCCCAGGTTGAGCGGGACGTGCGCACCGTGCTTCAGGACCTTCTCCGAGGGGCGACCGTCTCCAGGGTAGCAGTGGCGCAACTTGACGAGCCCCTGGAGGCATGCGTGCTGACACCCAGAATTCGACTGGAGGAAGTGACAGCTAGCTTCCACCGGAATCACGCGGAAGTGGAAGTAAGCCTCTCTCTCCACGGCAAGACGGCACGTTCGAACTGTCAAGGGAGCACTGAAGAGCTTGCTGTGGCAGCTACTGCAGCTCGGGCAGCTCTGACGGCTGTGGAGTCGCTCCTTGGGATCAAGGGGTTCAGCCTCATCGAGATGAGGAAAGTGACCTTGTACGACTTGGCAGCTCTTGTTGCGTTGGTCCAAATCAGAGTGCCGAGTGATATAGCAAAGGTGGTGAGCGGCACCTGTGTGCTCAACAACTCACCTGAGCCAGAAATCGCCGTAGCCGGTGTGAGAGCAGCTCTTAACGCGATTAATCGTACCGTCGAAGGAATAATCAGGTAGAATAATTGCCAAAAGCGTGGCCGGCAGCCATTACTACTACTGAAGCGGAGTTCCCGAGGCGTATCATAGCGGAGCGCGCCCAGAACTCATGAAGGGGTAGTTCAAAATGAGGAAGATTCTTAAGGCTCTCTTGACGCTTGCAGCGCTTATCCTTGCAGGCGGCTCCTCGTTTAAGTGGCTCCCGTAACGGGCCGGCTGCCGGCCTTTAAAATGCGGAGGAAACCTTGGTGCGCGGGTCCAAACGCAAGCTCCAGATCTACGTTAGCGCGTGCATAGCGGCTGGCGGGATTCTTTTTCTCGTGTTTGATCCTTTCCCAATGAGCCCCAAAGACCTGCAGGGACTTACTGTAATGGGGTTACTCATATTTGTAAGCGAACACTTGGCAGTGCCACTGCCCAGAGGCGGGGGCTCGGTATCAGTGAGCTCGCCGCTCATTTACACCACCGCAATGGTGTATGGTCCGTCTAAGGCCACCTGGCTTGCTTGTTTGGCAACGATTTCTGCGAGAGAGCTTGCCCCAAGTGTCCCACGACAGTACTTCCTTTTCAACAGGGCCGCGTTTACTATCTCTACTGCAATAGCAGGCAGCATCTTCCAATGGCTTGGCGGCGTACCTGGCTCGCTAAACCTCCAGCGCGGCGTAATTCCTCTTGTAGCATGCGCGCTCACCTACACTCTGGTAAACGCCGGACTGGTAATGACCGCGTTGTCGCTGCAACGTGGGGTGTCCTTCCGCACTTTGTGGCGCACGAACTTCATGTGGAGCATCCCCAGCCTGCTGGCCCTGGTACCCCTGGCAGCAATCATGTCGGGAGTGCTGGTCAATTCGGGTCCCGTAAGCATTGCCCTGTTCTTCCTTCCCCTCCTCGCTGCCAGGCAATCCTTCGGCCGGTACATTGAGCTCAGGCAGGTTTTCCTGGAGACAATCCGTGCCCTAGTCCGTGCCCTGGACGCCAAGGACCCGTGCACCCGTGGCCATTCAGAGAGGGTAGCGCGGCTGTCAGCGGCCGTTGGCAGAGCACTTCGGCTTCCAGAACAGGAAATAGAGCTCCTGGAGTACATAGGGCTTTTACATGATATAGGTAAGGTGGCAATAAGGGATGCAGTGTTGAAAAAGCCGGGGATATACACTATCAATGAATACATAGAGATGAAAGCCCACCCTACCCTGGGGGCAGACATCATCACTGGAATAAAGATGCTTGGCAATGCGGCAAGCTGGGTGCGCTACCATCACGAATGGTACAATGGAACGGGGTTCCCCGAAGGGCTGAAGGGAAACCAGATCCCCCTGGGAGCAAGGATCATCTCGGTGGCGGACGCGTTCGACGCCATGATCTCCGAAAGGCCTTACAAGAGCCCGTTGCCCACGAGCAGGGCCATCGAGGAGCTCCAGAGGTGCGCCGGCACTCAGTTCGACCCCGAAGTCGTAAAGGTGATGATCTCTTGTTGGAAGGAACTCGAGCCAGGTGATAACGAGGCTGATCAATCCAAAGTTTAGCTGCATACGGCGCGCTCACAAGCGCTGTGCACTTGCCCTGTCTGTTACCGCCCTCACAGTGACCGGTCTCAGTGTGGCCCACATCCGGGCTAGCCATGTTCCTTCTCTAATTATGTTCACTCTAATAGAGACCATGGCCTCGGTGACCCCCTTAGAATTGTCACGCCTATTGGTTAACTCGTCCTTGGGCGTTGCTGCGCTGGCTGCGTCAGTTTTCGTGCTGGACACAGCCTGTGCTAGCGTTGCGGCTTTCGTGGCTGGCACCCTAAGTTGCTTGCCCAGGGGCATCAGGCGCTGTCTCCTGCCCACTTCCACTTCGGTGCTGTCTGTCTTTGCCGCCAAGTTGGTCGAGTCTGTACTCACGGCGCAGCAAGCACCCACCATGCTTCGCGGCGCTGCTGCAGGGGCGGTGCTCGTGGTTGCTTACACCCTGCTGCCGTCCCAGGTTGAAGCTGTGCGCCTCAAAGTAAGCCTTTTGGCCGCTTGGCGCAGGGAACTCAGGCAATTTGTGCCCCAGCTGCCAGTGATCGCCTTGGTGGCGTTTCTCCTTGGCAGCATGTTCTTAGCCAGCAAAGCAAGCATGTCCCTCTGGATTCCAGTGCTTGCGGTCATCACTGGGCTTGCGGTTTACGCTTCGGCGCTTTCCTGCCGGATGCAAGAGGTGTTCTCAAGCACCCTGTCCACCCTGGTGCCCCTTATATCCCGCAAGCAGGAATACTCCTACGAGCATGGCCTTTGGGTGGCTTGCCTTGCTGCAGGGATAGCGGACAAGCTGTTGCTACCTAGGTCCTACGTAAGGTCGGTATACTACGGTGGACTTCTGCATGACCTCGGATTCGTGGGCATTCCAGAGGAGCTAACAAGCAGGCCAACCCCTCTTAAGCTGGAGGAGTTCAGTGTGGTGGCATCCCACCCTGAAGTGGGAGCTGCCATTGCTGCAAAAGTAGAGGCCCTCAAGGAAGCTGCCACGTTGGTGCGCCATCACCACGAAAGGTGGGATGGGAAGGGATACCCAGACCAACTCAGGGGCGACCAAATCCCCCTAGGCGCCCGAATCATTGCAATCGCGGAGTGCTACGTTGCCCTGAGGACGGACAGGCCCTACCGTAAGGGGATGTCATCCCAGGAGGCTCTGGCGGAGCTCAAGCGCAATTGTGGCCTGCAGTTCGACAGCAACTTACTCGAAGTGCTGGTGGACCTAGTAAAGGAACAGGAGGAGTACGGCCTTGGTTTTCTTCTTAACACTTATTGTTTCGATTTTTGTGGCTCTAATCAGAGGTGGCAAGCTGAGTCGCCTGGCAAGCTTGTCAATAAGGCACTGGTGGGCGCTGGCAACTGCAGTGGCCCTTCGTCTGGCCCTCCATTATCTTGCAGGTAGTAACTTGCTCAGCCACACCACAGCCATGGTCCTGAACCTCTTGTCCCACGGCATGTTGATCCTGGTTTGTGCGGCCAACCTGGAGAATTTGCCTGGCTTTTCTTGGGTATTGATTGGGGTGTTCTCAAACGCATGGGTGATCTTCGTGAATGGGGGTAGAATGCCCATTTCTCCCACCGCCCTGGCTTCAGTGGGCCTGGACAAGATTCCCGAGTACCAGCTGCTGGCACAGGGCACCAGCTTCACCCACCAGCTGGCTAACAGGGCAACCAGGCTTGCTTTCCTGGGGGACGTGATCCCAGTGCCATTGCCATTCTTGCAGCCAGTGGTAGTAAGCCCTGGGGACGTGGCAATATGCCTTGGCGGGTTTATTCTCATACAGTGGCTTATGTTATGTAGGCAGGAAAAACGGAACTGAACTAGAAATTCACAATACCAAAATCATGGAGCTGGTTGGGGGAACGCACGTGCGCGTGGGAATTGGAGTGGACCTGGGTACTGCTACAGTGCTGGTGTACGTGCAAGGCAAAGGGATCGTGCTCAAGCAGCCATCGGTAGTCGCAGTGGACCTTACCACAAACAAGGTACTCGCGGTGGGCGACGAAGCCAGCAGGATGCTTGGGAAGACCCCTGGAAACATCAGTGCAATCAGGCCCCTAAGAAACGGGGTTATTGCTGAGTACGACATCACAGAGGCCATGCTCAGGCATTTCCTGAGCATAACCACGCGGGGCATCTTCAAGCCCGACGTGGTGATTTCAGTGCCGTCAGGCGCCACCTCTGTGGAGAAGCGTGCTGTAGTCGAGGCCGCCAAGCAGGCGGGCGCTGGCCGGGCAACGGTACTGTACGAACCTTTGGCTGCAGCCCTGGGTGCAGGATTGGACATCGCTAAGCCCAAGGGCCACATGGTGGTGGACATCGGCGGGGGTACCACCGAGATGGCAGTGATATCCCTTGGAGGCATTGTGGTGTCAAAGTCCATCCGCGTGGCAGGAGATGCCTTCGACGAGGCCATCGTTCAAATGGTGAAGCGGGAATACAATGTGTTAATTGGCGAACGCTCGGCGGAAGAAGCCAAGATCAATATTGGCACTGCGGTGCCAGGCAGAGACGACGAGTACGAGGTGAGGGGCCGCGACCTGGTATCTGGGTTGCCCAAGAACGTGCAGCTCACCAGCGAGGCAATACGCAGGGCAATCCAGCCAGAGCTGGAGGAGATTTGCCGCGGTGTTGTGGAAATGCTTGAAGCCACGCCTCCCGAACTGTGCGCTGACATAATCGATTCGGGGGTCACCTTGACGGGAGGTGGAAGCCTGCTCCATGGCTTGGACGAGCTCCTCTCCCAAAGGACCGGCCTGCGCGTGACCAGGTTCCAGGACCCAGTAGCAGCCGTTGCGCTGGGCTGCGGTCGGGCTCTGGAGTTCCCAAACGTTCAAGAAGACCACGTAACTGTTCTAAGCAGGCTGGCATGACGTAAGAAGGAATTCCCGAATTCGTGGAGAATCGTACATACGGAAGGGTCCGAAAGGGCAAAACCGTCGAAAGACGGCGACGCAAAGCCACGGGTCTAAAGCGTTGAGCTATGACGGCCGGGCTGCCGAAGACTAAACCTTCCGGCGCGTTGCCGTCGGAAGGTTTTTTATTATGGAGGGATCACCGTGATCAGGGGCATATACACCTCTGCTTCAGGCATGAGGGCGGAAATGTTCAGGCAGGAAGTGACTGCCAACAACATGGCAAACGCCACAACCCCTGGGTTCAAGAGAGACTTTGCGCTGCTTCAGTGCTACCCTCAAATGGAACTCTATGAGACCCGCAGCGCAAATCCGAACCATGGGGCACTTGGCCTTGTCTCAACTGGGGTGGTAGTGGGAGGAGAGTACGCTGACCTTTCTGGAGGGGTTCTCCAGCCCACTGGAAGGAAACTGGATGTAGCCCTGGTGGAAGCCAACACGTACATTGCTGCGTCCCGAGGCAGCACCACCGTGTACCTGCGCACCGCCTCCCTCAGGGTAGACCCTTCTGGCTACTTGGTCACTTCCTCTGGGGAAAGACTGCAAGACTCCACGGGGTCCCCAATTCGCGTTGGCAAAGAGGCCGAGCTTCGGGTCGACGAGTATGGCAACATCGTTACCGACCAGGGACATTCCATTCGCCTACGATTGGTGCGGTTTCCAAATCCCGCTGGCCTTCAGAAAGTGGAAGGGGGCGCTGTTGTGGAAACTGCCAGTAGCGGCTCGCCTGTGCAGACGGAGAGCAAGGTGCTCACAGGTTACCTGGAAGGCTCCAACACTTCTCCAGTGAAGGAAATGGTGGAGCTGATTGCAGTGATGAGGGCGTATGAAGCAAATCAGCGGGCAATTCACGCTCAGGACGAAACCCTTGACAAAGTAGTCAACGAACTGGGTAGGGCATGATTTGGTGGAACAACGTGAAAGAGAGGAGGACTCCCACAGTGATAAGGGCTCTTTGGACTTCAGCTTCGGGCATGATTGCCCAGCAGGTTAGTATGGACGCCATAGCCAACAACCTTGCCAATGTGAACACTCCAGGTTTCAAGAAGACAAGGGTGGATTTCAAGGACCTGGTGTACCAGAAACTTGGGGACAACGGCCTGGGCACATTGCAGTATCCCGCTGCAGGCGCAGGCACAGTTGTGGGGACTGGCGTCACCGCCACCACAGTTGGCCCTTTGTTCGAACAGGGTAACCTGGAAAACACGGGTAGGCCGCTGGACCTGGCCATCCAGGGAGAAGGTTTCTTCGCGGTGAAGCTACCCGACGGGAGGAAGGCGTACACCAGGGACGGCTCATTCCACGTGGACGGAGAAGGCTACCTGGTCACCAAAGAGGGCTACTACGTACTCTACGATGGCAGCAACCGCCTGCTCTTGGACAAAGAGGCCACTGGTCAAGTGCAGGTGTCCATGGACGGCGAGATCACCGCTGGGGACGGTTCCAGCTACCAGCTGAAGCTTTTCCGGTTCGCCAACCCCGAAGGGTTGCTCCAGGTGGGCAACAACTGCTACGTTGAGTCTGAGGCTTCAGGGGAGGCTTCCTCAGGCACCCCCGGTTCCTCGGGGTACGGCTCCGTGCTCCAGGGATTCCTGGAAAGGTCCAACGTGTCAGTCATCGAGGAAATGGTGCGCATGATCACCGTACAAAGGGCATACGAGCTCAATTCCAAGGCGGTGCAGAGTTCCGACCAAATGCTGGAGATCGCTAACAACCTGAGGAGGTAACCCCAAGTGAACGTATCCCAGGTGCAGTCAACCCAAGTACCTGGTGTCAAGACCCCCAGTTCAGACCAAGAACTGAGGAAAGCCTGTTCGGAGTTCGAGGCGCTGTTCCTGGTGGAGCTTCTCAAACAAGCCAGGTTCAAATTGCTCAGCGACTCCGGCGTGGACACGCCCAGCAGGCCTCTCCTGGAACAGTTCGCCCTTGAAGCCCTGGGCCAGGCGCTGTCGCAAGCCGGAGGCGTTGGCATTGCCCAAAAGCTCTACGAGGCCCTCAGCGGGAAGAAGCCGCCGAGCGCAGGCACAGGTATTTCCGGCGCGTAGCTTCGCCTCCCCTGAGGTGCCTTTCTGCCTTGTTCTTTTCCAGGATTTGCTTCACCTGGGCGTAAAGCAATGGGTTGATCTTGGGTAAGCGCTCGGTCATGTCCTTGTGCACAGTGCTCTTGGATATGCTGAACATCCGGGCAGCTTCCCTCACTGTGGCACTGTGGGCGCTAATGTATCCGGCAATCTCCAGCACCCTGCTCCAAATGGCGTCGGTCAAGCCGAGAACCCCCTTCCCGGCCAGGTGGTAGGCAGCCAACACTGCTACAGTATATTTCCGGGAATCGTCAAAAATGAGTTCAGCCGCTCCCCAGGATTAACGCCGGGTCCAGCTCTTCTTGTCTCGGCCCAACCACCTCCAGGTGCAAATGGGGGTACTCGGGCTCCGCCGCAGGCGCCCCATTGATGGTGCCAAGCACTGCTCCCCTGCTCACTCGGCCACCCTTGGAAACCTGGGAAGAACTCAGGCCCGAATACTTCCACTGGGTGCCATCGGACGCCCTCACCACCACAGTTGTGCCGAAGAACTCATCTGTCCCTACCCACTCCACAGTCCCTTCCACACAGGCTCGTACCAGGGTGCCCCCAGCACCGCTACCCGGCCTTATGTCCACGCCCTGATGGTAGCGCCAGTCGTTATAAAAGTCAGACTTGTACCAGCCCTTGCCACGGCTCACTTTTCCACCCTCTAAGGGAAAAAGGGGGGGAGCGGGCGTACTTGTACGGGGCTGTTCTGCTTTCTTTGTTTGCTGGGAAGCCCGGGGAGCCTGGGCCGCAGCAGGCGCAGGCCTGGACACCACCACTGGAGTGGCGCTGGCCGCAGGCTCATGTGCCAGCTCCCCAACCGCGCGCTCTGGTGTCTCTGCTGACGCACCTTCCAGCTGCAAGTAGATGCCAGTCAAGCCCAACAGCACTATTGCAAGTACAAGAAGCTTGTTCACCTTCGTAGTCCACTCCACTTAAGATTGCACCCCGCAGGATATTGTTGCCAGTCGGCGGGTTATTATTCGTGGAACATGTGGGTGATCACAACGCCGTCGAAGTAGTAAGCGATTATCTCGGGATAGCTCAGGCCCCTGAGCGCCAAGCCGTTGGCACCCCACTGGCAAAGCCCCACTCCGTGACCGTTACCCCTCACTTCCAGGGATACCTGATCCCCGGTCACGCTCAAGGAGAACCTGGTGGACTTCAGTCCCAAAAGCTTCCTCACTTCTGTACCCGCAATGCGGAAGGTGCCAGAAACCACTTCCTTCACTCTGCCTGAGGAGGTGGAAATAGTGGTGAAAAGCTGCCTTCCTCCAGTGGCCGCGGCGGCCACCGAAGGGGGCGCGCCAATCCTGGATATGAACTCGGCCAGCTTAAAGCTCACTTTTTGGGGACGGTAATGAGGGGAAGAAGCGCAGAAGTCACAGCGAACGCTCTTCAAGTAGGGGTATCTGGTGCCCCACACTTCCTCCGGGTTCTCGGTGCCGCCTGCGCACGTTGAGTGGTAAAGGGGATCAATGAGCTTTCCCTGGTATGTGAGCACCAGCCCTTCCGTAGCCTTCACAGCCTGCTCTACCTTGTCCCAAAGCGCCTTGAACTGTAATGGACCCCACACCTTCCTCAGCGCGTCCTTGGAAAGCCAGGCCTGGGCGTGCTCTGGGTTATCGCAAATGTCCGCACCTGGGTGCTCATCGCAGCCCTTGCCCCCGAAAACCCTCATGCGCTTGACCACATAGGTGCGAGCGATCACCGCCTGAGCCCTCAAAGCCTGGGGCTCGAAGGTGGCTGGCATTTCAGCAGCAACTACGCCGCACACGTACTCTTCCAGGGGCAGCTCGGCAAGCTCTCCCGTGGAGTGCACCAACAGCCTCACGGTTGGAGAACCCAGGGGAAACGCCGGGCCCTTGTCCGTCACAGGAGCCATGGTTTGCGCCCACAGCCCCACTATGGCGCTGGGCAACAGCACAACGCTTCCAAACAGAAACGCCACCAAACTCAGCAAAAGCCGCCCCATGGTTCCCTCCTCGCCCACTCAATAGCTTATGGGCTAGTTTCCAACTGTATGTCAGCCCCAAGCGCCTTGAGTTTGCCCACCAGGTTGGCGTACCCCCTGTTGATGTGCTCAAGCCCGGTCACCTCAGTCTTTCCCTGAGCCACGAGCCCAGCGATTACCAGCGCAGCACCTGCCCTGAGGTCTGTGGCGCGAACAGGTGCGCCGCCAAGGCGCTTCACCCCCTTCACCACAAGGCACCTGCCTTCAACCTTGAGCTGTGCGCCCATCCTCTTGAGCTCGTCCACATGCCCGAACCTGCTTTCGAACACAGTTTCGGTCACCAAGCCAGTCCCGTCAGCAATGGCAAGCATTGAGGTGATGGGTGCCTGCAGGTCAGTGGGAAAGCCAGGATAAGGCATGGTCTTCACGTCCACGCTTCGCGGCCTGCGGTGGCATTCCACCTTCAGGGTGTCCCCGTCCTCTTCCATAATCACCCCTGCCTCCCTAAGCTTTGCAGACACCGCCCGAAGGTGTTGAGGGATCACGTTGCTCACCAGCACCTCTCCGCCAGTGGCGGCAGCAGCAATCATGTACGTTGCAGCCTCCGCCCTGTCGGGAATTGCAGCGTGCTTGCACCCTGAAAGGCGCTGCACTCCCTCAACCCTTATGGTGCTGGTGCCAGCGCCCTTCACTTTGCCGCCCATAGAGTTGATCATATTGGCCAGGTCCACTACTTCTGGTTCCTGGGCAGCATTCTCGATGTATGTGCGTTCCCTGGCAAGAGCCGCAGCCATCATGAGGTTTTCGGTAGCGCCAACGCTCGGGTAATCCAAGTACACCACAGTGCCTTCCAAACGCCTGGCTGAGAGCTCCACGTACCCCTTTCCCATGGAGATCTTGGCACCCATTGCCTGCAAACCCTTCAAGTGGAGGTCCACGGGCCTATAACCTATGGCGCAGCCCCCTGGCATAGCCACGCGCACTTTGCCCAACCGGGCCAACAGCGGCCCAACCACCAAAAAGGAGGCCCTCATCCGTCGAACAAGCTCGTACGGAGCTTCGAATCGGTCAAGGCCTGCAGCGTTTACCACCAGGTTATTGGCCTCCCACCGCACACTGGAGCCAAGGCAAGTGAGCACTTCGCACATGGTGGTAACGTCATCGAGCACAGGTACGGGGCCAATAACACATGGTTCTTCGGTGAGCAGGGCCGCTGCGAGGGCTGGGAGCACAGCGTTCTTGGCGCTGTCGGCACGCACAATGCCGAAAAGGCACTTTCCGCCCGAAATGACAAGCTTATCCATGAGTGCAGCCTCCTGCAGTCGCTCATCACTGCTAGATTGCCTTGGCCAAACCGTCGGTATACTGGGGATATGAGCAAAAAAGAAGCACCCTTTTGTCCTTTTTCCACAGGGTGCTTTGGCAGGCAAGCTTCAGTGAGCTCGCACAATGTCTTTGATTTTCATCAACCTGGACACGTTAGAACGTTCGATTTCAGCAAGCCTCATTTCGATCCCGTTGACGGTGTTCTCAAGCTCAGGGATCAAGACGTACTCAAGCGCGTTCACGCGCCTGCGGGTCTTCTCGATCTCATTGGCGAGCACTTCCACAGCCCTTTCCACTTCTGCAAGCTTGATCAGGTCGGGCATTATGGCATTGAACTCGCCAAGAGCGGCATCGAGCTCCGCTGAAGTCTCGGCAAATCCGTAAGACCACACGCTGCCAGTCTGCGCCACCTCGAACACCGGCACATCGGCGTTCATGATGGTGCGGCGTCCAACCTTCAGCTCGAAGCGGGCACTGGTGGACATGAGCGCTTCATGGAGCACCTGGGGATCCATGGTGGACCTTGCTGCAAGGAAGCTGGCGTAAGCGCACTGGAGTCTCGCTTCCACGCTCTCACGTAGCTCCTTGTTTTTCCTTATGAGGTCCAGGAAAACCCGCATGAGCTCGTCGCGCTTGTCCTTGAGGAGCTTGTGCCCCCTCCTGGCCATGCGCAACCGCTTCTTGAGCCGGGTCAGCTCCTGGCGGGTTGCGTTCACTCTGATCTCCATTAGGCTGTAGCCTCCCCGGGTTCCTGGGCTTTCCTGGGCATATACTTCTCGGCCATCCTGTCGGATATCCTCTTCAGCTCGGCCCTGGGCAGCATTGACAGCAACTCCCAACCAATATCAAGGGTTTGCTCTATGGTGCGGTTTTCGTGTTCGCCCTGTTTGACGAACCTGGCTTCGAACTCGTCGGCAAACTTTAGGAACTTCCTGTCCGCAGCGCTGAGCGCCGCCTCGCCCAATACCACTGCAAGCTCCCTGGCCTCCTTGCCCCTATCGTAGGCGTCAGACAACTGGTTGAGCACCTCGGCGTGGTCTTCACGGGTCTTGCCAGGACCGATTCCCTTGTCCTTCAGCCTCGACAGGGATAGGGAGACGTTGATGGGGGGGTAAATGCCCTTCTTGTGCAAGTCCCTGCTCAACACGATTTGTCCCTCGGTGATGTACCCGGTCAGGTCGGGAATTGGGTGGGTCTTGTCGTCCTCGGGCATGGTTAGTATTGGAATCTGGGTTATCGAGCCCTTCTTGCCCTTTATCCGCCCTGCCCTCTCGTATATGGTGGCAAGGTCAGTGTACATGTAGCCAGGGTAACCCCGCCGCCCAGGCACTTCCTTGCGCGCAGCCGAGACTTCACGCAACGCTTCACAGTAGTTGGTCATGTCTGTCATGATTACCAGCACGTGCATGTCCTTCTGGAAAGCCAGGAACTCAGCCACGGTTAGGGCCATGCGCGGGGTGGCTATGCGCTCAATGACAGGGTCGTTGGCCAAATTCACGAACACCACGGCCCTTTCGATTGCCCCAGTCTTGCGGAAGTCCGAGATGAAGTAGTCGGCCTCCTCAAAGGTGACACCCATTGCTGCAAACACCACAGCGAACTTCTCGCCCTTGCCCCTCACCTGGGCTTGCCTGGCGATCTGCGCAGCAATCTGAGGGTGGGGAAGCCCTGCCCCTGAGAATATGGGCAGCTTCTGGCCACGCACCAGCGGGTTCATGCAGTCGATTGCTGAAATCCCTGTCTGTATGAACTCGGACGGGTAAGCCCTGGCATACGGGTTGATCGGGCTGCCCGTGATCTCCAACCGGGTTTCAGGTATTATCCGAGGTCCCCCGTCAATGGGCCGTCCAAAACCGTCGAAAATCCTGCCTAGCATATCCACGGAAACTGGCAGCTCGATCACTTTGCCAAGGAACCTCACCTTGCTCTGGAACACGTCCAGGCCCCGTGTGCCTTCAAACAGCTGCACCAGCGCCCGGCCTGCGTGGGCTTCGAGCACCTGGCCCCGCCTGACGCTGCCGTCTGGCAGTTCTACTTCAACAAGCTCGTTGTAGTGGACTTCGTCCACGTTTTCCACGAACATGAGTGGGCCTGACACTTCTGAAATCGTCCTGTACTCCTTAAGCACACCTCTCACCTCCGCTCAGGCCTCTTTGGGCATTTGTTGGGCAATCTCCCGCTCGATCTGGTCGAAAGTATCCAAGCTGTCCTCTGGGATGAACCTTGCCCTGGCTATTCGCTCCCTAACGGGCAGCTCCAGGACCTCGTCTAGCCTTGCGCCAGCCTCTAGTGCTCCTTGAGCAAGGTCGTGGAAGCGGAGGATCAACCTGAGCAGCCTGTACTGCTTCTTCATGGAGCAGTACGTGTCTATTTCGTGGAACGCGCTCTGGTACAGGAAGTCCTCGCGTATGGACTTTGCCGTCTCAAGGATCAGCCTCTGGTGCACCGACAAAGCGTCAATGCCCACCAGGCGCACTATTTCCCTCAACTCTTCTTCTTGCTGGAGAATGCTCATTGCCCGGTCCCGCAGCGCGGGGAAGTCGTGCCCAATTTCCTTTTGCAAGTAATCCCCTAGTCTGTCTGTGTAAAGGGAGTAGCTTATTAGCCAGTTGATCGCGGGGAAGTGCTTCCTTGCCGCCAACCTGTCGTCAAGTCCCCAGAACACCTTGACGATCCTCAGGGTAGACTGGGTGACTGGCTCAGAAAGGTCGCCCCCTGGAGGCGACACAGCGCCAACTGCGCTCAGCGCGGCCTCCCTTCTGTCCGAGCCCAGGCAAATCACGCGACCAGCCCTTTCGTAAAACTCGGCAAGCCTGGAAGCCAGGTAAGCTGGGTAGCCCTCTTCTCCAGGCATTTCCTCGAGTCGCCCAGACATTTCCCTGAGAGCCTCGGCCCACCTTGAGGTGGAGTCAGCCATGAGCGCCACTGCGTAGCCCATATCTCTGTAGTATTCAGCAATGGTTATTCCAGTGTAAATCGAGGCCTCACGGGCAGCCACTGGCATGTTGGACGTGTTGGCTACGAGCACCGTGCGCTCCATGAGGGGCTCGCCTGTGCGCGGGTCCCTCAGCTCGGGGAACTCAATGAGCACGTCAGTCATTTCGTTGCCCCGTTCACCGCAGCCAATGTAAACGATTATGTCCACGTCAGACCACTTGGCAAGCTGGTGCTGGATGACCGTCTTTCCGCTCCCAAATGGCCCCGGCACGCAGGCAGTTCCCCCCTTAGCAATTGGGAAGAAGGTGTCTATGACCCGCTGACCGGTGACCATTGGCGCAATGGGCGGCAGCTTCTCCTTCACCGGCCTCGGCCGTCTCACAGGCCATCGCTGTAGCATCTTCACTTCCTGGAGGGTGCCAGAAGCGTCGATCACAGCCACCGTCTCGTCGATGGTGAACTCGCCTTTGCGGATCTCCTTGACCACCCCTGGCTTGAAGTCAGGGGGCACCATCACTTTGTGCTTCACAAGCACGGTCTCTTGGACCACGCCCACGATGTCACCAGGCTCAACCCGATCCCCAACGCGCACAGTGGGTTCGAACTGCCACTTCTTCTGGTGGTCCAGTCCGGGCACATCTATGCCCCTTGTCACGAAATCCCCAGCAATTCGGCTTATGGTGTCAAGGGGGCGCTGGATCCCGTCGAATATCGCGCCGATCAAGCCCGGCCCCAGCTCCACGCTGAGGGGCACTCCGGTGGTCACTACCGGCTCGTTGGGACCAAGCCCCGAAGTCTCCTCGTAAACCTGAATCGAAGCCCTGTCGCCCTTAAGCTCTATGATTTCGCCTATGAGTTTCCTGTGGCCCACTCGAACCACATCGTACATCTTTGCGTCTTTCATTCCTTCAGCTACTACCAGAGGGCCGGAAACTTTGATGATTCTACCTTGGTTCATGGTCTCGTCCCTCTTCCTTGAATAGGATGTCAACCCCTATCGCCTTTTCTACGTGTGCTTTCATCTTCTTGAACCCAAGCCCAAGCTTTTGCCTGTTGTCTGGTATCACGCTAACGCTCAGACCGTACCTGTCCCCGAACTCCTTGAGCTGGGGCTCAAGGCCCACGGCCAGAGGCTCTGTAATGAAAACCACGCTGCAGTTGCGCTTGCGGGCGTCCTTCACCGCAGAAAGCGCCTCTTCGGGAGTTTCCGCAGCGTACGTTAGAAACCCCACAGCCTTGAAAGCCAAGACAGCATCGCGATTGCCAATTACTGCAACGTTAGGCATACACATCACGTAGCCTTTCCCGGATCACCTGCGCAGGCAATCCGTTGATCTTGCCCGTCAGGATTATCCTCAAGTTCTTCACTTCGAACTCCTTTGCCGAAAGGTACGCCACAATTGGCTCTGGACCCATGGTGAGGTACCTGGCGCGCTGGATGAAGCCCAGGAGGTAGTTATCCGCCCACTTCTCCAGCTCAAGCATGAAGGCCGCCTTGTCCGAGCGGTCTCTGGCAAGTGCCACCACGGCATCGGCGTAGCGGCTCTTGGCCCACAGGGATATCACCGAGTCGAGGCCCTCCCCAATGGCCCACACAAGCCTAGGCACCTCAACTGAGCCCCCGCGCACCAGTGCCTCAGACACAAGCTTCCTCTCAACCCCAGACGCTGCTGCCCTTATGCTCACCTTCATGTTGGCCACATCGGCGCACGCCTGGGCCCACGCCGCCAGTAGCTCGCGGCGGCTGGCCCTTGCAGCGTCGAGGCGAGTTTCGTAGAACCACCTGTCAACTATGAAGTCCACGAGCTGGGGCGCCCCGGCTATGCCCTCGTGGCCTAGCACCCCACGGGCACACTTGGTGAGGCTTTCGGGCCAAGCTTCTCCAGGGTCACCGCCCGTTGAAAGGAGTTCGAGCCCAACTCTCAACAGCTCTGGGGGCAGAGTCCCCCAGTCGTAAAGCGCCTCTGGCTCCACTGGAGCCCCAAACAGCTTGCTCTTGAGCAGCACCTTCAGGTTGTGGAAGTCCATCTTCATCCCAAGGAGGTCCAGGGCAAACCCATCGGGCACGAACTTTGAAAGCTGCCCGAAAACCCACTTGAGGTGCGCGGACAGCACCTTTTCGAAGTCATGCACTTCCACTTGCTGCATGAAGGGCGCGTACTCCGTGTCTGAAAGTACGCCAAAAGCCTCCTGGGCACTCCCTGCCTCCACCATCCTGAACAGCGTTGCCCTGTCCAGGAGCTTGGTTTCAAGCACCCTAATCCGGGCAACAGCGTAAATGTACTCGTGCTCGTCCCTGAGCGCAACACTGCTCATTGTCTCAACTCCTGCTGCGCACCTTCCTCGAACAGGAGGCGCGCAACCTCAGCTTCGAGGGAATCCCTAAGCTCCCTGAGCTTGGCATCGAAGGACGCGTTCAGCTCCACGTTTCCCGTCCGGAGTATGAACCCGCCGCACATTTGCTTGGTGTCAGCCGCAAATTTGATAGCGCCCTGATTCCCCATAGACGCAAGTTGCGCATTCACTTCCCTGAGGAACTGGTCTCCCAGTCTCTGCCTGTCCCGGGCGCTTACCACCAGCTCACCTTCGCCGGACCCGGCGCAGGAAACCACCAGTCGTTTCATCAGCTCAAAGTACCTGGACTGCTCCATGTCCATGATGGACTGACGGGCGAGCTCGAAGGCCTTTTCCACCATCTCCTGCTTGGCCTCAAGGAGTTCTTTCCGCCTTTCCAAGTTCCACAGCGTCTCGGAACGCCTCTTGATTTCCTCGGCACGGCTTTGGGCGGAAGATATTATGGCAGCCCTACGCCGCTGGGCCTCTTCTTTGGCACTGCGCTCTATTTCCGCAGCCCGTTCCTGGGCCTGGCTGCGTATTTGCTCGGCCTCCCTCACTGCGTCCGACCTTATCCGATCCACTATATCCTGCAGTGCCATGGTCAGATCTTCACCCCAAACATGATCAGGAGGATGCTTGCCAGCAACCCAAGCACCGCATAGGTTTCCACCATCGCGGGGAGAATCAGCGCCTTACCGGACTCCTCAGGCCTCTTGGCCACAATGCCAATCGAGGCCACTGACACCTTGCCCTGATAAATGCCAGAGATCAAGCAGGAAATCGCCACGGGCATGCATGCGAAGAACACCTGCCAGCCTTGCTCCAGAGTCAGGCTGGGCACAGTGCCCCCAAACATCCCAAGTTTGAACATAACCATGAACCCTGCTAGAAACCCGTAAATACCCTGGGTACCGGGGATCGCCTGCAAGAGCAAAAGGCGGCCGAACTTCTCTGGGTCCTCGGTCACAACGCCAGCTGCAGCTTCACCCGCTATGCCAACGCCAATGCTTGACCCTATGCCTGCCAGGAACACAGCCATTGCTGCCCCCAGCATGGCAATGGCTAAACCCCCAAATCCGGCCTTCAAAATGACGCTGAGGAGCACCACCGAGAGCACTCCACCACCTAGTGCCGTTAGTGCTAGGGCAAAAGACATCGAGAGCATGCTCAATACCTCCGTTTCTCAACCATGATTTATGCTGATGTACTTTGTTTCCCGCCTGAAGGGACGGAAGGCCTTGCCACCGCCTTCAAAGAACTTGGTAAAGAACTCCACGAACTGCAGACGTCCCGAGTGGATGAAGCTCCCTAGGACGTTGATGAGCAAGTTGAAGGTGTGCCCCCCAACCAGGACAATGGCCACGAAAAGCCAGCCCACCAATGGTATACCTTTACCCAGCAAAGCAATTTGGTTGATAACGTTGCCTATCACTGCGGTGGCCAAGCCCAACGCCAGCAGCCTGGTGTAAGAAAGGGTGTCGCTAAGATAGCCTATGCCGCCGTACAGGCCGTAGAGCCCAGTGAAGGGTTTGAGCAGGATGTTCTTCTGAGCCCTGCTCGAGGCCACGACCACCCACAACGCGCCCACCAGACACGCGTACTTTGCAGCCGGAGCTTGGGTTGTAGCGTACGCCACCACGGAAGGAATCAGCACTAGCCAGCCCCCCTGATCAAGCAGGGCGTCCCTCGGGGAACCCGAGCTGATGCCGATCACCATCTTCACCAAAAGCCCGAACCAAATCTGCACCACGCCCAACGCGAGGGACACCACCAACATCTTTAGGGGTTCCTGGATCGGGTCAACCACGAAGAACATGTCCTTGAACCGCTTCATTGGCGCGAACAAAGGCAACACGTCAAACAAGTTCCCAAACCAGCTGCCCATGAGCGCCCCAAACACAATTGTGGACACAGAGCAGTAAGTGAGCAGCTTGAAGAGTTTCCGCCCGCCTGGGCCCACGTCAACGTAGCGCAAGAAGTACTGGGAAAGCAAAAGCAGCAAGATGCCGTAGCCCGCGTCGCTCAGCGCAAGCCCAAAGAACACCGTAAAGAACGGTGCAAGAAGGGGCGTTGGGTCCACCTCTCCGTAGTTTGGAAACCCGTAAATGTTGGTAACGATCTCAAAGGGCTCAAGCCACTTGTTGTTTTCAAGTATTACTGGCACGTTTTCCCCAGGTGCGGGGTCATCCGCAAACAACTCAATGGCCTTGTCTATGCACGCCAGTTTGGCTGCCAGTGCTTCAACCTGGGAAGCTTTGATCCAGCCACTCAACATGAAAGCGTGTTGGGTGCCAAGGAAGTTTTCCTGGACTTGCCGTCTGGCAACAGCCATCGAGTAGTGGTCCACAAGGGTGCATATTTGCTGTCTAAGCTCCAAGAGCCTTTGCCCCTCTTCATCTATGGACTCCATTTCCCTGCGCACTGCACGGATCTGCGCCTTGATGTCCTCCACCAGCTCAGCAGCTTTGCCCCGAAGCCCGGCGAAGCTCACCTTGTTCAGGTCCACTGTCCTCAGTAGCTCCCAAGCTTCGGTGCTCTCCTTGACCAGGGCCAAAAGAAAATAGGCGTTTTTGCCGTCGTCGGAAACCCTCTGCACGGCTACGGGCAATCCCGCCGCACCCTCGGAAAGGCGATCGAACTCGCTCAGGCCACAGTAGCACGGGTATACCTCGCTGCGCGCGCCAGTGAAAGGAAGTTCCTCCACAGCGCACTCAAGCCCAACCCAGGGCAAGAGCATCTCAAGCTGGGAGACTAGCTTGGCTTCCTTGTTCTTGAGCTCCGCTGTCCTGGCTTCAAGGGCCGCGCAGCGCTGGTATGTGCCCGAAAGGTCGAACTTCTCCACGGTTCGTTTGTACTCCTGGAGGCTTATGGGCACCTTTGCACCGGTAAAGCTCTCGATCATCCCACGCGCAGGCTTCCCGTACCGCTCCTCGAGGAACCGCAGGCAATAGTTGGCCTGGGACAACCTGGTTTCCAGCTCGGCATCGGTAAGCCTCTCCTGGGGGACAAGGTCGCTGGCTTCTTCCGGGAGGCTTGCACGGAGGTCGATTATTTGAACCGCGGAGGACTCCTGAAGGGCACTCACAACCTGCTCCCTAACAGAATTGTGACCAATGATGGTCACCTTCTTCATCTTTGCCACTGCCATTTAGCTCACTGCCCTTTCCGCGATAAACTGCGCAGCCCGTTTCAGGCTTGCCTCGGCGCGAGCCTTAATCTTCTCCTTCTCCAGCTTCGTGGCTTCGCGCGCAGCGGCAGCCTGTCTTGCAGCCTCTTCTTCAGCACCAGAAACTATTCGCTCAGCCTCAGCTCTGGCCACTTCCTCAGCCTCAGCCACCAACTGGGCCGCTTTGAGCCTGGCGGCCTCGATCAATCCCGCAGCCTCTCTTTGGGCCGTTTCCACGATCTTCTTTGCCTCTTCCTCTGCCGCCTTGACCTGACCAAGCACGTCCACGGCCACTACCCTTTCACCACCTCTGCTCCCTGGAATATCTGGTTGCTTTTAGCCCTAGCTGTTATTATATAACCCTGGATGCACCCTAATCAATCGATCTGTGATTTCTGGCACAATCTCCAAACCCTTTGTGGCTGCGCCAGAAAAGTGCTATACTCTTGACGTTACGACAAGGAGGTCTTAACTTGAAGCCCAACATCCATCCCAAGTGGGAAAAGACAACCATAACCTGTGCCTGCGGCGCAGTGTACCATGTAGGCTCGACCAAGAAGAATATAAGGGTAGACATTTGCTCCAAGTGCCACCCCCTCACCACTGGCGTGCAGAAGATCATAGACACGGGAGGCAGGGTGGAAAAGTTCCGCAAGAAGTACGGGCTTTAGTTGGTTTAAAGAAAGGGAGCCCTGGGGGCTCTTCTTTTTTCTTCATTAATTAGGGAGTGAACCCATGTCTCAGGTGCGGTACGGAGGGCAAGCAGTCATTGAAGGCGTGATGATGCGCGGGCCATCGAAGGTTGCAGTCGCAGTTAGGATGCCAGATGGCTCGGTGCACCTCAAGGTAGAGGACCACGTTCCCCTGGCGGCCCGATTCAGGCTGGCCGGGCTTCCTGTGGTCAGGGGAGCTGTGGCTCTTTACGAATCCTTGGTCCTGGGGGTTAGGGCACTGCTATATTCCGCCGAAGTGACTTCCATGGGTGAAATGACTAAGGGCGAAGGCATGCTAGCAGTGGTCCTGGCTTTCCTGGTTGCACTGGCGCTATTCATGGTGTTGCCCACGTTGCTTGTGTCCCTGCTCATGAGGTTCTTGGGGACCAGGTCTCTGGCCATGAATTTGCTAGAGGGAGCTGTGCGCCTGGCAGTGCTGCTTGTCTACGTGTATGCTATCTCGCGCATGAAGGACATCCAGAGGGTTTTGGAATACCACGGTGCCGAACACAAGGCGGTTCATGTCCAGGAGGCTGGTTTGGCCCTCACCCTAGAGAACGCCCGGGACTTTAGCACAATGCACCCGAGGTGCGGCACGAGTTTCTTGCTGTTCACTGTGATCGTCAGCGTGCTGGTATTCTCGCTGTTTGGCTGGCCCAACCTGGTCATGCGGGTTGCCATGAGGCTGGCCCTGTTACCCCTCATCGCAGGGGTTTCCTATGAAGGGATAAGGCTTGCGGGAAACAGCAATAACCCCTTGGTCAAACTGCTCAGCTGGCCAGGGATGCTCCTTCAAAAGCTGACCACCAGGGAGCCTGACGACCTCCAGCTAATGGTGGCACTCCAAGCCCTGGAGGCGGTGAAGGTACCCGATCAAGGGTCAAATCAGGCAGGTGGGTCCAAATGCAAGAGCTGCTGAGGTTGCTCACCCAAATGGAACAAAGGTACCGTGAGCTCGAAAAGGCGATGGTGGACCCAGCGGTAATTGGGGACAGAGAAAAGTACCAGCAGACCACACGGGAGTTCGCCCAGCTCGGAAAGGTAGTAGCGCTGTACAACGAGCTCAAGTCCACCGAAAGGCAAATTGCAGAGGCCAAAGAAGTTCAGCGGGAGTCAGGCAACGAGCCGGAGCTTGCGGAACTAGCAGCCGCAGAAGTGGAGAGGCTTGAGCAAAGGCGGGAAAAGCTTCTGGGCGAGCTGCGGGACATGGTATTGCCCAAGGACCCCAACGATGAGAAGAACGTGATCATGGAAATCAGGGCCGGCACAGGCGGGGAAGAAGCGGCGCTGTTTGCCGCCGACCTGTACCGGATGTACGCGCGTTACGCGGACCGTCAGGGGTGGCATACCGAGGTGATGAGCTGCACCCCCACAGACCTTGGCGGCTTCAAGGAAATTGTTTTCTTGATCGAAGGCAAGGGCGCTTACTCCAGGCTCAAGATGGAAAGCGGAGTGCACAGGGTGCAGCGCATTCCAGTCACCGAGTCCAGCGGGCGCATTCACACTTCCACTGCCACAGTGGCTGTGCTGCCCGAAGTGGAGGAAGTGGAAATCCAAATAGACCCCGACGAGCTGCGCATAGACACTTACTGTTCCAGCGGGCATGGGGGCCAGAGCGTGAACACCACCTACTCGGCGGTGAGGATCACCCACCTCCCCACGGGGCTGGTGGTAACATGCCAGGACGAAAAGTCCCAGCTGAAGAACAAGGAAAAGGCCATGCGGGTGCTCCGCTCCAGGCTCATGGAGCTCAAGAAGAGGGAGAGGGACCAGGAAATCGCCAACGCCCGCCGCTCCCAGGTTGGAACCGGCGAGCGCAGCGAGAAGATCAGAACGTACAACTTTCCCCAGGACCGGGTAACTGACCACCGGCTTGGAATTACCCTGCACAACCTGGAGGCTGTGCTCGACGGCGAAATTGACCCCTTGATTGAGGCCGCCATGGCCACAGCAAGAGAAGGTGAGCTGGCAAACGCCAAGCATCAGGGAAGCGCTTGAAATGGGCATATCTCGCCTGAAGGCAAGGGGAATCGCCAGCGCTGCCGCTGACTGTTCCCTGTTGCTCGCCAAGGCCATGGGGTGGGACAGGTACCGGGTGCTGGCAGAGCCCAGGTGCTCCGTGGCCCCCGCCGCCATGGAGCTCTACCGTGGGTTCATTGCCCGCCGGGAGCAGTTTGAGCCCGTGCAATACATCCTGGGGGAGCAGGAGTTCATGGGCCTTAGTTTCCAGGTGAGCCCAGCGGTGCTTATTCCCAGGCCCGAAACGGAAACCCTTGTGGAAGGGGTCATTGAATTCCTTTCCCGTTGTGAGGAAGCCCAGCCCCTGGTGGCAGAACCCTGCACTGGCAGTGGCTGCATTGCGGTGTCCCTTGCCAAGTTCCTGCCATCCTGTCAGGTGGTGGCCAGCGACGTGTCCCAAGAAGCGCTGGAAGTGGCAAAGCGTAACGCCCAGCGCCACGCTGTTCTGGACAGAGTGGAATTGCTTTGGGGGGACATGCTAGAGCCCATAGTGCAGCGGGGGCTGCAACGCCAGGTGGTTGTGGTGGTATGCAACCCTCCTTACGTACCGGAACCTCACCTTAGCCAGCTGCCCGAAGAAGTCAGGCTCTATGAGCCTGAACTGGCGTTGAACGGCGGTCCAGACGGCCTCCGCTATTACCGCACCCTGGCCAGCCAGGCCCCTCAGCTCTTGAGACCAGGAGGTATGCTGGCAGTGGAAGTTGACTCGGAAAAGGCCCGCGATGTTGTGGACATCCTGGGGGCCGCGGGCTGCTTCTCGCGGATTGAGGTGCGCAAGGACCTGGCGGGTTTGGACAGGGTGGTATTGGCAAGAACCTCAAGGCGAAAGCGCAGAAGGAGGGAAGAGCCTGGCCCCTGCCCCTGGCAACCAGGCAACAGTTGAACACGCTTGTGCTAAAAGTGAACCCGCAAGAGCCAGACCTTTCAGTGTTGGCCACCGCCGCGAATGTCATTAGGCGAGGTGGCCTTGTGGCATTTCCCACCGAGACTGTGTACGGCCTTGGGGCAAACGCCCTCGATCCGGTTGCAGTGCGCTCCATATTCGCCGCCAAGGGACGTCCCCTGGATAACCCAGTGATCGTGCACGTTTCCCACCATGACCAGGTGCGAGGTCTCGTAAGCCAAGTGACCCCAGTGTCCCAAATCTTGATGGAACGGTTCTGGCCAGGGCCTCTCACCCTGGTGTTGCCCAGGTCTGAGGCTGTTCCGCCCGAGGTTTGCGCTGGCCTTGACACTGTGGCGCTGCGCATGCCTGCCCACAAGGTGGCGCTCAAACTCATAGAACTGGCTGGCGTGCCCATAGCAGCCCCAAGCGCCAACGCTTCAGGCAGGCCAAGCCCAACCAGAGCCTCCCACGTGCTGGAAGACCTGGATGGAAAGGTTGACGTAATCCTTGATGCAGGTCCAACCGGCGTGGGTGTGGAATCTACAGTGGTAGACGCTAGGGGCACTCCCGTGGTGGTGTTGCGACCTGGTGGAGTCACCCTGGAGCAGCTCAAGCAGGCGCTTGGCTCAGACAAGGTGATCTTGCACCGGGCAGCCCTGGACGAAACGGCGCTGGGGAGTGGGCCTCCCCCATCTCCAGGCATGAAGTACAGGCACTACGCGCCCAAGGCAAAGCTGATTGTTGTGGCTGGATTACCAGACAGGCTAGCCGCAGTGGTGCTCGAGCTTGCTCATAAGTTCTCCAGGGAAGGCAAGAGCGTGGCCATCCTCGCTTCCGAGGAAACCGCCCACCAGTACCGCTCAGAATACCGTGTGCTTGTTGCGGGCAGTCGAAGGCAGCTGGACGTGGTTGCCGCAAACCTTTTTGCTAAGCTGCGAGAGTGTGACCGGATGGGTGTAGACGTGGTGATTGCGGAAGGCTATCCTGAAGAGGGAGTAGGATTGGCTGTGATGAACAGGTTACTTCGGGCAGCTGGAGGTCAGGTGATCAGGGTATGAAGGTGCTGTTGGTGTGCTCGGGGAACACGTGCCGCAGTCCAATGGCAGCTGCCATCCTGCGCAAGCTCGCCCAAGACAGCGCAGTCCAAATTGATGTTGACTCATGCGGCCTAGACGCCATCGAGGGGAAGCCTGCGTGGGATCAGGCCATAAAAGCCATGTCAGAGCGGGGGCTGGATCTCACTGGTCACCGCACCAAGCCTTTCAAGCTGGAGCTTGCCCAGGAGGCAGACCTCATCCTCACCATGGAAGCCTGGCAAAGGGATAGGATCCTCCAGAAGTGGCCGTCCCTGGCGTCCAAGACCTTCACCCTATCTGGGTTTGCCCAAGACAGCACTGAAGATGTCGATGACCCCTTCGGCCAGCCCCTGGAAGAGTACAGGCGCACAGCTGACAAGCTTCAGCAGTTGCTGGAGCTTGCCCTGAACCGGATTCGAGCACAAACCTCAAGGGAAGCGGGGTCGTGACGTGAGAGTAGCAGTTGGAGCTGATCATGGTGGCTACTTGCTCAAGCAAGAGGTAATGGCGCTCCTGGGAGAGCTGGGGATAGAAGCTGTGGACTTCGGCACCTACTCGCCCGATCCAGTGGATTACCCCGACATTGCGCGCGCCGTAGCGGAAGCGGTGGCCCGGGGAGAATTCCAGCGGGGAATACTCCTTTGCGGCACAGGCATTGGCATGTGCATAGCCGCAAACAAGGTGCCAGGCATAAGGGCAGCCCTGTGCCATGACGTGTTTTCCGCGAAAGCCACAAGGAACCACAACGACTCCAACGTGCTGTGCATGGGCGGGAGGGTTGTGGGACCAGGACTGGCCCGGGAAATAGTCAAGGCTTGGCTGAGCGAGGGCTTCGACGGCGGTCGGCATCAGCGCCGCCTCGATAAAATAGCACGCATGGAACGGGACTTGCTTGCCAAGGGGAGTGACTCACTTGAGCGATGTTGACCTCAACGAGATCAAGCACCAGCTCAAGCAAGCCCTTGACGGGTTGCTGAGCGTTGCCCGCTTGAAACCCCGGCAAATACTGGTGGTTGGCTGTTCAACCAGCGAGGTGCTGGGAAAGCGGATTGGCTCCTCAAGCAGCACCGAGGTAGCAGCAGCCCTGCTCGAGGTGCTCATGGAAACGGCTGAGCGCCACGGCATATTCCTGGCAATCCAGTGTTGCGAGCACCTGAACAGGGCCCTGGTGGTGGAAGAAGAATGCGCGGAGCTGTACAATTTGGAACCGGTGACCGTCTACCCGGTGCCCAAAGCTGGCGGCGCCACAGCAGCCATGGCAATGGAGATGTTCAACAACCCAGTTGTGGTGGAGTCCATCAAGGCGCACGCAGGCATCGACATTGGGGACACGTTCATCGGGATGCATTTGAGGGCGGTGGCAGTGCCAGTGAGGCTGCCAATCAAGAGCATAGGCCACGCCCACCTCACCATGGCCCGCACCAGACCAAAGCTCATTGGTGGGGAACGCGCGGTATACAGGAAGGACGAAATTGAGGAGAAATTCGGCAAGGGAGTCTGATGCAATGGAATCCAGATGGAAACAAGTGAAAATATTGGATCACCCTTTGATCCAGCACAAGTTGAGCTTCATTAGGGACCAAAACACTGGCGTGAAGGAGTTCCGGGAGCTGGTGGAAGAGCTCGCCATGCTGATGGCCTACGATGCCACCCGCGACCTCCCCACCGAGGAGACTGTGGTCAACACGCCAATTTGCAGCGCCCGCACCAGGGTAATTGCGGGCAAGAAACTCGGGGTGGTGGCAATCCTAAGGGCTGGTCTGGGCATGGTGCCAGGCATACTCAAGCTAATACCCACCGCCAAGGTTGGCCACATAGGCCTTTACAGGGACCCTGACACCTTGAAGCCAGTGCAGTATTACTGCAAATTGCCTGCAGACGCCGAGGAACGGGATTTCCTGCTGGTGGACCCCATGCTGGCCACAGGGGGATCTGTGAGCTTGGCCTTGGACCTGATCAAGCAGCGCAATCCCCGCTCAGTGAAGGTTATGTGCCTGATTGCAGCTCCCGAAGGCATCGAGCTCGTACTTTCCAAGCACCCGGACGTGGAGATTTACTGCGCTGCTGTGGACCAAGGGCTAAATGACCACGGCTACATTGTGCCTGGCCTTGGCGACGCCGGCGACCGTCTGTTCGGCACAAAATGAGCTGGATTAGGCCTTCATGGGATGAATACTTCATGGAAGTGGCTGCGGTGGTGAGCAAGCGCTCCACCTGCCTCAGGCGAGCAGTGGGCGCGGTGCTCGTGAAGGAGAAGCGCATCCTGGCCACTGGCTACAACGGTGCGCCCACCGGTCTCCCCCACTGCGCTGAGGTGGGGTGCCTGCGGGAAAAGCTGAGCGTCCCTTCAGGGGAGCGCCACGAGATGTGCCGCGGCCTGCACGCGGAGCAAAACGCCCTGGTCCAGGCGGCAAGGTACGGCATAGTGGTGGCTGGTTCCACCCTCTACTGCACTACAGAGCCGTGCGCCCTTTGCGCCAAGATGTTGATCAACGCGGGCATAGTCAGGATAGTGTTCGCAGACCCCTATCCGGACGAACTTGCCCGGCAGTTGCTGGCAGAGGCTGGCATCCCGGTGGAAAGGAGAATGACTCGTGGCTCCTGAGGTCAAGACCAAGACCATTTCCTTACCGCGGCCCAACAAGCTAAATCCGTCGTTGGAGTCTACAGCCCTCAAGCTCATGGAAGAGGCGGGAGAACTGGCAGCAGCCATCATCAGGTTTCGGGGCATAGATCGGGAGAAGGCCGATATTGGGCCAGAACAGGCCATGGCCCTGAGCCTGGAATTGTTGGATGTGGCCCAAACGGCTGTGACCATGATGTTCGTCCTTGAAGAACAGTACGGCATAGACATGAGCGCGGCGCTGGACGAACATATTGCAAAGCTCATGAGAAAGGGGTATCTTTCCCTTTGATCGCCCAGTGCAACATTGGGATTACGCAGGTTGACGCCTGGGCTTCGGAATACTAAAGTACAGTAAGGAACAGGGTTTGGAGTGGGGTTGAATTGCCAGGATTCCTACTACCTTTAGCGGTGAGCTTATCAGTTTCTGCAGCGCTTACTCCTGCAGTGAGGGCTTTGGCAGCCCGCGCAGGGCTGTACAAGATGCCCTGTGAGCGGAGCGTGCACGACGTGCCCGTGCCTACCATGGGCGGGTTGGCCATATTCGCGGGCTTTGCGGCAAGCTGCGCCTTGTTCGTCAAGGGCAAGGAGATCCAACTTGCACCTGTGCTTGCCGGCTGCTTTCTGGCATTGATCCTGGGAGCAGTGGATGACCTGCGGGGGCTGTCCCCCAGGGCGAAGCTGGCCGGCCAAATCGCCATTGGGACGATCGCCTGGCTTATGGGAATTTCTATAGATTTCATCACCAGGCCAGGTGGCGGGCTTATCCTGCTGGGATGGCTGAGCTACCCAGTGACAGTGCTGTGGATTGTGGCAATTATGAACGTAATCAACTTGATAGACGGGCTTGACGGGCTTGCCGCGGGCATCACAGCAATTGCCTGTTTCGCCCTCATGGTTATAGATATCATGGCAGGACAAGCTCACGCCGTGATCATGACCGCAAGCCTTGCAGGCTGCACCCTGGGCTTTTTGCCTTACAACTTCAACCCCGCCAGGATTTTCATGGGAGACGCTGGCTCCATGTTCCTTGGGTTTGCCCTGGCCGCAATTTCGGTTGAGGGCACTCTTAAGTCTGCAACAGCCACCGCCTTAGCAGTGCCCATCATGGTCCTGGGTGTGCCCATTCTGGACACAGGTTTTGCTGTGGTGAGGCGCATAGTGAGCGGGAGGCCCATTAGCGAGGCAGACAAATGCCACATCCACCACCAGTTGCTCCAGAAGGGCTTCAGCCAGCGGGGCGCAGTGCTTACCCTGTACGCCGTGTCCCTGGTGCTTTCGGTGGGCGCAGTGATCGTGTTCCGCTCAAGCTTCCTCAAGGGGGCCCTCCTGGCAGGCTGCCTGAGCGGTAGCCTGATAATCGGTGCCAGCAAAGCTGGAATCCTTGAGCTGACCGCCGGCAACCCCAAGAAGCGGGAGCCATGACACCCCAAGCGGCTGAACGCTCCAAACTAGTAAAGGTAATGTGCGTCTTTGGCACCCGTCCCGAGGCCATCAAGATGGCTCCCGTGGTGGCCGAGCTGAGACGCCACCCCCAGTTCCACCCCATGGTTGCCGTGACCGCCCAGCACCGCGAAATGCTGGACACGGTTCTGCACCACTTTGGCATAGTTCCCGACTACGACCTGGACATCATGCAGCCAGGTCAATCCCTCACAGACGTATCAGTGCGCACAATCAGTGGCATGTCCCGGGTTTACCAGCAGGCCAGGCCCGATGTGGTGCTGGTGCACGGCGACACAGCCACCACCTTTTGCGCTTCCCTGGCAGCTTACTACCACAAGATCACCCTGGGGCACGTGGAAGCGGGCCTGCGCACCGGAGACAAATACGCGCCTTTTCCTGAGGAAGCCATGCGCAAGCTGTGCGACGCCCTTTCGGACGTCCACTTTGCCCCCACCCAACAGGCAAAGCAAAACTTGCTTCGCGAGGGAACGTCGCCCGAGCACATTTACGTCACGGGCAACACAGCAATAGACGCCCTGCTCATGACTGTGAACCAGGACTACACCTTCGCCCATCCCCTGCTCAAGCAAATGCAGCTGGAGGGGCTTTTCCTTCGCAAGCGAGTGGTGTTGGTTGAGGTGCATCGCCGGGAGAACTTCGGAGAACCCATGAGGAGGGTGTTTCAAGCCTTGGCCAGGCTGGTGGACACTATGCCTGGTGATGGCATCATGGTGTTGTCCCTGCACAAGAACCCCGAAGTGCAACTTCCCGCTTCTCAGGAGCTCAAGCCCTCCCCTAGACTTGTAGTGCTTGACCCTGTGGACTACCCGGATTGGGCGAACCTCATGCTGCGCTCATACTTCATAGTCAGCGACTCCGGTGGGGTGCAGGAGGAGGCGCCCGCAATTGGAAAGCCGGTGCTGCTCACTAGGGACAAGACCGAACGCCCAGAAGCAGTCCATGCCAACACTGTCAAGCTCGTTGGGACAAATCCCGACGTCATTTGGGCCACTGCCATGAGGCTGTTCAACGATCTCGAAGAATACGAGCGCATGTCCAGGGCAACAAACCCTTACGGAGACGGCAAGGCCGCAATGCGCACCGTCGCAGGCCTGCTCCATTACTTGGGCATGGGTCCGAGGCTCCCCGACTTCGGGTTCACGACTTGAGCTCCTTTTGAAGCATGGCGAGGAATTCCTTGTTGGATCTAGTCTTCATCAACTTGTCGATGATCATCTCCAGCACAACACCTGGATCCCTGTCGTTGGTGGCCTTACGCAGCGCCCACATCACCTCGAGCTCATCTGGTCTGAGCAGCAGCTCTTCCTTCCTGGTGCCGGACCTCTTGATGTCTATGGCTGGGAATATCCTCTTCTCGGCGAACCTCCTGTCCAGGTGCAGCTCCATGTTGCCCGTGCCTTTGAACTCCTCGTAGATCACGTCGTCCATCTTGCTTCCTGTGTCTATTAAGGCCGTGGCAATTATGGTGAGGCTTCCCCCCTCTTCCACCTGGCGCGCAGCGCCAAAGAACCGCTTGGGCTTGTGGAACGCGGTGGGGTCTATGCCACCGGTCAAGGTGCGACCGCTTGGCGGAACCAGGAGGTTGTACGCCCTGGTGAGGCGGGTGATGCTGTCCAGCAGTATAACCACGTCCTTGCCACACTCCACGAGGCGCTTTGCCCGCTCCAGCACCATTTCCGCCACGCGGATGTGGTTTTCGGGCACTTCGTCGAACGTGGAGCTGATCACCTCGCCCTTCACGGACCTCTCCATGTCCGTCACTTCTTCGGGCCTTTCGTCCACGAGTAGCACCATCAGGTGCACGTCTGGAGCGTTTGTGGCAATGCCGTTTGCGATCTTCTTGAGCAGCACCGTCTTGCCGGCTTTGGGAGGGGACACTATCAGGCCACGCTGGCCACAACCAATTGGCGCTACCAGGTCAATCAGCCTTGTGGATACCTCTTCCCTGGTGGTCTCAAGGTAAAGCCTCCTGTAGGGGAAAACTGGGGTCAGCCCTTCGAAATAGGCGCGCTCCCTGGAAAGCTCAGGGTCCTGACCGTTCACCGCTTCCACCCGGAGCAAGCCATAGTACTTTTCGTTTTCCTTTGGGGGTCTCACCTGACCAGTAATTAGGTCGCCCGTGCGCAGGTCAAACCGGCGGATCTGGGATGGAGAAACGTAGATGTCCTCTTTGCTAGGCAAATAGAAGTTGGGCCTCAGGAAGCCGAACCCCTCTGGCATTATCTCCAACACGCCTTCAGCAAATATGAGCCCGCCCTGTTCTGTCCTGGCCTTGAGGATCTCGAAGATGAGCTCCCTCTTCCTGAGAGTAGAGTAGCCCGTCATATTCAGGCTTCTGGCAACCTTTTGGAGCTCGCTCAGGGTCATTTGCTCCAGCTGGCTGAAAGTGTACTGAACCGGCTGAGGCTGCTGAGGCTGCTGGACCTGCTCCTGAGCCTCAATACTTGACATTTGATTATCACCTCATTGCAAGTGTAGGGATAAAAGGGGAAAGTGGGGCAACTCAAGTATACCCAAAATCACGCAACTCATCCGCAGCTGGTGAGAGACACGCAACTAAAATGGGAGCTGGGGCCTACCGCTGCTTCATCTTTTCCCAGTCCTGAAGGAACCGCTGAATTCCCAAATCGGTGAGGGGATGGTCCACCATCTGCCTTAGCACCTTGAAAGGCACAGTGGCAATGTGCGCCCCGGCCAGGGCAGCCATAGTCACGTGCATCGGGTGCCTAATGCTTGCAGCAATCACCTGAGCGTTAAGGCCATGCTTGTCAAACACTTCTACGATGTCCCGCACAAGCCCCATACCGTCGCTGCCAATGTCGTCTAACCTGCCAACGAAGGGGCTCACGTAAGTGGCCCCAGCCAGCACCGCCAGCAACGCCTGATTCACCGAGAACACCAAGGTGCAGTTGGTCTTAATGCCTTCCGAAGCCAAGACCTTGATGGCCTTCAAACCCTCCACGCCCATGGGCACTTTCACAACAACGTTTGACGCCAGCTCCGCTAGTTCCCGGGCTTCCAGGACCATGTCCTCGGCCTTCGTGCTCACCACTTCAGCGCTCACAGGTCCCGGCACTAAATCGGTTATCTTCCGGAGGATGTCGTGAAAGCTCCCTTGCTCCCTGGATACCAGCGTAGGGTTGGTAGTTACTCCAGAGATCACTCCCCAGCTCAGAGCCTCTTCTATTTCCGCCACGTTTGCGGTGTCCAGGAAAAGCCTCACGTTAAACTAGCCTCCCAAGCGCTAATTGGGCTTCGACTCGCCCTTGCCGAGCTTCCGGCGCTTGTTTGCAGCC
The DNA here is from genome assembly GCA_049718765.1 of Bacillota bacterium. GTDB lineage: Bacteria > Bacillota > Sulfobacillia > DUMF01 > DUMF01 > JBNARI01. Next base: position 7,956 of record JBNARI010000001.1, on the reverse strand, counting down.
TTCCTGGTTTCCTTTTGGCCAAGGCAAATGCTGCGCAGCTTCTTGACGCGCTGGACGTCCTCGGCACATACAGCTTGTATTATGGCATACTGACCGCACACTGGGCAATACACCCTAACCGAAGACTGGCCAACCCTCATTTCAAGCTTCCTATTGCCGCAACTGCAACGCAACTTGTGGTGTGTGGCCAAGGAGTCGAGCTTCTTCAGTACTTCTACCATTATCTCTGGCGACTCGTAGATGCACTCCTGCTCCGCCGCAGCAGCAAGGCTTTCCAAGCTTACGCGGCCGTTTTCCGCCTCGGCGATGACCCTGGTGCGCTCGCCGAAGAAGGCGATCTCAGCGCCTGTCTCAGGGCAATAAATGGGGTGAATGCCGCCCTTGAGGTAGTCCCCGAGGGGTACGATAACCAAGTGCTCTTCCTCGCACAGCAAGCAGTTGACTATCATCCATATGCCCGAATCGCCCAGACCAACCAGCAACTTCTGCCTTCCACAGGAACAAGCGAAGTCCCTATCTTCCTGCCCAGCGATCTCAAACAGGTTGAGGTGGTGAAACTCCATTTTGCCGCACGAAGCGCAGCGCAAGGCAATTGTCTTTTGCGTATGGTATACCAACGTCAAAACACTCTCCCTAGTGCTTGTACCTTTGTTTTTCCTTTGGAACCACGCATACAGCTTCTGCCCTCGCCACCAGGACCGGGGGGTCCAGCACTTCAGCCGCAGAGCCGCTGGCTTCGGGATCAAGACATTTGATCACCTTCCAGGCCTCTAGCTCCATCCTCCTGGAGGTGTTTCCCACCGAGGTTATTTTCCCCCTCACTTCCAAATAGTCCCCAGCGTGTACAGGCTGCTTGAATTCAACTTTTTCGTATGCTGCCAGTAGCCCTTCGTCCCCGTCAAACCTGATCAGCAGCTCGGTTGCTACGTCACCGAAAAGCTCCATCACCTTAGCCCCAGCCACCAGCCCCCCAGCGTAGTGCACGTCCTTTTCGCTAATGCGAACCCTCAAGGTTGCTTCCCAGCTCATCTAAGCACCCTCTACCTTTCCGTCAGAGCCATCACAGTTCGCCTCAGGTCCTCTACCTCAAATGGCTTGATCAGCACTGCGTCCACTGCGGCCGATTCGCTCAAGTTGCGGAAGTCGCAGTAGGCTCCCGACATTAGTACGCACTTGGTGTCAGGCCACAGCTTCTTGATCAGCCCAAGCAGCTCCAGCCCAGTCATGTTGCCCGGCAATACGTAGTCCACGATTGCCATGCGAGGGGGATCGGACTGGGCAATTGCCAGGGCAGACTGTCCGTCCATTGCGGTGCGCACGTTGAAGCCGTCCCGACCCAGCACCCGCTCCACCAGGGAGCAGACCGCCCTGCGATCGTCTACCACCAACACCCACTTGCCCATTCCAACGTTAGGTTTCGATGCCAAACGCAAAAACCCTCTTTAAACTTTGGTGTCACCGTTGTCAAACAGGTATACCCATTCCCAACGTTTTCGCGCCCTTTCCACAAACCCCGGGTCCCTGGACCACAAGTCACACGCCAGAATGTACGCAGTGGCCACGTAAATTGAGTCCCGCCACGGTAGGGCTTCCTTCCCCATGGCGAACCGGGATGCAAGCTGTCTCACTGCCCTACCATGGAACAACTCTATTCCCATTGCCTGGTATTTCGACAAGCACTCCCCACTTTCCTGCCCAATTCGCCACAGCCAATGAAGCAATTCGTAATCAAGGAGCACCGGCGCAACCAGCTCCTTCCCCTCCTGCCGCCACCTGGCGAACAGAGCTTGAGCTGCGCCGTCACCCTCAAGGGCTCCAATCACGAGGCTTGCTTCCACGCACACCCCGTCGCTGATGGACTTCCTCAAGCTAACCCCCTCCAGCTTTATTGTTCGCCAGCCAAACGAATAAACCTCCCGGGCAGATTGTCTTGCCCGGGAGGTTACCCCTATACTTCCCTATTCCCTTGCGGTGACTTCCACTTGCTCAATCGTTCCGTCCTCTATTGTGAGCACCACGCTATCACCTGGCACCAACTGGTCCGGTGTAAGCGCTTGGCCGTTGTAGGTTATCCTGGCGCCTGATCCCAAGGCGTAGGTGACCTCGTTGTTTTCCTGGGTCCTCACTGTGAGGCGCACCTGCTCCTGCGTGGTCACTATGTTCACTATCCTGCCCCGTATCTCCTGGGCAGAGAGGAGCACGACTTCAACGCCCAGGCCCTCCCGCAGCCTCACCCTCACTCTGTCCCGAACCCGGAGGGTCTCGGGGGATGGGAAGGCTCCCTCCTGCAAGCGCACTTGTCTAGTGCTGCCGTTATCCAGCCTCACTGTCACCTTCCAGCCAGCGCTGTCTCGGGTGATCTCTGCGATTTCTCCCTCGATCACCTCTTGGGTGCGGGTTGTGGAGCCCTTTGAGCTGCAGATCACCACCACAGCCACGCCCGACCCATTGAGGAAAAGCTGAACGCTGGAGCCCGGTTTGACTTGGGCAAGGGAAGCAACTTCTCGGTTAACCACAACCAGGGCGTCAGGCGAAACGCTGAACTCCCGTACCTCGCCGTCGGTGCCCCTTTGCAGCTTCACCTTGGAGCCCTCCACGCTCACCACAATCCCCTTGACCTCGATCTCTTCTAGCTCAATCCCTTCCGACTCGTGCAGCCTATCCAGTATGGTGGCCAACTCCGCCCTGGTCACAGCCTTCTGGGGCTGGAAGGTGTTGTCCGGGTAACCAGAAAACCACCCTTGCTTCACCGCAACCGCAACATACCCAACCTTGTCATCGGGAATTGCGGATGCGTCCGAGAAGCTCAAGGAAGCGTTGGACAGCTCCTTTGCCTGGTCCTCCAAACCCAACGCCCGTACCAGCACCATGGCAACCCAAGCCCTGCCCGCCGCCGCAGTGGGCTGCAGTTCGTCGGCGCTCACCCAATCTCTGTCAATCGCCAGCAAGATGTGCCCGAGCGCCCAGGCAACTGGAGGCTGGATCTTGCCCAGGTATGGCACCCACTTGCTGGGAACCTGTCCCCGCTTTTGAACGCCATTGGGCAAGATGGGCTCATATTCTTTTGCCAGTTCCAGGGCGTCCTTTTCCAGGCCCAAGGCTCTGATCACCATGACCAGGGCTTCCGCCTGCTTCACCGCCTGGTTGGGCCTGTACAACCCGTCCTCGTACCCCCGAACGATTCCCTTCGCCAGGGACCGGGCCAAGTTTTCCACAGCCCACGGGGCCATGTTCCAATCTGCATGGGCAGACACCTTCTTGCCAAGGGCGTTCATGGCCTGCTCCTCCAGCTGAGCCCGCGCCCACTTGGGTGCAGCAAGGACCTGACCAGGTACCATCCCAACCAAACACAGCGCAATTGCAAGGCACGTCAAACGCACTACTGTCCTTCTCATGAGCTTCCCTCCCTTTCCACCACATAAGTTCGAGAGGAAGCCGCCCCTTTAGAGGGGCCAATTTGCCCGTCACTGTAACATCCAGGTAACAAGAGTTACGCCCATCAAACTGTCAACGCCATCCGTACCCGTACCCCTGGCACGCTGCCAAGCTTGCCCGTGAGGGCACCAAGCTCGTCCATGGTAGCGTCCACTATGATGGAAATCACGCAAATGCCCCGTTCCCTGTAGGGTATACCCATCCGGCCAACGATCAGCTCCCCGTACTTGCCCAGGATTTCGTTGACGATGGGCGCGCTCTTCTCCCGCTCCTCGATCACAATGCCCACCACAGCGATCCTGCGCTGGCTACTCTGAACACGCTCTGAACCCACGTCTGTGCCTGGCTTACAGCACCAGGCCTTCCCTCCTTTCTGGCGCCACCCATAATACCAGCGGCTTGAGCCACAGCCCCTTCACCCGCCCGCCGACGGAGGAATGAAGGATACCACCCCGTCAGGCGGGACCAGGGTATCAAGTCCGTCCAGGAACACAACGTTCCTGCCGTTGACCAGCACGGACACCCTCGCCTGGATAGCGCCTGACTGGTCAAGCAAGGCTCCGGCGAATCCAGGGAAGAGCCTGTCCACCTCCTGGATGACCTCGCGCAGCTTCACAGCGTGGTGGATGTCCAGCTCCACACTGTGCTTGCCGCCAACAAGCTCGCGAAAGGAGGAAAAGAATTGCGCCTTCACGACCAACACCCTTTCAAAGGGATTTTTCAAGCGTGGCCTGCATCACCTGATCGATTTGCCGCCTCAACACGTCCGGCAAGCCAGGCAGTTCGATGTTCATGAACCCCCGAGTTATCAGGGCAACCGCCTGGTCCTCCCTCAAACCCCGCGCCATGAGGTACAGTATCGCTTCCTGATCGATGGGCCCCACAGCCGCCTCGTGGGACAGCTCGCACTCTGGCGCTCGCTCTGCATTGAGTTCAGGTATGGCCACGATTTGCGCCTTGGGGGACTTGAGGATCCCCCTGCAATCAAGGTGCGCTTTCCCCTTCGCCTTCCCCACCAGGGTTCCCCTGAGGAACAGCGTGGAGCTGTCGTCAGCCACTGCTCTGGACACCGATTCGGCCCCAGTGTCCGGGGCCTCCAGAATTGCCCTAGACCCTATGTCTATCACCGAGTCCTTCAGCCCGTATACGATTGAATTCACCTGGGCCCTTGCCCCCCGCCCCCGCAGGTAAACGGTGGGATATGTCTGAATGGACCTCACAGGCCTGAGCAACACGTAATTGTTCACGAAAGTGCCCCCTTCTTCCACCACAACCCCTGTGCGGGGCCTAACGTGGAAGCCAGGGGCCCAGTTGTGGATCATGTGGAATATCAGGGTTGCGCCGCGCTTCACGTAAAACTCGCTCACCCCAATGTGGATTCCCTCTGTCACCTGTGGGGTAACGGTGCATCCGGTCACAACCTGCACCTCAGCGCCTTCCTCCACAATGATCACGTTATGCACGTTTTGGCTCAAGTAGTTTTCCGCCACAAGCAAGCAAGCCTGAACCGGCCGTTCCACCTTTTGCCCTGGCAACACCCGAATGAAGTACCCGTGGGTCTGGTTGAGTGCCGCCCGCGCGGTGTACTTGTCCTGATCAACCGGGACTGCCCTCCACCAGTATTCGGTCAAACCGTCGTAGCGCCCAAGGGCCTCCTCAGTGGAGGTTATTTCTAGCTGGCCAACGTAGGCCTCCTGAATTGCCTGGTAAACCACAGAATGGTCCACCTGCACATAACTGCCAGCCTTTTTCTCCACCTGGTGGTCTATCCCAGCCATGTACGCTGCTTCCCTGATCTGCTTCTCCAGGGAGCTCAGCTCGTCCACCCGCTGGTGCTCCGCCACGCTCCTGTACAGTTCCAGGTCTACGTCGGGGCCGTAGGCAGCGGGCTTCCCTGAAGCAGCTCTTGCCCTGGCTATTAGCTCTTGCATTCTCTCATTCATTGCCATTGCACACCTCGCAGCGCCTGAACCCGTGAGCTCTGATTTCCTTGAGTATATCCCGGGGGTTGCCCGAACACACTATCCTGCCGTCCACCATGACGTGGCCAACTTCTGCGTTCACATAGTCCAGTATATGGGCAGTGTGCGTGACGATGAGCGCCGAGGCGCTCCTTCCTGCCTTCACCTTCGTCTTACCCAGGATCCTGTTTATGGCGTTGCCTATGATGGCAATGCTCTCGATGTCCACCCCCGATTCGGGCTCATCGATGAACGCAAGCTCGGGCCCAGCCATCAGAAGCTGCAGGAGCTCAGACCGCTTTGCCTCACCGCCGGAAAAGCCTTCATTCACAGACCTGTCCAAAAGGTGGGTGGCACTGAGTTCCCGGGCAGCCTCCTCTAACTTGGAGCCGTCGTGGCGCCCAATAAGCTCTGCAAGTTGCCTCAATTTCACCCCTGGTACCACTGGCGGCCTTTGAAACGCAATTCCCATGCCCATCCTTATCCGCTGGTCCAGAGACAAACCAGACACGTCCTGCCCCTTGAACAGGATTTGGCCTGAAACCACCCTGTACTTTGGAAACCCCAGCACAGTCATGATGAGCGTGGTCTTCCCGGACCCGTTGGGCCCAAAAAGCACGTGGGTTTCTCCCCTACCTATGGTAAGGTCCACCCCTTTGAGCACCAAATTACCGGCCACTTCCACCGCAAGTCCCCTCAACTCCAAGAGGCTCAAAGCGATCCCTCCAGAGACGCGATTGCATTCCCGTACGACTTCAATTATAATTCAAACAGCATTCGTGCTAAACTGCACAAACCTCAATGCCTGAATGACGGGCCTTGAGCCTTACAGGAGGGTATGGAAAATGAACAACGGCGTCTTCATCCACGACGAAGAGATCTTCCGCATCCTCGAGGACGCTCGCAAAGTTTCCCCCAACGGAGTCCGCGAGATAATCTCCAAGGCCAGAGAGGCCAAAGGGCTCGAGCCATCTGAGGCTGCAGCGCTGTTGCAGGTGGAAGACCCCGAACTGCTCCACGAAATCTACGACGCAGCCTATGAGATCAAGAACAAGATCTACGGAAAAAGGCTAGTGTTCTTTGCGCCCCTTTACGTGAGCGACTATTGCGTCAACAACTGCAAGTACTGTGGATACAGGCGCGCCAACTCCTTCCGCAGGCGACGGCTTACCCTTGAAGAAGTGAGGGAGCAGGTGTCCATCCTCGAGGACATGGGGCACAAGAGGATCGCGCTGGAAGCAGGAGAAGACCCCGTCAATTGCCCAATCGACTACATTCTGGACGTGATTCGTACCATTTACGACACCCGTTCCAAGAACGGCTCCATCCGCCGGGTGAACGTGAACATTGCAGCCACCACCGTGGAAAACTACAGGAAGCTCAAGGAGGCAGGCATAGGCACCTACGTGCTGTTCCAGGAGACCTACCACAGGCCCACCTACGAGCAGCTCCACTCTGGCCCCAAGGCAGACTACTACTGGCACCTTACTGCCATGGACAGGGCAATGGAGGGTGGCATTGACGATGTGGGGCTTGGGGTGCTGTTCGGGCTGTACGACTACAAGTACGAAGTGGTGGCCTGCTTGTTCCACGCCAAGCACCTGGAGGAGAAGTTCGGCGTAGGGCCCCACACCATATCCTTCCCGCGGCTGCGGCCAGCAACAGGCGTGGACATTGGCAAGTTCACTCACATAGTGAGCGACGAGGAGTTCAAGAAGATCGTGGCCGTCACCCGCCTTGCAGTGCCTTACACTGGCATGATCCTTTCCACCCGGGAAAGGCCAGGGTTCAGGGACGAGGTGTTCAGGCTGGGCATCTCCCAGATCAGCGCGGGTTCGTGTACTGGCGTGGGTGGCTACCGCAGGGAACTGCCAGAAGAAGGCGACACCTCCCAATTTGCGGTGGAAGACAAACGCACTCCCGACGAGGTGATAAGGAGCGTAACCAAGTCGGGCTACCTGCCCAGTTTCTGTACAGCCTGCTACAGGCGGGGCCGAACTGGAGACAGGTTCATGGCGCTGGCCAAGACCGGCTACATCCAGAACCTGTGTCAGCCAAACGCCATACTCACCTTCAAGGAGTACCTCTTGGACTACGCTTCCCCCGAGACGAGGGAAGTGGGGGAAAAGGCGATCGAACAGTTCCTGCTGGAAATCCCCGACGAGGCCACAAGGGAGGAAACCCGGCGCAGGCTTAACCGCATCGAGCAAGGCGAGCGCGACCTCTACCTGTGATGGTCCATTCAACAATTGGCTCCTTTCCTGATCAATGCTATACTTAAATTATGAAACTTGAACTCGAAGAACACTACCCGTTGCGTAAAGCCGCTGAAATACTGGGTGTACATCCTGTAACCCTGCGCCGCTGGGAGAAAGAGGGCAGGATACGCTGTATACGCACGCCCTCCGGCCAGAGGCGTTTTCCCAGGAGCGAGATCTTGCGCCTCCTGGGAGAAGACATGCCTTCCGGCCGCAGGGCTGTTGTTTATGCCCGGGTTTCTTCAGCCAAACAGGCCGGAGCGGGAAATCTGGAGCGTCAAAGGCAACGTCTGGTAGAGTAT